>JBBQRH010000047.1:0-31210 GCA_038215035.1 Gemmatimonadales bacterium | reverse complement strand
ACTGGAACGGGGCGAGGGTACAGCAGGCAAGCTGCTGACCGACACGCTGCTCTACAACGATGTGCGTCGTCTGGTCACACGCCTCGACAGCGTCACCGCAGACTTCAAGCGGGACCCGCGCAAGTACATCAAGTTCTCGGTCTTTTAGCGCCGGAGTCAACCGCCACGTCTGACACCGCCGTGCGCATCATGGCGGCAGTTGGGTCATGACGTCGGCGGCGGGATTCAGCGACGGCGACTCCAGCTCGCAGCTTCCCCAGACTCCCGCGCGACATTAGAATCTGCAAATCAGAGCTGCGAGCTTCTCGGCATGCTCTCTGTGGCACGCCTCGCCGGTTACTCCCCAGAATACGGCGTGCAGCTTGGCAGACTTCCACAGCGTGAGGCGATCGTGGGCGAATTCAAGGCGTTTCTCAAGGAATACGGTGTCATCGGACTGGCGCTGGGTGTGATCATCGGCAGCAAGGCCGGCGAACTCGTCACCTCGATCGTCGATGGGCTGCTGATGCCGATCGTTGGCATGATGCTGCCCAGTGGCGACTGGCAGAAGCTCGTGGTGGGTCCATTCCAGGTCGGCGTCGTTCTTGCGGCGATGATCAAGTTCATCGTGGTCGCCTACTTCGTCTTCTTCATCTCGAAGCGGCTCCTCAAAGAAGAGACCGTCGCCAAGAAGTAAACTCTGCGCGCCTGAACGCACGCCGGGCGGGTCCAGCAGCTGGACCCGCCCGGTCACGTCTCGTACTTCACGTCTCGTACTTGACGTCTCGTACTTCACGTAGCTTCGCTCCGCTGGATCCCGGGCCGCAGGATCTGGCATCAGTTCTACCACCGGCCGTCAGCGCGGCGTCACCACTCCAGCGCTACGCGGTCCAGAAGAGCGCTTCAGGCGAGTTACTGTGCCGCGCCGCCCGGCCGCTGCCGGAACGCAATCAGATACACCGGAACCCCGGCCAGGATCGCTCCGAACACCGCCAGTGCGGGCCACCGCGTCGTCTCGTCGATCAACGCCGTGACGATCAAGAAGGTCGTCGAGAGCAAAAAGACGATTGGTGCGATCGGGTACAGCGGAGTCCGGAAGGCCGGAGCGTGGTCCTTCCGCCGGCGCAGCACGAAAATTCCAGCGATGGCAAGCATGTAGAACGGCACGATCGCCGTCACGAACGCATCCGCCAGCTGCTCGAAGCTCCGCAGCAGCACGAAGGCCACGCCAAGCACGCAGCTGAGGCTGATCGCCACCCAGGGGGTCTCGTACTTCGGATGCACCTTGGCCACCTGCTTGAAGAACAATCCATCATCGGCCATGGCGAAGAAGATGCGCGGCGATGCCAGCATGGTGCCATTCAGCGATCCGAACGTCGAGAGCATGACGGTCAAGCCGACCATCGTCACGCCCCACGCTCCGACCAGATACTGCGCGACATCAGCGGCCACCAGCTTCGATTTGGCAATCTGTTCCACCGGGAACACGATCAGGTACGCCATGTTCGCCAACAGGTAGATCGCCACCACGGCCACCGTCCCGATGATCAGCGCCCGAGGCAGATTCTTCTGCGGATCCTTGATCTCGCCACCGACGAAGCTCACGTCGGCCCATCCATCGAAGGCCCAGAGCACACTCACCAGCGCCAATCCAAAGGCTCCCACCGAGAAGCTGCCAGGCGGCGCTGCGGGAGTGAAATGCCCGCCTGTCTTGGGCAGACCGATCGCGATCGCCATGACCGCGATGAAGAGCAGGCCGGCGTACTTGGCGACGGTGGTGATGTTCTGAACCAGCGAGCCCCAGCGCATGCCGACGATGTTGAACGCGCTGGTGACGATGATCGCCAGCGCCGCCAGCCAGTGTGACCAGTCACTGTACGGCGCCACCGAGGCGTCGAATCCCGCCACCCGCAGAGAATACTCGGCAAAGGTGAGCGAGATTGCGCCGATGGCCGCCGCACGGATGATGATGAACTCCGCCCAGCCGAACAGAAACGCCGGCATCCGCCCCCAGCACTCGCGCAGGTAGGCGTAAATGCCACCGGTCTTCGGGTAGACACTGGCAATCTCGGCCAGGCTGAGTGCCCCACAGAGGGCGACCACGCCGCCCGCGACCCAGACCGCCATCAGCGGTAACGGTCCGGGCAGCTTGGCGGCGATGCCGGCGGGCGAACGGAAGATTCCCGACCCGATGGTGATTCCGATCAGGACGGCGACGGAGCTCCAGAGGCCGAGGCGGCGTTGGAGACCGGGGGCAGACGGGGGTGCGCTCATCTGGCCAGCCTACTCCCCCGGCAGCGCAACCGCAACGCAGCTACCGGTACGCAGCTACCGATCCTTGGCAAAACCGGTGAACTTTGGTTGCAGGGTCGCCGTTCATTCCAGTGCAACCCGTTCGTCGTCCGTAACCCACATTCTGAGAATGATCGCAACCACGATCTTCTGGGTGGCTGTCGCCCTCTGCGTGATCGCGCACCGCTACATCTTGCGCTCCGCATTTGCCGCCGGCGCCGCCGTTCAGCATTCGCACACCCTGCCGCCCATTCGCCGCGCCGCTGAGGTGCTCTGGGTCGTGCTTCCCGCCGTCACACTGGTGTATCTGCTGGTGGCAACCTGGCAGGCAATCGAGGCCCAGCGGAGTACGCTGCCGGTCGCTGCAACCGCCGGAGTCACGACATGAACCTCCTTCGCCGCCTTGCTGGCGTCTCGTTTCTTGCCGCCCTCGGCCACGTGGTGTTCGGTGGCTTCGTGCGGATTTCCGGGTCCGGCATGGGCTGCGGCGATCATTGGCCAAAGTGTTATGGCTACTGGTTTCCACCGCTCGATCGCCCCGACCTGGTCATCGAGGTGTTTCATCGGTATTTCGCAGCCACTCTTTCGACGGTGGTCGCTGCCTTCCTGTTGATGGCGTTCCTTCGCCGGCGTGAGGCCGGGGTCGCTGGCAGAACTGGGGTACTGCGGGCAGCGGCGCTGGCGTTCGGCATCGTGCTGACCGCCGCGACTCTCGGCGCGGTCACGGTGAACTACCGCAACGAGTGGTGGGCCACCCTTGCGCACAAGGCAGTGGCGATGTCGCTGCTGGCCACGCTCAGTGTGGCCTGGATGCGCGCCGGTGGTTTGCCCTCACTCACCGCGATCTCCGAACGCGTCGTGTCGAGCAAGACGGTGAAGGCATCGACGGTGGCCGCGGTGCTGGCACTGCTGACGGTGATGATGGGCGGCATGGTGGCCAAGTGGACCGGGGCCTCGGTGGCGTGCGTGGGCTTCCCGCTCTGCGGTGAAGGCTCGCTTGGCGGCGGTGCACAACACATCCAGCTCACGCACCGCGTGCTGGCGTATCTGACGGCGTTGCATGTCGTGTTCATGGCCGTGTCGATCATGCGCCGCCGGGAGCACGCCACGATCACGCTGCTGGCCGGAATTGCAGCGGTCGTGGTCGTGCTGCAAATCGTGTTCGGCGCGCTGATGGTGCTGGGCGGGTTTCCGATCGTGATCCGGTCGTTGCATCAGGCAACGGGAGTGCTGCTCTGGGTTGCGACGTTGACACTGACCTACGCCGCTCGACGCGCGAAGAATCCTCCGGCCGATGGTGCGGCCGTTGGCGCGCCTGTGCGCCCGCGCGCTCCGCAGCTGGCAGGAGCAACCGCATGACCACTCCGGTCGTCGCCTCGGGCGTTGCTGTTGCGCGCCCGCTCTGGCGCGACCTGGTGATGCTCACCAAGCCAACCATCATCTCGTTGCTGCTGGTGACGACCGCCGCGCCGATGTACATCGCCGGTCGACCGAGCCTGACCCTGCTGGCGATCGTGATGTGCAGCGGATATCTGATGGCTGGCGGCGCCAACGCGGTCAACATGTTCCTCGATCGAGACATCGACAATGTGATGACGCGCACCCGACTGCGCCCGATTCCCAGCGGTCGAATGACGCCGATCGCGGTGCTCGCATTTGGCACTGCCCTTGCCGCAACGGCCACCTGGATGCTGGCGTTCTTCGTCAATGTGCTGACCGCGGCGCTGGCACTGGGCGGATTCTACTTCTACGTGTTCATCTACACGCGGTGGCTCAAGCGCACCACACCACAGAACATCGTGATCGGTGGTGCGGCCGGCGCATTCCCCCCGTTGGTTGGGTGGGCGGCCGTCACCGGGCGCATCGATCTGACGGCGATCTACCTTTTCATGATCATCTTCTACTGGACGCCGCCACACTTCTGGGCGCTGGCGCTCAACAAACAAAAGGACTACGGCAACGCCAGCGTACCGATGGCGCCGCTGGTGTGGGGCGAACGCGAAACGATGCGCCAGATGTTCTGGTACACCATCGTGCTGCTCGTCATCACGCTCCTGCCGGTCACCTATGGAGCCTTCGGCTGGATCTACGGGATCAGCGCGACGATCTTTGGCGGACTGCTCCTTGGCGGCGTGGTGAAGATGATGCGCGCCAAGGACTGGGTGAAGCCGGCCTGGTGGGTGTACGGCTACTCACTGCTGTATCTCGCGCTGCTCTTCGTGGCGATGGTCGTCGATCGACAGCTTTCGCTCTGAATCGTTCCTGGTGACATGCATGGGGCGCCCCATGTGCACGGGCGCCCCATGTGCCTCAGTGCGAATGCACCTGCGGATGGCAGGCGCACGATGATCGGCCACGCAGCGCTTCCCAGCCCTCACGCCCGATGATCGGCACCATCGCCATCGCCGCCAGCGGATCGGCCCACCACCAGCCGAAGATCGCGTTCAACGCGAGGCCCAGCAGCAGAATCCACGACAGATAGCTGCAGAGCATCGTCTGCTGTGCTTCCGCGGCCAGCGCGCCGCTGCCAAGGGTTTCCGCAACGCGACGCTTCGCGCGGGCCAGCGGCGGCATGATGAGCGCACTGAAGAGGGCCAACACGAGACCAATGGTGCTCTCGCCCGGTACGTCATGATGACGCAGTGACTGCACCGACTCGTATGCGACGTAGCACGCCAGACCGAGGAACGACGCACCCGTGAGGCGGAGGGCGATGAATTCTGCCCGCTCGCGCGATCGTGGGTCACTGTCGGCGGTCAGTCGCCACGTCGCCGTCAGCGACGCCCCCAGCTCGAGCAGCGAGTCCACCCCGAAACCCACCAACGCGATGCTCCCGGCTGCGAGCCCCGCCGTCATCGCAATGATCGCCTCGGCGGCGTTGTACAGCAGCGATACCACATTCAGGATGCGGCCGCGGCGAAGAGCATCTGCGCGAGGGTCGAGCGTTGAGGTGGTCACAGGGACATTCGGGCTGAGCGAGGGAGGTCTGTGCAACTTGAGTATACCACGGAGCCTTGGACGGGTTTGAGGGCGAGTAGCTTGCGACCATGCCCCTCGCACCTGATGACCGTCCGCCAGCACCTCTCCCGGATGACTTGCCGCCCCTGACGGCGTGGGCCGACGTCGACGCGGCGGCGGCCGAGGCGGTGCGGCGCTTCACCACACCCCCACCAATCACTCGGCGGATTACCGAGCCAGCTGCCCGCGCCGCGATGCCGAAATTCATGCCGAGTGGCGCCGAACACCGCGACGTGCTCGGCAGCGAAGGGCGTATCGCGTCGTGGAGCTGGGGTGATGAGGCCTGGCCGTGCGTGGTCTGTCTGCACGGGTGGGGCGGCCGTGGAACGCAGTGGGCGCATATCGCGACGGCGCTGCTCGAGCGGCAGCATCGGGTGGTCGTGCTGGATGCACCCGCGCACGGCTCCTCCGACGGTGATCGCGCGTCGCTCCCCGGATTTCGAAACGCGCTGCTGCGCGTGCTGGACACCCTCGGCACACCCAAAGCGCTGGTCGGACACTCACTCGGTGGGCTGGCCGTGCTGGCGGCCATCGCGTCGCGCGCCAATGGCGGGGTCTCGCCGTTGCCGCGCGCCGTCAGCATCGGCGCGCCAAGTAGCGTGGATCGCCCGCTGCGCCGGTTCCTGCGCCGACACCAGGCCACCGAGGCCGTACAGGCGGCAATGATCTCCATGCTCGAACGGCGGTGGCGCTTCCGGTGGCACGAGTTGGAGACCGTGTCACTGGCCGCACAGGCAATGCGCGCCGGCGGCGCGCCGTTGCTGGTCGTGCATGCGGCAGACGACGAACAGGTACTCGTCGTGGAATCGGAAGGCCTCGCTGCCGACTGGCCGAATGCGGAGCGTTGGCTTGCTCCAGCCGGAAGCGGTCACGTCAGAATTCTGCGCGAACCCAGTGTGGTCGAAAAGATTGTCGCGTTCGTCACCGCGCCCGACGACGCTAACGCTTGAACGTGAGCGTCAATTCGTAGGCAGACTTTGCGGCACTGAACGAGACGGTCGCCGCGGCCTCACCCAGCGACGGATGCCAGGCGCGGAGAGTCGCCCTGGTGGCCCGGCCGTCGAGCGTGAACTGCGCTGTACCAGCGGCATCGGACAGCGCGCTGGTGGCAGGCGGTGCAATTCCCACATACGCCCGGGCCCACGGGAGTCCGGTGGCGAAGACCGCCAGTACGCCCGAACTGTCAGCCCGGTGCTGCACTGGAATGAGTTGACCAGCCATCATGAACGGCACCGTGTCCACCGGCGCCGAAGGGGACGAGGGCACCACCACCAGTGACTGGGCCAGCGAATCGCGCATCACCAGCAAGAGCGTGCTGCCGAGTGACGCGAGTTGCACACGTGGCCGAAGTCGGCAGAGGTCGAGCTGTATCGTCGGACGGTATTCAGTCACGCTTTCTGCGCGCAATGCCGTTGCGCCCTCGACCCAGACGATCGCGTCGGCAACCGCACTGCCGTTCCGGACGACGGCAGTATCGACAAAGCTTGCGCCACACTCCGGGGCAAAGCTCCGCGCCTGCACCGTAGTGTCCATCGGCGCCGTACCAGCGAACACCACACGCACGCGCACCGTAACCGGCCGGTCACCGGCGATCGGTTCGCGTGACGGCAGCGGGCGCATGAGTGGAAGGCGCACCGCGTTCACCGTGCGTGACTGCGGCAGCGTCGCACTACCCGCCGGGCCCCGCGTGGCTTCAGTGTCGTTCGAGCTGCAGGCAGCGATTCCCAGCCAGAGCGCACCGACCACTGCACACATCCGAGGCGACATCAGCGGATCGGGACCGAGGTACGGAAGTAGAGGAGCAGCGCGTGATTCATTTCATACCCGCCGCGACGATTGAATCGCTGCAACCCGTAGCCCGCTTCGGCGCGATTGCGTTTCGTCAGCTGGCGCCCAACGACAAACTGCGTCCGCGATTGCTCGAGCATCGCCACCCGCGATTTCGCCGGCAGCACGTTCACGAGAAATTCCTGCGATGCCGCGACGTACAGCGTTCCGTCCTTCCGTAGCGCGTGCTGGAATCTATCCTGACGACGCACACGAACCACGGTCGGCGACCAATCGGCATCCGGAGGCGCGAACTCGCCGATCGAGCGAAGCACACGAAACTCCGCCCGCATACGATCGCTCCAAGTCCAGGCGCCCAACGGACGGGTGCCGTTCACCTGCACCCATGGGCGAAGCTCAAACGAATTCGTCCTAGCCGGGAACTCGCCGTAACGATATCCACGCGACCATCCGATCGCTGCCGTGGCCCGCCAGCGCGGCGACAGATCGCGTGTGATGCCCACCGCGCCAAGGTTGATCTGCCAGACCGTGCCCGCATCAGCGCGGCGCCCCTGATAGTCCACGTAGAGCGCCGTCTTGGTCGCGATGCGATGATCTCCGAACACACCACCCCAGAGCATGGCATCGTGTACGGTCCTGCCACTCTGGGCTGCGCACGGCACTGCCGCCGCGAACATGACCGTCACCCACACCAGATGGCGCATTCAGTCGTGCTCCTGTGTCCCAGTCGGTGTCGAGCCATTGTGCGGTTCCATGTGAACCAGCACGCCGAGCACCTGCGGTGTCGCGGCCCGGATCGCTCCCTTCACCTTGCCACTGACGATGTGGGCCGCCTCGAGGGACATCATCGGGTCGGCTTCGATATGGATATCGACCCAATAGCCGCGGCCAGATCGACGCACGGCGAGCTTCTCGACCGCGCGCACATCATCAACGCCGTGTGCCGCCGCACGAATCGAGGCGACCACGTCGGGTGCGGCCACCCGATCCATCAGGTCGGCGACCGCCGTCCGCATCAGCGCCACACCATTCCAGGCGATGATGCCCGCGGCGATCAGGGCGGCCCAATCATCCGCACTCTCCCAGCCGGGACCACCGGCGAGGGCCACCGAAATGCCAATGAATGCGGCCAGCGACGTGAGTGCATCGCTCCGATGGTGCTGTGCATCGGCTGCGAGCGCGGTACTGCCGGCCGCGCGTGCGATGCGCTGGACCCGCTTTGCCATCAACTCCTTGATGACGATCACCGCAGCCAGCACGCCCAGCGTCCAGGGAGCAGGCGCGTGATGCGGCGTGCGAATTTCGTAGATCGACGCCACTGCAATCCCGATGCTGGCAATCAGCAGCAGCATCGCCACCGACGCCCCTGCCAGCGCCTCGGCCTTGCCGAAACCGAATGGATACTCGTCGGTTGCGTCTCGATCGGCGATGCGCACACCGGTCCACACTGCCAGCGATCCGAAGAGATCGAAGGCACTCTCCGCCGCGTCCGCCACCAGCGCATACGAATTGCCGACCACACCGGCGACGAGTTTCGAGGCCGTCAGCGCAATGTTCACGACCATGCCAAGCTGCGCAGCGCGTACTGCAACCCCTTCACGTACGGCTTGACCTGAAGCGGGCATCAGAGGCGGAACAGGTCGGTCTGAATCGATCCGGGGGTGACGAGGAGCTCGCCGTCGAGCGTGATCGCGACGTTCACTTCGGTGCGCATACCGAAGCGACCGGGCAGATAGATCCCGGGCTCGACCGAGAAGAGCACACCCGGCAGCAGCTCGCGCTCCTCGCGGGTCTCGAAGCCGTCCATGTGCGGGCCGGAACCGTGCAGATCGCGGGCATCGATGGAGTGCCCCGTGCGGTGCGTGAACGCCGAGCCAAAACCACGCGATGTAATGACATCACGCGCCGCATCGTCGACCGCAGCGCCCTTGATGCGTTCGCCGCGTGCACAGGCCGCGCGCACTGCAGCAATCGCGGCGTCACGCGCATCGCGAATTGCAAGCCAGACCGGGGTGATGTCCGCATCGGCGGGCGATCCGATCGTGGCCATCCACGTCTGGTCAGCGAACGGCTGCCCAGGTTCGCCTGCCCACAGATCGATCAGCAGCACCTGGTCCGCCGTGATCAGTGCGTGGCGATCCGCGGCCGGTTCATAGTGCGGATTCGCACTATTTGAGGCGACACTGACATTGGACGGATGCGAGGTGATCAGCCCGTGGGCGTCGAACTGTGACATGATCCACTGCTGGACTTCAAATTCATTCAGCGGCGTTCCCGCATGTGCCGCGTCGGCCGCCCGACGCAAGGCCGCCGGGCCGATCTGCGCCAGCAGCTCGGCCGCACGACCGTGTGCGGTCAGCTGGTCACGCGTCAGCAATGCGTAGAACCGCGTCACCAGTTCCGCCGACGTGACCACCGTGGCGCCGCAGGCACGTACCATCTCGATCACGCCGGCCGGCACGCGGTCGAGATACGGAACCGCGTCACCCGGGGAGTACTCCATCGCCACGCGCTTGCCGCTGACCAGCGCGGACACCTCCGATTCGAGCGACTGCCACGATTGATAGATGCGGCGACCCCATCCCGCGGGCCATTTGCGCCACGCATCGAGCTCGATCGCATGCATCAATGCCACCGGCGTTCCCGATGCGGGCAGCCAAGCCACGGCGCGCCGCGACGAGAGGCCCTCGAAACCGAGCATCCCAGCGGCAATCGGATTACATCCCTTGAACTCGTACAACAGCCAGCCATCCAGGCCCGCAGCAGTCAGGGCCGACTGGATTTCGGGAAGGCGGTGTGGTTCTCGCATCGGCGAAACCTATTCACCGATCGATCCGCGCGGTCAGGACCGCCCCCACGACGCGCGCCACCGCTGCCCTGGCTCCGGATCGTCGATTCGCGTCACGACCGCCGGCACGCCCGTCAATTCCTCGAGGATCGTTGAAAACGCAGACGCGTAGAACGCGTAGCCAGCGATCGGCGAGCCCTCGATGGTGACCGGATCAGCCACCGTCAGAATCACCGTCGCTCCAACGCGATGGAGTTCGGCATCCAGATACCGCTTGGTCAGCCGCCGCATCGCCGCCAGCGCCAGCGGACGAGCGAAGATGCCCGGCAGCCGACGGATTGCAACGCGGTGTGTACCGGCGACGGTGTCGACTGCCTCACGCGCCAGCAATGACCCAGCCGAGTCGAAGACGCGATGCGCATCGGTGCGACGACCGATCAGGCGTGCCAGTGCCGCCGCCTCGTCGCGCACCGTGCGCTGATTGCGACGGACCGCTTCGCTGTATCGCTTGATCTGCGCGTACACGGTGTCGCTGAGTCCGAGCCGCTTCGTGCGCAGCTCCTCGATGTACTCCGATTCGACGTTGCCTTCCGGCGTATCGACGACACGAACCGCTTCCAGCAGGCTGAGTGGGAGGCGCGCATCAACGGTGGTGGACATCGGCGTCACTCGTGAAGGAGGCGCCCGCCGCGGCGCTGCGGAATCGGGTCGCGCGTCGGCACATCACCTCGCATCGCGAGCGCGCACCGGACACGCACCGAACCTATACCGAAGCAGAAAACCGGACAAGCGAGGGCGACAGATGGTGAGTTAGGAACCGCCCGAGTGGCGATGCGCTTCGGTATATTGGCGAACCTGAATCTCTCCCCGGACTCCGGCCTTTCTGGCGCATGGCTCACTCTCCCGTTTCCTGCGCTGTGGCACATCTGCTGGTTGACCTGTGCCAATGATGACCTCCGCCGATCAATCGGGCACACCCGCATTGACCTGTGATCTGGCCCGTGCGGAGGTGTTCGCCGCGATTGACGGAGAGTTGGATGCGGCGACCCTCGGAGCGCTCAATGCGCACCTCGCGGACTGCGCACCATGCGGCAACCGGCTGAAGAGCGACGTGGTATTCCTGCGCGTCGTGCGCCGGGCGGTCTCTCCTGGGATCGCGCCGGCGTCGCTGCGTGCCCGTGTTGCGCTGCTGCTGCACGAGCGCGCCATCCAGATCGCACCGGCCTGATGTTGCCGCCATTCGTCGCGGCAACGCTCGGCCCTCTCATCGCCGCCATGGTCTGGCGCGCGGGCCTGCTGACGACGGCCGGCGCAGTGGCCGCTGCCATCCTGGGCAGTGCCTGCGCCCTCGCAGGGCTCGACTGGGTGGCCCTCTTGCTGACCTTCTTCATCACCAGCGTTGTGCTCGGCCGCGTCGGGCGGACGGAGAAGCAGCGTCGCAGTGCGCAGGTAATCGAAAAGGCAGGAGCGCGAGACGCCGCGCAGGTCCTGGCCAACGGCGCCCTGTTCGGCACCGCAGCGCTCGCTGCGTCGCGTGGGACCGGTTCGTGGCCGCTCGCCACCGTCGGCCTTGGCGCGCTCGCTGCCGCCACGGCCGATACATGGGGCACCGAGATCGGGATGCTCTCTCGGAGCGCGCCGCGCTCGATCCTCACCGGTGCGCCGCTCGAGCCGGGAATGTCGGGCGGTGTGTCGATCCTCGGTCTTGCGGCAACCGCGGGTGGAGCTGCCTTCATCGGATTGCTCGCCGCCGTGCTGCGCTGGCCGGTGTCAGTCGCGGTTGCCGCCGCCACTGGCGGGGTGGTCGGAGCGCTGGCGGACTCGGTGCTCGGTGCAACCCTGCAGCAGCGCCGCCGCTCGCCGCACACCGGACGCATGACCGAACGGCTGAGGGACGCGGACGGCACGCCGACGCTGAAAGCCGGTGGGCTCGATTGGTTCAACAACGACGGCGTGAACTTCGCGGCGACACTCATCGGCGGAGGCACCGCTTGGCAGGTCTTCACCGCGCTCGATGGCGCACATCGCCCATGACGGCCTGCAATCGTGAGTCGGTGCAGGCCATCGTGATCGGGGGCGGACCCGCCGGGTCAGCGACGGCATGGGCCCTGGCGTCGCAGGGACTGGATGTCGTCGTCGTCGACAAGGCATCCTTCCCGCGCGATAAACCCTGCGCCGAATATCTCAGTCCGCAGGGGTCGCGCATTCTCGATGCCATGGGCGTGCTCGGCACGGTCGAGAATGCCGGGGCCGCACAACTCTCGGGGATGCGTGTCCGCAGTCCGGACGGTGGCATCATCCATGGGGAGTTCGCGGCGAAACATGGCTTCAGTGGATTCCGCGATCGAGGTCTGGCGCTACGCCGGCGGCATCTGGATCCGATCCTGCAGCAGGCGGCGCGCCTGGCCGGTGCGTCGGTCCGAGAAGGCGTCACGCTCGACTCCCTGATCACCGTCGGCGACACGGTCTGCGGTGTGCGCGTGCGCGTGAATGGCAGCCTGCGCGAGCTGCGCGCGCCACTCGTCATCGGTGCCGACGGATTGCGCAGTGGCGTGGCACGACGGCTTGGTCTCGCGGCGCATCTGCCGTGGCCGCGACGTGTCGCCTTCGTGGCCCACTACCGCGATGTCAGCGGGATCGGCGCGCACGGGGAAATGCACGTCGAACAGGATGGATACGTGGGCCTGGCCGACGTGGGGCACGGTGAGACGAACGTGGCGATCGTCGTCCCGAAGGCGCTGGCAAAAGCGGCCGCAGGTGACAGTGCCGGTTTCATGACGCGCTGGCTGGCGCGACACCCGCAACTCGCAGCACGCTTTACCGAAGCGACCCGTGTCGGACCGGTCATGGTCACGGGCCCGTTCGCGTCACACGCCCGGCGCGGCTGGGCACCCGGTGCAGCGCTCGTCGGCGATGCAGCCGACTTCTTCGATCCGTTCACGGGCGAAGGCATCTATGCTGCGCTCCGTGGCGGTGAGCTGCTCGGCGGGTTCGCAGCCGATGCCATCAGGGCCGCGTCACCGCGTGCGGCCGTCGCCGCACTGGCAGCGTACGACAGCGCGCGCGTAGCAGAATTTCAGAACAAATGGCGTGTCGAACGAGTCATTGGCGCTGCAGTTTCGTCCCCGATGCTCATGAACCACGCTGCCCGTGTGCTTGGGCATCGGCGCGATCTGGCCGACCTGCTGATCGGTGTCACTGGTGATTTCGTTCCCGCCAGCGCAGTACTTCGTCCGTCCTTCCTTCTCCACTTCCTCGACCCGCGCCGCTGGCTCGGATCGCGCAAGGCCGCCTGAACGCATGCCAATCGACAAGGATCTCTATCGCGCCGTCCTCGGCCGCTTTGCCTCGGGCGTCACCATCGTGACCACCGTCGACTCCGACGGCCGAGATCAGGGCATGACCGTCAGTGCATTTTCGTCACTCTCGCTCGACCCGCCACTGGTGCTCGTCTGCATCGACCACGGCGCATCACTCTGGCCCGTCCTGCAGGACGCAGCGCACTACGCGATCAACATCCTGAGTTCCGACCAGGAAGCGCTCTCGCGCCGGTTCTCGAGCCGTGAGGGTGATCGCTTCGATGGCGTCGGCTTCACGCGTGGGAGCACGGGCGTGGCGCTGCTCGACGACACCCTGGCCGCGGTGGAATGCACCGTCACGGCGCGCCTCGCACAGGGCGACCACACCATTCTCGTCGGCAGTGTGGAATACGGTGTGGCGCGCGACCTGCAACCGCTGCTGTACTATCGAGGCGGCTACGCCTCACTGACCCGCTGACGGCGAGTCGAGTGGGCTTCCTCACGCCGGCACGCCGGATGGGACACGAGGTCCTCGACGAACCTGGGGTGTCACCGGCGCTCGTGGCGCGATCGCACATCGATATCGCTCGCGCCAATGCACTCTTCGGGGGCACACGTGCCGTGGTATCGCGCGTGCGAGCCATCGCGTCGCGCCTGCCCGAGGCACCGTTGGTCGTGGACGTGGGGGCTGGCTCGGGGGACATCCTCGACGCGGTCTGTGACGCGCTACGCGAGACGGGTCGCAGGCCAAGACCGGTGGCGATCGACGTCGCGCTCGAATTGGCGCCCGCAGTCAGGAAACGCGGCAGCCACTTCATCTGCGGTTCCATTTTTGCGCTGCCACTGCCACGGGCCTCCGCCGACCTGGTGATTGCGGCTCAGGTCGTCCATCATTTTCCACCGGATGCGCTCGCTGCCATCATCGCTGAGTTGAATCGAGTCGCTCGCCACACCGTCCTGATCAGCGATCTCCGCCGCAGCTGGCTCGCGGCCGCGGGCCTCTGGCTGACGAGCTTCCCACTCGGCTTCCATCCGGTCAGCCGCCACGATGGCGTGGTCAGTGTGCTGCGTGGATTCGCGCCCGATGAGCTCCGCCGTGCCATTCTTCAGTCCACCGGGGTAGCCGCCACGATACAGACACATCTCGGATGGCGCGTCACTGCCGACTGGCATCCTGCCCACGCGGGCTGAGCCGTTCCGGGAGTGCGCATCCTTTCTCGCGTCACCGGCACCCGTTCGCTGCACTCTTCAACACCATGACGACTCCCCAGCCAGACAAGCTCCGATCGCCGTACCGACTCGGGCCGATGCCGTTGCAACGCCACATGATCGTTGTCGATGAGCAGACCGTTCGGGCGCCGCGCGATGTGATGTTTCGGATTGCGTGTGATGTGCTCGGATGGCCCGACCATCTGCCGCACTACAACTTCGTGACGTTCCGGAATCGGGCGCGCGATGGCGGCGGGCTGGTCGAGATGAGCGCCAATCGCCCCTTCGGTGGTCCGCTCGACTGGAAGACCTGGTGGCTGTCGGAGATGTCCATTGACGACACGATCCCCAACATCCGGTTCAAGCACGTGCAGGGTATCACGACCGGCATGGAGGTGGAATGGCAATTCCTCCGTCGCGACGATCCGAACGTGACGCACGTGCGTATTGTGCACGCGTGGGACGGTCCCTGGTGGCCGCTGATCGGGCGGGTCGCCGCGATGGCGGTGATCGGGCCGATCTTCATTCACGGAATTGCATCGCGCACGCTGGCTGGTCTGGCGCGCGCCGCCGAACGACAGTCTTGAACGTTCAACGTCTTCTCTTGCCGAGTCATTGATGTCCCTTCCCCGACGCGTCGTCGTCACAGGCCTTGGCGCCATCACACCGATTGGCATCGGTCTCGATGCGCTTCGCACCTCGCTGCGCGCCGAACGTTCGGCGGTCGGCATGATCACGCGCTTCGACCCCTCACCGTTCCGAACGCACATCGCGGCACAGGTGAACGACTTCCACGCCGAGGACCATCTCGAGGCAAAGCGGGTCAAGCGTCTCGATCGCTTCGGGCAGCTGAGCGTGATTGCGGCCAACATGGCGCTTGCCGATTCGGGCATCGACCTGGCCCGCGAATCCCGCGAGAACATCGGTGTCATGATGGGGACGGCGCTGGCGGGCGTCGGATACGCCGAGGAACAGCTCGGGCGATATATCGTCGGCGGATTGCGTGCGGTGGATGCTACACTCGCCCTGGCCGTATTCGGCGGCGCCTCGAGTTGCAACATCGCGATCGAGACCGGCGTGCAGGGTCCGAACTCCACCAACGCGATGAGCTGTGCGTCGGGCGCGATCGCCATCGGCGAGGCCTATCGCCAGGTGCGCGACGGGTATGCCGACGTGATGATTGCTGGCGGCGCCGAGGCACCGCTCGCACCACTCTGTTTCGGTGCATTCGCCTTGATTCGCGCCATGTCCACGCGTAACGACGACCCGACCCGCGCCAGCCGTCCGTTCGACGCGGGGCGCGACGGATTCGTGATGGGTGAAGGCGGAGCCGCGCTGATCCTCGAGGAACGGAGCCGCGCGATCGCACGCGGGGCGCAGATCTACGGTGAACTGATCGGCTTCGGCACCACCAACGATGCACACCACATGACGGCGCCATTGCCTGGCGGTGCCCAGGCGGCGCGAGCAATGCAGCAGGCGATCACGCGCGCCGACGTCGCGGCCACCGATGTTGGTTACATCAACGCGCACGCCAGCGCCACGCCACTCAACGATCCCACGGAAGTCGATGCCATGCGCACCGTCTTCGGTGATTCCCTCAGTGACATCTGGGTCAGCGGTACCAAGGGCTATCATGGACATGCCCTCGGTGCGAGCGGAGCGATCGAGGCCGTCATCTGCATGCTCTCCCTCAAGGATGGGTGGCTGCCACCCACGGTCAATCTGGAGACCCCTGACGCCACCTGTCGCATCCGGCACGTGCCCACCGGCGGCGTGAGCGCGACGCCGCCGGTGGTGATGTCCAACTCGTTCGGATTTGGTGGAATCAACGCGTCACTCGTGTTTCGTACGCCTGAGTAGACGCCTATCTTGGTGGTTGCCAAGTCACCTTCAGCAGTCCATTCGACATGAAACCCGCCCGTGAGTTTGTGGCCGAATTCCTCGGCACGTTCGTTCTGACGTTCATCGGCGGTGCGGCCATCATGCAGACCCGCAACGCCGATGCCGGTGCCGGCCTCGTCGAAGTGGCGCTCGCCCATGGCCTGGCGCTGTTCGTGATGGTGAGCGCGCTGATGAAAATCAGTGGAAACTTCAATCCTGCGGTCTCACTCGGCCTGCTGGTCACCGGCCGCATTTCGCCGGTACAGGCAGGCACGTTCATCGCCGGCCAGTTTGCTGGCGCCATTGCCGCTGCGCTGTCGCTCAAGGCCCTCTTCCCGTCGGCACTCTGGGAGAGTGCACGTGGTACGCGTCAAATGGTGTCGCTCGATGTCTCCACTGGGCAGGCGTTCGCACTCGAAGCGATTGCGACAGGCATCCTGATGACGGCCGTGATGGGCACTGCCATCGACGGCAAGGGACCGAAGATCGGCGGTCTCGCCATTGGCCTGTCGGTGACGCTGGGCATCCTCGCCATCGGTCCGCTCACCGGCGGCAGTATGAATCCGGCACGGACACTGGGGCCGATGGTGGCCTCGGGTGTGTACGAAGGCTTGGCGCTCTATCTCGCCGCACCGATCGTTGGTGCGGTCGTCGCGGCGCTGATCTATCGGCACCTGATGCTTGACGCCGAGTGATGTGAATCACTGTCAGATACGAACGAAACGGCGTGGCACGATGATGCAGCGCAGTGCGATGCTCGGGTAGACGATCAGAGGGGCGGTCTCGACATGAGACCGCCCCTCTGTCGTGTGCCACACCGGCGCATTGACTACGGTCGGTTGACCGTGAATTCATCCGATTGCAGATCGCGGCGCTGCGTCGCGGAAACGGCCTGATATCGGACGCGGATCACGACGGCGTGCGCCTCCGCACCAGCGACGTCGCGAAACATCGGCACATCGCCTGTCACGGAGATTTCGCCCGTCGCAAACGCACCGAGTTCCTGCACCGCTGCCGCACAGAGAACCCGCCGCGGCGGCGTGATGAGTGTCCATGTCCGCGATGACGGGAGCCGTGCGTCAATTTCTGCGGTGCACGGACTGATCGTGAGCCGATCGCCGACCACGCTGCGCACCGTCGCTCGGGCGGTGAACAGCTCCGCGTCGACGTCAGCCGGGTTGACTCCAAACAGTATCGGAATCGCCTCGACGCGAATGATCCGGGCCTCGACGGGTACGTCGGCCGCCTCGGGTGACGTTGCCGAACTGCACGCCGCGAGTGGGAGGAGCGCTGTAAAAAAGAACTGACGAATGGAAGGCATCAGTTTCCGTCGGGGTTGAAGCAGCGGCGCGGTCCGTGACTCGGTCCGAGCCGCGTGCGATACGTGAGGGATCAACCGACCGGGCCGATCATCCGGGGCTTGCTGCCTCAGGGGCGCGTGAGCGTGTACTCGTCGGAATTCACGAAGAATTCCTCGGTTCCAGATCGGACGAGGAATTTCGCGCGGATCACGACTACCCGAGCAGCAGTTCCGGCCAACACGCGGAACTCGTCCGACGAGCCGCTCGCACCCATTTCAGTTGCCGCCCCTGACACGAGCGGCGTTTCCGGAATTGGACAGAGACCCACACGCGCGAAGCCGATGTTGGTCCACACCTCTGACGACGGCAGTCGTACCTCGATATGGCTCGAGCATGGAATGATCGAGACGGATGCGTTCGCCGCATTGCGCACCAGCACCTGAGCGTGCAGGGCAGGTCCGCTGCCGGCCCAGAGGAAAACATCAGCAACGGACGTGATGGTGGCCGTGACGCGTGTCTCGCCCGACAACGCTCGCGGTGCGATCGATGTGTCATCGCCACAGCCTGCAAAGAGGATGGTACCAACGACCAGGAGGCGCTGCATCGGAAACATGAATTTCGGCATGAGAGTCTGCGCGGAAAGAGTGTGACGGTACGCCGGTGAACTACGCAGCAACGCATCCGTGCTGCAGTCTCGATGAGTTACCGTCGACACTTAC
The DNA here is from genome assembly GCA_038215035.1 of Gemmatimonadales bacterium. Taxonomy (GTDB): domain Bacteria; phylum Gemmatimonadota; class Gemmatimonadetes; order Gemmatimonadales; family Gemmatimonadaceae; genus JACMLX01. The sequence goes on along the minus strand of JBBQRH010000047.1, from coordinate 12,933 downwards.
GCTCGGTCACCGACAAAACGAGAATTTCGTTGCACCAGAAATGACTTTCGTTGCAAAAGCAATGCGGGGCGATCTCGAATGAGACCGCCCCGCACGTGCTGCATTGGCCCTGCCCAGCGTGTTACTGCAGCTGCCAGGTCACTTCGGTGGACTGCAACGTGTAGGATGCCGTGGCACCCGAGAGGGTATGCCGAGCGCGCAGCACGACTGACGTGCCGGCGGCACCGGCCACTGCCCGGATCTTCGCTGGGTCAGCAACGGCCGTGAAGTTCGCCGTCGCGCCAGGCGACAGCAGAATGGCCTGCGCACTGCACGCACTGAAGGTGGACTTCACATCCGTCCAGGTGGAGCCCGACGGTGTCCGCGCTTCGATCACCTGAGCGCAGACGCCACCACTCACCACCTCAGCCAGCGTACTGGTGACCGACACCATCATCGACACCGTCGGATCGTTCAGCGTCGCCGTCGGAGCCACCGCAATTGCCGACAGCCGAGTCTCGATCGGAGACCGCAGCGCCGGAGCGGTGGTATCATCAGCGCCGCAGGCGGAGAGCAGCAGCGACGCGGACAGCAATGCAATGCCTGAAATCTTCATCATCAAGTTTCTCCTCTGTAGTCCATGTCCGAAGCCGGAGCGGCAGCCCGCACCGAGGGCGAAGCAACCGGATTGCACCGGCCTCGGGAGTCACTAGTGCATACCACGTGCCGCACGCTCTGGTCACAAAGTACCGCGCCCGGAGAATTCGAGAATTCTTGGCGAGCTGGACTTTAAGAATTGCTGAGTCTGCTCACGCCCCGGCAGCACCCGCGCCGAACTTGTCATTGTACCGATCGATGCTCTCCCCAATGATCCGGCGAGCCTCCTCGGCATCAAACCAACCGAGAATTTCCACCCGCTTGCCTTCGAGATCCTTGTAGATCTTGAAGAAGTGCTCCACTTCGCGCAGAAAGTGGCTCGGCAGGTCACCCAGATCGTGCACCTCGTCATGGATCGGGTCGTGCATCGGCACCGCCAGCACCTTGTCGTCCGGCTCGCCCTTGTCGAGCATCTTCAGCACGCCGACCGGACGGGCGTCGATCTGACACCCCGGAAAGGTCGGCTCATTGATCCGGACCATGATGTCGAGCGGGTCGTTGTCCTCGTGGAGCGTGCGGGGAATGAACCCGTAGTCGCCCGGATAGTGCACCGCGGAATAGAGGACGCGGTCCAGCTTCAACAGTCCCGTCTGCTTGTCGAGTTCATATTTATTGCGGCTCTTCGCCGGAATCTCGATCACCGCGGTAACGTGCTCCGGCGGGTTGTCACCGGGTGGAAGGTCGTGCCAGGGATTGAACATGTACGCTGATGATCGAGTGGGCTGCCGTCGGCGAGTCCGCCGACGCACTGCAGAATAGCAGACGACCGAAGGGCCGACGTGGTCAGCGCGACCCGTTCAGGACTCGCGCCGCCGTTGTGGCGAAGTACGTGAGGATGATGTCCGCTCCAGCTCGCCGAATCGCGACCAGACTCTCGAGCATCGCCCGTTCGAGGTCCAGCCAGCCACGTTCCGACGCCGCGTGCAGCATGGCGTATTCCCCGCTCACCTGATACGCGGCAACCGGCATCCCCGTCACGTCCTTCACCCGTCGGATGATGTCCAGGTACGCGCCAGCCGGCTTCACCATGATGATGTCCGCCCCTTCCGCGATATCCTGGGCGACCTCACGCAAGGCCTCGTTGGAGTTGGCCGGATCCATCTGATAGGCCCGCCGGTCGCCGAATGCCGGAGTGCTTTCGGCCGCCTCGCGGAATGGACCGTAGAACGCGCTCGAGTACTTGGCGGCATACGACATGATGGGGATGTGGGCATGCCCTGCCGCGTCCAGCGCTGCGCGGATGGCACCCACTCGACCGTCCATCATGTCGCTCGGCGCGATCATGTCTGCGCCGGCGTCGGCGTGCATCACCGCCTCTCGGGCCAGCAGCGCGATCGTTGCGTCGTTGTCCACCTGATCGCCCTGCAACACGCCGCAGTGACCATGATCCGTGTATTCGCACATGCAGACGTCGGTGATCACCAGCAGCGACGGCAGCGCCGCCTTGATCGCGCGGACGGCCTCAGCAACGGGTCCGCGACTGTCAGCCGCCCCCGAGCCCACCGCGTCTTTTTCGGCAGGAATGCCAAACAGAATCACGCCGCCCACACCAGCCGCGGCGGCGGCGGCGGCGTCGCGCACGCACTCGTCGACCGATGTCTGCGCACATCCCGGCATGGAGGAGATGGGGTGCCGAATCCCGGTGCCGGGGCGCACGAACAATGGCAGGATGAACTGCGACGGATGCAGATGCGTCTCGCGAACGAGCGCACGTATCGCCGGCGATTGTCGTAGCCGTCGCAAGCGTACGACCGGAAACGCGCCGCCGCCTGTTGATGACCGATCGGACACGCTTGAATCGAAGGAAACCACGTGGGGATTGCTGATGGACGTCATGCGTCGGGTTCTCTCCGAAGAAACGAAACCGCCAGTGAAAGACACGGCCACAGGGTGCGCATCAGCGCGACTCGTCGCGCGATGCGGCCGTCACCGCGCGCGCCTCGGCGAGGATCGCTGTCGCGCCCTGGTCACGCAGTCGAGCGGCCAGCATCTGTGCGCTTGCGACGATGTCCGGGCCAACCACCGCCGACGCCCGCAGCATCGGCGTGCCATCGAGTCCAGCCACCAGACCGTGCAACATGCGTCGACCGCCGTCGGACTCGGTCATCAGCGCACCGATCGGCACCTGACACCCGCCATCGAGTGCCGCCAGCAGCGCACGCTCGCATGATGTCGCATCCATCGTCGGCTGATGATTGAGCTTCGCAACGATCGCGGTCACCGCCGCATCGTCCTTCCGCACCTGAATCGCGATGGCGCCCTGTCCCGCCGCGGAGAGCCATTCGGGCGCGCTGAGGTAGCTGCGGATGCGTGATGAGAGACCGAGTCGGTTGAGTCCTGCCGCAGCCAGAATCGCGGCGTGGCAGAGGCCCTTGTCGAGCTTGGAGAGTCGCGTGCCGACGTTGCCGCGGAGATCCACGACGGTGCAGTCCGGCCGCAACGCCATCAGCTGCGCACGCCGTCGCAGGCTCGACGTGCCGATGACCGCACCATGCGGCAGCTCCTGCAGCAGCGATCCAGCGACGTCGTCACGCACCACCAGCGCATCACGCGAATCTTCGCGCGGCAGCTGCGCCAGCACCACCAGACCATCTGGATCGTCGGTCGGCAGATCCTTCAGCGAGTGCACGCACAGGTCAGTCACCCCTTCGCGCAGGTCGCGTTCGAGTTCTTCCGTGAAGAGCCCCTTGCTGCCGATGGCCGTCAACGCGACGTCAAGCCGCCGATCACCGATGGTGGTGTAGGTCACCAGTTCGCTGGCGACACCAATGGCCGCCAGTTCAGCCTGCACGGTATGCGCCTGCGCCAGCGCCAGCGCGGAGGACCGGGTTCCGATCTTCAGTGGGCGGGATTCAGAGATCATGGAGGGGGTGTCAGGTGTTGAATTCCGTGGCGTCGGGCTTCGACCGCGCGTACCACCGCAGCCACCAGCCCGTCAACGGTCGATGGCATCGCTTCTGCTGCCACCCGCAGCCCGGCAGCGTGCGCGGCCTGCGTCGTGACCGGTCCGATCGAAACGACATCAGCGATGGCGTGCGCCGGGGCCATGGCGGCCACCCACGCATCAACGGCGCTCTTCGCCGTCAGCGTGACGGCGTCGATACGGCCAGACTGCAGCGCTGTTTGCAGCCATGATACATCGTCGTGCGTTGCAAGGCTGTCGTAGACATCGATTCGATCAACCCTGGCACCGAGCGCGCGCAGGCCATCGGACAAAACATCGCGCGCACCTACTGCGGCGGGATACAGGATTCTTGCCCCGGTCAGATCACGCTGCTCGGCGAAAGCGTCGAGCAATGCCTCCGACACGAACTGTTGCGGCACGAGCTCCGGCTCAGCGCCACGCTCACGGATGGCGGTGGCTGTCGCCGCACCAACCGCTGCGATCCGCCGCTGCGCCCATTGCGCGGCCTGCATCCCGCAGGCGTCGGCCGCGTCAAACAGCAATGCGACACTCGTCGCGCTGGTGAAGATCACCCAGTCATACTCCGACAGCGCGGCGGCGGCGACGGTGAGCAAATCGGTGTTGCACGGCACAATACGAGTGGCGGCATAGGTCATCACCTCGGCACCGAGAGCCCGCAACGGCGCGACCAGCTGCTCCGCGCGATCGGCGGCACGCGTAACCACGATGGTTGCACCGTGTAGCGGCCTGTCGGTCCCGGCATCATCGCTCGCCACCATCGCACCGGTCACCGCCACTGCCGTCACCGACGTGGCGCGGAGTCGATCGCGTCACCGCGTCGAGCCATGGAACGCGCGCGCGCCACCAGCGACATGACGTAGCCGCCGACAATCAGCGCAGCAGCGATGTACGCGGCAAACATGTACCCGGCATTGTCGGGCATCACTCGCCTCCTGCTTCACGCGATTCGACACGATCGCGAAGTGCGGCATACTTCAATCGCCCCCGCAACAGCGCCACGAACAACAGCGAGAAGGCCAGGAACGTGAGCGAAAGCGTGAGCCCCATCTCCGGCGACAGCTTCGGCTTCTCCGGCGCCAGCACGATTGGCTGCGGGTGCATCGTCCGGAACAATCGCACGCTGAGATGGATGAACGGCACCAGCAAGGCCGCCATGATCCCGAGCACGGACGAATACCGTGCGCGCTGCTGCCGGTCTTCGATCGCACCCCGGAGCACGGTGTAGCCCAACAGGATGAACCAGAGGAACAAAGTGCTCGTCAGCCGCGCATCCCAGGTCCACCAGGTGCCCCAGATCGGCTTGCCCCAGAGTGGGCCCGTCACCAGTACGATGCTGAGAAAGACCAGCGCAATTTCGGCCGAGCTTTCGGCCAGGCGATCAAGCCGCTCGTCGCGCAACCAGAGGTACATCGCGCCGCCCACCGCCACCAACGGACAGGCGAGGTACAACCCCACCACGGCCGACGGCACATGGATATAGAAAATCTTTTGCGCCTCGCCCTGCAGCGCTTCGGGAGGCGTGAACCAGATCGCGCGTGCAATGGCTGCCGCAACCGCGACCGCGGCCAGCGCCAGCAACCAGTCGATGACCTGCGCCGCGCCACGAGCGGATCGCCCGGTTCCGGCGGTCGGCAGGGTCTGGGTGAGAGAATCAGACATGAGCTACGAGGAAAGGGACAAAGAGAATCGGCGCGCACAACAAATCGACCGCAAGAGCTGAAACCTATTCCCGGCGATCGGCCCGCAGCCGGAGGACCACGTCAGTCCTCGATGGTGAACGGAAAGGCCAGCACACATGCCACCCCAAACATCAGGTCAAATGCAACCAGCACCTGAATCCACGGCATGACCGTCTGCAGTTCTGCCCCCACCAGCAGCTTGGCCGACGCCTGCGCGGCCGGCACCACCACCGGAATGAAGAACGGTAGCGCCAGCATCGGCAGCAGCAGCTCAGCAAACCGGGTATGCACCGTCATCGAGCTGAACAGCGTGCCGACCGTCACCAGCCCAATCGCCGCCAGCAGCCCGATGCCGCCAAGGATCAGCAACCCGCTGCCGAACTCGAGATTGTAGAAGAGGACGACCGCTGGGATCGTGATCGCCAGCACCGACGACACATAGACCAGATTGGCGAGCGCTTTCCCCAGAAATATCGCCTCTCGCGGAACCGGGGCCAGCAACAGCCCATCCATTGCCCTGGTCTGTAACTCCAGACCAAAGGTGCGATGCAAACCGAGCATGCCGGCGAAGGCGAAAATGGTCCAGAGCACGCCCGGAGCCATGTCGATCGGCCGCACCGCCGTCGGGTCCCACACCATGTAGAAAATGCTCACGCCCAGCAGCGAGAATACCAGCGACGAAAAAAAGGCGCTCCGCGTGCGGTACTCGATGGCCAGGTCCTTTCGTGCGATCAACCACGCCACTGCGAGCAGCCCAGGTGGCTGCAGCTGATTCATGCGGCAGACTCGAGTGCGAGCAACCGGTAGTCTTCGGCGAACGCAACCGGGTCCAGCCCGGCCGCCGGTTCGTGGCGCCGGATCGTGCCGTCGAGCATGATGGCGGCGTGTGTGGCCAGCCCCAGCCCTTCTTGCACAGAGTGGGTGATCAGCGCCAGTGAAGCGCCATCATCGCGCAATGAACGCAACAAATCAGTCAGCGCACGCGCGCCCGAAACGTCCAGACCGGTGTAGGGTTCATCCAGCAGAACCAGCGCCGGCCCATGGACGATTGCACGCGCGATCGACACGCGTTGCTGCCAGCCCCGACTCAGCGCCCGAACCGGCGTCAACTCCCGTCCCTGCAGGCCCAGCCGTACGATCGCTGCCGCAGTCGAACCCGGCACGTCGGGCACTCCGTGCAGCTGCGCGGCGAACGCAATGTTCTCCTGGACCGTCAGCACGTCGTAGAGCATGCTCTGGTGACTGATCAGTCCAACGCGCCCACGTTCGACCGTCGCCGCACTGGTCAACACTTTCCCGAGCAGGCGGACTTCACCGCTCGTTGGACGCAGCAGCCCCGCCAGCAGGCGGAGCAAGGTGGTCTTGCCGGCCCCGTTTGGGCCAAAGAGGGCCAGGCACTCGCCGGCCGAAATCGACAGATCGACACCGGCCACCGCCCGGCGCCGACCGAACCGACGCACCAGCGCCGCCGTCTCGCACACGGCGACTCGTTTCTGGGCAGTGGCGTCGACCTCGGCAGCGCGCAACGATGGCATCGGCCCAAGGTAACGCCCGCCGCCACTCTCGGTCGCGACGGTTGCCCGGCAGGTCGCCATACTGCAAACTGACCGCTCGCCGCCACGTCCCGCCCAAACCCCGCCCAAACCCATGTCAGAGATCGACGCACTGCTGACCGAGAATCGCCGATTTCCTTCGCCTGCCGCATTTCAGCGCGCGGCGACGGTCAGCGACGCGTCACTGGCGCGCGAAGCGTCTGCCGACCCCGATGCCTACTGGGTCCGCATGGCACGTGAACTGGAGTGGATCACCCCGTTCACCAAGGGGCTCGAGTGGGACGCGCCGTTCGCGACCTGGTTCCGCGACGGACAGCTCAACGTCAGCGCGAATTGTCTCGATCGCCATGTACGCACCGCGCGTCGCAACAAGGCCGCCATCATTTTCGAAGGCGAGCCCGGCGACCAGCGAACGCTCACGTATTGGCAGCTCTACACCGAGGTCTGCAAGTTCGGCAACGTCCTGCGCCGCCTCGGCGTAGCCAAGGGTGATCGCGTCGCGATCTATCTGCCGATGATTCCCGAGGCTGCGATCGCGATGCTGGCGTGCGCGCGGATCGGCGCCATTCACAGTGTGGTATTCGGGGGGTTCAGCCCCGAGTCGCTGCGCGACCGCATCAACGATTCGCAGTGTCGCGTGCTGATCACCGCCGATGGTGGCTTTCGGCGTGGTCAGGTGGTGCCGCTCAAGCGCAATGCCGACGCTGCCATGTCGGACACGCCGAGCATCGAGCATTGCGTCGTGGTGCAACGGCGCGCCGGTGGTATGGGTGACGAAAGTTTTGCGCAGATGCAGGAAGGTCGCGATTCGTGGTGGCATCGACTGATGCTCAAGGCGCCGCTCACCTGCGAACCTGCGGTCATGGATGCGGAAGATCCACTCTTCATTCTGTATACGTCCGGCACCACCGGAAAGCCGAAGGGTATCGTACACAGCACGGGCGGTTACCTCACCGGAGTCACGGTGACGTCGAAGCAAGTCTTCGATCTCAAGGACGACGACGTGTTCTGGTGCACCGCCGATGTCGGCTGGGTCACTGGCCACTCGTACGTCGTGTACGGTCCACTGGCCAACGGCGCGACCTGCCTGCTCTACGAAGGCGCGCCGGACTGGCCGGATCGCAATCGGATGTGGGAGATGTGCGAACGACACGGTGTGACGATCTTCTACACTGCACCAACGGCAATTCGCGCCTTCATGAAGTGGGGCGAGAAGCATCCGAATGCGTTCGACCTCTCCCGCCTTCGGTTGCTCGGCACCGTCGGCGAACCGATCAATCCCGAAGCGTGGATGTGGTATCACCGGGTGATCGGTAAGGAACGCTGCCCTATCGTCGACACCTGGTGGCAAACCGAGACCGGCGCAATCGTCATCGCTCCGCTGCCGGGTGTGACGGAAACGAAGCCAGGCAGCGCAACGCACCCGCTGCCTGGCTACAGCGTGGCACTGGTGGACAAGGCAGCCGAATCCATTCCTGTTGGTGGTGGCTTGCTGACCATCACGCGCCCGTGGCCGAGCATGTTGCGCACCATCTGGGGTGATCGCCAGCGGTATGTCGACACGTACTTCAGCAAGTGGCCCGGCCGGCCCGATCTCTACTTCGCCGGTGACGGTGCGAAGCTCGATGAGGAGGGCTACTGGTGGATTCTCGGGCGCGTGGACGATGTACTGAATGTCGCCGGACACCGCATTGGCACGATGGAAGTCGAGAGCGCACTGGTCGGCCATCCCTCGGTCGCCGAAGCGGCAGTGGTCGGCAAGGACCACGAGCTGAAGGGACAGGCCATTGCCGCCTTCGTCACGCTGCGTGAAGGATTCACGGCCTCGTCCGCGCTGCGGGACGAACTTCGCGACTTCGTGGGCGAGAAGATTGGAGCCATCGCGAAGCCGGATGACATCCTCTTCAGCGCTGACCTGCCGAAGACGCGCTCGGGAAAAATCATGCGGCGTCTCCTGCGCGACATTGCCGAGGGGCGTGCGCTCGGCGACACCACCACCCTTGCGGACCCGAGCGTGGTGGCTGGGTTGAAGGAGCAGTACGAGGCGCAGGAGTCGTGAGGTAGCTGGCATGCGACCCCTGCCACGCTTAGCCTTCTGGGCATGAGCCTTCTTGGCCGCCTCTTCCCCGACACGCTGTTCCCCAGAAAGCTCAGCGACACCGCCGAGCGGCGGCTGCGCCTGGCGCAGGCCCGTGCGGAGGAAGCCGTCCTCGAAACGCATGTACGAAACGCGCTGTTGTATGTCGACACGCTGGCCGGTGAATTGCCGTTTGATCGCGCGATCGAAACGTACATCCGCATGCTTGGCATTCCGGAGCCGCTCGCCAGCACCGTTGCAACGCGCACCTTGGTCGTGCTGGGCGATGACGTGGTGCCGGAACGCACCACACCGCTGGGCGATCAGATGGTCGGTGATGATGTGCTGCCGATCGTGCGTATCGCGGCCAGTGACGGCAACTCACGCCGCCGCTGACGATTTGGCAACGCGGGCTGCGTGTTGCCCGTGCTCAGAATGCTGCTTGCAGGCGCCGCATGAATCGTTGCGACGCCTGCAAGCAATCAGTGCCGTGACTACTTCGCCGCTGGCGCCGGGACCGCGGCCGGAATCGGAAGCGTCGGGGCGTTCGCAGCGTCGACTGCTGCCTTGATGTCGTCGTAGTTCGCGGCACCGCGCAGCATCTGACCATTGATGAAGAAGGTTGGTGTGCTGCCAACCTGTTTGGTCACACCGAGGGCGTAGTTCGCCTTGATTCGGTCCGTGTGCGTGCCGGCATCCATGCAGGCATCCCACTTCTTCATGTCGAGGCCGAGTTTCTGCGCATAGGTGCTGATCACGCCACGCGGATTGCCGGTCGCCTGGCCATTCCATTCGAACTGGCCCTCGAAAATCTTGTCGTGCAACTCCCAGAACTTCCCCTGATCATCGGCGCATGCAGCCGCCATCGACGCGGGAATCGTGTTCTGGTGGGCGTTGAGTAACGGGAAGTCGTAGAACGTGTAGCGGGCAAGGCCCGTCTCCACGAGGTTCTTCCGGACATCGGGTTCGGTGATCGTCGCAAAGCTTCCGCACGCCGGACACTCGAAGTCGGCAAACTCCATGATCTCGACCTTGGCGTCGGGCGACCCGATCGTATACCCACGGGCCTTCGCCGCCAGCGCCGAATCGGCCACGTTCGCGAGGACAATCGGTGGAGCGGCCGGCGGCTGCTGTGTCTTCCAGACAATGAATCCGACGCCGGCGACGGCGATCGCGCCCAGCGCGGCAAGGAAACCGGTGTTGTTGGACTGCTTGCGGACTTTCGCACTCACGATGGGTCGCCCTCAGCGGTATCGGGGCCTCTGATGCAGGGGTCCCGTGTCTTGTCAGCCGTGACTTGGAGAATTCTGGCCACGCGGCACGGTGCCCGCATGTCAGCCGCGGCGGCCGCGGCCCTCAAGGGTAGGTGTACCACCGCACGCCGCGCTAGTTCAGTCTGTGCATTTGCTCTTGTGATACATTTCAATTGTGCCGCGTCCGCCCATCATTGCCACGCCGTTCTTCTCGCAGGTGACCACGGCGCACCGCCGGTTGCCGCTGAGCCGGTCCGTCCTGCCGTACGTTCCACCGGACGGCGACTACGTGCGACTCCCTGTCGGCCCAGGCGCCTTGCACGCGCTCCGATACGGGCATGGTGGGCCGGCTGTGCTGCTCGTCCACGGCTTCACGACCAGCGCGCCGCTCTGGCAGCGTGTGGCGCCGACACTGCTGGCCAATGGCTGCCAGGTCATCGTCCCCGACCTGCTCGGCTTCGGCGAGTCGGACCGACCGGTTGGCGGTCCCTACACCGTCTCCGCTCAAGCGCGGTACCTCGATCGGGCACTGGCGCTGCTCCGCATCAGCCAGGTCGTCGCCGTCGGTCAGGATCTTGGCTGCGTTGTCCTGAGGCGGCTGGCGCAGATCCGTCCGGAGCGGATTGCCGGGATGGTGCTCTGTTCACCCACCCCGGCTGATCTGGCAGGTGGCCCGGAGATCGAGGCGGTGCGCGGCCAGACCGGGCCGGCCCTCCTCGAGATCTCGAGTCGCCCGCTGGGGGTCGTCGACCTGCTCGGGCCGGTGCTCCGCGGCGCCGTCACCGAGCTCGACAGTATGCCCGACAAGCTCGTGGCGCGGTTCTCGGCGCCGTATACGGGCAGTCAGGGCGCGCGCCACCTCCTCGATCTCGCCCGCGCTGTGGCCGAAGAGGAGGACGCCATTCCCCTCCCCGCCAGCGATTTCACCATGCTGCGCGTCACTGGTGAGGACGATTCGATGGTGGCACCATCGTCGGCGCCAGTCATTCGACTGCCTGGCGCGAGGCGTCTGTTGCCTGTGGAACGGCCAGGGCCCCTCGCGGCGCTCATCATGGAGCGGGTTGAGACCACGCACGATTCGCCCGTCTCGCTGGAAGAACGAGGCGATGCCGACTAGTTTTCCAGCATTACAGATGCAACCCATGAGGTGAATTTGACGAAAAAGAATCGACAGCGTCGAGTAGTGACGCCGCCGACACCGTTCGAGCAGGCGCGCGACGAGTTGTTCCAGCAGATCATGCGGTGTGAAGTCATTGGTGCGGCGCCCGATCATCAGGGTGAGTGGTTCACCGAGACGATGGCTTACTTCGCCGAGCGGTACCCGGAGTTGAAACCGGCCGATGTGAACGACCTGCGCAAACTGGGCGAGCGATTCATTCAGCCGCCCAAGGCCGCAGTGGTGACCGAGGATACGCCAGCGGTCGAAGCAGAACTGGTCACGCCCGAAGCAGCAGCGATCGATGCGCTGGTCGGTGACGAAACCGGAACTGAAAGCAGCAACGAATCCGCAGACGTGGAAGAAGCGGAAGCAGTTCCCGCCTGACCCGGCGCTGCACGTTCCAAACAATTCGCTCTCCGCACTGCGTGTGCGGGGGGCGTTTCGTTTTCAGGACTTGTCCCGGCGGTTGAGCAACGAAGGGAAAGCGCGGCGAATCGCGCATCGATGTGACGACTCCACTCGCGCACGATCGCTTGCCGTGCCACACTCACCGCGGCGACGGCATCGGCGGAAACAGGGCGCGCGGTGGCGTTGGCGCCGGCGCAATCGGTGTGGGCTCGACGGGGTCGTCCCACTCTTCTGCGGCAGCCTCAGGATCAAATCGAGGATCGTGCGTCGCGGCACTCGCTGCCGACGGCACGCCGCCGGCCATCGGAGTAGTCGCCGCACGCGACTCTGGCTGCCGCAGCTCCGCCGCTGCCGCCACTGCCTCGACGACTGCGAACATGTCGAATGGATCGTCACCCGATGCCGCCGATGCCGCTGACGATTCGGGCACCTCCGGTGCCGGCGTCCGGCGCGGCGCGGGAAGTGACAGGCGCGTCACAGTCGGCGGCATCGTGGTGATAGCCTCGCTCGCGGCAACAGGCAGGAGCGCCGTCAGGTCGCCGCTCGCCAATGCCGCACGCTGCACCTGTACACGGTGTTCCGCGTACTCGATCTGCTCTTCCACGGTGTCGAGCGACTGCGACAGGCGATCGAGAATCTCGAATGGCCGAAATCCGGGCACACGCAACGTCGGTGTCCAGTCCACCACGTCACGCACGACTCCGACCGGCAATGCGCGAAACGGCTCCATGATCAGCAGCAGGTCACGCGAATCCGCAGAGCGCGCCGAAAAGAGTCGGAGATTTCCATCGCGACCGAGCAGCAGCGCGCGAATCAGCGTCCCTGTGTCCGTATTGTGAATCGTCCGATGAAGAATCCGGTGACGGATTCGTCGCAGTCCGCGCGCCGAGGGTGGAAGGAGCGTCGTGGTGAACTCGACCAACGGGATCGAGTCGAAGAAGGACGCGGCCGTCCGTGCGAGCACCTGCACCTCGCGGGCCGTGAGTTCCTGCACCTCCGATTGCGCCCGCCGCAGCTCTCGCGCGCGATGGGCGAGAGCGGAGGCACGTGCCAGCGCATCGTTCCGGACAGGGGTGGTGTCAGTGGCAGTCATGCTGTGCTGGTGCAGGGCCCCGGCGCGGGTGGTTGCCGGACTCAACCATTCAGTATCGGTCGCCGCCGGCGAACCTTGAACTTCGCCGGGTTGGTCACCAGCGCCGGAGGGAGTCAGCGACGTCGAGCCGGAGCCCTGCGCATCGTGAC
>JBBQRH010000046.1:0-31492 GCA_038215035.1 Gemmatimonadales bacterium | reverse complement strand
CGACGGCGCCCAGCGCTGCGCCTGGCATCGCTGCGACCGGCACCACCATCCCATCCACCGCCTGCAACAGTTCGAACGTGGCTGGCCGACCCCGGGCAATTGCCGTCGCCGCCGCCACATACGTCGCCCCCTGCAGCGCGTAGGTCGCCGCCAGCGATGCACCGTCAGTCGGCGTGCCGCTCTTCACGTCCAGGATACAGGTCTGCCCGTCGATCACGGCTGCCAGATCGAACGCCCCTTCGATCGTACTGCCGCCCGGCAGCACCTGCGTGAACGTCAGCTCGCGACGCGCACTGACATGGCCCGCAATCTCAGTCCAACGCGGGTGGCCGATCACTCGCCCCACTTTCTCGCGTGCATTGATACGGAGGGTATCGCGCGCCGCATCATCCAGATCGGCCGTCGCATGACGCTCGATGGCCGCGTCAATCAGGGGTTCGAGATCCGTGGTCTCTGCACCGTAACGCTCGAGGACATCGTGGACGATCGTACCACCGAGTGCGCTGATCCCACCTCGGAGTCTTTTGTCGGCCAGTGGGTCATCGGGGTCGAGGCTCTGAATGGTGCGTGACCACCAGGCGCTGGGTTCCCGGGTGAAGTCCATCAACTGCGTCGCCGACAGCCGCCGCCTGCCCGAGCTGGCATGGATGCGTTCAGGAGCAATGAATCGCTCAGGAATCGCGTCGACAGTGACCGACTCGGCAACGCTGGTCACAGCCAGTGAATCAGCCGCATCAACCACAACCCGCGACACCAGCATCCGGAACGCCGTGCCATCGCTGTGTGCGTACTTGATCACGTCGGGGAAGTCTGCGGACTCCAGCTCACCGGCAAAGCTTGTGCGAATCAGGTCTGCCGGGCTGCCGCTGAACTTCTTCACCACTGGCCCATCATCAGGCGGCGCCTTGCCGCTGTCGGCCTTCGGCCCAACCAGCGCAACCCCGCTCAGGATCAGCAACTGCTTTGGCCGCGTGGACGCGACGTACCACAACCGGTACGACTCCGCCTGACGCTCGAGCGACAGCTGCGCGGCGAAGTCGCTGAACACCGCGTCATTCGGTTCACCGTCATCGTCGACCAGTGACGGATCCTTGAGCCGGAAAGACTCGCGTCCAGTGAGCAAGGTCCCGCTCTCCGGCTTTCCACCGCGCACCATGTCGCACCAGAATACCACCGGCCACTCGAGCCCCTTGGCGCTGTGAATCGACGTGATCGTCACGACTTCAGCGCGCTCGCGATACAGTCGCTCCTGCGCTTCCTTCAGCCCTGATTCGCGTACCTCCTCCACTTCGCGGAGCCATTCACCGAGCGACGAATCGCCTGACTCCGTTGCGATGCGAACCAGCTTTCGAAGGTTGCCGATCGCCTGGGCACCGCGGTGTGGATCAAGCGACAGTGCGGCCAGGAAGCCTGTCTCCATGATCATGCGCTGCAGCAGTTCGCCCAGCGGCATCCGATCGCGCAGCGCCCCGAATCGCTCGAGTATCGAACAGGCCGAGACGAGCAATGGTCGCTCGCGTTGCTCCGTCAGCAGCGCCTCACGCCAACCGTTGGGGTTCTCGGCCAACGCCAGCAGCGTGTCATCACGCACACCCACGAACGGTGACTTGAGAAAGCCGATCAGTGCCGCCCGATCCACGACCGCCGCCGAACCGCTGTCCCGAATCGCGCGCAATGCCAGCAGACAGTCGACGATCTCTCGCGACTCCCAGAACCCTTCGCCGCGCAACACGTACACCGGAATGCCGCGCGCGCGCAGTGCCGCTTCGTACAGATCCACATCGCCCCAACCGGCCAACAGGATCGCGACATCACGATACGGTCGGTCGGCCGCGCGGAGCGCCTCGATACGCAGCGCGACATCCCGGGCCTCGAGTCGCCGCACTTCGCCCGCCGACCGCATCTTGCCATCCGGCAGCGCCGGTACGCAGCGTAGCTCGACACACTCATCACCCTCTGCATCATCACCGCGAGCGTCGAGGGCAACGTAAGGCACTTCAAAGGGCTTCCGCTCGCCGTCGGGTGACACTGCAGTATCAAGTGCCGCGCCGAATACACGATCGACGAATGCCAGAATACCCTTGCGACTTCGAAAATTGTCGGACAGCTCTGCCCTGGCGCCATCACCGCTGGCCGCTCCGAACTGCAGCGCCACGCCATTCCAGAGGGTCACATCTGCACGGCGGAACCGGAAGATGCTCTGCTTCGGATCACCAACGAGCACGATACGCGTGGGATGCTGGTCATCCGTATCCAGTCCGCCCAGCAGCATCGCGATGTCGCGCTGCACCGGGTCCACATCCTGAAATTCGTCCACGATCAGCACACGAATCCGCCGCTGGATTGCGCGCCGGACCTCGGGAAAGTCACGCAGCAGATCGCGGGTCACCACCAGCAGGCTGTCGAAGTCGTACAGCCCCTCGTCTGCCATGTGCGCGCGACGGATGTCGACGGCACGGATCGCCAGGTCGAGCAGCCGTTCCTCATGCGGACGCAGGCCGTCACGATGCTCCGAGTATGCCGCCAGCCGCGACGTGTCTTCCGCCAGCGTCTGGATGAATCGTGCCACATCGCGGATCCGTCGCCCACTGACCAATGGTTGGAGCCACGCCGGATCACGCGTCTGCACCGCCTCGGTCAGTGCCTGCTGGGCGGCGTCGCTGCCAAGCGCCAACGATTGCATTTCGTCGATCACGCTCACGCCTGGTCGTAGCCCCGCGCGCAACGCAAACTCGCGCAACAGGTCGCCACAGAATCCATGAATGGTGCCAATACGGGCGCCATCCACCTCGGTCGCGATGTGCGAAAGGCCCGACAGCTTGAGAGCCTGTCGCAGCTTTCGTTTCAGGTCGGCCGCCGCCTGATTGGTGAAGGTGATTGCCGCGATCTGCTCGAGCTCGAGCGCCGTCTGCGCCTGAAACGTCATGCCTTCGTCGTCCGTCACGGATGCGCCGAGCAGGTGACACACCATCTGCACCACGGTGGACGTCTTGCCCGAGCCTGCGCCTGCGCCAACCAGTAATCGCTGTGCGGCAGATCGCACGACGTTGCGCTGCGAAGTCGTGAGACGCGTGAGCCTCGACTGCGCGGGTGTCGGATTCTGCTGAGTGGTCATGACTTCCACCCCGTCTCCACCGGCCCGCCCGGAATGCGACAGACATCGCGCGCCGGACAGTACGGCGAGCAGCCGCACGATGGCGTCGGGTTGGTCGGCAGTTCGCCACCTCGCACCATGGTGATTCGACGTGCCGCGGCGTTCATCGCGTCAGTCAACTGGTCCTCTGCCGTCGGATTCGTCTCGAGCGAGCTGGGTTTCTTGGCTGCGTTCCTGACGTTCACGAACTTGAGCTGATGTACAACCTTCGGCGTACGCAGCGTGCGGTACTCCAGGTGCGCCAGCAACGAGTCGGGAAACTGCTGCCGCAGCACTGCGGCATAGAGCGGTACCTGCAGCACGACACCGTCATTCCATGCCTTCTTGTTTCCTGCGCCGGGCGTGGATGCGACTGACGTCTTGTAGTCCACCGCGGCAATGTATTGCGCGGCACCAGCCACGCGATCATCCATGCCACGATCCACGCGGTCCACGCTGCCGCGCAACAGGAACGATGTGCCTGCGGCACTCAGGCGCACGCGATCGAAGGTCCACTCGCCGGCACTGGCACCGGTGCGAAGCTGTTTCGACGCGCCGGTGCGATTGTTCGAACTCTTCGCGTTCCACTCCATCTCGAACGTGAGATACCCTTCGAGCACTGAACACAGTTCGGAGCGCATCAAGGCGTGATGCTCCGAGTTCCCCATCCAGACCTTCGCCGACACCTCCTCCCACGCCCTCTCCAGCGCGCGTTGTGCCATCGGCATCACCCACTCACTGTCCTCAGGCAGCAGGTACACGGCCGGTGTGCTGCGAGTCGTTCGTGCATCCGCAAAGAACCGGTCAAGCGCTTCGTGCAGCACCGTGCCGAACGCGCTCGCATCCATCTCGTCAGTCGCGTCGGTCTTCTGCGTCAGTTGCAGCAATCGCTCGGCAAACCATGACCACGCACATTTCGCCAACCCTTCCAGCTGCGTGGCCGACCAGACGTAGTCTTCGCCATAACGGCGCGTGATTGACGTGCGCAGCGCAAAATCGTCGATCTGACCGTTCCACGGTGATGAATCCCGCGATCGCTGCCGTTCCAGACGTGCGATCTGCACCGCATGCGCGGCATCCGCCGCGGCATTGAGTCCCGTGACCTGCGGGAATCCGGCGATCCACACCTGCTGTGGCGGAACGTGCGTCAGCACTCCAGCGGCCGCGAGATCGGTTTCCTTCTCGACTCCAACCACACGCTGCAGGATCTCGATCACGTCGTCGATGAAGCGCGAACGGAGCACCTCGCGACCGTCGGCCGACATCGACGCCCACGAGAGTGTCAGTGAATCGCGTGGTGCTTCACAGAGCACCCGGAACAGCTCCTGCTCGCGAGTGGTCCACTGGCCTGGATGGTCGAGTGGCAGTCCTGTGTGGATCAGGGCGATGCGTTCCCGATCCGTCAGAATTGGCGACGTTGCCGGCCGCAATGGGAACGCTTCCGACGCCATCCCTGCCACGAACAGATGGTCGAAGGCGCGCCACCCCGCCGCCATGGCTTCGCTGACCACCACGCCGAAACCCGTCTCTGGCTGGCTGGTGATGTCGGTGTCCAGCAGCGGTGCCACTTCGGCCGAGAACTGCTTCGCTGAGATGAGCGTCTCGTCGTCGCCAAACTTCCGTAACGCCGCGATCCAGTCGAGTGCCAGCGTCATCAAGCCCTCGCGCGCCCGCAGGTCTGTGCTCCAGACGCCGGAATCGTCAGCCGGCGCTGTATGCAGCGCGTCCATGACTCCGTGCATCGGATCGACGAGCATCTCGCGCATCCACTCGAACCACGCTGCACGCGTGCGCGATTGATCCATCCGCTTCGCCTCCGGCAGCCAGGCCCGCCACGCCGCCTGACATCCCGCCACTCGTGGCGTGTCCGGCAGCCGGAGTCCGGTGACGCGTGCGCCATCACGCTTTGCATCCCTCGACGTACATCGCGAAAGGAGTTCACGCAGCGCCTGCTCCCAGTCATCCAGCTGCGCCACTGCCGTGAGTCGGCCCGCGATATCGATCACGTCCACATCGAGTGCCGATCGCAGCAGCGGATTTTCGGCCACCTCGAGGAGGGCGTGCCGCGACCAGTTGTCGACCATTGCGTTGAGCAGCGCGCGGATCGCTCGAGCCGGCGCGGTTTCCTTGAGCGCTGTTCGACGACGCGCGGACACCGGCACACCAATCGCCGTCAGCGCCGCCGCCATCGCGTCTACGCCCGGCCGTTCGTTGCGATAGATCACCGCGATGCGCGATGCCGCGGCACCACTGTCGATCAGTGCACGCACGCGGACCGCGATCGATTCCGCCTCGCGCGCCAGATCGGGCGCGTCGATCAGGCGAATGTTCTGGAGTGTCGCTGCATCGACTGCGTCCATTTTGGCCGTGTTCGTGAAGAGCATGCGCGCCAGCGTGGTGCCAGGGCCCGATCCACAGCTGTCGTCGACGTATTCCGGCTGCAGGTCGGGTGGCAGCGTGATTCGCTCTGACGAGACGAGCGTGACCATGTCGACCACCGGGCAATCGCGCAGCGCACGCAGGAGCGCCGCGTAGCCGCCGCGCAAACTCGCGAGTCCGACGATGCGGATGTCGCGTCGCTGTCCGAGTCGCGCACTGAATCCTGCGGTATCGCTGGTGATGCTGCGCGCCAGGGTGATGATCGCCGCCCGCGCGTCGCTCCGATCGAGTTTGGCGAGCGTGGCATGCCACTCGGCATAGATCGCCGTCAGCGAATCATCCCGTCGCTTCTCGAAGGCATCGCGTTGTGGGGGCTCATCGAGTGCGGCGAACGCCGTGCGCAGATCGGCAGGCGTCACGCCTTCGGCGATCATCTCGCCGATCAGTGCGTCGAGCGCCGGCACCCAGTGCTCCGATGCCGCGCCCGCGCCGAAGACGCCGGCGCCGTGGGCACGTACGATCTGGCTGAGGATTACCTGGCGCTCCGCATCGGAGAGTGGCGCCGACGTTGGCGCGCCCCAACGTCGCGCCAACTCTTGAAAGATGCAGACCGTGGGGTCGAACCACCCGGCGACGCCCTGTCGGGCGGCCGCTGCGTGGAAGTCATCCCGCAGGCCACCTTGGCGAAGAACGATCCATGCGGGAAGCGTCGGCCATGGTTCGGCGTCGGTGGCCGGCGCCAGTGGGAAGAGGCCGTCGGCCGCGTGGAGCAGCAGCTG
Source organism: Gemmatimonadales bacterium (assembly GCA_038215035.1). Lineage (GTDB taxonomy): Bacteria > Gemmatimonadota > Gemmatimonadetes > Gemmatimonadales > Gemmatimonadaceae > JACMLX01. Next base: position 25,201 of record JBBQRH010000046.1, on the reverse strand, counting down.
AGCGGGGTCTGGGGCAACGATGATGCGGAGTGAGGCCATGGGCTCAAATCTGACGCAGGGTCCGACACCGGCAGCGGTCTTCTGCGTCTGGCTCAGCCGTACATGAGCCCGGTACAGCTGTCTCGAGTTGGTTGCCGCCGCTGATATACCGCCCGCCACGACCACGCGCTGAAGAAGCGATCCTGACGGAGGGGAACACGATATATAGTTTAGTTACCAAAGTTAGTGATTCTTGTTAATGTTGCGAACATCTCTATATTTTGGCCTATGGATCCTGTCGCCAATCCTTTCTCCCCCGGAGCCGGCGCTCCGCCGCCACAGCTCGCCGGTCGCGACGAGCTGATCGAAACGGTGCGAGTGGCGCTTGAGCGTGTCCGGCGCGGCAAGCCGTCGAAGAGCATTCTGATGGTTGGCCTCAGAGGCGTCGGGAAGACCGTGCTGCTCGACCGGATGCGTGACGACGCGGAGGCTGCGGGTATCCAGACCCTCCGGATCGAAGCGCCGGAGAGCCGCTCGCTGCCGGCCATCCTGGCACCGCAGCTCCGGCTGGCGCTGCTGCGGCTGTCGCGCGTCGAGAAGGCGAAGGAGCTCGCGACGCGGGCGCTCCGCGGACTGGCGGGTTTCGCCAACGGGTTGAAGCTCAAGTTCAACGACATCTCGGTCGGTTTCGACTTCGAACCGGAACCTGGGCTGGCCGACAATGGTGATCTCGAGCACGACCTGCAGTCGCTGTTCGAGGTGGCTGGCGCGGCAGCACTGGCCGGCGACACCGCCCTCGCGATTTTCGTCGATGAGCTGCAGTACGTCGAGGAGTCGCAGCTCGAGGCGTTGATCACCGCCCTGCATCGCACGGCGCAGCGACAGTTGCCGGTGGTCCTCGTCGGCGCCGGCCTCCCGCAGCTTCGTGGTCAGATGGGGCGCGCCAAGTCGTACGCCGAGCGGCTGTTCGATTTCCCCACCGTCGGGCCGCTCCCGCCAGCGGCTGCGCGGCAGGCGATCGTCAAACCGATCGAAGCGGAGCACGGCAGCATCGACGACGACGCGCTGGAGCGTATCGTCTCCGAAACGCAGGGATATCCGTACTTCCTGCAGGAGTGGGGCAAACACTCCTGGGACGTGGCCGATGCGCCGCCCATCACGCTGCGCGACGTTGAGCTGGCATCGCGCTCAGTCGTTGCCGCGCTGGATGAGAGTTTCTTTCGTGTGCGCTTCGACCGCTTGGCGCCCACCGAGAAGCGGTATCTGCGCGCGATGGCGGAACTGGGCGCGGGCCCGCATCGCTCGGGCGAGATCGCCGAGCTGATGGGAAAGCCGGTGACGGCATTTGGACCGATCCGCGCCAAACTGATCGAGAAGGGGATGATCTGGAGTCCAGAGCATGGCGATACGGCGTTCACGGTGCCGTTGTTCGACACGTTCATGAAGCGGATCATGCCAGGTAGCGAGTGGCGTGACCTGACCTGACCTGGCTCTGTTGACACCCAGACGTGCCGCACTGCGCACGCACGCACCGTCACTCGAGCCCACCCCTGCGTCACCGGCTTTGTGTCTCACGGGCAACCGCTACCAGGTGCAGACGGGAGTGCGCTACCGGTTCAAGTCAGCTTCGGTAGCACAGATCGCATGTCGTGACGACGCGCCGTGGGCGAACTGCTCCGGGCACGTCGTGTGTGCGTAGGCCAGCGCCCCCGGGTCAGCCGGCGCCCCACCGTCACACGCCGACCTGCGCGGCGATGATGTTTCGCTGGATGTCCGATGTCCCGCCATAGATGACCGATCCGAGCATGTCGCGAACATCACGCTCGACCTCGAATTCGGCCAGATAGCCATGCGCACCGTGAATCCGCATGGCATCCGTCGCGGACTCCAGCAGCGACTCGGCAATGTGCAGCTTGGCCATTGAGCACTCCAGTGATGCTTCCTGGCCGCGATCCTTCAGTACCGCAGCTTGATACATCAGCAGTCGCGAGGTTTCGAGGCGCAACCGCATGTTTGCAATCCGATTGGAAACGGACTGGAACTTTCCGATGGGCTGTCCGAACTGCCGGCGCTCCCTCGCATACGTCACGCAGCGCTCGAACAGCGCCTGCATCGCACCCACGTGCCCCGCAAGAATGAAGGCGCGTTCCCAGTTCACGGCCCGGGAGAACAGGCTCACACCGGCCCCCTCACCGCCCAACCGGTCGGCCTCCGGTACGAAGCAGTCCTCGAAGATCAGGTCGCCCATCGGGTTGGTGCGTGTACCGGCCTTGAGGCGAGGAGCACTCTGCGTGAAGCCCGCCGCTCCCCGCTCGACGAAGAACGCAGACACTCCCCACTTCCCCGATGCCGGAGCCGAATTCGCGAGCACAAGGGCAACGTCCGCAATCGGCGCCATGCCGACATACGTCTTGCGGCCGTTCAGCAGGTAGCCGCCATCCACCTTCCGCGCCGTCGTCTTCAGGCTGAACGCATCGGACCCCGAGTCTTCCTCACTCACACCGTTCACCGCGATCGCCTCGCCCGAGCATAGCCGCGGCAGGAAACGCTGCTTCTGTTCCTCACTCCCGGATGCCACCAGCGGCTCGAGCACATTCCAGATGTGGCCGCCCAGCGCGAGGCCCAGGCCATTGTCCCGACAGCCATACCCCACGGCCTCGAGTCGCAGTACCGTCTCGACAGCACCGAGGCCCTGCCCCCCATAGGCCCGCGGCACATGGGACCCGAGAATGCCCTCGGCTCCACACTGTGACCAGTCTTCGCGTCGGAATGCCCCCGCTATGTCACGGGCCATCAAATCCTGGCCTAGCTGCGTACGTGCGAATTCGACGGTTCGCTCACGAAGTGCGAGCTGATCGTCAGTGAACTGATACCTCACAGACAGCCTCCGGCAGCGGAACGCACTCTCGTTGCACAGATCGTCCGATGACCTCGTCCGATCAGGTTCGTCTCAGTGAGCACGTGTTCAGTGGGCCGAAGATAGTCCGGCGAGGCGGCCGGAGCGATGTGAACACCGGTCGGCGCCTCTCAGGCGAGCCGGCGTGGGAGCACCCAGAGTGCCGGGTGCCCAACCGCGGCGGCGGGAACGGCTGGGCCGGCCGAAGTGACTCGCCTTCCGCGGCGGATCGACCCGGTGGTTGCGTCGGTGACGTCGAAGCTGTAGTCCGTTGTCTCGCCAAAACCGGGTTACGCCATCTGGCTCCGGAACTACTCTCTGTCGTCTGGCCGTTCATCATCTGGTATGCTCTACTTACTTCACGGTGCCATCGAGCGGGTCGCTGAACGGGCTCCCGAGCGCGACGCCGTGCGCTTTGCAGGTTCCGCGCTCACCTATGGCGAGCTGGCGCTTCGTGTTGGTCGCTTGGCCTATGTGCTGAAGGATCGCGGAGTTGCCCGCGGAGATCGCGTCGGGATTCTCGCAGGCAAGGGACTGCATTCTGCGGTCGCGATGCACGGGATCATGAAGGCGGGAGCGGCCTACGTTCCGCTCGACCCGATGGCGCCGCTCGATCGCCTTGTGATGATCGCCAAAGATTGCGACATCAGACACCTGGTCTCGGAACCCGCCAGAAGCACCACCGTCCGCGCAATGATCGACGCGGGAGTGACACTCGATACGGTCGTCGGATTCGAGGAACCGGCAGGCGCTCCCGGGCCCGGCGTTTCGTGGGAGGAAGTGAACAGCGCGCCTGGCATGGGGGACGTCGCTGGTGCCACGGAGTTGGACCTCGCCTACATCCTGTATACCTCCGGATCCACTGGGGTGCCGAAGGGCGTGGTCCACACGCATCGCAGCGCCCTCGCCTTTGCCGAGGTGGCAGCCGACACCTACGGATTGTGCGCCGAAGACCGCGTCACGAACCACGCGCCGTTGCACTTCGACCTCTCGACACTCGACTACTTCGCCACCGCCGTGGCGGGCGGCACGACGATCGTGGTCTCCGAGGCACACACCAGGATTCCCGCGAGCCTGGCGCAGCTCCTCAGTGACGAGCGCGTGTCGGTCCTGTATGCGGTGCCCCTGGCACTGACCCAGCTCGTGCTCAACGGTGCACTCGAGCGCCGTGACCTCTCGCCTCTCCGCTGGGTTCTCTTCGGCGGTGAGCCATTTCCGCCCAAGCATCTCAAGTCCCTCATGCGCGCCCTGCCCCAGGCGCGTTTCTCGAACGTCTATGGGCCGACCGAAGTGAACGGAGTCACGCACTGGGACGTGCCGCCGGTGGAGGCACTCTCCGACGAGCCCCTTCCGATCGGGCGTCCCTTCGCGAACGTCGAGCTGATGGTGGTCGACGAGCACGGTGACCGCGTACTGCCCGGCACGCCGGGCGAATTGTGGGCCCGGACTCCGACCATGATGCAAGGCTACTGGAATCGCCCCGATCTCGATGCGTTGGCCTTCGCCGAGAAACCGGGCATCGGTCCACGCCAGTCGGTGTTTCACCGGACCGGTGACCTGGTCCTCTCCGATGCCGATGGCGTGCTGCAGTTCCTGGGACGCAAGGATCGGCAGATCAAGACGCGCGGATATCGAGTCGAACTCGATGAGGTGGAGTCCGTCCTCCTCGCACATCCAGCCGTCGAAGCCGGCGCGGTCTATGGAGTTCCGGATACGATGGGAAGCACGATCATCGAGGCCGCCGTGGTACTCGCGCCCGGAGCACCGGTATCGGTACCGGATCTCATGGCACATGCCGCCAAGCTGCTGCCCCGGTACGCGCTGCCGGAGCACCTGAGTATCGTTGACGGCCTTCCACGGACGAGCACGGACAAGGTCGATCGCACGGCACTCCGCGCGCAGGCGATTTCACGACGGAACAGGGCCATGGCGGACAGAACATGACGCACAACGCAATCGGACAGTTCATCGCCACCGACCTGCTCAGCCAGCCGAATCGCATCATTGCCGAAGATGACGACCTGCTGACCGGCGGTCTCGTCGACTCGATGGGCATCATGGCGCTCGTGTTCTTTCTCGAGCAGCGGTTCAACGTGCAGATCGCGCCTGGTGACGTGACGATCGAAAATTTCGGCACCCTTCGGGCGATCGAGCACTATCTCGCAAGCCTCACTCCGTGAGTGTGAACGAGACAGTGGTGCCGCGCGCAGCCGATGGGACGGCGGGGCTTGAGCGCCTCACCTGGAGCCAACAGCTGTTGTGGATGGGCCAGAGTCTGTTTCCCGACTCCCCGCTCTACAACATGGTGCTGGCGTCGGAGCTGAATGGCGCCATCGATCCGGCCCGTTTCGAACTGGCGTGGCGCTCCGTCGTGAACCGCTCCGACGCCCTCCGCACCACACTTACCTCGCACGACCCACCACTGGTCCGCATTCAGGCTCCGCGCGAGCATGGCGTGGAGTTCGTGGACCTCTCCGGCGAGCACGATGTCGCTGCAGCAGCCGAGCGGTGGATTGCCGAGCGGTCGGTCCGTTCGCTGCAGCTGACCGCGCAACTGTTCGACTGCGCACTGCTGCAGCTCGGTACCGACAGGTTCATCTGGTTTCTCAACCAGCACCACCTGATCACCGACGCCTGGTCCACGGCGCTGGTGTTCCGCGCCGTGTCTGAGGCTTACGTCGCACTGGAGCACGGGTCATCCCACGACCTGCCGCCGCTGCCGCAGTACGCCAGCTTCGCCAGCTACATGGAGAAGTTCAGTAACACAGCGCCCGCCATCAACGCCCGCTCACATTGGCAGGCAGCGCGTGGCGGTGGGCTGTCGCCGCTTCCGCTCTACGGAAAGAAGCTCGCTTCTTCCAGCTCCACCCGCACTGAACGCATCACGCTCCACTTGGGCGCCGAGCGCTCGTCACAGATCATGGCGTTGGCATCGTCCACGACGGTGCGCGGGCTGACGTCACACGCCTCGGCCTTCAACGTCTTCGCCTCGCTGGTCGCCAGCTTCGCCGCAGTGGTCAGTGGACAGGACGAGATCACGATCGGCACACTGAGTCACAACCGTCCCTCTGCAGCACTGAAGGAGACGATCGGCGTATTCGTCGAACTCTTCCCGCTGCGTGTCGCTGTGGATCGCACTGAGACGTTCACGCAGTTGATGGCGAAGGTCGCGGCTGCCTCGACCGCGCTGCTCCGGTATGCCCTGCCCGGCACCTCCGACGCCGGCGTCAACCGGTCGTTGAACGTCGTGCTCAACTACATGACGGCGGTGTTCCCCGATTTCGCGGGCATGCAAAGCCAGGTGAGGCTGGTGCATTCCGGGCACAGCGACGCCACGCACGACCTGCGTGTTCAAGTGCACGACTTCGGCGGCGGCGAGGGCTTCGCGGTCCACATGGACTTCGCCATCACGCGCTTCGATGCCGCCGAGCGTGAACGTGCCGCCGAACATCTGCTTGCGTGCATCGATGCAGCGCTGCGCAATGCGAATGCGCCGCTGGCCACCGTCTCGCTCGTCGGCGCCTCGGAAGCGACCGTGCTGCGCGACGAGTTCTCCGGCGCACGCGCTGCACTCGGCAAGCCCGAAGTGCCCGCCTCGGTCCTCGCATCCATTCGCGCAGCGGTGACTCGTCACCCCGATCGCGAAGCCGTCGTCTCGCATGGGCTGATCTGGTCGTACGCAGATCTCTACGCGCGGGCACTCGGCATTGCCGGCGAACTGGAACGCATCGGTGTCCGCGGCAAGCCGGTTGCTCTGGCGCTGCCTCGCTCGCCCGACGCCATCGCCGCCATGCTCGGCGTGCTCGAGGCGGGAGGCACGTACGTCCCGCTCGATCCTAACGCTCCCGCCGAGCGCACCGCCTTCATCCTCCAGACGACCGGCGCCGCCGCCGTGGTGGTCTCGGGTGACCGCGCTGCCGCGATGGGGCGCCCCTCGGTCGATGTGCAGACGGCGCCGGTAATGCACGCCAATGCGCTGCCGGAGCTGAATGGCCGCGCGCTGTCCAGCGCATCCGAGCTGGCCTACGTGCTGTTCACGTCGGGGTCCACCGGCACGCCCAAAGGCGTCATGATCGAGCACGGCGCCCTGTCGCACTACGCGCACTGGGCCGCCCGTGAATACCTGCGCGATGACGAGCATGCACGCTTCGCCCTCTTCACACCGCTCACCTTCGACCTGACGGTCACGTCGATCTTTGCCCCGCTCGTTGCCGGACGCAGCATCGTCGTCTATCCGGACAAGTGCGATGCCGTCGATACCGCCGTCATCGATGTCTTCGACGACGACGCGGTGGACATCGTCAAGCTCACACCATCGCATCTGGCACTGGTCGGTGATCGCCGCCCCGGTCGGATCCGCACGCTGATCGTCGGTGGCGAAGACCTTCGCCACGACGTCGCATCGGCGGGCCGGGCGCTGCTCGGACCTGGCGGACGCGTGGTGAACGAGTACGGCCCCACCGAAGTGACGGTGGCCTGCACGTTCCACGATTTCGACCCCACCGCCGACACCTCAGGCTCCGTCCCCGTCGGCCGCGCAATTCCGGGGGTGACCATCGCCATCGTCAACTCCGCCGGCACGCTGGTGCCCACCGGTGTGGTGGGTGAAATCGTCGTCGGAGGAACCGGTGTCGCGCGCGGGTATGTTGGCGACGCAGCGCAGACGCAGTCCCGGTTCGTCACCGATCCGCTGAACGGCGAGCGCCTGGCGTATCGCACCGGCGACGCCGGACGCTGGCGCTCTGATGGCACACTCGAATTCCTTGGCAGGCTCGATCGGCAGGTGAAGGTGCATGGTATCCGCATCGAACCCGCCGAGATCGAAGCCGTACTCGGTGGACATCCAACGGTGTTGGGCTGCGTCGTCGTCGCCCTCTCAGGTCGGCCGCCACGCTCCAGCGAGACAGTCCGCCACTGTACCACGTGCGGCATTCCATCCGACCATCCCGACGCGCGGATGGGCGCAGATGACCTCTGCACGCTCTGCGCTTCGTTCGACGGCTACCGCAGCAAGGCGAGTCAGTACTTCGGCCGGATGGACGAACTCTCCGCGCTGCTGAAGCAACGTGCCACGGCTTACCCAGGCGCCTACGACTGCATGATGCTGCTCAGCGGCGGCAAGGACAGCACCTACGCGCTCAGTCGCCTCATCGAGCAGGGGTTCCGCGTTCTCGCCGTCACGCTCGACAATGGCTACATCTCCGAAGGCGCCAAGGAGAATGTCCGGCGTGTCACCGAACACCTCGGCGTTCCGCACGAGTTCATGACCACACCCGTCATGGACCGCATCTTCGTCGACAGCCTCGAGAAGTTCAGCAACGTCTGCCAGGGGTGCTTCAAGACGTTGTACACGCTGGCCTTCAACATCGCCCTCGAGCGCGGCATTCCGTCGATCGTGACCGGGCTGTCGCGCGGCCAATTCTTCGAGACGCGACTCACCGAAGAGCTGTTCTTCGGGCCGCAGACCAGCCGGAAAGCGCTGGAGCTGGTGGTGCTGGATGCCCGCAAGGCGTACCATCGCGCCGATGACTTGGTCAACACGCTGCTCGATACCGGAGCCTTTGCCAGGGACGACGCGTTCGAACGGGTGGAGTTCGTCGACTTCTACCGATTCTGCGACGTGGACCTCGACGACATGCTCGGATATCTCGATCAGGTCGTGCCATGGATTCGCCCGGCCGACACGGGTCGTTCCACGAATTGCCTCATCAATGACGTCGGCATCCACGTGCACAAGATGGAGCGTGGTTTCCACAACTACGCGCTCCCCTACAGCTGGGATGTGCGCCTGGGCCACAAGCAACGCGACGCGGCGCTGGCCGAGCTGGATGATGAGATCGACGAACGCCGCGTAGCGCAGATCATGAAGCAGATTGGCTATACGCCCAAGCCTCCCGCGCATTCGTCTGGGACGAAGCTCACGGCTTTCATCACCGGCGATCGCGAGACCACCGCCTCCGAGCTGCGCGGATACCTGAGCCAGCGGCTGCCGGCCTACATGATCCCGTCGCGATTCATCCACGTCGACGCGATCCCGCTCACCGCGCGCGGCAAGGTCGACGTGTCGGCGCTCGAGGCGCAGGCCGAGGCATCGTCGTCCTCGGCACCGCGGCGCAGCGTGCCACCGTCGTCCCCCACCGAGCGTACGCTGTGCAGACTCTGGTCGGCGGCGCTGCAGTTTCCGGCCTGCGGCATCGACGACAACTTCTTCGAGGCGGGTGGCGATTCCATTACCGCGATTCGCGTCGCCGCTCGCGCCAACGCCGAGGGGCTGCGGCTCACGTCGAACGACGTCTTCCGGCATCCCACGGTGCGGCAGCTGGCACGTGTGATCGATGGGCAGACCGACAAGGCCAGTAGTCGCGAGGCCGCCGCACCGACCACCACCGGCGCAGCCAGTCCGGCTCCGTCGGCCAGCACCATGTCGCGCATCGCACAGCTGCTGGCGAAGGCCGATCGCAGCGCCCCGGGCGGGCAGGAACACGGCTAGTGCTGGACAACGTCTCGAGCGTCTACCCGCTCACGCCGGTGCAGGCCGGAATGCTGTACCACGCACTGTCCGGCCGGCGGGACGGCGCCTATGTGGTGCAGCATACGAGTGAACTGGTGGGGCCTCTCGACGGCGGCCGACTGCGTGCGGCGTGGGAGGCGGTGGTGGCCGGGAATGCCGCGCTGCGCACCGCCTTCCTCTACGAAGGGCTCGACGAGCCGATGCAGGTGGTGCGCGAACGCGTGCAGGTGCCTTGGGCAGATCTCGACTGGAGCGCGCTGCCTGCACGCGAGCATACCGACCGGCTGCAGGCCGTGCTTGACGAGGATCGTCGCCGCGGATTCGATCTCGCGAGGGCTCCGCTGCTTCACCTCACCTGTATTCGCCTGGCCCCCGATCGCCACCAATTGGTCTGGAGTTACCATCACATCGCCGTCGATGGCTGGTCGTCGGTCCTGATCCTCGATCAGGTCTGGCAGCACTATCGCGGCCAGCGCAGCGCCTCCGAATCTCCTGCCCCGTCGTTCGAATCGTTCGTCGGCTGGGCCAGCAGCCATCGTGCTGCAGACGACGAGCAGTTCTGGACCGGGCGCCTCACCGGCGCGCCACTGCCCACCGCGCTCGCCTTCGCTCCGCCGACTGCCGGGGCTCCGCAGACTCACGCCCGCGAGCGTGTCCGCCTCAGTGCCAGTGAAACACAGGGCCTGCGCGCGTTCGCATCGCGCCACCGGCTCACGCTCAGCACCGTCGTGCATGGCGCGTGGGCGCTCACCCTCGCACGTTGCGCCGGCAGCGTGGATGTGGTGTACGGTGCCACCGTCGCTGGTCGCCCCGCCGCCATGCCCGACGTGGATCGGATCGTCGGGGCCTTCATCAACACGCTGCCCATTCGCGTCCGCACCGATGGCACGCAAACGCTGGCGGCGTGGCTCACCGCGCTGCAGCATGAGCTGCTCGAGGTCCGCGACCATGAACTGAGCGCGCTGCAGGACATCGCCCGCTGGATGCGTATACCTGCTGCCGACCTGTTCGACACCATTCTCGTCTTCGAAAACGCCCCCGCCTCGGAAGCGGCGCCCGGTGGCGATGGTCTCCGGATCGAGAACGAGGAGTACTACGACCAGAGCAACTACGGCTTTGCTCTCCTCGCGCACCCCCGCGACGAGATGGATCTCTACGGCGTCTTCCGTCCCGATTGGATTACGGCAGATGCCGCCAGGCGCCTTCTGCTGCTGTTCGTCGAGACGCTCCGCTCACTGCCGGCACATCCTGACACACCCGTACGCGAGCTCGGCCCGCCGGATGCCAGTGAACGGCGGATGTTGTCCGGCGATCTGGCCGCATCAGCACCCGCGCCGCAGGATCAGGGCGATGTGCTCGCACAGTTCGTCGATCGCGTACGCGCCACCCCTGACGCACCCGCCATCATCAGCGATGCCGGCACACTCAGTTATGCACAGCTGTACGATCGCGCGCGGCAGCTGGCGTCACGCCTGCGCGAGCAGGGTGTGCTTCCCGGTGATCGGGTCGCCATCCACGCCCGCAAAGGCGTGGAGTTCATGGCCGCGGTGATTGCGGTGCTTGGCTGCGAGGCGTCGTATGTGCCGCTGGACGCGGACTACCCGGCGGCACGCCTGTCCCTGATGATGACGATCTCCGGCGCCACCACCGTCCTTACCGACGACGATGTGTTCAGTGCCGGCGTGAAGGAGGGCATCTGCACCATGCCACTCACGCCTCCCGACGGTACCGCGCCGCTCGGCGATCTCTCGCTGCACGCCGCCGAACGTGACGCCTACGTGATCTTCACCTCCGGCTCGACCGGCGTACCGAAGAGCGTCGCAGTGAGCCGCGCGAACCTGGCGTTCTCCACCGCCGCGCGCACCGACGTTTACGGCACCGACGCACCGCGGTATCTCGTGCTCTCACCGATCGGCTTCGACAGCTCGGTGGCTGGACTCTTCTGGCCCCTCTCGCGTGGCGGCGCTGTGGTGCTCACGTCGCCGGCCACCGAAAAGTCGCCGCGTGATCTGGCCCGGCTCATCGCCGAGCGTGGTGTGACGATGACGCTCTGCGTGCCATCGTTCTTTCAGCTGCTGCTCGAGCAGGGTGACCCGCAGCATCTTCGCGGATTGAAGACCGTGATCGTCGCCGGAGAAGCCTGCCCGCCCTGGCTGGTGCAGCTGCACTACGAAACGCTCCCTGACACGGAACTGGTGAACGAGTACGGCCCCACTGAGTGTACGGTGTGGAGCACCTTCGCCCGGCTCGATCCGTCGTCACACACCACGCAGGTACCGATCGGCCGAGCGATTCCCGGCGCCACGGTTCGCGTACTCGACGCACGTTGCCGGCCGGTGCCGATCGGCGTCGCAGGCGAGCTCTGTGTGGGTGGGCCCGGCGTCACCCGCGGCTACCTTGGCCTGCCGGACAAAACCGCCCTGCGCTTCATCGATGATCCACTCGCACCCGGTGAGCGCGTCTACCGCACCGGCGATCTGGTGCGCATGGATTCGGACGGGGTGCTCACCTATCTCGGTCGCAACGACGAACAGGTGAAGATCCGTGGCTTCCGCATTGAACCGATGGAGATCGAGGCGGTGCTGCGGAGCCACCCTGAGATCGCCGACGCCGTGGTGGTCGCACGTGCACCGCGCGCGCCGCACGACGACGAGGCCCAGCTGGCGGCGTTGGTGCGTCGCCTCGAAGCGCTCGATCCTGCAGTCGCACATGACCTGCTGCGAGGTGTGGAATGACGCGACTGGTGCGCCGTCAGGATGACTACGAGCTCGTCCTCGAGATCCAGAACCCGGAGTTCATCCGTCCGCCGCGTGATGCGCAGCGGCGATGGCTGCTCAACCGCGCCGTGACCGAGTTCATGTGGGACCTCGATCACCTGCACGGCATTGCGACGCAGATGGTGCCCGGCACTGAAGGCACCCTCGCGCACGACCGGACCACCGGCGTCCTCTCCGACGCCGAGATCATGGAGGACTGGCAGATCCCGGTGATGGCAGCGATGGCCCGCATCGCCGGCCGCTCCCGAGGCGACGTGCTCGAGGTGGGCTTCGGACGCGGAGTCTCGGCCGACATGATTCAAAGCCATGGCGTGCGATCCCACACCATCGTCGAGTGCAACGACAGTGTGGTCGATCGCTACCACACCTGGCGTCGCGCACTCGCCGACCGCGACATTCGCCTCGTGCACGGGCGCTGGCAGGACACCGTCGAGCAGCTCGGCATGTACGACGCGGTCTTCTTTCATACCTACCCGCTCAACGCCGAGGAACTGCTGGAATACGTGGCCAAGAGCGTGACGTTTGCCGAACACTTCTTCGCCACTGCTGCCAGCCACCTGCGCGAGGGCGGTGTCTTCACCTACCTCACCAACGAGATCGATACGCTGAGCCGTGAACATCAGCGGCTGCTCTTCCGGCATTTCCGGAAGGTCGAACTCGAAGTCGTGGGCCCGCTCGAGATCAGTCGCGACAGCCGCGATGATCTGTGGGGTTCATCCATGGTCGTAGTCGCCGCCACACGATGACGCACATGACTCTCCACGAGCGTCTTGCCAGTCTCCCGCCTGCAGCGCGTCAGCGTCTCGCCACCCAGCTTGGTGTGCGGACCGCGGCGCCAGCCAGCGGCTCGGCCACACTGGTCGCCTACTACGTCGCACGCGATGGCGCGGACATCCCAACCGACGAGCTGCGTCAGTTTCTCGGCAGCTCGCTCCCCGCGCATCTCGTCCCGAACCTCTTCCACCGCATCGAACAAGTGCCGCGTACGGTGCATGGCAAGGTCGATACGTCGGCGCTCCCCGATCCCGTCGCCACGCCAGCGCTCCGCGCGCAGGAGAGCGGCTCGACACCCAGCGAGGTCGAGGAACAGCTGCTGACGATCTGGAAACTGGTGCTTGGCGTGAAGCGACTGGATCGCCGTGATTCGTTCTTCGAACTCGGTGGTGATTCACTGCTCGCCATTCGGTTGCTGGGCCAGATCCGCGACCGGTGGTCCATCGATCTCTCCATGGCCGACCTTTTCGATGCGCCGACCGTCGCCGGCGCCGCCGCGCAGATCGAGTCGGTGCTCTGGGCGCGGAGCTCCGGCCAAAGCCGCATGGCCGACGGCGGGGGGGAGCTGTCGGGGGCGGCGACGCTGCAGGAGGAAGAGTTTTGACGGCACTCGAGCTCCTGGCAGAGCTGCGAGCCGCTGGGGTCCGGATCGAGGCCGATGGTGACCGGCTGCGAGTCGCGGCACCCAAGGATGCGCTGACCGACACGCTCCGCGCGGCGATCGCTACGCACAAGGCGGAATTGCTGCGCTTCCTCGCGCCCGAGCGCATCACCGAGACAGCGCTTCGTGCGGTTGCACGCGTGGCGCGTGAAGCGCTGTCACCGGGGCAGGAGCGCCTGTGGGCGCTGGTGTCACGCGCCCCGGACTCGCGCCGCTACAACCTGCCGCTCGCCTTCCGGGTGCGAGGCCCACTCGATCTGGTGCGCTTCCGTCATGCCGTCGCCAGCGTGGTCGCACGACACGACGTGCTCCGCACCGTGATCCGCACCGAAGCATCGGAATCGTGGACGGAGCGCCGCGACCTCGACATCGCCGATGTACTCCGTGTCGAGCCAATGTCATCTGAGACATCGGATGCATGGATCAGTCGCCGCGTGGAAGCTGAATCCAATCGGCTTCTCGATCTCGCCAACGGCCCGCTGGTCCGCCTCACGATCACCCCCCTGGGCAGCGACGATCATCTGCTCACGATCGTGATGCACCACATCGTTGCCGACGGCTGGTCGTTCGAAGTCTTCTTCGATGAGCTCGCACATGGATGGGATGCGCTGCTGGCCGAAAACGGCGATCAGCGCGCACCGATGCCTTTGCAGTATGCCGACGTCGCCGCCTGGCAGCGTAGCCGGCTGACCGCCGAACGACGCACGCAGGCCGTGCAGTTCTGGCGGAATCGCTTCGCCGGAACGCCGGCACCGCTGGCGTTGCCCCGGCCGCGTGCCAATGCGTCTGATCTTCGCGTCAGCGCCAGAATTCCGCATTCCTGCCTCGACCAGTGTGAAGCGCTCGGGACCGCGGAAGGCACCACGCCGTTCGTGGTCTGCCTTGCGGCCTATGGGGCCTATCTGGCTGCGTTCACCGGAAGCAACGAGGCCATACTCTGCACCCCGGCGGTGGGCCGAGAGCGCGACGAGTTGCAGGGCATCATCGGCTACATCAACAACGTGCTGCCGCTCCGGCTGCGCGTGGACGACGCGATCACCTTCCGCAGCCTCGTCCGTCAGGTTCGCCATGATCTGCTGAGTGCACTCGACTGGCAGGACCTGTCCTTCCAGGAGATCGCATCACTCCCCGAGACAAAACGTATTCCGCTCACACGCGGCATGTTCTCGTACAGTGGGCGCAGCATCCGGTCGTTCCGCCTCACCGGGTGTGAGGTGCTGTCGGTGCCTATCCCCGGTCGAAGCGCTGACTTCGACCTCGGGCTGGCAATCGAGGCGGGTCAGGCCACCCTCTCGATGCGTGATGGTGTCCTCGGCACGGTCGCGCCGGCGGCGTTCGTCGAGCGCTACATCGCGTTCCTCGGTGATGCCACCGCCCAACCCGATCTCACCATCGCCGCGTTGCGTGCGCGCACGACGCCCACGGTGTTGGAGGGCGGCGCCGCGCGCTCCACGGTGCAGCCTGCGCTATCGCGCGCCGGTGCGGGTATCGAAGGCAACGACATGGTGGTTGGGCTGACGAGTGATCCGCTCGAGCTACACCTCGCCATGATCTGGGAGCGACTCTTCGACATTCACCCCATCGCCCCCGACGCCAACTTCTTCGAGCTCGGCGGACACTCGCTCCTCGCCGTCGCGCTGCTGGATACCATCGAGCGTGAGTTGGGTGCGCGCCTCACGCTGGCGGTGCTCGCCGAGCACCCGACCGTGAGCGCATTGGCGCGGCTCCTCGCCAGCAAGGGATGGGAGCCGGAACGCGGGTCGTTTCTTCGGATGCGGACCGGTGGACCGGGGATTCCGTTCGTGCTGGTGCACTCCTTCGAAGGTCACCTCTTTCTGTTCAATGAGCTGGCCGACCGGTTGAGTGCGCATCACCCGGTCTTCGGCTGTCAGGCGGTCGGCATCGATGGCACGGCGCGACCGCTGAGCAATGTGGACGAGATGGCCACACACTATCTCGCGCTGGTCGACGAGCACCTCGGTGACGGCCCGATCGTGCTCGCTGCCATGTGCTTCGGCGTGTCGGTCGCGCTCGAGATGACGCGGCGGCGCACCAGCGCTGGCAAGCTGACCCACCTGATGCTGATCGACAGCGCCTGGGATAACGTGGTGCAGACGCACACACCCGGGCCTCGTCGCAGCCTGGCAGCGCGGCTGCGTTCGCGTGCGGAGCGCGAGATCACGCGCGGCCAGTCATGGGTGAAGGAGTCGCTGCGCATGGTCACCGGAAGCCCATACGCGCGGCGCGAAGCGCGCATCCGCCGGCGCACCGCCAAGGCGTGGCTGGATTACATGCCGCGTCCCTTCGAAGGCCGCGTGACTCTGCTACGCACCCGTCCCGCCGTGCCCACCGTAAACGACTGGAAGGTGGAGTCGCTGGAGAAACTGGGACACGGTGATTTCGAGACCATCTACGTGCCGGGCGATCACTTCACGCTGTTGCGAGCGCCGCATGTGTGGAGCCTGGCCGACGCCATGGTTGCCGCCGTCAACAGGCCGGTGGTCGCCCGCTGATCGCCGGTTGAATCACGCGCTCTGGTCGTCCGCGCCGACGTCACCTGCCATTGCGCGGAACCTGGCGTCATGCTGATACAGCTCCGCGAATGTACCCGAGGCGGCAACACGACCGTGGTCGAGCAGGTGGATGCAATCGCAGTCGCGCACGGTGGACAGCCGATGTGCAATCACGATCAGCGTTTTCTGGCGCGCCAGGCTGTGGATGGTGTCGATCACCGCCGTCTCCGTCACTGAATCGAGGGCATTGGTGGCCTCGTCCATCACCAGTACGTCGGGGTCGTGATACAGTGCACGCGCAATGCCGATGCG
Organism: Gemmatimonadales bacterium; assembly: GCA_038215035.1. Lineage (GTDB taxonomy): Bacteria > Gemmatimonadota > Gemmatimonadetes > Gemmatimonadales > Gemmatimonadaceae > JACMLX01. The sequence goes on along the minus strand of JBBQRH010000046.1, from coordinate 8,778 downwards.
CTGACGCTGTCCGCCGCTCAGACGTACGCCTCGTTCGCCGATGATGGTCGCGTATCCTTCCCGCAATCCCTCGACGAAGCTGTGCAGCTGTGCGATCTCCGCCGCCCGGCGAACTGCTGCCGTGTCTATCTCCGCCTCGGGGATGCCGAATGCAATGTTGGCGGCAATCGTATCGTCCGAGAGGAACACCACCTGCGGCACATACCCGCACCGTCGTCGCCACGACCGGCTGGACTCCTCGTTCAGCGCGACCCCGTCGATGCGGATTTCGCCGCTCGTCGGCTGGAGCAGACCCAGTATCAGGTCCACGATCGTGGTCTTTCCGGCACCGGTGGTGCCGACCAGGCCGATCACCTGTCGTCGATCGACCCGCAGCGAGATTGCCTCGAGGGTCGCCCGGTCCGCCGCAGCGTACCGAAAGCCGACGTCGACCAGCTCGACCAGCGGCGACGACGCAGGCACAGGCGCAGGCGCAGGAACAGGCAGCGGCACGCTGGAGATTGCTCGCTCAGTGGCACCCGACTGCCACCGTTCGGTGAGGTCGCGGTGCAGGCTCTCCAGCGCCGCCGTGTTGAATCGGATCTGGATCACGCTCGCAAAGAGTTCATTCAGGGCAGGCATCAGTCGGAAGGCTGCGAACGCGTAGAGCGTCAGCTGCGGCAGCAGCTTGCTGACGTCCTTGCCATTGCGAATGGCGTAGAGCAAAACCGTCATGATCCCGCCGATGGCGATCGTCTCGAGGGCATATCGTGGGATCCGGCCGACGATCTGATTGTGGGCTGCGGCAACTGAATAGCGGCGTGACGGCTCCTCGAAGCGACGCATGAACTCGGCCTCGCGCCCAAGCATCTTCACATCCTTGATCCCACCCAGCGCTTCCTGCGCAATCAGGAACCGGCGGCCATTGTTGTTGAACTGCTCCCAGCCCATCCGATGCTGGCTGCGCTTCAGGATTGCGTACACTCCCCCATAGGCCCCCCCGATCGCCAGGCCGAGGAGCAATGCCATCTGCAAGTCGGCAAGGGCTGCCACACCAATGATCAGAACGACGGTGATCGCGCGCGTCGCCGCCTGCAGGGCGGGAATGATCACGCCCGTGACCACGGAGTTCACCGCGGCCAGCAGCGTGCGATTCAGGTCGGAGGTGTTGCGCCCGAGAAAAAAGGCGTACGGCTGATCGAGGTAGCTGCGGAGCAGGTCAATCGAGAGCCGATGATTCAGCGCCCATGCATAGCGCTGCACCAGCCACTGCGTACCGGCGGCGAGCAGGTTGTTGAGCGCAATGAGGACGAGGAGCAACACTCCCGAGGCAAAGAGCGCGTCCTGCGTCGAGGCGAAGCCGACGCGCTGGGAGAACCGGGCCAGAAAGGCGTTGGTCTGCAGGGCACCCGGATCAGCGATGAGCTGCATGAACGGCAGCACCGATGCCACGCCGAGCATCTCGCCGATGCCCACCACCAAAATGGCAACGCCCAGCGCGAGGAGCTGGAGTCGCTCCGTGCGCGTAAGCAGCCTGGCAACGATGGAAAGAGTCTGCACGACGCGTCGCGTCTCCGGTTCAGAGGTCGCGGAAACGTAAGCACTCACCCGTCACTCCTTCGTCCCCGAACCCGCCCTCGGACTGCCGCGCTGCCATCAGCGGTCTGGCGGTCGGGGGGGCACCGATGGCACTTTCACTTCCTTGTTCCGATGTTGAACGGGCCAGACCTCGGGTCCCGCGTGCACATTCGGGAGCCGTTGCAGTCCCGAGTCTGTGCAATACTTCCCGCCACGTTTCCCAACTTCATGCGTCGATTCACGCTGGCCATCCTCGACCAACTCGGCCGCCGATTCCGTGTCATCATGGCACTCTGTGTCATGACCATCGCGTGGCCGACGACCGCGCAGGCGCATGCCGTCGGGCAGAGTTACATCTTCCTGCGTGTCTACGAGGACTCGCTGGTGGTCACGATCGAGTTGACCGCCAAGGATCTCCAGAAGCGACTGAATCTCGGTTGGGGGCCGACTGGCGTCACCAAGGCCGACGTCGAGTCCAAGCTGGGGTTGATTCGATCCTATATCGAGCCGCACTTCGGGCTGCGCACAGCCGCTGGTGCGCTGACGCCACGATATCAAAGCTTCGACATGCTGTACCTCGAGGTCGCGGATTTCGTGCTGCTCCGATACGTCATCACGGGCACGAAGGGAATTCCCGATATCCTGACGTCCAGATATGACGCGCTGTTCGACATGAATCCGGACCAGCGCAACTTCTTCATCATCGAGCACAACTGGAAGACCGGCACGTTCAACAGCGAGACCATCGTCGGTGTCTTCACGCCGTCGCAGCCATCGATCACCATCGACCTCAGTAAATCGTCCACGTGGCGCGGCTTCGTCGCCATGATCGGTCAGGGGATATGGCACATCTGGATCGGCCTCGATCACATCCTGTTTCTGGTGGCCCTCGCGTTGCCCGCGGTGATGGTGCGCACCAATGGTCGCTGGGAACCGGTGGGGAGCTTCAAGAAGGCACTGATCGCCATCGTGACCATCGTGAGCTTCTTCACCCTCGCGCACAGCGTGACGCTGTCGCTGGCGGCGCTGGATATCATCACCCTGCCATCCCGATTCGTCGAGTCGGTGATCGCCGGCTCGATCGCTGTCGCTGCCATGGCAAACCTCCTGCCCCAGCTCAGGATCCGGGAAGCGGCGCTCGCCTTCTCCTTCGGCCTCTTCCACGGCTTCGGCTTTGCCACCGTGCTGGGCGACCTCGGACTGGGCCGCGAACACATGGTCCTCTCGCTCCTCGGCTTCAACATCGGCGTCGAGCTGGGTCAGCTGGCGATCATCTGCGCGGTGTTCCCGGTGTTTTTCCTGCTGCGGAAGACGACCGCGTACGGCTGGATCATGCGCGCGGGGTCGCTGGGCCTGATCGTGCTTGCCATGATCTGGCTGATGGAACGGGCGTTTGACTTCAACGTCCCAATCCTCGGCATCGTGCGACGCGTCCTTGGCATGGGCTGAGTCCCGAGTCGCTGACACGGCGACGGCGTCATGCCTCCGCGTGGCGCCGTCACCGCCGACCTCACCGCCAGACCTCACCGGCCGCCCCCGCCGCACGCTCCAGCAATCCCGCCACCAGCGGATGCTGGTACTGTCGCCTCACGGTGATCGCATAAAAATCCTCGTACACACTCGGCACCTGCGCGTACTCCTCCAGCGCCCCTGACCGCAACTCGTCGATCACCACCACCGCCGGCACCAGCGCCACCGCATCGCTGTCCCGCGCCAACAGGCGCAGCATTGCCATGTCGTCCACCTCAGCCGCCACGTTCACGCGAATGCCGAGCTGCTCGCAGAGCAGGTCGAACGAGTTCCGGATGTCGCTGTCCCGGCTTGGCAGGATCATCGGTACCGTCGCCAGATCATCGGGATAGCGAAACGGTGTGCCATGGCGCGGCGGCCCGACCAGGCTCACCTGTTGCCGCGCAATGCGCTGACAGCGCCACGCGGTGCCGGCATCCTCCTGCACTCGGCGATTCGACAGCACCAGGTCGAGCGTGTGCGTCTCGAGGTTGGACAGCAGTTCGCGCAGCGAGCCGGAATGCAGAACCAGCTCCACATCCGGCTTGCCGACCAGCGGGGTAAGAAATCCGCGCTGGAAGTTGCGCGACAGCGTTGCCACCGCGCCCACGCGGAGCACCTGACGCTCCTGCCGCCGCCCCGAGCGAAGCGTGGCCACCAGCTCGTTGCCCGCGTCCGAGATCGTGTCGGCATAGATCAGCGCAATACGGCCGGCCTCGGTCAGCACCAGCGTCTTCCCCTGCCGGCTGAATAGCGGCTGGCCGAGCTGCACCTCCAACTGCCGGATCTGGGTGGACAGGGCCGACGGCGCCACGTTCAGCTGCTGGGCCGCACGGGTCAGATTCCCCTCGTGCGCCACGGCGCGGAAGTAGTGCAGGTGGTGGTAATTGAGGCGGATCGCGGCGGGTATGCGTGACTGTTCCATAAAACAGAACGTTAGAGACTAAAAGATGTATTTTACAGAATGAACATGCATCCCTAGGTTCCGGGTTGTCTACCCTCACCCGGATGCCGATGCCCGTTCAGACCGCACTGCTGCTGCTCATCCCACTCACCTACCTCGTCGCCGCGCTGCTCCCCGAGCGGCTGTTCGCGCGCCAGCCGGAGCGCCGTTGGACGGTGTCGCTGAGTTTGACCGCCGTCGCCGTGCTCCTCGCCCTGCTGGTGGCGGCCGCGCTCGTCGCGGGCGGCGCGGGGGTCGAGAGTGTTGCCCTACCCGGCGTTCCCAACCTCGCGATGAGCGTGCGGCTCGACCCGCTCACTGCGATAATGCTCGTGCTGATTACCGGCGTCGCGGGGCTCATCCTCCGCTTCTCCGATCGCTACCTGGGTGGCGAGCAGGGACGGTCGCGGTACGTCCGCTGGTTCCTCGCGACCATGGCCGCGGTCTCGCTGCTCGTCGTGACCAACGATCTGGTCGTGCTGGCGCTGGCGTGGATGGTGTCGAGCCTGACGCTGCACCAGCTGCTCACGTTCTTCGGTGACCGCGCGCCGGCGCTGATCGCCGCTCACAAGAAGTTTTTACTCAGCCGAGTGGCGGATGTCGTGATCGTCGCGGCGGTGGCGATCATCTGGCGCAGCATGGGCACGCAGCGCATCGACGAGCTGCTGGCGCAGGCCGCAGCAATGGGACAGATGCCCGCCGAGCTGCACTTGGCTGGTCTGCTGCTCGTCACCGGTGTCGGCATCCGATCGGCACAGCTGCCGTTCCACGGCTGGCTGATTCAGGTGATGGAGGCCCCCACACCGGTGTCGGCCTTCCTGCACGCTGGCATCGTGAACGTGGGCGGCTTCGTGCTCATCCGGTTGTCAGGCCTGCTCGGCCGACTGGATGACGCGCAGACGCTGCTGGTCATCGCCGGTACGTGCACTGCGGTGCTTGCGGCCCTGGTGATGACGACGCGCGTCAGCGTGAAGGTCTCGCTCGCCTGGTCCACCTGCGCACAGATGGGGTTCATGCTGCTCGAATGCGGGCTCGGCGCCTATGGCCTGGCACTGCTGCACCTCGTCGCGCACTCGCTCTACAAGGCACATGCGTTCCTCTCGTCTGGACGCGCCGTCGAGCAGCAACTCCTCCGCCGCATGACACCCGTTGCAGCGCGCACCACGGGGTGGCACTGGGTCTCCGGCGCGGTTGCAGCGGCGGCTGTCGTGCTCACACTCGGCCACGCACTCGGCCTCCGCGTGGATGGTGAGCCTGGCACGCGCGCAGCGGCACTGATCCTCGCGATCGCAATTGCTCCGCTCTTCGTGAACGGCATCGCGAATGGCAGCCGCTCACTCTTCCGCGCGACGTCCGGAGCGGCCGTCCTCGTCGCGAGCTACGCGCTTGGCCACTCGGTGTTCACAGCCCTCGCGCCAGACGTCAACGGATCGCCCACGATGGACATGGCGCGGCTTGCCATCGTCGCGATTGCATTCGGCGCACTGTACGTCGTGCAGGCGAGCATCGCGACGCAGCCTACCGGCCGTCTCGCCCGCGCGCTCTACCCCGCCTGCTTCGCCGGCTTCTATATCGACGAGATCTGGACGCGCCTCACCTTCCGAATCTGGCCGCCACGTCCGCTGCCGGTGACGCCGCGCGTGGCCGCCGCTGGCGGACCCCTGCTGCTCGAGGTACACGCATGACGCCCGCCACCATGACCAAATCCACATCCACGCCGGCCGATGTCGAACAGGCGATTGCACACGCCTGCGATCGCATCGCACCATCGTGGCCACTCGATCGCATGATCGCGGTGAACCCGTTCTGGGGCTTCGTGGATGCGCCGATCGAGCGCGCTGCTGCCGAGTTGACCGCGCTCTCAGGAGCCACGCTGCTGATGCCGCGAGGCTGGTATCGCGAGCAGTTCAATGCCGGGCGATTCCTCGAGCAGCACATCGCACAGGCCATCGCGATCACCGGGGCCACGCGAACCGTCGCCGACGTGATGACGACGCTGAAGCGCGACGAGCCGGCGCCCGCGCACTGGCACCTCATGACCGATGCCGCCGACGTCGGGCGTGACCTCGGCCATGCCATGCCGTGGACCGAATTTGTGACACGGCATGTGAGCCAGACCTGCGCCGCGTATTTCGACGAGGGGCAGGCGCGCTGGACGCCTGATCGCACCGGTGGGCTATATCCGCTCTGGCGTGAGCTCGCGCTGCACGATGGCGCACCACGGCTGCTGATGGGGTTGCACGGCTTCCGCGAGGCAGCTGCCGCACTTCCGGTCGATCCGCGAGCGCTGATCGCTGAAGCGCTCGATGCGCTCGAGGTGGAGCAGGCATCGCGAAACCAGTACCTCACGGCGCTCCTGCTTTCGGTGAATGGCTGGGCATCCGTCTGTGCGTTTAATCGCTGGGAAGCGCGCCTCGTCGCGGGCGATGATGAGCAGATCGTGCACCTGCTGGCGGTGCGTCTGGCCTGGGAGCTGGTACTGCTGCGTCTTTGCAAGTCGACGACGACATCCAACGCATGGCGAACGGCAAAGACGGCGTGGGATTCGGCCGTATCCACCGCGCAGAGCGCACACGGTGATGACTGGCTGCTGCAGCGTGCGTGCGAGATCGCGTATCAGGAGAAGGTGACACGCGCACTCACGTCGGCGGTCCGCGACGGACACACCGCGCCGCAGCAGCCGACGGCACAAGCCATGTTCTGCATCGATGTACGTTCCGAAGTGTTCCGTCGCTCACTCGAGCGCGCTGCGCCATCGGTACAGACGCTCGGCTTTGCAGGCTTCTTCGGACTGCCGATTGCGTATCAGCCCATCAGCGGTCCCATACGCGCTCAGCTTCCGGGCCTGTTGTCGCCCGCGATGATCGTCGAAGATACGGGAGCTGGGCGTGGCCTGGTCAGCGAGAACACACGCCGGTCGATCGGCGACACCGCATCGTGGAAGTCGCTCGGTGCGACCGCCGCCTCGACATTCTCCTTCGTCGAGGCCACCGGCATCGCAGCAATTGCGAAGCTCGTGCGTGATGGATTCGGATTGGGTGCTGGCACCGGCGATCCGCTGCGCTCGTCAGTTGACTCACATGCTGCGCTGCGTCCCGAGCTGGCACACCTTGCTGACGGCAGCGCTGTATCGCTGGAAACGCGCATCAGCACGGCCGCCGCGATTCTCGGTGCCATGAGCTTGAAGAAGGGTCATGCGCCGCTGCTCGCGTTGATCGGTCACGGCGCGTCGACCGAGAACAATCCGCAGGCCGCTGGTCTACATTGCGGCGCCTGTGGTGGGCAGACGGGAGAAATCAACGCGCGCGCGCTGGCCGCGCTGCTCAACGACGCGGCAGTGCGCACAGGGCTCGTCAAAGCAGGTATCGATCTTGGTGACACACATGTCGTCGCCGGCTTGCACGACACTACCACCGACGAGGTGACGCTCTACGATCTCGATCGCGTTCCCGCGTCACACACATCACTGCTCACGACGTTGCGCGCGCAGTTTGCCGATGCGGGCGTCGGCGCGCGACGTGAACGTGCTGCGTCGCTTGGTCTGGGCGATGCTGCCGACGCCGCACTCGAGCGCTCCGTGCGTCACCGCTCACGCGACTGGGCCGAAGTGCGTCCCGAGTGGGGGCTGGCCGGCAATGCCGCCTTCATCGTCGCCCCGCGCGAGCGCAGCAGGTCGATCGACTTGCAGGGCAGGTCATTCCTGCATGATTATCACTGGCAGCAGGACGACGGGTTTGGTGTGCTGGAGCTGATTCTGACGGCACCGATGGTGGTGACGCACTGGATCAACCTGCAGTACTACGCCTCCACCGTGGATCCACTGCGCTACGGCAGCGGTAATAAGGTGCTGCATAATGTCGTGGGTGGTCGCATCGGTGTGATGGAAGGCGCTGGTGGCGATCTGCGCATCGGCCTCGCGATGCAGTCGGTGCACGACGGGCAGCGGTGGATGCACGAGCCACTGCGGCTGTCGGTGTTCGTCGAGGCACCGGCGGCGGCGATGGACGACATCATCGCGCGGCATACCAAAGTTCGCGAGCTGGTGGAGCACGAGTGGTTGTTCCTGCACCGGATCGATTCGGCGACTGGCGCGATCACGCAGCGGCGGCGGGGTGGGTGGTTCGAGGGTGTGGTGGAGAAGTCGCCGGTCTGATTGAAAGGGGTTGGCAGTGTCCCCGAAATGGCCACATGGGGCGGCATCGTGAGATGCCGCCCCATGTCGATCGTTCGTGTCCGCTGATCGAACCCGCCAAGCGTGCCGCGTCAGCTGGTCACACGTTCTGCCGGCGCCGGCGTGACAGACCGAACAGACCCGCCATGCCCGTCGCCATGAGCGCATACGTCGACGGCTCCGGCACCACACCCGGCATCCCGGGATCCCGGGGGGCCAGCGTCGCCGCGTTGGAGCGGATCACGATCGCATCCGTGATACCGTCTCCCTGCCAACGATACTCGATCGTGTTGAGACCGGCAGCAAAGCTGGATGGGCCGACGGTGAATTGACTTGCCAGCGAGAAGGTGTTGTCGGTGCCGCAAACCGTGGTGCCCACCCGGGTGCCATTGATGAACAGTCCGAGCCAGTAGTTGTCGAACGTGCACTGGAAGCTGTACGTCAACTGATCACCGGCGACGAGGTTGAACTGCGTGCGCGCCACGTACGTGAAGCGCCGCGCGCCGTCGCCGATGCCGCCGGGTACGTTGGCACTCGCCGCCGCGCCGATCCAGGACGCGCCTGATGGAACGGACCACACAAGATTGGTGATGACGAA
>JBBQRH010000045.1:0-31811 GCA_038215035.1 Gemmatimonadales bacterium | reverse complement strand
TACAGTTCACCGCGCGACAACTGCGGGTTGATCGGCGCACTCGCGCCGCCCGCTGGATACGTGGCACCCGCCGCGCGTGGCGGCGGCTTCGAGGGTCGCTCCAACGCCTCAGTGCTCGGCGGTGTCTCGATTCTCAAGCCGAAGGAGCTGGGCGGCGTCACCGCGTACGACATGAACGCCGGCGACAAGAAGTGGTGGATTCCAAACGGAGGCTTCGTACCGGTGCGGAGCACCGATCCGTTGTTCGCCGGGGTTACGCTGCCACCGCGCGCGGCCGGCGGACAGGCGCAGCTGATGGTGACGAAGACGCTCGTGATCTACGGCACCGGGCGCAGCGGTGGAGTGCCGAACGCCAAGCCACAACTGTTCGCGGTGGACAAGGCGACCGGTCGGCAGGTAGGCGCGGTGGAGATTCCGTCGCGGACGACGGCGGTCCCGATGACGTTCCTGCACAAGGGCAAGCAATACGTGGTGTTTGCGACGGGTGCGGGGGCGAGTACGTCGTTGGTGGCGATGCGGTTGCCGTGAAGCGGTCGGCTGCAAGAGTGACGGACTCGGCCGCAAAAAACTCGAATCGGTGAATTACCGAGTGCTCACCCCGCGTCGATCTAATCGATGCGGGGATTCGCCTTTACCGCTGAGTTCGCGCTCTCAAAAACCGGAACCGTCGGGAGTAACGCAGTAGCAACCACATCCGTCCTGGGAGCTTTGCGGCTAAGCGCCATGCATGAGTCCGCCAAACGCGGTCACAATTTCTTTTGGATGACCGAACCGCGGCGTGATGTGTATACTGCAGATAGGTGATATGACGTAACCGCAGGACCGGATCCCGTACGCATCACGGGATCGTCGCTAGGGCTGACCGGACGCACTTCGGGCCGGGGTTGAGCTGCCTGGCAGTGCCGGATGTTCGCCGCCGGTGCGCCGAGGCATGACGTCGAGCGCTACCGCGCCTCTCCCCAAGGCCACTTATCAGGTATGCACAATGCTCACGCCCCACGTTCACGGGGCTCGCGCGCTGCGCAGCGTTGCGACGCCATTCAGAGCCAATCGCGGATCGGCGCCGAAGCGCTTCTGCTCCCACGCCACGCGTCGCGTGATTCTCGGCGCGCTCTGGTCCCTCAGCACCGGCGCGCTGTCGGCTCCGGCCATTGCGTCCGGGCCACACTCCGAGCGTAGCAACGCGGCGGCTCACGGCGCGCTTGGCCGGATCGATCTTCCGAGCGAGCACGACTCGCTCGTGGCGGCGTCACTGGCGACCATGCTGGCAACCGGCGCACTGGAGTCCATGCGATGGTCCCAGTTCGACGACGTCGGTTATGCGCTGCTGCAGCTATACGAGCCGCGTCACTTTGTGCCCCTCTGGTCGGCCGACGGGGTTGTCACACTGTCGGCCGTTGCGATGGTGGCATCGCTCACGCGCGTGGCTGAGCGCGGTCTTGCACCCGCAGACTACGATGCAGCTCGCCTGACGGCGCTGGTGAGCGCGCCAACGGTCACGATTGCCGAGCGCGCGGAGTTCGATCTCATGCTGACCGTCGCTACCATTCGCACGCTGCGGGCGCTCAGGTTCGGTGTGGTAAATCCAAGTGACGCGCACCCCACCCTTCGCATCACACGCGATTCGGTGGACTTCACGCCTGTTATCACAGCGCTCGTCAGTGGGATCGCAACCGATTCCATCCTGGACGCCGCCGAGCCGCGGATCGTGAAGTATCAGACGTTGAAGAATAGTTTGGCGCTGTATCGGGCGCGCGCCGCCGTCGACAGCGCGCAGCAACATCGTGTCGCACAGATCATCGTCACGCTGGAACGTTGGCGCTGGCTGCCACGGTCGTTCACCACCCCACCAGTGATCGTCAACATTCCCGCGTTCGACCTCGACGCGTGGAGCAGTGACGTTTCCAGAGGAGTGTCGGCGCTCCACATGAACGTCGTGGCTGGCAGCGCGGGCATGCACGAGACACCGCTCATGGCCGACACCATTCGGTACATCGAGTTCGCTCCATACTGGAACCTGCCTCTCAGCATTGCCAAAAGCGAACTTCTGCCGATAGCAATGCGCGATCCGCACCTCCTGACCGTCAATAACTACGAGGTCGTGAACCGTCGCGGCCGGGTTCTCGTACCGAGCGTCGCGTCGCTACGCAGGGTCCTCGCAGGAACGGCGTTCATCCGGCAGCTGCCTGGCGGTCTGAATTCACTCGGCAAAGTGAAGTTTCTGTTTCCGAATGTGCACGATGTCTATCTCCATGACTCCCCGGTTCGGGCCGACTTCCAGCGCACGCGGCGCGACCAGAGTCACGGCTGTGTGCGCCTTGGTGACGCGCGGGCGTTCGCTGCCTTCCTACTGCGTGACCAGTCGGAATGGACGGCCTCGCGAATCGATGCCGCGATGAGTGGTCGACTGCCGACTCGCGTCGGTCTGGTGCAGCCGGTTCCCATCTTCCTGTTCTACGCTACAGCCGATGCGCGGCCCGATGGCAGCATTGTCTTTCATGATGACATATATGGCCATGATGCGGCGCTCAGGGCGCTCATGTCCGGCGGATACGGCCCCCGTGGCGTGGTGGGTGACGATGCAGCGGCCCTGGCGGGTAGGCAGTGAGGCAATGTGGTGGGCATCGTCACACCACCGCGAGGTTCCGATGGTCATCTTCCGGCGACCGACTGGCTGCGCAGCCTGAGGGTCACGGCGTGGTGTGATCTCTGCCAGGCCGGTGGAAAATCCGCCGTCTCGCCGGAGCGCCGCAGGGCGACTTTCACGACGATAGTTCCGTGGGTAAGATGGACGAATGGCGCGATCGGCTTCCGTCCTCACTCCTCACGCGAACAGGGCATCGTCTGATGGCACAATTTTCCGGGCGTGCGGCGCTGGTGACCGGAGCCGCATCGGGGATCGGTTCAGCCTGCACGCTGGCCCTCGCCGCCGAGGGGGCGGCCGTCTGGTGCACGGACTTGCTCGCCAGTGGTGCCGCCGAGACAGCGCGGCGGGTGATCGAGTCGGGTGGTCGTGCGGAGGCGCTGGCACTCGATGTCACCGACGAAGCGTCATGGGAAGCCGCGATGGCGACGGTCGGACCGATTGACCTCCTGGTGCACGCGGCCGGCATCAGCGGCGCCGCGCCGATCACCGAGATGTCACTCACGGACTGGAGGCGCGTTCACGCCGTGAACCTCGACGGCTCCTTTCTCGCGATGAAATACGGCGTTCGCGCGCTCCGCGTACGCGGTGGAAGCATCACCGCGATCGCATCGGCGTCAGGTGTGCGAGCGGCGCCAGGTGCCGCAGCATATTCGTCGAGCAAGGCCGCCGTCCGGATGCTGGCACGCGTGGTCGCGAAGGAGTGCCTGACAGGTGAGATTCCCGTTCGGGTCAATACGATCTCACCGGCCGGCGTGCGCACGCCGATGTGGAGTTCGCTGCCATTCTTTCAGGAGATGGTGGATCGCCTTGGCACCGAAGACGCTGCATACCGCGAGCTTGGTTCGTCACCTGGCAGTTCACGGTTTGCGTCTCCCGAGGAAATCGCGGCGGCGGTATGCTATCTCGCCTCAGACTCTGCGCGAATGATCACGGGCACTGATCTGGTGATCGATGACGGCTACACGATTTGAGCATGCTTGGTGCCGAGTACCGCACGGTGCCGGTCGTGACGACGCGGGTGGGGACTGATCCGGTGCCGAGGCCGCACTCACCGATGAGCGTCTCACTACCCTTGGTCTGACACGGACTCGCCCGTGAGCGGGCTTCGCGCGGCGGCTCGCGTCACAACCCGCGCCCCGGCTCAGCGCACCATGACCATCCCGGTCATGCCCGCGTGCAGCGTACAATCATAGGGGAAATTCCCAGCGGTCGGAAAGGCGCGGGCGACGCTGGCGCCGGTCGTGTTCGGAATGTTCGTCGGCGCGCCAGTGACCGTCCGGAACGTGACGTTATGCAACCCCGTGAACGCGAACGTGACGTTGGCATTTCGGGCAACCACCAGTGACGCAGGCGCGAAGATCAGCCCTCCCGTGCCGGCGCTCACAGCTGCCGCGGTTGCCAGCGTACCTGTCACCGTCACCACCGCCGTGCCGGTCGCCGTCACGCCGTCTCGTGTCAACGACACGGTGATGGTCGCCGTGCCGGCGCTGATGCCGAGTAGACTGCCGTCCCCTTGCAATTCGGCGACATTGGGCGCCGAGCTCGCGTACGTGTACCCGGTCGCGCCGCTGATGACGCGCCCGCCGGCGTCGAGTGCCTCGGTCACCAGGGTCGCGGCCGCGCCGGCAGCCAGCGCCACGGTCGGCGTCGTCACGCGAATCGTCGACAGCGTCTGCGTCGCTCCCCCAGCGGGAGGCGTCGGAGTGGTCGACCCACCACCACCACCACAGGCGACCAAGCCGAGTGTCGCAACACTCAGCAGCATTAGACCGAACTTCATCGGTAACCTCGCATGGACCGGGTGACTTAAGCGTTCAAGCGTCGCGAGTGCGAAGATTCGGCGCGCGCTTCTCGTCAGAGAGAGACGGGATCAGTCGCCCAAACCTTCCCACCGGCCCAGCACCTTATCGTCCGCGAGCTCGACGCCATCCCGTGGACGGCACCTGGTCTGCGACACGCGGCATGGCGTCGCCAAGCGCCATCACGGTTTGCGCTCGTACCGCTTGAGCGCGCGTGGGCCGACCTCCGCCCCGTAAATCACGCCCCGGGAATCCACCGCCACACCCTCCGCAGCACTGGTATTTCGAGTGGCGGTCACCGGATCGGGAATGAAGGCCGTCACCTCACCGGTGCGCGCGCTCCCGATGCGAATTCCACGCAGCCATTCGGGCCGATTCGGTTCAATCGAGCCCGACTCCGAATCGGCGACATACATCACGTCGTTCTTGTCGATGAAGATTCCGCTCGCCCGCGAGAACTGGAACCAGGTGTCGAGCAACGTTCCGGTCTGCGAGAAAATCTGGATGCGATTGTTGCCGCGATCCGCCACGAACAGGCGTCCACGCGAATCCATCGCCAGCGCATGCGGCTGATCGAACTCGCTTGGGCCAGTTCCCTTCTTGCCCCAACTCGTGAGCAGCGCGCCCTTCTTGTCGAACTTGAGCACCCGCGCGTTGGCATCGGCACCGGATGCGTGCCCCTCGACGACGAAGATGTCACCATTTCGCGCCACGTGGACGGCATTTGGTTGGAAAAAGTAGCCGGGCTCACGCGCACCGCCATCGGTGCCAAGCCGCATCAGCAGTTCGCCGCGCGGCGAGAACTTGAGCACCTGATGCCCAAACACACGATCAGGCACGGGCGGGGGCGGCGCGTCGGCTGCTGCACCGCGTGACGCGGCCGGCTTGTTGTCACGCCCGTCCACCACCCAGACGTTGCCCTCGTAGTCGACGTGAATGCCGTGGGGCCAGTTGATCAGGCCCCGGCCGAACGAGCGTATCAGATTCCCGTCGCGGTCGAAGAGCAGAATGGGATCGAGGGTCGATCCGACGCAGCTGTTCTGCCCGCAGCGTTCAGCGACCCACACACTGACGCCGTCCTTGTCGATCGCCACCGCACTGGTGGAGCCCCAGGTGCGACCGGTCGGCAGCCTCGCCCAGCCGTCGAAGGTCCGATACGGATTCGGCCGATCGTTGACGGGCGCGATTGGTTGCGCCGCGAGTGATGCTGCGCTCGCGACCACAGCCGTGATCAGCAACACTCCCCGCATCGTTCCGGTCATTCGTCGTCCTCGTCGCGTGGAGTGCCAGTGGCAGGCGCCGCGTCGTACGCCTGCGTCGGCAATTTGAATGCGTCGGCAATCGCCGGATCGCCGTTGTCGCCGAGCACGCGCGACGCGATGTACTCGCCAATCAGGATCGAGAACTTGAACCCTTCAGACTGTCCCATTCCGGCAATCCAGGCGTTTTCTGCTCCGGGCACGCGATCCACGATGAAATTGCGATTGACGCTGATCTCGTAGTGGCACGAGCGTGTCTCCAGCAGCGGTGCGTCCGCCATCGTGGGGAAATACTTCTGCAGCACGCGCCGCGAGCCGTCGATCCGATCCTGACTAGTCCAGCGCACGCTGAGGTCAGGGTCGATCTGCCGTGGATCAACCACCGCGGCCGGTGGCGGCGGAGGTGGTGCGTCCTCGTCGGCGCCCGCGGCACGCGGCGGTGGCGGCGGCGCGATCGCCCCTCGTACGCGGAAGCCGCGGCTGTCGACCGGGAGTTCTGCCCACCCCGTCACTCCGGGCACATTCCAGCTGGGGATGTTCGGAAAGGAAAATCGGGTGTCACCGATCGGCGTACCGAAGTAACAGACATGTCCGATCGGCACGCGGGTCCGGTTGCGCATCACCTCGGGGAATACCTTTTCCATCCACGGTCCGCAGCAGAAGACATAGGCATCGGCAGTGAGTCGCGTGCCGTCTCCAAGGGTCACGCCGTCCATCGTTCCATTACGAATGACGCCAGGAGTGACGCGACCGATCTTCAGCTGCACGCCGGCGTCGCGTCCGAGGGCCACCGCCGCCTGCACTGAGTCGCGGGCACGTGCCACACCAGCATCCGGCTCATACAGCACCACACCATTGCCCTCCGACTTTATCTGCGGCCAGCGCCGCGTCGCGTCCTCGGCTGTCAGCACGTCGAACTTCACGCCCTGCGCCGTCCAGAGTTCCTGCGTTCTGGTGGTGAAGCTCTCAGGCTTCTCGCGCAGGATCAGGTCGCCGGTGGTGAAGAAGTAGCGGGTCCCGAACCGTTTGGCGTGTTCGGCGTCAAACTCGCGCCACTTCTGAATGCTCTTGCGTGCCCACGCTGTCCAGAGCTCCGGGGTGAGTGCCCGATCGCCGTACGACGAGCGAATCCCGCGGGTCTCGTCGCCGCTGGTGGAGCGCGAGTTGCCCGCGCCATACTGATCGACGAGAGTGACGCGATTGCCAGCCTTCCGCAGTTGCCACGCGGTGAACGCGCCCCAGGCTCCGGCACCGACCACGACGATGTGGCTGGTGGCGAGGGCGCGACCGGATCTGCGCGCTGCCGCGGCGGCGTCCGCCGTCACCATCGCCCCCGCGGTTGCTGGCACGGCACCGACGAGGAGCGCGCCGGTGCCCAGCCCCGCGAGTCGGAGAAAGTCCCGCCGGTCAACGGCCGGCGTCAGGGGATCATGCTCGTCCGACATAGGCAGGGAGGGCGTAGGGCGGGTAGGCGGAGGCGGGACCTCAGGGCGAGGCGTACGAGGCAAGGTCGCGCGTCCGCACGGGCTTGGCAATCATCCGGCACGCCGACTGACGCGCCCTACGCGCGCCGCCCAAACGCCGGCGGGCCGCCTTGCCCGCGCTCTTCGCGCCCGCGAACTTAGCCTGCAATGCCTTCTCCCCGATTCGCCGCACGCCTCCTCGCTGGTCTGCTCATCACCTGCGCCGCGCGCGACCTGTCCGCACAGCAACCGGCGGCATCGACCGACTCGGTCGCCGCAGCGGCGGCGCGCCAGCTCGAGGTGGGCGAGCAGTGGTTCCGATCGGCGTGCCTCGAGTGCCATGCGGTGCGTGGGCTCGACAACTCCGACTTCCGGCTCAAGTGGGGCGGCCGAAGTGCGTACGACCTTTTCGAGCGCATCCGGTCGACCATGCCTGAGTCCAAGCCCGGATCGCTGACGCAGGGGACATACGCCGCTATCGTGGCGTACCTGATGAAGCTGAATGGCATGCCTGCTGGCACGCGCCGGGTGTCGTCCGACAGTACGGCGCTGACTACGATTCGCCTGACTTTTCCCGCAGCCGCCGCCGTCAATCCTCGCTGACCGAGAGCTCCCAATGCGTGTGCCGTCCCTCGCTTCACTGGTTCGTTCTGCTGCGCTGATCGCGTGTGTCACTGCGCCGGCCCTCGCCCAGACGCGGGAACCGCTCGGGCAGTCGTCACCGACACTCACGCCTGCGATTCGTGTCGGGAACATGGTGTATGCGTCGGGCCAACTCCCCGCACGAGGCGCCAATGCCGACACGACCATTCAGGGGCAGACGAAAAGCGCGCTCGAGAATGTGAAGCGTGTGATGGAGATGGCTGGCACGACGATGGAGAACGCCGTCAAGTGCACGGTGTTTCTCATCGAGGGCGCCGACTTTCAGGGGATGAACGAGGTGTACCGCACCTTCTGGCCGGTGGCGCCGCCGGCGCGTTCAACGGTGATCGTGAAGGCGCTGGTCGTGCCAGGGGCGAAACTCGAGATCGAGTGCACTGCGGTGATGCCGCCGAAGTAGTCGCTCGCGTCGCCCGAGGCGGGCCGTACTGATCGGTCGGTGTGCGGCGGAGGTAGTGCGCACGCGTCACTGTATCCGCTGCACCGGCGATCCAGCGTACGCGGCGCCGGCCTCGAGCTCGACGTGTTTCGGTACCACGCTCAGCGCGCCGACCTGCGTTGCCTCCCCCGTGCGCACACCGATACCGATGACACTTCCAATGCCAATGACCGTGCCGGCGCCGAGTGTCACGCGCGCAGTTTTCAGCATACCGCGCTCGACGATGTGACCGGAGATGTGCGCGTCGGAGCCGATCACGACGCCGTCGCCGAAGTCAAGAAGATTGTGGTCCATCAGTGCCAGACTGTTGACCCACACCTCGTGTCCGAGGCGTGCCCCGTTCAGGCGCATGTAGAAGCTCCAGAATGGCGTCGACCGGAAGACCGGGCCTGCGAAAACTCGAACCACGTGTATCGTCATCAGGTAGCGCCCCCAGTCGAGTACTGGCCAGCTGTAGTCGGACAGCCGGAGCTCGACCCCCTCCGGTGTGCGCCAGCCGAGGAGCCTCGTTGCCAGTGCGGAGTACAACACGAGGAGGAACGCAAATGTCAGATACAGTGGGACGAACGCCAGTGCGTCCAATACGAGTCGAGCACCAAACGGAACGGCCCACGATGCCTGCCAGTGGATGAAGGCCAGCACTGGCAGGAGGGCGAGCGCGATGAGCGCAGTCTCGAGCAAAACCACCGACACACCGGCCCAAACGAAGCGGGCGCGACGATGCCATGACGGATTCGCAGATGCAGTCACCGGTCACTCCGGTCAGGGAATCGCTGCCGGAGCTCGGCCCGTACGATCCCGCGCGGCTGCACGTCCACGGTGACGGCCCGCCGCTGATCTACATCCCCGGCATGGATGGCACAGGGCTGCTGTTCTATCGGCAGGCTCGGCTGCTCGCGCATCGATTCCGCGTCATCACGTTTCGGCTGCGCGATGAAGCACGCGACATGGAGACGCTCGTCGCAGACGTGGCCGCGCACCTGGTTCGCGCGGTACCCGACGGCACACCGGCGATCGTCGTGGGTGAATCGTTCGGTGGTGCGCTTGCGATGCGGTTTGCGTTGGCACACCCTGAGCGCGTGCGCCGGCTCGTGATCCTCAATTCGTTCACGAGGATCACGCCGCAGATCAAGCTGTATGCCGGCATCACCGGGTTGCATCTCGTGCCATGGCGAACGATGCAGATCGTACGGCGCCTGACTGCCTCGCGCCTCCAGTCCAGGCACACGCACAAAGAGGAAATCAAGCGCTTTCTGATGCTCACGGCCGCAACCACGCGCGTTGGCTACCTGAACCGCTTGCGTATCCTGACGCAGTATGACATTCGCGACGATCTGGCCGCGCTGCGGGTGCCGACGCTCTATCTCGCTGCCGACCAAGACCATCTCATTCCCTCCGTGGAGCAGGCGACCTACATGTCTGCCAGGGTGCCACAGGCCACGCTGCGAGTGCTGGAAGGCTACGGGCACGGTTGCTTTCTGGCGCCGGATCTCGATTTGAATCTGTTGTTGCAGCAGTGGGAAGACACCTGAGCACCGTGGGCCCCCGCGCATCGCGATTGCGCCACAGCGACCGGTAGACGCTCGGTGACCGCACCGCACGTCCCTGAGTATTGCTCAGTCTGACGGCGAATGCTACAGGTTCGGGTTTCCGCTCTCGCGTGTGCACGCAGTGCGTCACATGTATGCCACCGCACGCATCGGGCGGCGTGCACCGCGACGCGGAGGTGATGCGTCGACGACGACGCCATCGATACCGCCGCCCGACCCTTCAAGGATCTGCCGGCCTGACCGTCGACGCGCGCGGCACGATCTCGGACTCGTCGCACTCGCGCTCGGTGCCCGCAGTCGACGACCCGTCCAGCGGTAACGCCTGACCACCCGTGAGTCGACGCCCGCCAGCGGCCTCCATTCGACGCATCACGTCTGCTGGCGCGTGGCCCCTGTCAGCACCGCCCTGACGGTTTCAGCGATCATCGCTTCTTCGTCAGTGCGCATGACGCGCACGGCGACTGGTGCGTCGGCCACCGAAATGATGGCGTGACTCACCTCGTTGCGCGCGTGATCGAGCTGAATCCCGAGAAACCCGAGGCCGCCGCAGATACGCGAGCGGATCTCGGGCGCGTTCTGACCGATTCCGCCGGAGAAGATGAGCGTGTCGACACCACCGAGTGCCGCCGCGTAGGCGCCGATCCCCTTCGTGACATGATAGCAGAACATTGCCAGCGCCTCGGCCGCGCGCTCGTCCTCCGCTTCGGACGCCAACAGCACGCGCACGTCAGCACTCGTCTCCGATATGCCGAGCAATCCCGATTGCCGGTTGACCATCTCGCCGAACTGCATCGCGGACATGCCCTCTGTCTGTGTCAGGTACAGCACCAGGCCCGGATCCAGATCACCGGCGCGTGTGCCCATTGGAATCCCGCCGGCCGGCGTGAAGCCCATGGTGGTGTCGATACCAACGCCGTCACGAACGGCCGCAAGACTCGACCCCGATCCAAGATGCAGCAGGATCACCCGGCCTCGTGCCGCGTCCGCGCCGCCAACGCGCTCCAGCTCACGCATCAGGAACGCAAACGACAATCCGTGAAAGCCACGGCGCTCGATCCCCAGCTTCTGCAGCCGTCGCGGAAGCGGGAGAAGTCGCGCGACTGGTGGCATCATGCGATGGAACGTGCTGTCGAAGCAGGCGACATGGACCGCCGACGGCATCTGCTGGCGACAGAGCTCGATCATCTCGATCTCGGTCGGCAGGTGCGCAGGCGCGAACTGGCTGAGACGCTGAAGGTCTGACACGAGCGCGTCGGTGATGTGACGCGGCTCCAAGCGGCCCGCCCCCCCGTCAACGACACGATGCCCGACGCCCATGACCAGAGACAGTGGCCACGCGGCCTCAAGCACTTCGAGCATCAGCACCGCAGCATCTGCATGGCTGGCCGCGTCAACCGCCCTTACCTCGGTACGGCCCGCCCCAACGCTCACGGTCAGCGTTGCATCGAGGTGTCCAATGCGATCAATCGCCCCCCGCAATAGGGGCGCGGTGGTGTCACGGGCGTCGTAGACCGCAAACTTGATCGAAGAGGATCCCGAGTTCAGCGCAATGATCAGCGGTGTATTCTGAGTCACGTCCGGAAGGGTTGCAACGTCGCGATGAGCGGGTGCTCTCCAGCGCTCTTGGACAGTCTCAGGCGTTGGCCGGGCACACCGCCAGCCGTCTTGCTGACGAGTACGGTGTTGCGATTATCAAAGCCCCTGCGGCGCGAGCATGCAAGCGAACACCACCGAAGCCGTGTCAGGCAAAATGGAGTGTTCAGGCGAGTGTAGGGCTCCTAGCTTCGTGAAACGATCACACCGTTGGCCATCCGTTCGGGACGCGCCTGACGCATCGAACCCGTGGACCACTGGTCAGCCCCCGAGCAGATGAGGCGGAGAAATCATGTCTGACGAACGTCTGGTGCTTCCGCTCTCGGGTGTCGGCGTCGGCGATGTCGGACTCGTCGGCGGGAAGAACGCATCCCTCGGTGAGATGATCGCGCAACTCGGCAGTACCGGTATCCGAGTGCCCGGCGGATTCGCTACCACAGCCACCGCCTATCGGCGCTTCGTGGCGCACAACGCCCTGGCTCCAGTGATCATCGATGCAATCGCGATGCTCCACCGGGATGCGACGACACTTCCAACCATCGGCTCGCGCATTCGCGACGCGTTCGCCGCCGCCACGGTGCCACCAGACATCGAGCGACTGATCCGGGAGGCATACGCGGCCCTGTGCGCCGATGCAGGCGTCGAGAACCTCGCGGTTGCGGTACGCTCCAGCGCGACCGCTGAGGATTTGCCGGACGCGAGCTTTGCAGGACAGCACGAGAGCTACCTCAACGTGAGTGGCGCCGACGCTGTGGTGCGTACCTGGCTCAAGTGTGTGACGTCGATGTTCACCGATCGGGCCATCAGCTATCGGGAGGGCAACGGCTTTGATCATTCGGCCGTGGCATTGTCCGTGGGCGTGCAGCGCATGGTCCGCTCGGACACGTGGGGCGCGGGAGTGATGTTCAGCATCGACACGGAGTCCGGGTTTCGCGACCTGGTGGTCATCGATGCATCGTGGGGGCTAGGCGAAGCGGTGGTGAAAGGCGAAGTCGATCCCGATCGATATCGCGTCTTCAAGCCACTGCTTGGCAATCCTGAACTCGCCCCGATCACGTCCATCGATCGCGGCCAGAAGACGATCAAGATCATCTACAACGACGCCGGCCCCGAACCGACGGTGACGGTCGATACCACCGTCACCGAGCGCGCAGCACTGGTCTTGAGCGAACCGGAGATCTGCGCCCTCGCGCGTTGGGCTGTCGAAATTGAAGCGCACTATGGCAGGCCAATGGACATCGAGTGGGCCAAGGACGGCATCTCGAATGCGCTGTTCATCCTGCAGGCGCGGCCCGAGACGGTACACGCGCGTCGCGCCGCAGGCCTGGTACACTACCAGATCACGGACAAGGGGCCGGTGCTGTTGCGCGGATTGTCGGTTGGCGATGGTGCGGCGGTTGGCCCAGTCTGCCGGTTACAAAGTGCAGCGGAGATCGGGCGCTTTCCCGACGGCGGCGTGCTGGTTGCGGAAATCACGGACCCCGACTGGGTTCCGGTCATGCGTCGTGCGTCGGCGATCGTCACCGACCGGGGTGGCCGCACCTCACACGCTGCCATCGTGAGCCGTGAGCTGGGTGTCCCCGCCGTACTCGGCACCGGTAACGGCACGTCCACGCTCGTCGACGGCCGCCTGGTGACGGTGTCATGCGCCGAGGGAAACGTTGGTTTTGTGTACGACGGCGCGGCGACCATCACGCGTCAGGATATTGCCGTCAGCGAACTGCCAAAGACGCGCACCCACGTGATGCTGAATCTCGCCGATCCCGGCGCCGCGCTCACCTGGTGGCAACTCCCCGCCGATGGCATCGGCCTTGCCCGCATGGAGTTCATCGTCACGGACCACATCAAGGTGCACCCGATGGCGCTGGCACATCCGGAGCGCATCACCGATCCAGCCGTGATGGCCCAGATCCGTGCACTGACGCGAGGCTACGATCGCCCCGACGAATACTTCGTCGACCAGCTGGCGAGTGGCATCGCTGCGCTGGCCGCGCCATTCTGGCCAAAGCCGATCATCCTGCGCCTGTCAGACTTCAAGACCAATGAGTATGCAACGCTGCTCGGCGGCACACCGTTTGAACCTCAGGAAGAGAATCCGATGCTCGGCTGGCGAGGCGCGAGCCGCTACTACCACCCGGGATACCGCGACGGTTTTGCCCTCGAGTGTCGGGCGATCAAACAGGTGCGTGAGAGCCGTGGCTTCACCAATGTGATCGTGATGATTCCCTTCTGTCGGACACCAGAGGAAGCCGATCGCGTGCTCGAGGTAATGGCGGCCGAAGGACTGGTGCGCGGCGAGAACGGACTCGAGGTCTACGTCATGGCCGAGATCCCGTCGAACATCCTGCTGGCCGAGGAGTTCGCACAGCGCTTTGATGGATTCTCGATCGGCAGCAACGACCTCACGCAGCTGACGCTGGGGATCGATCGTGACTCCGAGATTCTCGCCGGGATCGGTGACGCGTCGAATCCTGCGGTGTTGCAGCTCATCAGCCGACTGATCGACGTTGCACACCAATGCGGGCGCAAGGTCGGCTTCTGCGGCCAGGCGCCCAGCAACGACCCGACGTACGCACGCTTTCTCGTCGAGTCCGGTATTGACTCTGTCTCCGTCACACCCGACAGCTTCGTCGCCGTCAAGCAGCAGATCGCGCTCGCAGAGGGTAGATCGTGAGCGACGCAGTGTATTTCTTCTCAGTCACTCGAACAGGGAGCGACGCGCACGGGCAGGACAACGCAGGCTCAACCCCGGAGGCACCGATGGGCGGACTGAGAAAGAAGGTCGCAGCAAAAGTCACCACGGCAGCGCGCGAGACGACGGCGCGTGTGAAAACCAAGGCGGCAGAGGTGGAGACACGCCTGCTGGCGGACGAGGGTCGACGCTCGATCCGCGCCAAGACCGCCACGGTCAAGAAGGTCACCAAGAAGGCGCTGACGGCCGGTCTCGTCACGGGCGCCGCAACGGTCGCAGCGGTCATCGTGCATGAAATACGGAAACGTCGCGACAGATGATTTAGCCGACGGTGGTCTGCCGAGAGGGACCGGGATCGCCTTCCGCAGTCGCGATCCCGACCGACGAGGTCGCGGGTGGCCTCGGGGCAGGACAGGCGACCCGGATTCTGGCTCTGGTGTGATGCGAACGCCGCCCGGTGTCGATACCCAGACTCAATTGGTCACGCAAGCGACAGGGGTGCCGTCGCCCCTGCCTGCGTCTCATCGTCTGTCTCCCGGGCCTGTCTTCGTCAGAATGCCGAAACTGCGCGCGCTGTTCTCACGTGCGGCAACCGCGACAGCAGCGCCTGTCACGGTGCCGGAGGCTCTCCGTCCTCCCAGTCCCGCGCCGCTGCCCGCGCACGCGCCGACACATGACGAGACGCCAGTCCTCGACTGCCTCGGGGCCGTGCTGCAATGCTGGTCGCGCCACCCGATTCAACTCCCCGACGAAGACCGCTCCGACGCCGAACGTGTGCTTCTGGAATGGCAGCGGCATGCCACGATTGGGACCCCGATCCCGGGCGTGCACGCGCCTGATGCGGTGGCGGGACCCGTGCACGCACGCGACTGGAAATCACTGACTTCGCTGACCAGCGAACGCCGTCGCGCCGAAGCGGCCAACGCGGGCCAGCAGCTCGGCGATCTGCAGCGCGTGGTCTGGGACACGGTGACATCGCTGGTGAAAGTGGCCGGCGACGATGCAGTCAGCGACGCCGCGGTCGAGCAACAGCTGGCGCTGTTGCGGGGCTGTACGCAGCGCGGTGATCCCGCGGCCGTGATGCGGGAACTGCCGGAAGCGCTCCGACTGATCACGGGGGCGATCGTTGCACGGCAGCAGCGCGCCGCGCAGGAGCGGACTTCGATGGCCGAGCGTGTCGAGTCACTCGGGCGCGCCCTCTCGAACGCTGAGGACAGCGCGCGCACCGACCCACTCACCGGTGCGGGTAACCGCCTTCGATTCGCCGAGGCGACTGAACGGGCCATTGCCCTGATGGCGCTCTCCGGCAGCGCGGCGTCGCTCATCACGGTGGATCTGGATGGTCTGAAGCTGATCAACGATACCCTCGGGCATGCCGCTGGCGATCTGGCCATCAAGGCCGTGGCCAAGGCGTGCTGGATCGTGTGCACACGCGCCACCGACGTGGTGTGCCGCATTGGCGGCGACGAGTTCGCCATCGTCATGCTCAACACCGATGCGAGAGCCGCCGCCTCGCTGGCCGACCGCCTCGAGCACCGGCTCAACGATACCTCTGTGCTGTTGGCCGACGGTGTGTCGCGCGTCGTCACCGCAGCGATCGGCGTGTCGTCGGCGACACGAGGCGAGACGGTCGACGACTGGGTCGCGAGTGCGGATCGCCGACTGTATGAGGCAAAACGGAGCCGGGCAACATAGCTTCTTCCACGCGCTCAATGTTGCGCGTGCGCACGACCATTGGTGAGCGAGACAGCGAATGTGGACCTGGACCGGAAAAGTGCGCCCGCCCTTTGCGCAGGTGCCGTCGGAAAGCCAAGAATCGGTATGGGACTATCCACGTCCGCCAGTCATCCGTGCAGATGCGCGTGAGGTGGTGGTGCGGGTGGATGGCATCGAGATCGTTCGCACGCGACGGGCACTTCGCCTGCTGGAGACCGCGAGCCCACCAGGTTTCTATCTTCCTTTCGAGGACTGTCTGCGCGACGCCTTCATCCCGGCGGCCGGTTCGTCGCATTGCGAGTGGAAAGGTTCCGCGCAGTATTGGACGATCACGGCCGGTGGCGTGCGATTGCCTCGCGCCGCGTGGTCGTATGAGGATCCGGCACGCCCATTCAGTGCGCTGCGCGGCCATGTGGCCATCTACGCCACGCACGCGGAGTGTCTGGTGGATGGCGAACGCGTGCGGCCGCAGGACGGTGGGTTCTATGGTGGCTGGGTGACGGACGATATCGCGGGGCCGTGGAAGGGCGCGACAGGAACCGGCGGCTGGTAGGTCGGCGCCTGGCTACGCGCGAACGACGTCTGCGTCTGCCGTGCGCGGATCACTGTTCACCGTCAACCAGAGCACCGCCGCAACGAATGCCACACCCGCCCAGAAACTGATGGTGCCGCTCCAGCCCCACGCGGCCGTCATGCGGGGCACGAGCCAGATCGAGAGCACTCCACCAAGGTTTCCCATCAGGTTCAGGAGTCCCGCTGCGGCGCCGGGGTTGACGGCGC
Source organism: Gemmatimonadales bacterium (assembly GCA_038215035.1). GTDB lineage: Bacteria > Gemmatimonadota > Gemmatimonadetes > Gemmatimonadales > Gemmatimonadaceae > JACMLX01. Next base: position 15,213 of record JBBQRH010000045.1, on the reverse strand, counting down.
CGATCACGGTGGCCGTGGTGAAGAACGGCGATTCGGCACCATTCAGACAGGCTGACGAAAGACTCAGCGCGGCAATCGCCAGCAGCGCGCTGGGCACAGCGGCGCCGGTCAGCGCGAATCCAGTCGCGCCAAGCAGGCATGACATCGCCACACGACGACGCGCGAGGTTGCCGCCAATCCTCCGCCCCAATCGATCGGCGCCCATGCCAATGATGGGTGCACAGACGAATCCTGCCACGTTCGGCAGGCTCGCCCAGACGCCGCTCGCCAGCACCGTGAATCCCCTGCCCTCCGTCAGGTAGCGAAAGAACCAGAAGACGAAGACGAAGTACACGGCGGAGTGGAGCAGATACGCCAGCGTCAATCGCTGAAGGTTCGGGTTGCGCGCCAGCAGCAGGGTCCCGCGTACCAGGCCCGTGAGCGACAGCGCCGGCACCGACGCCGCGCTTGAGACAACCGGCTGACTCGGCATCAGTGTGAACCAGACGAGTGCTGCGATCGCTCCAATCGATCCGCTGAGCAGAAACACGGCCCGCCAGCCGAACTGCTCCATCACCGGCGCCATCAGCAGCGGTGCGATGGCCGCGCCAAGCGCCGATGCCGAGATGTAGAGCGCGTTCGCACGCATTCTGTTGTCACTCGGCACATACTGCGAAACTGCCATCGCCGCGACGGGAAAGACTGCCGCCTGCGACATGCCGAGCAGAATCCGGGTGCCGACCAGCGTGCCGGTGGCGGCCGCTCCGCCCTCGGGAGCGAAGGCTGTGATCAAGGACGCGACGCTGCAGCCAACCAGCGCCAGCGACAGCGCCGTGCGGGCGCCGAACCGCTCACCAAACATGCCCGCTGGAACCTGAAGCAAGGCGTAACTCAGCTGGAACCCCCAGGCGGTGATGACGCCCATGTCGGCCATCGAGAGGCCAAGCGCCGGCGCCATGCGCTCCTGCGCGATCGCAATATCGGTGCGCATGAGATAGGCCACGCCGGACACAAGGCACAGCAGCGCAACCACGCGCCAGTTGTTGTTCATGCAGACGATGGTGTTGGACAATGGGCGAGTCGCAGCAGCTTCGCCCAATGTGAGCAATGGCGTCGGATACCGCCAGCGGGCACTCCAACGCTTCCCGATCCCACCGCTCGCGTCGAGCAATCGGAGGGTGAACGAAGTGCAAACTGCCTGACGCAAAGGCGCAAAGGGCGCAGAGACGCAAGGGCGGTCTGCTGGATGCTGACACCTCGAAGCGATGTGAAGGTCAGCGGCGACCGCAGCACGGATATTTTGTAACAGAAACGGCAGCACCGCTGTATTTCTTCAATTCCCATACATTGCAGTTCTTTGCGCCTTGGCGCCTTTGCATCCTTGCGTGAAGCAGTTGCCATTACGCCGTTGCCGTTACGCCGTTGACCCGTTTCCGTTCCGCCGGGGGAGTCGTGTCGCTGCCTCTGAAGCAGTCTTCGGACGCCAGCAGAAGGCGCAGAGCTTCGCGCACAGAAGACGGTCGGGCACTCCTTCAAGCGGCGGCGTGTGCAGCGGATTCAGAGCACCGTCCGCAAGCGCCAGATCTCCGGAAACAGCACCACGTCGAGCATTTTTCGAAGATAGCTCACGCCGCCGGTTCCACCCGTTCCGCGCTTGAATCCGATCACCCGTTCCACGGTGGTCACATGCCGGAATCGCCAGAGCCGGAATGCGTCCTCGAGATCGGTGAGCTCCTCGCCGAGCTGATAGAGATCCCAGTATTCCCGCGGATTGCGATAGACCTGCAGCCACGCGGCTTCAACCCCGTCATCGGCGACGTACGGCTTGGTCCAGTCACGGGAGGTGTGGCTGTCCGGCACGGCCAGCCCGCGCCGCGCCAGCAAGCGAAGAGATTCATCGTAGAGCGATGGTGCCTCGTAGGCCGCCATCACACCGGCCAGTCGATCGGGGCGATGCTTGTGCGGCCTGAGCATGACGCCGTTCTTGTTGCCCATGGCAAACTCGATACAGCGATACTGGAAACTCTGGAAGCCGCTGGAGTTGGCGAGATAGGAACGGATCGCACTGTACTCCGGCGGTGTCATGGTGGCCAGCACATCCCAGGCGTGTACCAGCTGCTCCATGATCCTCGACACGCGGGCCAGCATCTTGAACGCCGTCTGCAGGTCGTCGGCGGCGACGTGCTTCACTGCCGCGTGCAACTCGTGCAGCATCAGCTTCATCCAGAGCTCACTGGTCTGGTGCTGAATGATGAACAGCATTTCGTCATGTGCCGGCGAGAGCGGCGTCTGCGCACCGAGCACGGCGTCGAGCTGCAGGTAGTCGCTGTAGCTCATCGCTTCGCTGAAATCGAGCAGCGCGTCCTCCTCGCCGACGATTTTTTCGGGCTCGGGGGTCGAGCCGAGGTTGGCGTAAATGCACATGGAAAGAATCCGTGCGTGAATGAATGGCGCGAATGGCGTGCGGCGAAAGCTAGTATGGTGTCGCCGAAGTACCGTGGCGAAAGGCGGTTGACGGATTCTGGCGAGAGCCGCGGCGGGCTGGCTCGCAATACCCCGGCGGAACCCCAGCTTACGGAAGAGCAACTACTCGACACAAAGGCGCAAGGGGCGCAAAGAACTGCAGCTACGGAACGGCAGCTACGGAACAGCAACTGTTTGACGCAAAGGCGCAGAGGGCGCAGAGGCGCAGAGTACTGCAGAAGCATGGGAACAGCAGGAGTGGAGCGCTGCCGCCGTTACTGTCACAAAACATCCGTGCCGAATTCCCTGCTGACCATCACATCGCGCCGAGGGCTCCGGATCCAGCAGCAGGCCCTTGCGTCTTTGCGACCTCTGCGCCTTTGCGTCAGGCTGTTCGCTCTCCGCGAGCCCTTCGCGTGCTCGAGGAAGGCGGCACGAAGGGGCCCTGATCGGCCACGGGGCACCCCATTCCCGGTGACGACGTCACCTTCCCACTGACGACGTCACGTACGCCAAAACCGGTTACGGCATCGCCGCGAGTGGCTTCGCCCCTTTAGCCGCGCGGTCGGGATGTTCGCGACCGTCGCGATGTTCGCCGTGGAATGAGAATACCCACCAGACCGCTCGTTACACTCGCAGGAGCCCAATCGTCCTTCCAGCGTCTCGACCCTCAGGCTATGCTGCTTGGGTACTCCCGATGACGGGGTACACTGTAATACGCGCCTGAACGATCACCATATGAGTATGCCGACGTGACCGTGAACGACATGGCCCCCGCACCCGGCGACGCCAGACCACGCGTGCTGTTCGTGAACACACGCAGTACGCTCGGTGCAGATGTGGCCGTTCACCTCACGCTCGTCGAGCATCTGGATCCCGCCGCTGTCGCGGTGTACATCGCCACCAACCGCCATTCGGCGGATCTCGACAAAACGGTCCGCTGGATTCAGAAAGCACCACAAACCCGGCTGCTGGTCTGTGATCTCGGCCATGAACTGTCGGGCGACAATCGGGTTTCGAAGGCGTTGAGCGGGCTGCGAAACCTGACGGCCGTCGTCACCCTGCTCCAACTGGTGCGGCTGATCAGGCGCGAGCGCATCACGATCCTGCACACCACCGATCGACCGCGCGACGCGGCCTTCACCACGCTGCTCGGCAAACTGACGGGCGCGTCGGTCGTCCTCCATTTGCACCTGAAATGGACCTCGGATATCGGTCGCGCCGCGCACTGGGCCGCACGCCATGCACGCGCGTTCATCGGTATTTCGAAGTTCACCTGTCAGTCGATGATCGACGGCGGGCTTCCCGCCGGGCGCATCGCGATGGTCTACAATGCCTCGGATGCGACGCGGTTCAACCCCGCCACCGCCAACACCGGAACCCTCAGATCGCGACTTGGGCTGAACCAGGATGTGCCGCTGGTTGGGCTGGTGGGTCGCTTCACGGTCTGGAAAGGGCACCTCGATCTGGTGACGGCCTTCGCCCGCGTCCGTGAGCTGGTGCCGGGCGCCCGGCTGGTGTTGGTAGGCCGGGTATCGGCTGACGACGCGGCGGGCGAGGACAGCTACGTCTCGCAGATCAAACGGCGTATTAGCGAGCTCAACATTACGGACGCCGTCCACTGGGTGGAATGGGTCACTGACACCCCGGGCGTGATGAAGGATCTGGATGTGCTGGCCATGCCGAGCTGGGAAGAGCCATTCGGCCTCGTCGTGACGGAGGCGATGGCGATGGAACGTCCGGTGGTGGGTTACGCGTCCGGGGCCCTGCCCGAGATCATCACCGATGGCGTGGATGGTCTGTTGGTGCCGCCGAGGGACACGGAGGCACTGGCGATGGCGCTCGCGAGCCTGCTTGGCGACCCCGAGCGGCGTGCCGCAATGGGCAAGCGGGGGCGCCAGCGCGTTGTGACGGACTTCGGGCCGCGGCGTCAGGCTGACGAAGTGACCGCGTTGTACCGTGTCGTCGCGCAAGGACGTGAGATACCGCGCGGCGCCGGGATCTCCGCGCTTGCAACAACAAACTAGGTTAATCTTATGGCCGACCTCAACACTCACTGCCGCTCGTTGCGGACGGAGACGTTATGACTGAACTCAGCGTGACCGAGAGCCCTGCCGATCTGGCGGTGCGACGCTTTTCCTCCGCAGAGCTGGATCAGATGCGCGCGTCTTTTGAACGCGATGGATATTTCGTGATCCGCGAGCTGATTCCGAAGCCGCTGCTGGCAAAGCTGCACCAGCAGCTCTCCGTGGCCTTCACCGCAATGGAGAAGGAAGGCGAGCTGTTCTCCGGCGGTGGGCGACTGAGCGGTCACCTGAACTGCTTCCCTGGCAAGGACTCACGGTTCATGTACGACATTCTGTCTGCCGCAGGCATCATCGATCTGATGAAGCAGATCGAGCCGAAGATGGTTCGCATGCCGAACGTCGGGTGCAACTACAATCTGCCCGGCAGCACGACGCAGCACTATCACACCGACTACGATTTCTCGCGCGGCTTCATGATCGCCAACGTGGCCGTCGTTGATACGGTCATCGCCAACGGCGCCATGGAAGCAGCACCTGGTACGCACAAGAAGTACTACCCGTACTGGCGCTTCGTGACGGAAAACGCGGGGCGCGACAGCCTCCGCGTCGAGATGAAGCAGGGTGACGTGATGGTGCGCACCTCGAGCATGTGGCATCGTGGCATGCCGAACATGACGCAGGTCGCACGACCGATGCTCGCGATGACGTGGGAAGATGGTGGCAGCCAGCTCCCCGATCCCTGGATGAAGGACGGCGGCGCGATCAAGTTCTTCCCGAACTGGTTCCGCCCGACCACCGTGGGACGTCTCAGGGAGCGAGCCACCGTCGCGGCTCCGATCATCTACTCGTCGTACCGGTTCGTGAGTTCGCTGCTCGGGAACAAGGGCAAGTGAGTGAGCGCGTCGTTCACATGGGGCCGTAGGGGCACCCACTCATTGCAATGAGTGAACGACGCGTTCTCGTGATCGGCAGCGGGCCAGCGGGCGCCATGGTGGCGCACCAACTGGTCTCGCGCGGAGTTCCGGTCACCATGATGGAAGCTGGACAGACGCCGCCCAGCGGACTGTTGCTGCGCCTGCTGGATCGCAACATCGTGCGGCGCCTGCCACCGGCTGAGCGGATTGCCAATCCCGAGCAGGGACGCGGCCATGGCGCCCTCTGGATTCGTCACATGTCGCATGGCGGCCTGACGAATCAGTGGACCGGCGCGGTGCCACGATTTGCCCCTGAGGATTTCACCGAAGGGGCACGGCTGCACGAACGATATCAGTGGCCGATCGGGTACGACGACCTGACGTCCTACTATCAGATCGCGGAACGATTGATCGGCGTCAGCGGTCACTCAGGTGACTTGCCGATCCTGCCCGGCGGACAGATCGCCCATCAACGTCGACTGCCTGCCGATTGGCAACCTGTGGCGCGGCAGGCTGCCGCGCAGGGTCAGGGGCTGGCACCGATTCCGATCGCGGACGGATCGCCGAACATGCTCGTACGCCGCGGTACGGCGTTCAACAGCTATTCGGTGATCGTTGAGCCACTGCTCGCATCGCCGCACTTCACCCTCCTCGCGGGCGCACACGCACTGGAGCTGGAGTGGTCGCCAAGCGAGTCGCGCGTGCGATCGGTTGTCTATCACGATCGCAGCGACGGGCAGGAAAAGCGTCTGGAAGCCGCGGCGGTGGTGGTGGCCTGCGGCCCGCTGCATTCCACGAAACTCCTGCTCAACTCTCGATCGGCTGATTTCCCGAATGGGCTCGGCAACTCCGAAGGGCTGCTCGGTCAACACCTGCACGATCATGTGCGCGACTGGTGGTCCGTCGAACTCGAGACACCGATCACGCTGCTGAATTCGGCGGCGTATCTGACACGACGGCCGTTTGCCACCAGTGCACCGCTGGTGTCCACGTCATGGACACTCGGCGTCGCCAGCACGAAGGACCGGATCAGGAGTCGCGCGTCGCTCAAGAGCACCACGGTTGGTGTGCAGGTGTTCGGTACCACCATTCCGGATGAGCGCAATTTTGTGCGTCTCTCCGGCGCACAGCGGGATGAATTCGGCCGGCCGGAGCTCGACATTCAGATGAAGTTCGATGACGGTGACGTGCAGAACGTAGTCGATGCGCGCCAGACCTTCCTCGACCTGCTCCACGCGGCGGGATACAAGGCGTCGTTGAAGGAAACACCAACCGTCCTCACTCCGGGCGAGGGGGTGCATTTCGGCGGGACAATCCGCATGCATGCCTCGCGAAAGTATGGCGTCACCGACGCCTGGAACCGACTGTACGACGCCCCGAACGTGCTGGCCTGTGATGCCGCCTGCTTCACCACCGGGCCGGAGAAGAATCCGACCCTGACCGCGATGGCGATTGCCGCCCGCGCGGCTGATCGTCTGGCGATTGATCTGAAGCAGCACGCAATTCCTGCCGCTGGCGCGAGTCGATGAAGCACCGCGCCTTTGGAGCCACCGGGCTTCAGGTTTCGGAAATTGGCTTCGGTGGTTCGCGGATTGGCGGGTTGATGGCACGGGGTACCACCGACTCGGGGATATCGACGCTGCACGCCGCGTTCGATGCGGGGATCAATTTCTTCGATACCGCGGACATGTATTCGCAGGGCGAAGGTGAATCACTGATCGGCCGGGCATTTCGCGATCGGCGCGACAAGGTCATCATCGCCAGCAAGGGCGGCTACCTGCTGCCCGCCCGCCGCCAGCTCATGGCGCGCGTGAAGCCATTGCTCCGGCCCATCGTGCGATTTCTGGGGATCAAGCGTGAGAATCTACCCTCCGGAATCTCGGGCCAGCTCCAGCAGAATTTTTCTCCGGGGTATCTGACCAGCGCGCTCGACGAGAGCTTGCGACGGCTTGGCACGGACTACATCGACGTCTACCAGCTGCACAGCCCATCGCAATCCGACATTGCGTCAGACTCGTTTCTGGACACGCTGCATCTGCTGCAGCAACTCCAGAAGTCCGGCAAAATCCGGCACTATGGCGTGGCGGGCGACTGGCTCGAAGACGGCGAAAGCGCGTCGCATCGGGGCACGCTGCACTCCATTCAGGGACCCTTTGGGCTGTTGGACCCGGATCCGAATTCACTGCTCGCCTCATGGCAAGCCCAAGGAATCGGCGTGATCGCGCGCGGCAGCTTCGGTGGCGGCCTGCTCAAGGAAACGCTCAGCGAAACGGAGTTGCGGCAGCGCACACCGAAGCACGAGTGGATTCTGGCACTTCGCGCGCTGGCCGCCAAACGAGAGCGATCGATGATGGATCTCGCTCTGCAGTACTGCCTGCGCACGCCCGGCATCGCGGTCACGCTGCTCGGCATGCGCACCGTGGAGCATGTGCGCGACAACCTCCGTGCCTACGGCGCGAAGCCGCTTACCGACGACGAGTTCGTGGCCTGCACGGAGTTGTCACGCAGGTTTGCCGGACCGCTGGCGCGCGCCTGAGGCGCACGAGCGCGGCAATCCGCATTCACTGACTCGGCGCGGCCCGACACTTCCCGCCCTGCGCCAGCAACCCCGGTACCACCGACCGAGGCGCGCTCCACTGGCGCCAGCTGCGCGCATCCCCGTCACGCTCGAACCGCTGACGCCACGTTTCCCGCATCGCCGCGACCAGAGCCTCGCAGTCCGCGGGCGGTAACCGGTGCGCCGCACGCACCATCGCCGGCACCGCATCGGCGGAAAGCTCGGCGTGGTACTTCACGTCGAACGGCAGGCCCCGGGCGGCGCGACTCAGGTTGACATTCACCACGCGCGCTTCAGGGTTCGCCAGATTCACGATCACCACCCAGCCAATGGTGCAGCAGAGTACCAGCGGCCCAAACTGCGACGGGCGTCCACGCAGCGTGGTGACGGCACAGGCCAGCAGCGCGGCCAGTACCCAGAGAATTGCGGCACTGGCCATTGTGCGGTCGATGCTCAGCCCGAATTGTTCGACGTAGAGCCAGATGCGTACCGCCGACGAGACAAGCAGCGCCACAACAAGCAGCAGCAGAATCGCGCCGGCCACGCGATAGTGGCGTCGGCCGATGGCATCGTCAGTCACCAGCAGCCACTCAGCCATCACCAGCGTGCCAAGCACTACCACCGCAGCAACAACCAGCTGGAAGAAACCGTCGCGTGCATAGTTGGCGACCGTGAGGCCTTCGCTCACACGCAGAAATTCAGCACCGCCGAAGAGCACGCGCGCTTGCGTCGCCAGAAAGAGCAGCAGCAGCGCGATCAACGCATACAGCGCAACCGCCACCGTCGCGAACGGGAGCCCCGGCGCCCGCAGCTTGAGCAACGAACCGCCCACCGCGTCGCCCACCGCCGCCCGCACCCAGCCCGCCGCAATCCATGCGACGAGCGCCGCCACCAGCAGGTGCCTGACGCCATCGAACGCTACTGTCGCCACGAATCGATTCAGCATGCTGTCGAAAACAAGGTCCGATACCGAAAGCAGCTTCAAGACGAGTGCAAATGGCGGTACCGCCAGCACGCAGCCGATCAGCAGCGCGCGCCGCTGACTCTGCGCACTCGGCTCGGTGGAGAAGTGCTGCCCACTCTGCTGGAGTAAACCCGCCGCTCCGCCTGCCGTGTTGATCGCCGCCAGGAACATGGCGCGCGGGGCTTCGACAATCGACAGCTCACCAATCCGCATACCACTTCCATGCCAGATCGTGATCGCAGCGATGCAGAGCAACGACAGCATGTCGATGACGTACAGCATCTCCGCATCACGGAACACCAGTCCGACCGGGGCGAGCGCGATCGCCAGCAGCAGCAGCGCGCGTTCACGCGTGAGTCGCGGGCCCAGCGTGGCGGCGCAAATACAGATCGCCGCAATCCAGAGCGCGAAGCCGAGCCGCCACGTTCCGCCGCGCAGCAGATAGTCGCCGGCCACGCCGAGCAGTGCGGCTGACGCGAGGATCTTCCAGGCAGGCGGCTGCATCACGCCCACGCGCTCGAAGTCACGCACTGGCCCGTTGCGACACATTGCCGAATCGACGATCACGACGGGCGAAATCCTCGAACACGTCGTTCAGAATCGCTGGTGTGATGTCGGGCCACAACACGTCGTGAAAGAACAACTCGGCATACGCGCATTCCCATAACAGGAAGTCGGAGAGACGCCGTTCACCGCCGGTGCGCAGCAGCAGATCAACCGGCGGCAGAAGCTCGGAGCCGTCCGTTGTATCGGGCACGCCCTGCCCTGCATGCGAGCGCTGGATCGCCTCGCGGCTCGAGTAGTCGATCGCGACCCGCAGATGCATTGCGCGGCCAGACGCGGTCTTCTTTTCTGCATCGGTGATGGCGCGGCGCAAGGCCATCGGCAGGCGTCCGCGTCGCCCGATCACGCTGAGCCGAATGCCGTTGTGCGCCAGCTCGTCTGCTTCCGAGCGGAAGTGCGAGGTGAAGAGCGAGAGCAGCGTGTTGACCTCGATCCTGGGCCGGCTCCAATTGTCGCTCGAAAAGGCATAGAGCGTCAGCTGCTCCACCCCAGACGCGGCACAATGCTCGATGACTTCGCGCATCGTACGCGCGCCAGCGAGATGGCCCATGGAACGGGGCTGACCGCGGCGTTCGGCCCAACGCCCATTGCCGTCCATGATGACCGCCAGGTGGGGCGGCGTATGCAGAGTGCTTTGTTTCATAAAGTCTGGCTCCAAAAGAACGACGCCCCGCGGCGCCATGTGAACAGAGATCTCCATCACCAACCGATCAGCCGCGCTCACCCACCCGACGGATCAGTGCTTCCATGTGTAACAGATACCGCTCCAGCGCCGACCTGCCGCTGGCCGAGAGACGATACTCGGTGCGCGGAATACGACCGTCGTAGCCCTTCTTGCAGAGGACATACTTCGCTTCTTCCAGCTTTCGCGCGTGCACCGACAGGTTGCCGTCGGTGGTGTCGAGCAGCGCCTTCAGCTGATTGAAGGTGAGCATGTCATGCACCGCCAGTGCGCTGACGATCGCCAGCCGGACACGTTCGTGGATCAAACGGTCGAGTGCCAGCGGCGAACGATCATCGCCGGCCACCGCTTCCAGCGCGGCGGCTGTGGCTGGCGCTGATTGCGCCGACTTCGGCGTGATCTTGCGTGCGGCCGCACCAGTGCGCTTAGCCACCGTGCCTCCGTGCAATCCAGATGCCGAATGCGATCTGCCAGACTCCAAAGCCGAGTGCCAGCATCACGTTCGCGCGCACACCAGGCATCACGAGGGCGACACATCCCATCGCCATCAACCCGGCCCCCATCATCGGCACCGCGCGCACCGAGAAGGTGCCTGCGGTCATGATGCTGACGCCGTACAGCAACAACCAGAGGCCAGGCAGCACGGCCGGGACCACACTGTTTGCACGCCAGATCGCAGATGGATCGATCAGTGCGAACGTCAGCGCCGCGCCGGCCAGCATCGCCGGCCAGAAGCCAAACAAAAACTTCCGCGCCGGCAGGCTGAGCACCGGCGCGCCGTTCACACGCACGCGACGGCGCATCTTGCGCCAGGTCATCCAGCCGCCGAACAGCGCCGCGACACACGCCTCGGCCACCCACACCGCAATCCAGCGTCCGGCGCTGGTTTGCGCGCGCGCGACGAGTGACGCTGCGATGGCGCTCAGCCCGATCCCGACCAGCCCCCAGCCCGGCACGTCGGTAAACGACGAGGCCCCCTCCATCGTCTGACGGATGAAGGAGAGATCCTGCATCGCCCGGTCGTGGAGCGCGGGCGGCGTGGACCTGGATTGACGCAACGGGGAGGCCATGGCAGCAATACTGACGCCCGTCCTCCCCGTTGTCAAGTACTTTGCGCCACAAAGCGCGGCCACACCTCCGGCAGCACTCCGACCCGGCTCGTGTCGTGCCGCCGGAGGCTCGTGCCAGCCGGCCGCGGCTTTCGACGCGATTCGGCGTTGCAATGCCCGGCGATCCCTGCCGCCTTCCTCGCGCGCAGAAAGCTCAAACGAAGAGCGAACTGCCTGACGCAAAGGCGCAGGGGGCGCAAAGACGCGGGGGCGGTCTGCGGGATTCAGACTCCTCGGCCCGATGCGAAGGTCGGCGGCGTCCGCGGCAAGGATGTTTTGTAACAGCAACTGCAGCTGCGCTGTATTGCTGCTGTTCCAGTCCCTCAGCTGTCCTTTGCGCCTTTGCGTCCCTTGCGCCCTTGCGTCAAGCAGTTGCCGTTAAGCCGGTGGTGTCCCATCGCCGAAGCCTCATGGCAGTGGAGCACGACTCAAGCCACGAGACCTCGGCGACGCCACGCTAGAACACCGGGCCGCGCGCACGCACCGACACGTTCGCCACACCACGCTGCTTCAGCAGCTCGTTGAACGCCGCCAGTTCCTTGTTGAACAGACTGTCCAGTGCCGACAGATTCGCTTTCAGTTCGGTGTTCAGGATGCCCTGCACTTCCCCGTGCTGGGTGGTCGGCTTGTAGTCACTGTTCGACAGCCCGTTCGCGAGGTACCCCAGCTTTGCGATCAGCATCGACCCGAAGCGCACCCCGTCCTGGCCAGTGCCCGTCTGGCGCAGATCGACGAGGTTCATCTCCAGATCCACCAACTGCTTGCCAAGCACCTGGGCCGCGCGGCGCACGGTGGAGTCGTTCACCGCGCGAATGATCCCCTCGATCTGCACTCGTGCCGACTCCACGCGATGCACCGCGTCGGCCGCCTCGTTCAGATCCTTGGAGATCGACAGCGCCATCCGCGTCTGCTCCGCGATCTCGGCATCGGTACCGGCGGAGTTCGGGTCCTTGAGTACCACCAGCGGCTGCGACTGCTCCACGCTCCCCGCCTTGATTCGCACGGTGTACTTGCCGGGCGGTGCGAGGACGCTCAACCGACTCGTGCCCGGCGCCACACGGCCCGTCGGCCCGGGAATGATGTGATCCGCATACAATGGGCTGGTCAGGAGCCGTACCTCCATCGATGGCTCGTAGCGCAGATCCCAGTATTGCCGGTTTACACCGGCTGTGTTGGTGCCGTTGAACGAACGAACCACGGCGCCCTTCTCATCCAGGATCGTCACCTTCACGCCACCGGTAGCGGGCGCCTTGAGGTAGTAGTTGATCGACGCACCGTACTTCGGGTTCTCGCCCGTGGTCGGATCATCATAGGTCGTGGACGGTGCCGTGATCGGCCGGAACCGATACGCATCGCGCAGTGGGAACAGATGTGCATCCGAGGCCAACACCGCCGGCGTCATGTTCCGCAGCGGCGTGATGTCGTCCATGATCCAGAAACCGCGACCGTAGGTGGAGATCACCAGATCGTTGAAGTGCTCCTGCACCACGATGCCCGATACCGGTGCGGCGGGCAGATCGTTCTGCAGCGGCTGCCAGAGTTCGCCGGCATCGAATGAGACATAGATCGCGTTCTCTGTTCCAGCGTAGAGCAGGCCACGACGCACCGGATCCTCGATGATGATGCGCGCATAACTCAGCATGCTCTTCGGAATGCCATTGACGATCAGCTTCCAGGTGCGCCCGTAGTCGGCGGTGCGATAGATGAACGGGTCGCGATTGTTCATCTGGTGAAAGTCGACGGTGAGGTACGCCGTCGCCGCGTCGTACTTCGATGCCACGATACTGCGCACCGATCCCCACGCCGGAAGCCCGACGATGTTCTTCGTGACATTGGTCCATGTTGCGCCGTTATCACGCGTCAGCTGCACCTGCCCGTCATTCGTCCCTGCCCAGATCGTCCCCTTCGCCAGCACCGACTCGGCCAGCCCATACACCACGCCCGCGTACTCCACGCCGATGTTGTCCGGTGTCAGGCCACCCGAGCTGCCCATGCGACTCCGGTCGTTCAGCGTCAGGTCGGGCGAGATCACTTGCCAGCTCTGCCCGCCGTCCTGCGTGCGATGTACGTGCTGACTGCCCGTGTAGAGCGTGTTGTGATCGTTGGGCGAGATGAGCAGCGGCGCATCCCACACGAAGCGGTACTTCACACCGCTGGCCGGACCATTCGACTGTTGCGGCCAGACTTCCACGTTGCGGAACTGGCGACGGTCTTCCTCGAAGCGCACCACGATGCCACCCACCATGCCGGAGCCGGAGGCGGTGGACCAGATCAGTTTCGAGTTGGTCGGATCGGGCGTTGCCCAGCCGCTTTCTCCGCCGCCCACCGAGTGCCACATGCCGCGCGAAATACCCGCGTCGCCGCCAAAACCCTGCACGCGACCGTTCGATGGCCCGCGGTACGATGGTTCATCCTGCTTGTTGCCCAGCACGTTATAGGGAATCTCGTTGTCGACCGTAACGTGATAGATCTGCGCGTTGAGCAGTCGCTGGCGGAACCAGGTCTTGCCGCGGTTCTGCGAAATCGAGAGGCCCTGGTCGTGCGCCACGATCATCCGCGCCGGCTGTGTCGGGTCGATCCACATGTCGTGGTGATCACCGCCGGGCGCTTCGTTGCGCTGCAGCACGTTGACCGTCGCTCCACCGTCGATGGTCTTGGCGAATGACGCGGTGAGGAAGTACGCCTCGTCTGGATCGTCGGGCGCCACGACCATGCGCGAGTAGTAGTGCGCGCGTCCCATCACATTGCGATCGCGGCTCACCTGTGCCCAGTTGGCACCACCATCTTCCGAGCGCCAAAGTTGTCCGCTCTCGGTCTCGCGTCCTTCCCATGGTAAGCCGTCGCCGGTTTCGATCATGGCGAAGACGCGATCCGGATTCGAGGTCGAGATGCCCAGTGCGACTTTACCCACCGGCTTCGTTGGCAGGCCATGGCCAACCTGTCGCGCCCACGTCACGCCGCCATCACGCGAGATGAAGAGTCCACCACCCGGTCCGCCGCTGGTGCGGCCGTAGGTGTGAATCTCGATCTGCCACATTCCCGCGAAGAGCACGCGCGGATTCTTCGGATCCATCAGCAGATCGGAGCAGCCGGTGTTTTCGTCGACGAACAGCACCTTCGTCCAAGTGGTCCCGCCATCGGTGGTGCGGAACACGCCGCGTTCCGGCTGCGGGCCGTACGCATGTCCCAGCGCGCAGGCCATCACCACATCCGGGTTGGTCGGGTGCACGACCACGCGCGCGATGCGCCCCGTCTTCTCGAGTCCCATCAGCGTCCAGGTCTTACCCGCATCGACGGACTTGTAGATGCCCTGCCCCACCGAGATGTGACTGCGGATGTGCGCTTCGCCCGTGCCCGCCCAGACCACATTCGGATCGGAGCGCGACACCGCCAGCGATCCGATCGACGACACCGGCTGGCCATCGAAGATCGGCTTCCAATTCACGCCGCCGTCCACCGTCTTCCACACCCCGCCTGAGGCTGAGCCGACGTAGTAGGTGAGCGGATCGCCGGGGATGCCGGCGGCCGAGGTGAAGCGATTGCCTTCGGGGCCGATGGTGCGCCAGTGGAGCTGGGAGAAGGCTGTCGACGGGATAGCGGGCGCGGGTTGTTGGGCGCCGGCCGGTGGGGCGGCCGCGGCGCAGAGGGCCAGGGCGGCGAGGAGCATCGTACAGAGCGTGCGGAGCATGGTCGTCCTCTGGGTGTTCGGATGCGGTTCCGCCGGCGGGTTGAGTGGGGCGGATGACGCGGGTGGGGCGTGGGGGAAAGGGTACGGCGGTGCGCGGGGGGCGTCAAAGTGGGGAGTGCGCGCGGGTGTCAATGATCGTCTGAAATTCCTCACCTCGTGATCGTCTCAAATTCCCCACCCGGTGATCTCACGGCTCGGAGGGAGCCATGAGGGTCGAGCGGACGAGCCCCGCCTTCCGCTTTTCACGGAGCCGGTAGGAGTCGCCC
>JBBQRH010000044.1:0-32001 GCA_038215035.1 Gemmatimonadales bacterium | reverse complement strand
AATCTGGCACTGATCGCGCCAGGACTCACGGTCACACCCGTCTCCGGAGTGAGCGTGTCGCTGGAATGCGGCGTGGCGTGGCGCATGTCAGCCGCTGATCCCGTGCGCGCCGGCGGCATGCGCGCCTACGCGTCGACAGGTGACGTCGGCGGCCATCGGATCGGCTCCCTTACGCGTCTCTCCGGGTCCCGCCGCATCGGTGAGCGGTCGTCGCTGTTCCTCGCGTACGAACTCCTTGCCGCAGGGCCGGCCTTCCATCGAGCCCAGATCCCGTCGGGTCACTACGCGATCATCGGCAGCACCGTTCGGTACTGAGTGGTTGCCACTGATGTCGCCACGCATCCACCCTCCTTCCACCAACTGAACCATGACACAACGCCTCGACTTTCATGAAATCGGGCCCGGCGCGATGAAGGCACTCGCCGGTGTCGAGCAGCAGATTGCGCGATCCGGCCTCGAAGTACCGCTGAGGGAATTAGTGCGCCTTCGCACCTCGCAGCTCAACGGCTGCTCGTTCTGCATCGACATGCATGCGGCTGCGGCTCGGCGGGCAGGCGAGACCGAGCGGCGGCTGATGTTGTTGCCCGTCTGGCACGAGACGTCGATGTTCAGCGCACGCGAGTCGGCGGCGCTGGAGTGGACGGAGAGCGTGACGCAGGTCGCGGCCAGCCACGTGCCGGATGCCGTGTGGGAGCGCGTACGTCAGCAGTTCACGCCCGCCGAGCTGGTGGAGTTGACGCTGCTCATTGGTGCGGTGAACATCTGGAATCGGTTTGCCATCGCGTTCCGGAAGACGCCGAGTTGAGGATGTAGGGTCGCGCTGCACCTGCGTCGCGTCAGGCGCGATGTGCCCGCGATGAGCCGTGCGATCTGTGTGTTGAACGCACGGCATGCGTCCCCATGCCGCGTCAGCACGACGATGAAACGTGCCGCGTTGCTGTGCACCCTATTCGTCCTCGTTGCGAGCGGTCGTGCTGGCGGTCAGACGACCACCGATGACTGTGCGCGCACCGCGGTCCAGAAGGTGGAAGCACCGGGCGTCTGGCAGCCCGGTCCCGCCGGGCGGCAGCTGCCTCTCTGGCCTGACGGGCGTGCCATCCTCGCACCAGAGACGGGTGGCCTGCCCGAGTATGTGGGCAACGGATCACCGCTGGTCGCGGGGCAACTGTGGAATTGGGCGACGTACGTTGCGCGACCCACGATGACGATCTATCAGCCGACCATCGCCCGCACTGGGGCGGCCGTGGTCGTACTGCCGGGCGGCGGATACGCAGCCGTGGCGATGGATCTGGAAGGCACCGAGATCTGCGATTGGATCACGGCGCAGGGCGTGACTTGCGACCTGCTCAAATACCGCGTGCCGCAGGTGTGGCCCCGTGATGCGCGAGGCGTCAGTCACCCGCCGAACGTACAGCTCCCGCTGCAGGACGCGCAGCGCGCGATTGGACTGCTCCGACATCGCGCGTCGGAGTACAGACTCGATCCGCGAAAGATCGGGGTCATCGGCTTCTCGGCGGGCGGACATCTTGCGGCGGCCGTCAGCAATGCGGAACGTCGCACGTACGACGGCATCGACGCGGCGGACCGTGCGTCATCAATCCCGAACTTCGTGATCCTGCCGTATCCAGGCCGGCTCTGGGACAGCCGGAGCCGCGCGGCAGGGTTGCACGTCGCGCCGTGGGTCACGATCAGCCGGAAGGCCCCGCCCACGCTCCTGATCCATGCGATGAACGATACGGTCGATGATGTCCGTCATTCCACGGCGTACGGCTTGGCGCTGCATGAAGCCGGGGTCCCGGTCGACATGCGCTTCTACGCCGAGGGCTGCCACGCGTTCGGACTTCGGCCGACGTCAGATCCGATCACGACCGAGTGGCCGGGCGAGGTCGTGCGCTGGCTGCGGCACCTCGGAATGCTGACGCCCTCGAATCCGCGGTGACACATGCGGGGGATCACGGCACGAGATGCCACCACAGTCGCAAGTTTTTGATCGTCGTGGTAATCAGCGACTGATCGTGTCACAACCGCACGGCGTCACTCAGAGTAACACGGCGTGACACGATGTCACGAAAGCAGATGCAGATCTGCGCGAATGCGCGTACACCGTAAGACGGTGTCACAAACTGAAACCGTGCACGCCTCAGCCATCCGGCTGCAATGTTTCGCCCCGCAGGGCGTGGCTGACTCGCCCCGGGTTCTCCGGAGACTCAGTTATTTGAGGACCGACTCGGCGGAGGCCATGGCGGTCGCGATCAGAGTGCACACGTCATGATGATTGCGGCCGTTGTCGTCAAATGCCGTTGCGCGGAAGTCTTTCCATCCGTTGCCCCAAAAGTCCCTGTGCCTGCTGTCCGAAAGTCTGCCGCGGTGGGCCAGACGGTGCGGGTACGCCGCCAGTGTCGACGCGGGCGCCGGTTCGTCAAAACGGACCACCATAGTTCATCCGGTGATGACCACAATCGTGTCGCCGCTGGTGCGACGCCCGAGTGTCATGCCGAGGATCTGACCCGGGCCGGTCCAGAGCCCCGCGCGGGTGTGGCGCGCTCGTGCGACGGCAGCGGCGAGCTGGAGCACGCGGAAGCGCAACGCCATTGACAACAGGAGTAACAGGATACATGGAATACTTACGCTTCCGGTCCCCGTTCTGATCCAGACGCGGGTAGTTCGTGCCTGTGCGTGGACGCGCAGCGGGGGCATGAGTGCGAGCGCCAGGATGGTGATCCGGCAATCCATTGCTTTCTGTGTTGAGGCCACGTCCGACCCGCTATGCGATGACGGTTGTGAGCCCTTTGTCGCATGACAGTCCAAAACCCGCCGGCATCGAGCCGACCTCAGCGCCGATCAGATACGGCAAAGACGAGCGTTGCCCAGTGCACATCCCAATCAGCACCAGACCCTTTGACGGCCGGTATGATCTGAATGGTGCGAAGGTTCCAGAGGCCGGCGCGGGTCATCACCACCGCAGCGTGACCGGCAGCGTCCGTGATGCCTGACACGTCCTGCGAAGCAGAGCGCCGAGCCGCCACCGTGTCACGCAGCGGCGCCGCACCCGGTGGGAGCGACCCGCTATGAAACCGTCCGTTGGAAACCAGATGGCCCAGCATGACCAGACGCAGGTGCAGCGTGTCGCCCACACGCAGGGCCGACGGGTCGTTGAGCGGCATGAATTCCAGCGGGTGTCCCACCGCCGATTCATACGCCCGCGCGCCACGTCCGACTTCAACGACGCTCTTGGCGTACTTGGCATACCGACGGGTCAGACTGTCCCTGCCGTTCGCTGGCAGCAGTCCCTCGCGTTCGTAGCGCTCTCGCGCCTCCGGCGCGCCTTCCAGGTCGAGATACCGTTTGAAGCTGGCGGGCGATTCGCGCACCATGCGCGGAGCCAGCTGCACGCCGATGACATGTTGACCCGCCTTGGTCGGCCGATACCCGAGTCGCATCGAGGTGCCGCTGACCGACACGCTGGTCACGGCGACCACAGTGTCGGCGGTGACCACGCGCGCGGCGACGACCCGGTCGGGCGTGACTGCAGACAGGCTGGTCGGAAACAGACTCGATGTCTGTCCGCTCATCGCAATGCGACCACCTGGCGTGACGGCGAAGGCGTCAGGAACCAACCAGAAATCGTGCGCCGACAGGGCGGTCGCCGACGTGACGGTCAGCGTGACGAGCGCCAGGAATCGCTGGCGGGGGCGGAAGCGGCGATATGGCGACACTGGTTGTCAGGGTATGAGTTTTGACGCGGTCTTTACAGGCCGTAAAATAAATGCCAGTCTACTGATCGCGCCACGTCATGAGGGCAGCGTCTCACACCATGTTGGCCAGGCCACCGTACCAGCCGTTCCGCTCACCTCACACCAAAGGTTCACCATGTCGACCAACCGTGCACTGACTGGCATCCTTGGCCTCGCGCTCCGTACGCTGCCACATTTCGTCGGGACTGCACTCATCATGCTCGTCTCAGTGCCGGGCGTGCAAGCGCAGGGCGTGACTCATCGAATGCCTAGCGCGGCGTCGCCTGCGTCGGCCCGTGCCGTCGAGGCAACCATCCGCGCCCTGTTCGCCGCCGCTGAACGGAATGACTTCGCCGCGCTGGATACGCTCTACGCCGGCGACAGTCTGACCGTGGTCGAAGGCGCCGGAATCAATCGCGGCTGGTCCGACTACCGCGATCATCACCTGATGCCGGAAATGAAGGAGATGAAGAATTTTCGGTACCGTCCCAGCGAGATCTCGGTGCATGTTGCCGGTGAGATGGCGTGGGCGGAATTTCGATACGCCCTGCAAGCCGATGTGAAGGGCCGCGCGGTCGATGTCGTGGGCCGCGGCACGGCGATTCTGATGCAGAAGCTGCCGATGCGCGCTGGTGAGACGGCGGGGCAGTGGGTGGTTCGCCACACGCAGACCAGTGCGCGTCCCCGCCGCCCTGCCGATCCGGCAATGCCGTAAGTTATGTCCGATGGCGCGTCGAACCGGTAGCGTTCACGATTCGAGCGTTTTATGCTCCATCAAGCCACACCGACTCCACCACACCAAGCCCACCGCCGTTGCCGAAGGATCCGAACCCGCCCCCCCGCGTCACGCGCCCCGCCGCAGTGGCCAGAACGCCCCAGCTGCAGGGGACCGTCCGGCTCGACGCGCACGGCATCGCGAAAGTCCTCGGTGATCTCGAGGCCCGCATCCTCGAGGCGATGTGGGCACTTGGCGAGCCGTCGTCAGCCAGAGCCGTCCACGAACGGATCGCGGTCGATCACGCCGTCTCGCCGCTGACGACGATCACCGTGCTCAACAAGCTGGTGACGAAGCGGGTGCTGACGCGGCGGAAGCGGAACGACCTCTATCACTACGCGCCGATCCTGTCGGAGTCCGCCTTCCGGGCGCTGGTCTCGCGGCGTGTGGTCGAGGGCATTCTCTCCTTCGGTCCGGAGGCGGTCGCCAGTTCGTTGGTCGATGTGCTGGCCGAGCAGAATCCGGAGCAGCTGGAAGAACTGGGTCGCCTGATTCGGCGTCGCCTTCGCGAACAAGGCTGACCGGCGGCGGACTGACACTCATGACCGCTTCGTTCTTGGCGCCACCCATGCGCGACCGCGAGCAACGCCATCGCCGGCTGGTACTCGGTGGCGTCGGCGCGTTGGTCCTGCTCAGTCTGAGCCCCATCTTCGGGCATCACCTCTCGGCGCGCGTCGACGCGGCCGTCATCGGGCAGGATCATCTCTGGGGGATGTGCCTGATCGCGCTGCACCTGTTGGTGGCGCCGATTCATACCGCATTTCATGCACTGCTGGTCGCGGGTGTGGCGTATGCGATCTGGGATCGCGGACGTGCGTGGTTCCGTGTGCGTCGAGCGCTGGCGTGGTTGCCCGGTTTGGAAACGGCCGAGAGCCACGCTGGCCTCGACATCAGCATTCGCCGCGCCGGGCTCACTACGAGGCAGGTCCGCGTCGTCGACGGATTGCCGAATCCGGCCTTCACCGCCGGCTTTCTTCGGCCCGTGGTGTTCATCTGTCGCACGCTGGCCGAGACGCTCAGCACCGACGAACTGACGGCCGTGTTGCAGCATGAGGCGCGGCACGTGCGCCGGCGTGATCCGTTGCGTCTGTCATTGCTGCGCTTTCTGGGGTGCACGCTGTTCTGGATTCCGGCGTTTCGTCGCCTCGCTGCCGATGTCGCTGATGAGACCGAGATTGCTGCGGACGATGCTGCCGCACGCGACAATCCGCTCGCGCTGGCCTCTGCCATCCTGGCCCTGGCGCAGTGGCGGGATACGTCGCGCCGCGCACCGTCCAAACTGATGATGGGTGACGTGACCGGGCTGGTGGGTACAGGTAGTCACCGTTCGGCCGCGGCGTTTGACACGCTGCTCGAACGGCGCATTCGGCGGCTTGCCGGTGAGTCAGCCCCAGTGGCCACGCGCCTGACACGCCGGTCACTGCTTGGCGCGGCGCTGACGCTCGGCCTGGTGTGGAGCTCCGGCGTGATCGTCGCCCATCCGATGCCGGGCATGGCCCACGCGGCGGCTGAAGCGCACTGCGAGCACGGCAACGCCTCGGCGTGGTCGCACTTGTTCTGTCTCCGCGATGCGGTGCCGACTGCCACGGGAGCGGTCGAGTGTCCGCACGGGCATTCCGGGTAACTGGCTCGGCCGGCGGCAGGCGCATTGACCGAGGGTGGCGACTGCTTTACTCTTCGTAAAATGCAACGGTCGCAGCTCTCTGTTTCGCACCTCCCCTATCGAGGACGCAGCCGCCCTGCGGAGGCCGGCCATCGATGACGCAGTGTTTGGTGCAGAGTCCCCGGCTTATGTCGCAGTGCGGTGGATTCAGTACCTCGGCCTGGTCATCATGACCGGCGCGACGGCGTTTCCGATGCTCGTGCTCCAACGGCGTGCACTGCGTGAGAGCATCCGTCCGACTACGCTGCGGCCGCTGATGCTGCGCTGCATTCACTTCGGGTTGGGTGGCGCGGCCATCATGCTCGCCGCCGCGGTGCTGCGGCTGCAGGCGCAGGCGTACGCAATGGACGGCACGGCGGCTGCATTTACACGACCGTATCTGACGCAGCTGGTGACGGAGTCGGCGTGGGGAATCCGGTGGGCGGCGCAGGTACTGGCGGCGTGCATTGCCATCGCGGGATTTGTGATGCTGCGCGCACTGTTCCGACGTGCGCCAACCGATCAGCGCGGGCCGAGCATCGCACGGTGGGCATGGAGCGCGGTCATCATCAGCGTTATTGGCAGTGCGTTCACGCCGGGGCTCTCGAGTCACGCGGCGGCGATGCCTGGTTTTGCCACGCTGGCCATGCTGCTCGACGGCCTGCACGTGCTCGCAGCCGGTGGCTGGATCGGCGGACTCGCAGCGCTGCTGCTGGTGGTGCTGCCCGGAACGTCGTCGGCTCCACGGGGTCTTTCCACCGTGGTGCGCGCACAGCTGGTACGCGCGTTCTCGCCACTCGCGCTCGCGAGTGCGTCGCTCCTCAGCGTGACCGGCACCTTTGCGGCGTGGCGGCATGTGGGGCAGGTGGATGCGCTCTGGCTCACTCCCTACGGGCGCACGCTGCTGGTGAAGCTCGGCCTGATTGCGTGCGTCGCCGGTATCGGCGCGTACAACTGGCGACGAATCGCGCCCGCGCTGGACGATACGGTGTCACATCGTGAACTGAGGACGACGGCGATGCTCGAGCTTACGCTCGGTGTGCTCGTCCTGCTGGCGACCGCGGTCCTTGTTGCCACACCGACGCCGAGTGATGTGACTGGTATGACCCCGTCACGACGTCGCGGTGTGCCGGTACTTTTCAGTACGTGCGTCGTGTGTACAGCGCGCGCACTTCACTCCACACCATCACGATAGAGGCTTTTCATGACGAACCGAATACTGACTCGTCGCACGCTGGCTGTCGCAACGACGATGCTCGCCGGCTCAGCGCTGGCGCGACCTGCCTACGGATTGATTCACGCCGTCTTGCGCAGCTCAGTCCCGACCGCTGGTGCGTCGGTGCCAGTTGCGCCGACCGCGCTCCGGCTGACGTTCAGCGAGAAGATCGACCTGCCGATGGCGCGCGTCACGCTGCTGGGTCGCGGTCGTGACACGATTCCGACCGGCACGCTGACGGCGGAGGCCGGGACCACCGTCCTCGTGCCAGTGGCGCGGACGCTCGCGCCAGGCAGCTATACGGTGAAATTCCGTGTCGCCGGTAGCGACGGCCACCCGATGGGTGGGTCCTTCACGTTCAGCGTCGCACCGAAGCCGTGACTTCCAACGCTGGTGCGCGCGCGGCGCTGCTCCGTGCAGTACTCGCCGTAATGATCCTGGTGGCGAGCGGCTGCGCGCGCGCCACCGGGCATGAGGGCTTCAGCGACGTTGAGCGATTGGTGCACGACCGTACTGGCGCCATCGCGGACTGGCGCACCGACTCGCTCGCTGATGCGGCGGCGGCCGATACGGTGCGCGAATTACTTGCCGCTACACTCGATGAGGCGCGCGTCGTTCGTGTGACGTTGCTGGCCAGCCGTGATCTGCAAGCTGTGTACGAGGACGTCGGCGTGGGGCGCGCCGATGTCGTGCAAGCCGCGCTGCTGAGTAATCCGATCCTGTCGCTCGGACGGATCAACCGCTTTGGCGTGAATGAGTTCTCGCTGGTGCAATCGTTCGTGGATCTGCTGCAGCGGCCATTACGACGCCGTGTCGCCGCGGCGCAGTTCAGATCGACCCAACTCCGCGTGGCGGACGAGGTATTCCAGCATATCGCCGCCGCGCGGACGGCGTACATCGCCAGTGTGGCGGCAGACCAGTCGGTCGAATTGCGTCGTGCCGTTTTGGCGGCCACCGACGCATCGGCGGGGGCCGCGCGCGCGATTCATGTGGCCGGCAACCTGCAGGACATCGATCTGGCGGGCCAGCTCGCATTGGCCAGTGAGGCTCGTGCCGATCTGACCTCGGCCGAGGCGGAGTCGGTGCGCGCACGGGAGGCACTGGTGCGTAGCATGGGTGTGGCGACACGT
This sequence comes from Gemmatimonadales bacterium, assembly GCA_038215035.1. Lineage (GTDB taxonomy): Bacteria > Gemmatimonadota > Gemmatimonadetes > Gemmatimonadales > Gemmatimonadaceae > JACMLX01. The sequence goes on along the minus strand of JBBQRH010000044.1, from coordinate 23,504 downwards.
GGGCGCGAACTACAGGTCGCCGCGCGTTTACTGACTGCGCCGAGTGTGGAGCCGAACGAGGATTCGCTGGTCGCACTGGCCGTCGTCAGCCGTCTCGATCTCGAGGCCGCGTTCGCCGACGTCGGTGCGGCCGGTGCGCGCCTCGGGCTGACGCGCGCATTCCGCGTATTGCGTGATGGCACGCTCGGATGGAGCGGGTCGCGTGAGCCGGGGGCGGAACTGCAGCAAGGCGTCGCCGTCTCGGTGCCGATCCCACTCTTCGATCAGGGGCAGGCGGCGACGGCAGCAGACCGCGCGCGCTTGCGGCAAGCCATCTCGCGTCATGGTGCGTTGGTGATCGCCGTCCGATCACAGGTGCGCGCCGCGCTGGCGCAGGTGGCTGCGTCGCGCGCGCGCGCCGACCTCTTTCGTACGCGTATCGTGCCGCTCCGCAATCGCGTGCTGCGTGAGACGCTACTCCAGCAGAATGCGATGTCGGTCAGCGTGTTCACGCTGCTGGTAGCGAGGCAGGGGCTGGTCGTGGCGGGCACCGGGTTCGTTGGTGCGATGCGCGACTACTGGACGGCGCGGATCGAGCTGGAGCGCGTGGTCGGCACGCAGCTCCCAATCATCGGCACGACGGACACGACGATTCCGACCGACGCACTCGCGGACAGCACCTCGTCCGAGATCCCGCTGACACCGTCAGAGCCGCCTGGTGATCAGGCCGTACCGGCTGTGACGCCGCATGTGCATCCCCCGACGGTACCGTCTCCGGCGGCGAAGCCAGCGACAGGGGCGCGCCCGACGACGTCGGTGCGGCCGATGCCGCCGATGCCTGGTATGAAGGGCATGTCGCCTCGGTCCTCGACGACGAGAGCCCCGGTGCGCACCAAACCACCAGTCGTTCCGACACCGGCGCGCGCGAAGCCAGTCGCGCCCGATTCCACGCATCGTCATCCGCCCGCAACGTTGGATGACGACGCGCTTCTTCGACCGACGCAGTCATGAGCGAATCATCAAACGCACGAGATATGGCCAATCCCGGAGATTCCGCACGCGTGGATGTCCCGGTGCTCATCGCTGAATCACCGGTGCAGGACCCCGCGGTGTCGAGGCGCGCGCTCCTCGCACAAGGTGTGGCCTTGGCTGGAGGAATGCTGGCAGTGAGCCACACAGCGGCCGCCGCTCCCGTGATGACGCCGTCGTCAGCGACGGAATCTGGCAGCCTCGCGCGTGCTGCCGGCGCAGCATCCGCGTATCATCTGGCAGCGACGACCCTCACGGATGAAGAACTGGCGACTGAGTCACTCGCTCCTGGCGTCGCTGGCCGTGACTACCTCCCGGTCACCGTGCCCGACGGCGCGACGTTGCCGTTTCGCATTGTGGATGGCGTGAAGGTCTTCCATCTGATCGCCGAAGAGTTCAGCCACGAATTTGCCCCTGGGCTGACGGCGCTGTGCTGGGGCTACAACGGTCGGACCCCCGGACCGGTGATCGAAGCCATGGAGGGTGACCGAGTGCGGATCTACGTCACCAACAAGCTCCCGGCGGCGACCAGCGTGCATTGGCACGGTATCCTCGTACCATCGGGCATGGATGGTGTGGCTGGTATCAGCCAGGCCCCGATCCAGGCCGGTGAGACTTTCAAGTACGAGTTCACGCTGCGGCAGCATGGCACCTTCATGTATCACTCGCACAAAGACGAGATGGTGCAGATCGCGCTGGGCATGATGGGGATGTTCGTCATTCATCCACGCGCACCGGAGCGCGTGGGGCTACGCCGCGCAGACCGCGACTTCGTGTTGCTGACGAGCGAATGGAAGGTGCTGCCGGGCGCGCGTCGACCGGATCCGCTCGAGATGCTCGAGTACAACGTCTTCACCTTCAACGGCAAGTCGTTCCCCGGCACCGAGGCGCTGGCCGTCGAGCAGAATGACTACGTGCGCGTGCGACTCGGTAACCTGAGCCCGATGAGTCACCATCCGATTCATCTCCATGGTCACTACTGGCGTGTGGTCGCGACCGATGGCGGGCCGATTCATCCCGCAGGCCAGTGGCCTGAGAACACGATTCTCGTGCCCACGGGCACGACGCGCACGATGGAGTTCGTCGCGAATAATCCGGGCGACTGGGCGATTCATTGTCACATGACACACCACACCATGAACCAGATGGGGCACAACGGTGGGGTGAACATGCTCGGTGTGAAGCCGGCGGCGCTGGACGCGGCCGTGCACAGTGCGTTGCCCGAGTACATGAGCATGGGGACCACCGGCATGGGTGACATGGCGGAGATGGGGATGCCGGTCCCGAGGAACTCGATCCCGATGGTCGGCGCGGATGGCCAGTACGGCTATATCGACATGGGTGGCATTCTGACCGTGTTGAAGGTCCGTGAGAAGTTGACACCGGCGACGGCCGATGCGTGGTACACGAGCCCGCGCGGTGCGCTCGCCATCGCTGCGACTTCGGCGGAATTAGCACGCGATGGGATCGACGTCGGACAGCCGGCAGCGCCGCGCTGAGAGATCGCAGGTCGTGGACCGACCGTATTGCCTCATCCATCCTTTTCAGGGACTGCACATGAACGCGATCCATCGCTGCGCCACGCTCACGGTACTGCTCGCCATCAGCGCGATCACGCTACCTCGCGCGGCGGCGGCGCAAGCGACGACGGCCGATTCTGGGGCCGTCGTGCAGGTCATCCATCGATTCCACGAGGCGCTGACGCGCGGTGACAGCAGCGCAGCCATGGCGCTGCTGGCGCCGGATGTCGTGATCATGGAAGGCGGCGGAGTTGAGCGTTACGCCGACTACCGGTCGCATCATTTATCCGGTGATATCGCCTTCGCGCGCGCCGTGCCGTCAACGCGTGGGCCGGTGCAGGTGGTCGTCTCTGGTGATGCCGCCTGGGCGTGGTCGACCGGTGTCACGCAGGGCACGTACAAGGACCGCGCGATCAACTCGTTGAATGCCGAGCTGATGGTGGTCTCGCGCGTGAACGGGGCGTGGCTCATCCGGTCCATTCATTGGTCGTCGCGCGCGCGAAAGTAAGCGCACTCGAGCACGTGCACGAACGACTATCCGGGATGGGCTTCAATGCCTCGGGTTGGCAAGCACAGCCAAGCATGTGTGTCGTCGTCACGTAGACTGATCATGTCGATGCCGTCGCGCGCCGGATTCTCTGGTATCGCGACGTGTGACGCGATCTTCTGCCGGTAGCGAGCGGATGAATGAGCCAGATGAAATGCCGCGCGCGCTTGGTGGTCGGCCAACAGCCGATGAGTCCGATATGTCGGCGCAGCCAGATCACGAGGAGCACGGCGCGCACGATAGGCATGCCGGCCACGACAAACACGCGGGCCACTCGGTCGCGATGTTCCGCGACAAGTTCTGGATTTCGCTCGCGCTGACCATTCCGCCGCTGATCTGGGGGCACATGCTCCCCGACGCGCTTGGGTTCACGCCGCCGTCCTTCCCGGGTTCGCACTGGATACCGGCGATCTTCGGGACGGCGCTGTTCATCTACGGCGGCGCCCCATTTCTCCGCGGTGCCGTCGGCGAGATCAAGGATCGCCAGCCGGCCATGATGACACTGATCGCGCTCGCGATCAGTGTGGCGTTCGTGTTCAGCGCCGCCGTTGCGCTGGGCTTTCCTGCGATGCCGTTGTGGGAAGAACTGGCCACGCTGATCACGATCATGCTGCTCGGGCATTGGCTCGAGATGCGCTCCGTAGCGCAGGCGGAAGGCGCCCTTGGTGAGCTGGCGAAGCTCCTGCCGACGACCGCCGTCCGCGTGACCGGCGAAGGCAGTAGCGAGACCACCGAGGACGTGCCGATTGGCGACTTGCATGATGGCGACACCGTGCTGGTGCGACCGGGCGCCAATGTGCCGGCCGACGGCGTCGTGCTGTCCGGCACGAGCAAGGTCGATGAGTCGCTCATCACCGGCGAAAGTGCTCCCGTCGAGAAGGTCGCGCAGGCGAAGGTGATTGCCGGCACAGTGAACGGCGCGGGTTCGCTTCGGGTGAAAGTGACCGGCACCGGTGATCGCACCGCATTGGCGGGCATCATGCGCCTGGTAGCCGAGGCACAGAAGTCGAAGTCGGGGGCGCAAGTGCTGGCGGATCGCGCGGCGTTCTGGCTGACGTGGGTCGCGCTCGGTGCCGGGGCCATCACGTTCGCTGCATGGCTCTTGTCCGGCGCCACACTGGCCACGGCGGTCGAGCGACTGGTCACGGTGCTCGTCATCGCGTGCCCGCATGCGCTCGGCCTCGCGGTGCCGCTCGTCCTCGCCATCTCCACGACGCTTGGTGCCAGGAACGGCTTGCTGATTCGCGACCGGCGCGGACTCGAGGAAGCGCGCAATCTGACCGCAGTGGTCTTCGACAAGACGGGAACACTGACGCTGGGTCAGCACCGCGTCGTGGGCATGCGCACGACGCCTGGACTCAGTGAGGACGACGCGCTGCGACTTGCGGCGTCCATGGAGCGTGACGCGGAACATCCCGTCGCGCGTGCCATCGTGCAGAGCGCGGCAGATCGCAAACTCGATGTGCCAGCCGCAGCGGATTTCACGGCCATTCCGGGTCGCGGCGTCAAGGCGACGGTGTCCGGACGGTCACTGTCGGCCGGCGGTCCGAATCTCCTGTCCGAGTTGAAGGCCACGCCGTCGCCTGAACTGGCAGCATTCGCCGCCGAGGCGGCGTCACAGGGGCAGGGCGTGATCTCGCTCATTGAAGGCTCTGTCGTCCTTGCGACCTTTGCGGTGGCCGACGCGATTCGCCCGGAGGCGGCAGAGGCCGTGAAGCAGCTGCAGGCCGTGGGTGTCGAGGTGGTGATGATGACGGGTGATGCGAAGGCCGTCGCCGACGCCGTGGCGCACGACGTGGGCATTACCACGGTTCTCGCACAGGTGCTCCCTGAAGGGAAGGCAGCAGAGATCCAGAAATTGCAGGCCCAGGGCAAGCGCGTCGCGATGGTTGGCGACGGTGTGAACGATGCACCGGCGCTGGTCACGGCGGATGTGGGCATCGCGATTGGTGCCGGCACCGACGTCGCAGTGGAAGCGGGCGACATCGTGCTGGTGCGCAGCGATCCGCGCGATGTGCCGCGCATCATCAACCTGTCGCGCGCGACGTACACCAAGATGCGCCAGAATCTCTGGTGGGCGGCGGGCTACAACGTGATCGCAATTCCGCTTGCCGCCGGTGCGCTGGCGCCATGGGGGGTTCTGCTGACTCCCGCCGTCGGTGCCATCCTGATGTCGGTCAGCACCATCGTCGTCGCGATCAATGCGCAACTGCTGCGTCGCGCGCGGCTCTAGCGTGGCGAGACCTCAGTCCACACCTCTCTGACGTCCAACACTCTCGTTGCGTCGTGCCACTGAGCGCTGGAGACTTCGGGCGCAACCACCGCACGTGTCATCCCTTCGACATCAGAAGTCGGGGTCTACGTAGCATTGCTCTCGGAGAATGTGATTGTGCCGTGTCACGCGTCAGGCACGAGTGATCCTGCAGATGGTCTGTGCACGACGGTGAGCAGAAAGGTGCAGCCATGCTCGGAACGCGCCGAATGGCGCACGCCCGCTGCGAGGACCAGGATGTCATCGGTTGCCACCGTGTACTCGGTGCCCAGCGCGGAGAAGACGGCGCCACCCTCGAGCATGTGAATGCTGACGGGGCCATCGGTACTGTGCTCCGGCAAGTCTCCGCCAGGCGCAAGCGCCAGCATCGTCAAGCGCAACGGCCCTTCCTTGACCAGCGTGCGTGCGGTGCGACCACTGCGCGCAAGCAGGTCGGGGTCGAGCGTGCGTTCGTCCTGCGTCAGGTGATGCAGGAGTACATCGCCTTCCACCGTGCGTTCAAGTGATGACATGGTACTGTGTTTCCGGAATCCGTGGAGTTCCAGCGTCCGCGGCGACCGGCCTCCGTGCCGTCACCTGACGCTATCGTTTTGCGTTCTGCGAACGCAGGTGCGCCGAGATCATGCGATACTCGATAACCAATCTTCCAACCGCGGATCGCGGTGAACACGCAGATACCGTCTCACCAGTGGCGCGTTGGCCGTACTCGTTGAAGATATGACAAGGAGCATGCTGTCGTACGACGTGCTGTTCGCCAGTCTCGCACTTCAGCTCGCTGAAACCGCGCTTGTACCATGGGTGTGCTGCTGAAACCGGCGGTCCGTGCTTCCTCGGTGTCCTGCAGCACCATCGTGGTGGCCGTCAAGGCGTTGATGTTCCGGGGGCGGGCGAATCTGTCGTGACTACGGCCATGATCTGATCGCGCACCCACTGCGGCTGTCGTAACGGAAGCTGATGATCAGCCCCCGGATAGACGCGAATTACACAATTCGGATGGAGTTCGCGCAGCTCCTGCATTCGGCTCAGCGGCGCGCTCTCGTCGCGATCCCCATGCAGACAGAGCACGGGCAAGGTCGGTGGCAGTCGTCGGATATCGGCAGTCAAGTCATAGCGATAGATGACCTCCCACATCGTCGACGTGGATGACCGCCACGTCATCTGGTTCACGTCTTCAGCGACTTCGCGAGGAACGTCGCGCGCAAGGAGCGGCGCCGCCCACCCCAGCAACCGCCGACCGAGGAGGCAGGCGAGCGCAAAAGGGATCATGTGTGTCCAGAGCCATCCACTGCTGTGTCGGCTACGAATGAACGTCTTCGCCTGTTCCTCACCGCCGAAGAAGGGCAGGCTGATCAGGACGAGGCGTTCGACTTCGTGCGGATAACGGGCGGCGTACGTCACCGCGAGGCGCGCACCGAGTGAGTGCGCAACCAGCGTGAACGGCCGACGCGCCGCGATTGGTGAGAGCACCCGATGTAACTCGGCAATGTGTCGGTCGGCCGTGTATGTGGTCCATGGCTTCTGTGATCGTCCGAAGCCGAGCAGATCGACCAGCAGCAGTCGCACCCGATTGGCGAGTGCACCCACGACGAACGCCCAATAGCGCGTCGTCGCCCCGATGCCGGGGAGAAACACGATTTGTGGGCCGCTCGCGCCGAGCGCGCGAGTGAACAGTGGCTGACCGGTGTCGGCACGGTCAGCATCCGCAACCGCCAGGCTGGCGATGCTCGCCACGATCGCACCGACGCCGAGTGCGGCGCGCTGAAGAAACGTGCGACGGGTCAGCGGCACGGCGCGGAGCAATGTCGGCGCACGCCGCTACCGTTTCGGTGGCGACATCATTGCCGCATGCATCTCGAGCAACCCGAGCACTCGCGCGCGATGCGCGGGCATCAGTGCCTGAAGTTCTGCTGGCGTCAGTTCAGGCAGACGAACCAGATCTAGACGGACGGAATCGACCGTCGTCGTCCATGACTCATCGCCTGGCATGCTCATGGCCGTCATGTCGGCCTGCATGTTCGCGACGAGACTGGCGGTCATCGTTCGGTGTGCCGGGATCATGCCGAGCAGTGTATGGTCTTTTGCTGCGCCGATCGTATCGAGGTGCATTCGCATCTGGCGCATCACTTCGCCCGAGACCGCCATGCCAGCCATGGCAGGCGTCGACGACATGCCGGGCATCCCCGTCATTCCGCCGGAAGGGTTGGTGGTGACGGCGGGCGTACTCGCCTGCTGACCGGCGTCGCGCGGAGCCGAGCAGGCGTTCAAACTGAGGAGCAGGGCACCGCTCGTGTGGGTCAGGAGCCGCAGTCTCATGGATAGCTCGGAAGAGGTTGTGGTTGTGTCATGCCGGGTTGCTCCTGCGGGTCGGCACGGGCAGCGTCTGACGATGCACGCGCTCCTTCCAGAGCGAATAGATCGCCGGAATCACGAGCAGTGTCAGCACGGTGCTCGTCACCATGCCGCCGACCATCGGCGCAGCGATGCGTTTCATCACGTCCGCACCAGTCCCCTGACTCCACAGGATCGGGAGCAGACCCGCCATGATCGCGGTGACGGTCATCAGTTTGGGCCGGACCCGTTCGACTGCGCCATGGACGACTGCCGCGTCGATGTCTTTCCGGACCACGCCGGCGCGCGAGCGCACCGCCGCCCCATACGCCTGATCAAGGTACAACAGCATGATCACGCCCGTTTCCGCGGCGACACCAGCCAGCGCGATGAAACCGACCCCGACCGCCACGCTCATGTTGTAGCCGAGAATCCAGACCAGCCACACGCCGCCAACCAGCGCGAACGGCAGTGAGAGGAGCACGATGCCGACTTCGATCGCATTCCGGAAGTTGAGGTACAGCAGGCCGACGATGATCAGCAGTGTCAGTGGCACCACCAGCATCAGGCGCTGCGACGCGCGCTGCAGCGACTCGAACTGGCCGGACCAGACGATGCGATACCCCATCGGGAGCGTCAGTTCGGCCGCGACCGCCGCTTGTGCTTCGGCCACAAATCCGCCGATGTCCCGTCCTTGCACATCGACGTAGACTACGGCGTGCGGGAAGCCGTCTTCCGACTTGATCAGCGTCGCCCCTCGCGCCACCTCGACGCGTGCGACGTCGCCGGCGGCAATCGTGGCGCCACCGGGCGTCCGGATCGTGATGGCGCGCAGGTCCGCTGGCGTCTCACGGAGGCCACGCAGATAGCGTACACGCACGGCAAAGCGTTCGCGTCCGCTGAGCACGATCCCGGCGTCGGTTCCCCCTGCCGCATCCGCCACGGCGGTCTGCACCTCGTCGGTCGTCATGCCAAATCGCGCCGCGTTCTCACGATCGGCAACGACGTTCACGTAGCGGCCACCGACAATACGCTCTGCGAAGACCGTGTTGGCGCCTGCAACGCGCGAGATGATGCGCTCCAGCTGCTTCCCGATCACATCCAGCGTATCGAGGTTTGGACCGAAGATCTTGAGCCCCACTGGCGTCTTGATGCCCGTGGCCAGCATGTCGAGGCGATTTCTGATCGGCATGCTCCACATGTTGGCGACACCAGGCGTCGTCACTCGCGCATTGGCCTCTGCGACGATCGAATCGTAGGTGACGCCACGCCGCCAGAGTCGCTCCTCCTTCAGTGTCACCACCGTCTCGATCATCGACATCGGCGCCATGTCGGTTGCACTCTCGGCTCGACCGATCTTGCCAATGACCGATGCCACTTCGGGAATCGTCGCCAGCGCCGCATCACGCTGTCGAAGGATTGCCTTTGCCTGCTCGGACCCGATGCCGGGTGCGAGGGATGGCATGTCCATCATCGCGCCCTCGTGCAACGGCGGCATGAATTCGCTGCCGATTTGGCCCCACGGCGCGATGGTGCCGACCAGCAGCAGTGCCGCGACCGCAATCGTCGTCCACCGATACCGGAGCACGAGCTGAATCAGCGGGCGGTAGAGCATGATGGCGACCCGGTTGACCGGATTCGCCGCCTCGGTGCGCACCCGACCGCGAATCATGAGCGACATGAGCACGGGAACGAGCGTGATGGAGAGCAACGCGGCGGCCGCCATCGACAACGTCTTGGTGATGGCTAGCGGCCGGAAGAGACGGCCTTCCTGATCGCCCAGAGCAAACACTGGCACGAATGACGCGGTAATGATCAGGAGCGACGTGAAGAGGGCAGGGCCCACCTCCTGCGCCGACTCGATGACCAGCGCGGCGCGACTCCTGGCACCGCCGTCGGCCGCATCGCGCTCGATGTGCTTGTGCAGATTCTCGACCATCACGATGGCGGCGTCGATCATGGCGCCAATCGCGATGGCGATCCCGCCGAGTGACATGATGTTGGCACTCAGCCCGGCAAGTCGCATGACGAGCACGGCACTGAGGATCGCCACCGGCAGTGTCAGAATCGCGACCAGTGCGCTCGAGGCATGCAGAAGAAACAGCAGCGCAATGAGGGCGACGATCACGCTCTCCTCGATCAGCTTGTCACGAAGCGTCGTGACAGCGCGGTCGATCAGACTGGATCGGTCGTAGCCATCGACGAACACCACGCCGGCCGGGAGCGACGGTTGCAGGGACGACATGCGCGCCTTCACGCGTGTGATCACGTCCCGTGGATTCTCCCCCGACCGCATCACGATCCAGCCGGTCACGACTTCGCCGCGGCCGTCCAGATCCGTGATGCCGCGGCGGAGCGCAGGACCGATTGCCACCGTACCGACGTCCGCCACCGTGATCGGCGTGCCGTCCGCGCCGGTCGCAACCGTGACCCCGCGAATGTCGTCGAGCGATTTGAAGCGTCCGCGGCCTCGGACGACGTACTCGGTGCCGCCCATTTCGAGCGCACGACCTCCGATATCCTGGTTGGATGCGCGGACCGCCGCCGCCACCATCGGCAGTGTCACGCTCAGCGCCAGCAGTCGCACCGGATCGACCTGCACCTGATATTCCCGCTCGAACCCGCCGAGCGAGGCGACTTCAGCGACTCCACCGACGGCGGTCAATGCAGGTCGCACACGGAAGTCCTGCAGTGCGCGCAGGTCCGAGAGATTCAGTCGACCGCTGGTATCGGCGATGATGTATTGCATCACCCAGCCGACACCGGTGGCATCGGGGCCAAGCGTGGGCATCGCCGTGCCGGGTAGCCGACTCCGGATCCCGTTCAGATATTCGAGCACGCGAGAGCGCGCCCAGTAGAGGTCAGTGCCGTCTTCGAAGACCACGTACACGGCCGACAGACCGAACTGACTCATGCCGCGCACAACTTTCGCATGTGGCACTTTCAGCAGTTCCGTCTCCAGCGGATACGTGATCTGGTCCTCCACCAGCTGCGGCGCCTGTCCGGGCCACTCGGTCATCACGATCACCTGCACGTCCGAGAGATCCGGTATCGCGTCCACGCGCGTGGTGGTTGCGGCCCATCCACCGAGGGCGAGCAAGCTGAGCGTGATGCCGATGACCATGCCGGCATGCGCGACCGACCACGATATCACGCCCTTCATGGCCGACGCTCGGTGGCCGGGATGGGAGCGCGCGGCGGCATCGTCGCGCCCATACCGACCATGCCTTTCATGATCTCGCCCAGATTCGATTCGGATTCCAACAGGTACTGGGCGGACGTCACGACGCGTTGGCCCGAGTCGAGCCCCGCCAGGACTTCCGCGAATCCGCCTGCGACTGTCCCCAGTTCGACGCGCTGCGGCATCAGGCTTGGCGCGCCGTCGGTACCGCTGCGTTCCACGAACACCATCGCGCCATCGCCTGTCGTGATGATCGCCGACTCCGGAAGCGACAGCGCCCGGCGCGCATCGGACGCGAGGCGCACCGTCGCAAACATGCCAGGCTTCAGGCGCGCGTCGACATTCGACAGGCTGACGCGGGCGGTCACGGTGCGCGACGTTGCGTCCACCGTCGGATAGATGTACGACACGTGACCGGCGATGCTGCCGCGGCTTTGTCCGGTCAGCAAGATCTCGGCCGTGCTTCCTACGCGCACATGTGACACATCACTCGCGCGCAGTTGCACCTCGATCCACACCGTGGAGAGATCCGTGATTGCGAAGAGTGACATCCCCGCCGTCACGGCCTGTCCCTGCACGACGCCGCGGGTGGTCAGGGTCCCGTTGGTCGGCGCGATCAGCGTCACGGTGCGTTGCACGCGTCCGGTTCGGAGCAGCGTTGCGATCTGACCATCACTCATACCGAGCGACGACATTCGTCGCGTCGCTGACTCGGTGAGCGAAGCATTGCCCTCAGGAACGCCGGGAACGACGGCGCCTCTGCTGTCGCCATCCAGCTGCTGTGCAAGGATCAATTCCTCCTGTGCGGCGACGAGTTCTGGCGAGTAGATGGCCGCGAGCTTCTGTCCGGCGATGATCCGTTGCCCCTCGACGTTCGCGAACAGTGTGTCGATATAACCGCTGTACCGGGCCGTGATCATCGACTGTCGCGACTGATCCACGACGACGGTACCCACCGCGCGCGTCTCGTCGGTGAGCATCCGCGGTTCGACGCTCGCGAACGTGATGCCGAACTGCCGGAGTTGTGACGCTGACAGGGCCATGCCGCCATCGGCCGACATGTTCATCCCGGCCATGCCGTCAGTCGCCACCGGAGCGCGCGATGCCGCTCGGTCCGTCGGCGCGCGGCGTGAGCGCCAGAAAAACACACTGATGATCGCGAGTGTGAGGAGCGCAACGCTGGCAGCGATGAGCCGACGTGAGCGCGTCATCGCAGCACCTCCACGCCGACCGTTTGTCGCAGACGCGACACCGCAATCGCGACGTCAATCCGTGATCGGAGCAGGGATGTTTCGTACGTCAGGATCGCCGACTGCGCCGAAAGCACCGTGGCGAGCTCGGTCCGGCCCGCCTGATAGCTCGACATCGCCGACGTCACTGCGGCGCGTGCCTGTGGCAGGATCGACTGCGCGTACAGTGCAGTTTGCGCGCGTCCTCGCTCGACGTCGCTGCAGAGCGCCGTCACATCCGCACGAAGCTGCGCCTTCTGTGAATCATGATCGGCCAGCAGGGCGTCGAGATCGGCCTGCGCCGCGATCCGCTGGGGCGTGAGATTGCGTGCGTGCTGGACGCGCAGTGGTATGGCCACCATGGCAGTCATCATGTCGCGTCGACCGAGACGGTTCCCATACTGGAGCGAGACGTCGACGTCAGGCGCGCCTGCTGCTTGCGCGAGCTGGACCCGTGCCGCCTGCGCACGAATCACGGCCTCGTGCGACAGCAGCATCGGACTGTGTGCGAGTGCAAGCCTCTGGAGGCTGTCGAGCGGCAACAGGGGCGAGTCGGCAACACGAGACCCCAGGGTCGTGTCGGCGTAACGCACGCCAGTCACGGTCATCGCTGGCAGTCGTGGTTCGGTCTCCGTCGCCGCGAGCGTCAGGCTGACGCTGTCGTTGCGATTCAGGTGCGCGTTCAGCCGTGCGGTCAGTGCGCGCTGCTGCTCGCGCAACAGCAATGCTGATTCCGCGATGCGCTGGGCGGCGATGCGTGCGGTGAGGAGCTCATGTTGCGGCGCCTGACCGGCCGCGTATCGCGCTTCCGTCGCCCGCACAATGCCGCTGAGCGCGTCACGCTGCTGTCCCACCAGGGGGTGTGATGCGTCGACGAAGAGCAGTTCAAAGTACAGCCCCTCTATCGCGGCGTGCACCGACAGTCGTGTGCTGGCATACTCCGCTGCCGCGCTCTCGGCGTCGGCCGTCGCGACGCGACGACGTTGCGTCAGCCGTCCTCCGGCGGGGAATGATTGTGAGATGCCGATCATGCTCATTGTCATCTCGTCATCACGCAAGTTGGGTCGCGTGATCGGCAGGTTGAGTACACCAGCCTGAAGCGTCGGATCGGGTCGCGTGTCACTTGGTTCGATGCGTGCGCGGGCTGCTGTCAGGCGCGCACGCGCCGCGCGCAGTGCCGGACTCGCGCTGTCGGCGTCGCGCAGCAGAGCCGCCAGTGTGACGGACTGTTGCGCCGGTGCCGTGATCGGACTGCACAGAATGAGGGCGAATGACAGGACGAGTGGACGCACGCGCGACCGCGGCGGAGCGTGCGATGTGCGCACGTCACGGCCCGACGCCGGCACCCGCGCGCAGAGCGCGGCAGACGGTCTGAATGGCATGTGTGCAACGGCTGAGGACACGCGCTGATCGTGGAGCGCCCGGAGTGGGGCGTGTTCGTCAGCGGTGCGACGAGTGCGCCGTCACGGCCGCACTCGGTTGTCAGGGTTGGCGCGACGCGTCGCGCACGAGCCTCAGGCCCGTGGAGGCGGTGTATCCGGCGCGACGACAACGTCCGCTGGCGCAGCCTCGGGGACGGTGACAATGATGCGGCGCGGCACCTGAATCAGCGTAACGGGCGTGTCGACGAATACTGCGGCGGACGCAAACACACACGGCGCCAGGGTTGTGCATGCCCGCACCGGTGCGGGCACGGGCTGACGCGGCGTATCCGACGCGTCAGACTGCGATGTCGGGACCATCAGCATCCCACGCATCTCGGAGGCGCCGGATCCTTCCCCGGCGTCCGCGGTCATCGGAATCGTACAGCCTGGCCCGCCCGCCAGCGACGCGAGCTGGAGCGCGAGGAATCCGACGATCAGGGACAGTTGCCCGAGAACTTTCATCCCGGGAAGCTTAGTGGGAAGGCACAGCTTTCGTGCTCCTCGAGACTCGTCGTCGGGCTGGAAAGTACCCGTTCCCGCCGTGTCGCGCGCCGTATCGGCATGCTGCGCGCCGGCGGACACGGAAACGGCCATCGCACCCTGGATGCCGCACGCGGTGCGCGGCATGGCTGACCGACACCGGGCATTGGAATGCATGGACGGAGTTTAGGGTCTGGAGCCACTCCAGAGTCAATCCCGCGCGAGGAATCGAGATGCAGATGCCAGACACCCGTTACGAAGCCATTTGGCCTCGCGCCCATCACGTCGGTGCCGGTGTCGCACACGCCGCCATTCTTGCTGCCTTTCGTAGTTTCCCTCATTTGCATTAAGTCGTGGCACGCGCGCCGCCAGGCGGCTGCCGCGCAGGTAATGCACGAGCCTACTGCTCCGCTCCCCTGACGCCACAGGATCGGCGGGCTGGCTGTCCCACCGTCGCGGGTTCGATGCCGATGATCCGAGTCTCTGATCTTCGTCGCGTTGATCACTGCAGGGGTTCCCCCAGCATCGAGCGACAGATGCGTGTGCGCAGGTTGTTCTGCGTCGTCTTCTGCCGTACGCTCCGACCTCATCCATTGAGGTGTGTTTCGTGGGTTCGAGCGTCTGGGACGCGCACCGACGCGCATCGTTCCAGCAACTCGGCGCAGAGGCAGTCGGCAAGACGCCGAGCCCCAGCGAAGAATGCACAGAATCATGCACGACGGCACAGATTCTCGCGTAGTCATTGCGCGGTCTCAGCGCCGTGTTGGTAGCTCCTCGTGATCAGCCTGTCAGAATGGCCCGGGCATCGTTCGAAAACGACTCGGCGAGGCGACGATATGCGTCTCACGCTGCCAGTCGGCGTTTCCCGTTGACGAGGAGCGGGCTGGCATGCAGCGATCCGTCTGCTACAATTTCATGCAACCTGAGTGACTCGCGACTTGTATCGGGATCTGCACGAGTGATCTGTTCGGTGTACCATCATTGTACGCGCTGCGGAACGCTGTCCGCTGCTGGCCGAGCTCCAAGCCTTCTTCCCGATGCACTGAAGCCATGATCATTCATCTGCCACGCCGGATAGCTGCACACGGCGTAAAAGTCACGCTTCTTGTGGGTCTGTTGACCGCGCTCGCAGCGTGTAGCGCGGGCAGCAGCGTGACGGGCACGCCGGCGGACACCACGGGCAAGGACATTTTTACCCGTGGCGCCGAAGTGCTGACATGGTCGCAGGCGCAGAAGGAAGCGAATTTTTCGAGGATGGACTCGATCTTTCCGGCGCGTGTTGCGGCGCGCGGAACGCTTGTGCGCGCCCTCCCCGCCGGAGCACCACTGACGACGCTGACGCCGACGCCTGCGGCGCAGCAGGCGCTGACTGATTTCATCGCATCACAGCGCGTGGCAGGATTGCTGGTCATCCAGAACGGTGCCGTCCGACTGGAACGCTACGGATTGGGACAGACCGCCGCGTCGCGGTGGACATCATTTTCGGTGGCCAAGAGCGTGACGTCGACGCTGGTTGGCGCGGCACTCGAGGACGGATCGATCTCGTCGATCGACGCGCTACTTACGGACTATGTCAGCCAATTGCGGGGTACCGCCTACGATGGTGTGACGGTGCGGCAGCTGCTCACCATGTCATCCGGAGTGGCCTGGAACGAGAGCTATACTGATCCGAATTCTGATCTGGTGCGTTTCTCACGTAGTACGCCAGTGGCAGGCCTTGATTTTAACATTGCGTTTGCCAGAACACTGCGACGCGAGGCCGCCCCTGGAACGAAGTGGGTATACAAGACCATCGAGACGAATCTGCTTGGAACCCTTGTGATGGCAGCGACCGGAAAGCCGCTGGCGACATATCTGTCGGAGAAGATCTGGAGCAGCTACGGCATGGAGCGCGATGCGACGTGGCTCACCGATCATATCGGTCGTGAGCAGGGCGGCGCCGGATTGCAGGCGACGTTGCGAGACTACGGGCGATACGGTCAACTGGTGCTGGACGACGGTGTGGTGAACGGGCGGTCGATCGTGCCAACCGGATGGTTCGCGGCGGCGACGCGGAAGCAGTTTGATGTTGGCGTGTCGGGCAGTGGCTACGGATATCAGTGGTGGACGTTTGATGCCGGCTCGTTCGAGGGGCGAGGGATCTTCGGTCAGTTGTTGTTCATCGATCCGTCGCGGCAACTGGTGATCGTGGTTCTGGGCGCCTGGAGTGATGCCGTTGGAGGCACTGCAGCCGATCAGCAACGCCAGCTGGTGGCGGCAATTCAGGGCGCGGTGGATGCTGAGCGTTAGGGGCGCGTGTCGACGCCAGTGCGCCGGCGCCCACGAGAAACCCCCGTCTATCAGCGCTCCGAAAGACGCGCTGTCCGCCTATTTCTTCGGTTTCTGCGCGCCGGGTGACGCGTCCACCAGCACCATCTGGCTCTGAACCCAGATCTGCTTCACCTTCGCGACCTGCTCGAGTGCCGCGATCGCTTTCATTCCCGAGTCGATCGATACCGACATCGATACCTGGCGGTCGAGCAGCCGTTCCTCCGGTCGCAGATCCATGAGGAACCACCGACGGAACATCGGCAGTGACGTGCGCACGGTCCGATCGGCGATCACGAATCGACCGTCGACCCAGGTCGTCGCCTCGTCCCGCTGCGCAGCCGTCGGTTCAGACAGCTCTCCGTTGACGGAGAGCATCAACCCGGCACCGCTGGACACCGTGCGCACCTCCTTGCCAACGGTGACGCTGACCGCGCCGTCCTGCACCGTCACCACGACCGGTTCACCGGCGTAGGCGCTGACCGTGAACGTGGTACCGGTCGCGATGATCTGCATCGAACCGGCGCGCACCTCGAAGGGAAGCTTCGGATTGCTCGCGACCTCGAACCGTGCGGCACCGCGCAGTCTCACTGCGCGGAAATCCTGGTTGAAGGCCTTCGGCACGGTGACGCTGTCTTCGGCCGCCATCGTCACCTGCGTACCGTCCTCCAGCTTCACGCGTGCGCGTTCGCCGGCGGCCGTCCCGATTGCGTGCGCCTGCGGATCAGCCAGTGCGCGCGTGACCCGGAAGTCCGCGCCAGCCATCTGCACTCTCCAGAAAATGAAGAAGCCGACCGCGAGCAGGACCGCCGCCGCGCCGACGATCCGCTTGATTGGCGGGCCCTCGCCGACATGGGCGATGTGCTCGGCCGCACCGTGGCGCGACGCCTCGTAACGAAGCGCAGCCGCCGCCTTTGGGTCAACGTCGGCAAGGTCGAGTCGATGCACCAGCCGTGTCCAGCCAGCCGTGACATCGTAGTCAGTGAGCGGTTTTGAGGCTCCTGCCGCGCGGGTGACGTCTTCGCGCGCGTCGAATCGCCGAAGTCCGGCGCGACGCACCTGTTCACGCACTGACATCGCATGCGTCTCGCTTATTAGCCAGTCATGCAACCCCTCTGGTGATGTAAAATCGCGTCGCTCCTGCCACGCCCGCTCGAAGACATGCTCGACGATATGCGCGGCGGCCGTCTCGAGGTGCACTTCATCGTCGGCCGACTCGGCGAGAGCGGGGGCGTATTCGTCGAACAGCTGATGAAGAGCGGCCCGATCGCCACCGACGAGGCCGGTGAACGTCTGTGGCGCGATTGTCGTGGGAATCGTACGCATGGCGGGCTCCTTTCCGGATGTGAGTGTCCGATGTACGCTGGTGCCCGTGCACCGGAATTGCCGTAGGCGAAAACCCTACAGCACACCGGCGCCGCATAGGGCGCCATTCCCTCACATGACGCCTTCCCCGAAAACAGGGCCGCAAAGGGCACGCATCCACCGTCCTGCGTGGCGGGCATTTGCGGTCCGATGAGGGAGAGTCGAGTGAGGGAGAGTCGAGCTGAGGCCCGAGCATTGGCTCAGGGGTCTTGATTGGAGTCTTCAGCCGCACGCTCCACCTTCGACTCCGATTGCAGGTCGGCTGAAGGACTCTGCCCCTCAGCTTGGGCGTCACGACACTCTGACGCTGCGATAACCCAGGCTTGCTGGCGCCAGTTGGAGGCACTGTATTTTTTTTGTGGTGTAAATAATCCAGAATTGCAGAATCGGAGTCGCCATGGCGCTGAACATCAAGAGTGAGCGAGTCGAACGGCTGCTGGCCGATGTCACCGCCATGACCGGTGAGACGAAGACCGAGGCAGTGCGCCGAGCCCTGATCGAGCGCCGTGACCGACTGCTTCAAGCGCGACGGTATGAAGATCCTGCCGCTCGGCTCTGGCGCGTGATGGAGCGCGAGGTGTGGCCAACCGTGCCTGCTCTGATCATTAATCAGCCAGTGAGCCGGGCCGACGAGGACGCGCTCCTCGGATACGGACCGGACGGCGTGTGATCCTCGACACGTCGGCGTTGGTAGCCGTGATGTTACGCGAACCGGGATCGGAGTTACTCCTGCGGAAGATGGCAGCGACGCATGGCAAGCTCGCGATCGGCACGGCGTCGTTGGTCGAAGCGGGGGTCGTGCTCTCCGCGCGTATGGGCGAAGACGCGCGGGGGCGCATCGCTCGCGTGTTGGATGAGGCGCAGATCGCGGTACTTCCGCTGACTGAGTCGCATTACGCGGTGGCCGTGGATGCCTGGCTGCGCTACGGGAAGGGACGGCATCCCGCCGCGCTCAACTTCGGCGATTGCTTGTCGTACGCGACGGCGGTGATTGCGGCGGAGCCGTTGCTCTGCATCGGGGATGATTTTGCAAAGACGGATTGTGTGCTGGCTTGAGGGCGGTTGGGGCACTGACTGCAGCTGATTGCAGATGCGGACTGACGTGTCCCCGGAATTCGTGTGGACCCGTGATCTTTCGTCACGGCGCTGTCGAGCAGTGTGTCAGGCACGCGCCCGCAGGCTATTCTGTCGGGACGCATCTCCTGAAACCGCCAGCGCTCTCACACCAACACATGCCCAGCTCCCGCAGCGCCGTGATCGAACTGCCGGACCGCTTTGAACTCGACCGTGAGATCGGGCGTGGCGGCATGGCGGTCGTGTATCGCGCGCACGACAGTCACCTCGGGCGCTACGTCGCCATCAAGGTCCTGTCCGCCGACCTCTCGAACACCGTTGGCAGCGAACGCTTCGAGCGAGAGATCGCGTTGATGGCGAAGCTGGTGCATCCGGGCATCGTGGCGCTGTTCGATTCGGGTGTGGCAGCTGGGCGACTCTACTATGTGATGCCCTTCGTGGCCGGCGAAACGTTGCGCACCCGACTGAGTCGCGAGCGTCGGCTCACGCCGCAGGACGCGGCCAGCCTGGGTGCCGACGTAGCCGAAGCGCTCGCCTATGCGCACGGCACGGGCATCGTGCACCGGGACGTGAAACCGGAGAACGTGTTCACGGTGGGCGGGCGCGCCGTCCTCGCGGACTTCGGCATTGCGCGCCTGGTTGGTGAGCAGAACGGTGGCGCCCGCGATCTCACCACCGGTGGCGTGGTGCTGGGCACACTCGCGTACATGAGCCCTGAGCAGGGGCTTGGTGAGGCAACGATCGATGGTCGATCGGACCTCTACAGCCTCGGGTGTATGCTCTACGAGCTGCTCTGTGGCGAACCGCCATTCACCGCCACGAGCGCGCTGGCCGTGCTCGGCAAGCACCTCACCGAGCTCCCGACGCCGTTGGCGGAACGGGGCACCACGGCGCTGCCATCATTGCAAGCCATCGTGATGCAGTTGCTGGCGAAGGATCCCGCCCAGCGGGCGGCCAACGCGGCGGAGGTCGCCCGACTTCTCCGTGCGGAATCGCACGGGCACGCGGTGGATCCGGTGAAACCCGGCGTCACGCCGGTCACCATCGAAACCGTAGTCGTCGGCGCCCTCTCGTATCCGGGTGACGATTCTGCGTGCGCCCCGGTGGCGGATGCGGTGAGCACGGCCATTGCCTCGTCGATCGCCAATGTCCAGGGTGTGCGGGTGCAGCGCTCCGGCCCGTCACAGGCCACGATGACGGTGGAGGGCAACGTCCGGCGCTCGGGAGAGCGCATGCGGGTTTCGCTGCGCGTGGTCGGTTCGGATGGCACGTTGCGATGGTCGGGCCACGCGGACGGTACGATGGATGATCCGTTCGCGCTCGAAGATGCGGTATCGTCGCGCGTCGCCGACTGGTTCGCACAGTCCATCGCGCCGCAGACGGCCGCCATGACGCGAGCGACGCGCGAACGTCGGGCGCTCAGTGAGGCGGACCAGCTTGTATCCAAAGGCGTGAGTGCGTTCAACCAGTTTGGTGCCAGCGGCGGTGCCGCATCGGTGGGATACATGCAGGAGGCGCGTGCATACCTGGCGCGGGCTCTCGAGCTCGAGCCCCGGAATCCGCGTGCGTTGTGCGCCATGGGCAACCTGGTGTCGGTGGAAGGCAACCACGGCTTCACACCGCGCGACGAAGCGCTCGCGCAAGGCCGCAAGCTGACGTACGACGCCCTCGCCGCCGACGACCGGTGCGCCGAGGTGCACTCGTCGCTGGCCAAGATCGCCCTCTACAACGACGATGATGTGTACCTGGCCATGCGGCATGGTCGGCGTGCCGTGGAGCTCGATCCGACGGAGCCGGAATCGTTGCGATTCTGGTCCATCATCTGCAAGACGATGGGCCGCCTGGATGACGCAATCGACGCGGCGCGTGCCGCGACCACCAGTGCACCGGAAACCGCTCCGTTCTGGAATACACTCGGTGACGTGCTCCTGGCGGCCGGCCGGAATTCGGAGGCGATCGATGCATTGCGACGCGCGATCACACTGCTGCCTCGCTACGGTCTTGCGCTCGAGCGCCTCGAACGGGCGCGGCGCGCGCATGGCGAACTCGATCTGGCGCTCGAATTACGCAGTTCCCGGCTGCGTCTGGCAAATCTGCGGGATCGCGCGGACGTGCTCGAGCACGAAGCGGCCGACGTCGGGCCCGCGCGTGCGATACGCAACGACGTCGGTCGCGAACTAGACGCGTTGCTCAGCGAAGCGGAACGCAGTGATCCGTTCTATGACTACTTCCGCCGCAACGTCGGCGATCGTATTGCGTCGGGGTACGCCGAGCTCGGCGACTGGCACTCGGCAATGGACTGGGTTCTGAAGGGGTACGATCACCGTCCGGGTCGGCTACGTCGGATGCTCGCCGACATGCCAGTGGATTTCCGCGGGTTGGCGGTTGATCCGCGCTACACGCGCCTGATGCGTGTTGCGGGCTTGGAGGAGTTGATCTGACGATCGGCATGGCCATGGGACGGCAGGGCAATGGTCACGGCGATAGCAGCGCGAGGGACCGCAGTCGTTCCGACCGATGCAGCGGGCAGCGCTGATCCTGAGCTCGAAACCGGCCGCTCTGACTCACCAGTCTTGCCGATGGGCGCGAGGACGGTGCTGCGGTACCGCGCGCACGACCAATTGAAACCTGTCACATGGCACCCTCTGACCCGCTGCATCGCCAGATCACCGGGAACTGCCTGCAATGTCACAAGCAGTCTGCATGGACGCCTGCAACATTCGCGCACGATCAGTACTTCGTACTCGATCGCGCGCACCACGCGACGTGTGTCACCTGTCATGTGAACAATGACTACAAGCGCTACACCTGCTACGAGTGCCACGAGCACAGTGAGAGCGGTATCGCCCGCAAGCACGAAGAGGAAGGCCTTCGCAGCTTCTCGAACTGCGTGCAGTGCTATCGCAGTTCGAGCGGCGAGGGCGGAGAAGGGGGGGATGAAGGCTCGGGGGAGGAACGCAGGGGGCGGTGAGGTCGCGTCGCCCCCGCCCTCAGCGTCGCGGCGCGGGCTGTTGCGGCGCGGCGATGTACGCCGCCGGCAGCTCTCCGGTGAGAGATCCGAGCCACGCGTGAATCCGTGTCACTGCGACGCTGTCGAGTTCCACGCCGAGCTGATGGCGACCCATGAGCCGAATCGCCTGATCCAGTGATGCGATGGAACCGTCATGAAAGTACGGGCCCGTCATCGCCACATTTCGGAGGGACGGCACCTTGAACACGAATAGATCTGCGACGTTCCTGGTGACAGCGATACGTCCGCTGTCGAGCGAAGTCGGCCATGCCTTCGCAAGCCCGAGTTTGCGGTAGAGTTGTCCGCCGACATAGGCGCCGGTGTGACAACTGGCACAGCCTGTGCGAACGAACGTCGCGAGCCCCTGGGTTTCAGTGGGAGTGAGTGCGCTGCTGTCGCCGGCGAGGAAGTGATCCCATCGCGACGGCGTGACAAGCCCACGTTCGAAGGCTCCGATCGCGCGGCCGACGTTGTCGTAGTTGATCGGCGCCGCATCGGCGGGAAAGGCGGCTTTGAACTCGGCCACGTACACCGGCGACGCCTTCAGGTGATCGAGGACCGCGGCCGAATTCGGCATCCCCATTTCCACGGCGTTGAGAATTGGTCCTTTGGCCTGCTCTTCGACGGATGCAGCGCGTCCGTCCCAGAACTGCGCGATATGTCCGGCGGCGTTGTACACCGTTGGCGCGTTGCGTCCACCAACGTGACCGATACTCCCGAAGCTCACGCGCCGTCCATCGGCGCCGTAGCCGTTCAGCGCGTGACAGCTGTTGCACGAAACGTCGTGACCGTTGGACAGAAGGGTTTCGTGGAACAGGCGTCGGCCGAGCGACACCTGCGCTGACGTCGTAGCCCCACCTCCGGCGTTCATGGTCGTTGGCAGTGTGTCGAAGAGAGCGAGCTCAGCCCGCGACAACAGCGCCATGGCCGGTCGTGTGATGACGCCGCTCGAAGAGCGCGCACTGGCACTGCCGCTATCAACGAGCTCACCTCGCTTCTCTGGCGCCGCGGTACATGCGCTCACGACGGCAATAGTGGCAAGACTGGTGACTGCTGATACGATCCGCATCGATGGTTTCCCTAGCGCAGAGTGCAAACGGTCGTCATCGGGCCGGTCGGCGGGCGACGCGTATGCGTCGGTCTGCCCGCGCATAGAGTGCATGTTACGGCTGATGCCGCGCGCGAGATGTCAGGGAATGCCTGAGAGATGGTACGGGTAAAGCGCTGGCTGCGTACTCACGTATCTGCCGGAGTAGAATGAATCTCTTTTGCGCCTCGGTGGTTCGCTTGACGATGTCTGCGTAGTCCACCACACTGCTCACCAAGGGATTGGCCAACAATGGTACGATACAATCCTGTTTGCCATCTCTCACGTGCCGCACCGGCACAGCGTGAAACTCATGGGTTCATCATCTGCCGCACCGTCGCCGTTCGACAACGGTGCGTTGCGCGCCGCGCTGCCAGGGCTGCTGCTCGCCGTCTTGACGCTGCTCTTCGGATTTGGCCTTGGTGTCGTCTTCGGCCTCAACGAAGAAGCGATCACGTCACGACTGGCTGCGTCCGCCGCCGCCGCTCCCGACTCCCTCTATCACGGCGATCCGGTCGCGATCAAGGCGGTGCTTGGCAAGTCGTGGACGTACATGCAGCGCGCGCATTTGCACGCTGGTAGCCTCGGAACCGCCGCAATTGCGCTGACGGTGGTCGTGCTGCTCCTTGGCGTCCAACCGGTGATCCTGCGTGTCATCAGCCTCGGACTGGG
>JBBQRH010000043.1:0-32110 GCA_038215035.1 Gemmatimonadales bacterium | reverse complement strand
GGCGCTCCGCGCGGTGAGTGTGCCGCGGCCCGCCACCGTCCAGGAGTCGGCGTTACGTCTCGGCAAACTCGGGAGTGCGTCGTCGGCGCTCTTGAACGTGTTCTCGATCGTATCGCACAACACCAGCGTCGATACGGCGGTAGCCCGGGTGTTTCAGCCGGTGCAGAGTGTGACGCCGGCGAGCATCAAGGGCAAATTCGTCAGCGAAACGAATGAGCCCTACGCGAATGCGCTGCTGCTGCTGCAGGCATCGATGGAGCAACTCGGCAGCCTGCCCAAGGGCACTGACAGCACGACGATCGCCGCGCTGAAGCTGGCGGCGCAGAACGTCCAGATGGGACCTGTCTCACAGGCCCGGATTGCGGCGCGACAGCTCGAGCAGAAGTTTGCCGTCGACGCGGAAGCGTCGGCAATCGGTCGGGTGACTGCGATCCTCCTGCAGGCGCCGATCGATGGCGCTGAAGCCGCGTTGCAGCGCGTCGCGAATACGCCGATGCCGCGCGTGGCGGTCCAACCAGCCGCGGGCGGCGGCGGAGGGGGCGGAGGAGGCGCGGCACCCGCACCGTTGGCACCAGCCGTACCGACGCCAGTCGTTGGTGCGCCAGCGGCCGGCGCTGCCGTCGCCGCCGGCGTTGCCGCCGCGGCAGGTGCGGATTTCGCCGGCAGCGCGAGTGGTGCTGAACTGGCGGTGATGCTGAATGAGCGAGGCAAGCAACTGTGCAAGTCGATGGAGCGCATTCTGCGCAAGTTCCCGTTCGATCCCGATCAGGGTGACGCGAGCGTCAGCGATGTGAATGCGCTGCTGGCCCCTGGCACCGGAGCACTCTGGAAGTTCTATGACGGCGGGTTGCAGCCACTGTTGCCGTTGCTGAACGGGACGTATGTCTCGCGGCCGACCAATGGTGTGACGCTGTCACCGCAGTTCGTCACCTTCTTCCGCTGGATGGCGCGGGCGTCGGGGGCGTTGTACATGGACAAGGGGCAGACGCCGCGGATGACGTTGTCGATCAGGGCGCTGGCGACGGGTGACGCCAGTGGCACGGTGACGCTGTTCCACGGAGATCGGACACCACGCCTTGTGCCGGGCGCCGAGGCGCAGTCGGTGTCGTGGCCGCCGAGTGGCGGGAGCGGCGCGCGTCTGACCGTCTCGAGTGGCGGACGTGATCAGGAGATTGCGCGCGCGGATGGTCCATGGGCGCTGTTCCGCGTGATGGCGCGGGCGACGTCGAGTGAAGGGACCGGGCGCACTCGGGTGCTGACATTCAGCGGTGCCGCGCCGGTCGCGCTCGAACTGACGGCAGCCGGCGTCGGGCCGGTGGTGCAGCGCGGGGCGTTGCAGGGGCCGGCCTGCGTGGCGCCGTTAGTGCCGTAGCAGCGCACGCGGCAACGCTCGGGCGGGCGCCCCCGCTCGAGCCTGTGCGTACGCGTTCTACGGCACCAGCCCCCGCCACGCGCGCCCCATCCCTACCAGCAACGCCGCATACAGCTCGATGCCATCCCAGAGATTCTGCACCCGCAAATTCTCATCGGCGGCGTGCTGATTGTCATCGTAATTCGCGATCGGCAATGAAATCATCGGCACCTTCAGAATCTGCTCGAACAGATACGCCGGTCCGCTCGCGCCGACGGTCGGGTTGAGCACCAGAGGCTGTCGTGCCCCATCGCTGATGGCCGCAATCACCGCCTTGCCGAACGGGCCGTCCATCGGTGCGCGTGACGCCGGATAGCCGCTCCCCCACTCCACCCGCGCCACCTTCGGATGCGCGAGTCGCATCGCCACCGTGACACTGTCATTCGTCACGTAGAAGCCCTGCCCGAGAATGTGTGCTTCCACCAGCCGACGCACCCGCGCCGGAGTCTGCCCCGGCACCAGCCGCAGATCGAAACTGGCATAGGCTTCCGTTGCGATCGTATTCGACCCGGTTTCGCGCACGCCGCCTACGCGAATACCTCGCACGTTGAATGCAGGCAGCATGATGCGTTCCGCCAGCAGCGCGTTACCTGATTCTGTCCGGCTGAGGCCGAGCGCGGTGCGCAACGTGGAATCGTATTTCGGCAACGCAGCCACGGCGCGGTGTTCCGCTGCCGTGACGGGCTTCACGTCGTCGTAGTAGCCGGCCACCTTGATGCGGCCGTCATCGTCACGCATGCTGGCGATCAGCGTGGCGATGAGCATCGCCGGATTCGGGGCCCAGTTGCCGTAGTGCCCACTGTGCAGCGCACGCGTTGGGCCATACACGGTGAGTTCGAAACCGGCCGAGCCGCGCTGACCGAACGACAGTTGCTGCCGACCGCTCTGATGCACCGGTCCATCACAGAACAGCCACGCATCGCCGGCGAGTTGTGCGGCGTGTGTCGTGAGCAGCGCCTCGAGGTGATCCGACCCGGCCTCCTCTTCGCCTTCAAAGAACACCTTCAGGTTCACGCTCGGCGCCATCTGCGACGCTTTCATCGCGTCGAGAGCCGAGAGAATCGCCTGGATCGATCCCTTGTCGTCACCCGCAGAGCGGCCATAGATGCGCGCCTCGCCATCAACGCGACCACTTCCCGTCGGGATCGGAATGATGGTGCCACCAACGTGGACTTCCTTCGTCCGCAGCACCGGCGACCAGGGTGGCGTGGACCACTTCGCGGCGTCGACCGGCTGACCATCGTAGTGCGCGTACAGCACCAATGTCTTGGTGGCTCCGGGCTGCGAGAGTTCGCCGTACACGGCGGGAGGGCCGCCCGGCACCGTGAGCAGCCGTGTGTTCGAGAATCCACGTGCCTGCAACATGCGCACGAGGAAGTCGGCGTTGCGGCGGATGTTGATCGAGTCGCTGGCGAGATTCGGAATCGCCAGCAACTGCGCAAACTCAGTGAGGATGTCGCCCTCGTGCTGTTCCCGGTACACGCGGGCGGCGGTGCGAGCAGCGGTGGCGGTCACCGGCGACTGCGCCTGACCCGAATGCGCGAACAGTACGCCGACAATCAGCGTGCACAGCAACGACGGTGTGGGCCTGAAGTTCGGCATGTATTGATTCAGAAGAAGTTTTCCGGTTGAACTCAGACGAAGCGGCCACGGTCGGCGTGCCATGACGGAACGCGGCATTGTCCGCGCGCGATGCGAACGAATTCGGGCACCACCCTCGCGCCGGATGGCGTCCGAAAATCCTCCGCGAAACCCAGCAGACGCCGGACAGCTCCCGCGTCAGTTCGCGCGCGCATCGCGGTCATTGCCAAATCGATCGCAACCCAGACACAGTGGCATACTTCAGCGTCACCGGCGCCCCACGCACAACGAGCCGCAGCGCCGCAAAATCCTGCGATGGGAAAACGATATCCGTCAGTGCCGTGGCGCCGCCATCCGCAAACAGCTCAACCGAAGCACGATCGAGATAGACATGCAGTCGGACGATCGAGTCGGCGGAGATTCGCGGGGCGAGATGCACAGCACTGGCGAACGCAGGAGAAAAACCGTTCGGCGTCGCCGTTCGATCGCTATAGAAACGCCTTGCTGCGGCATCGTACCCAACGCGGTATCGATCACCAGCTGAATTCGTGAGCTCGAGCGCGACATCGGTGACGCTGCCGGGCGTCACTACGAACTCGACGTCGACTTCGGCTGACGCGGCGGTTGTGCCCTGCGGCAGTCGCAGGGCCAGCGCGCCGCTCACTCGCTGCGATGGGGTCGACGCGGTCCCGGTGCGCAGGGCCCGCAGTTCTTTCACCGGCGTGGAGAACAGTCGCGGCCCGCTGGCGGTGCGATGGAGCGTGAGCGCACGCGGGATCGTCATCGCGCTGCGCCAGACACCCGTTGGCACGTCGCGCGCGTAGTCCCAGTTGCTCATCCAGCCGAGGAAGAGCCGGCGACCGTCCTCGGCTGGGACGTCAGCCCAGGTGACGCCCGCGTAGTTGTCCCGCCCGTAGTCAACCCACACACCACGCGACGGTTCCTTGCCGGCGACACCAACTGACGGCGCAAACGATGGATCGACGCTGAACGTCGACCCGTCGAAGTTGCCGACGAAGTACTGGGTGGCCGAGCCGCCATTGGGAGCACCGGGATTGATGCTCACCAGCAGCACCCATTTCGTTTCGCCGGTGCCTTCGAGCTTGATCGGAAAGAGGTCGGGACATTCCCACACGCCGCCGTGCGCGCCGACGTTGGCGCCGAACTCGCTCACCGGCTGCCACTGACGCAGGTTGTCTGACGCGAACAGTCGCACCCGATCACCGGCCGCCAGCACCATGATCCAGCGCTGCGACGCCTCGTGCCAGATCACCTTCGGATCGCGCATGTCCTTCAGGCCCGGGTTCGGCACGACCGGGTTGCCGCTGTACTTCGTCCAGGTGCGGCCACGATCGTTGCTGTACGCGATCGCCTGCGTTTGAAAGACCGCCGCCCCTGCCTTTTCCTTCGCCATGTCGTGATAGGTGTACATCGCCACCATCGGCGGCTGTCCACCGACGCCAAAGCCGCTGGTGTTCTTCCAGTCGACGACCGCACTGCCCGAAAAGATCAGGCCCAGCGAATCCGGATAGAGCGCGATCGGGAGTTGTTCCCATTGCACCAGATCCTTGCTGACTGCGTGGCCCCAGTGCATCGGCCCCCAGACCGTTCCGTCGGGATAGTACTGATAGAACAGATGGTACTCACCATCGAAGAAGACCATGCCATTCGGGTCATTCATCCACTTCGCGGGGGGCGTGAAGTGGTAGCGTGGGCGGTGCGGCTCCTGATATGCGGCGGATGCGTTCGCAACACTGTGCGGACGAGGCGCCGGAGCGCGACACCCCGCCAGCAGCGTGACGGCGAGAAACAGACACGTCGTACTGTTCATGCGTGACTCACGGTGCAGAGGCGAGTTTCGGGACGCCGAAGAATAGCGCGTCGAGCGCCAGCGACGCCAACGCCGTCATGCCAGTCGGCAGCGCTGCTTCGTCCACCACGAACAGCGGCGAATGATTTGCCGGCACCGTCAGTGGGTCGGTGCCGCGTGGTGTGACGCCGAGAAAGATGAACAGCCCCGGGACGCGCTGCAGTAGTGCCGAAAAATCTTCGCCGGGCATCGCCGGCGCACTCTCGAGGACATTTGCATCACCAAGTACGCGTCGCAGCACTGCTGTGGAGCGTCCGAACCAACGAGGGTCGTTCACCGTTGGCGGGAAACCATCATCGGCCAGCGAGATTTCGACAGTCGCACCGCCCGCCGTGGCGACATTGGTGGCGATGGCCCTGATCTGCTTCCTGACGATGTCGCGCGCCGTCGCGTTGAACGTTCGGTAGGTACCGACCATCACGGCGCTGTCGGGAATGATATTCTCGCGCACACCGGCGTTGAACACGCCTACCGTGACCACGGCCGGTCCCGCCGTGAGGTCCACGCTGCGACTGACGATCGTCTGCAGATCATTGATGATCTGTGCCCCGATCACGATCGGATCCACGCTGCGCCACGGTTGTGCACCATGCGCCTGCTTGCCACGCACCACCACGCGCCAGCTGTCGACGCTGGCCATCATGCCGCCACTGCGGGTCGAGACGGTGCCAGTAGGGCCGGGCCAAGTGTGCAGACCATACACCGCCTCCACCTTCGGACTATCGAATGCGCCGGCGTTCAGCATCCGCTGGGCGCCACCTTCGCTCTCTTCATTCGGCTGAAAGAGAAACGTCACGGTTCCCGGAAGCTGCGCCTTCATCCCCGCCAGCGCCTCCGCCACGCCCATCAGCACCGCGACATGCGCGTCGTGTCCGCAGGCATGCATCACGCCGACGGTCTGTCCGTTGGACTGCGCGGTGACCTTCGATGCGAACGAAAGCCCCGTTTGCTCGGTGACCGGCAGCGCGTCCATGTCGGCGCGGAGTGCAACCGCTGGCCCTGGCCGGCCGCCACGAAGCACACCGATCACTCCGAGTGCGCCATCGACATTCGTCCGCACTTCCATGCCAAGCGCCGTGAGGTGCGCCGCGACGATGGCGGCGGTGCGCTCCTCGAATCCGCTGAGCTCAGGATGTGCATGCAGGTCGCGGCGCCAGGCGACGACCTTCGGTGTCACGGTGGCGATCCGGAGGGCGAGGGCGCGAGTGACCGCGTCGGGAAGCGGCGGGGTCACGGGCGCTTGCGCCTGCACTTGGGCGGCGGCGGCGATCAGAAGCGCGAATGGGAGGCGTGTCATGCGCTGAATGATGGCACGAAGTCAGCGCCCGCGCCTCATGGACGCCGTGACGCTCCGTCGAGGACCAGACGATCCTCGCCCCGAAAAGCCAGCAGTACGAAGGCACCCGCGAAGATGATCAGTGACGGATAAAAGATCAGGTTGCCGCCGTCGAGCATCAGCTTGAAGGGATCAACGATCGACTTCCAGACCGCGACCAGCGTCGTGCCGGTGACCAACAAGAGCGCCGGGTAGGCCAACCGTCGAAACACGCCGACGACGACCAGAGCTCCGAGTACGATCTGCAGGGCCCCAAAGGCCTGCATCATGGTCGTGGCCACTGACACGCCACCATAGAACTTCTCGGCGACCGTCAGGCCGTGCCTGACGTTGATCAGTTTGTCGATGCCCCAGTACACCATCAGGCCACCGAGCGAGACGCGCAAGAAGAACAGAGAGTATCGCTGCATGACACGGGGATGGAAAGGAGTACACCGCAGCGCAACGACGCCGGGGGCCGTGCGACGTATCCGTCACCCGTCCCCCGGTTCCCATCACCAACCCGTCAGGCCCGTCACCCGATCGGCGGCTTCGGCTTTACGAAGACACTCGGAATACCCAGTCCCTGCAGCAGTTCGTTGAACTTGCGCAGATCATCCTGTTCGATGCGATCCATCGCCTGCAGCTGCGTGGACAGCTTACCCGCCAGGTCGGAATAGATCTCGCCATGCTGCTGCGTTGGAGCATACGCACCCTGCTGCACCTGCGAGTTCAGGGTGATGAACCAATTGTACAGTCGCACCGGTTGATCGAGCGTACACTGATCGACGTGACACCCGATCTCGTAAAGCTGATCGCGCACCAGCTCGAGCTTGACGCGCGCGGCCTTGGCAGCGTCGGCCACCTGTTTGGCGTATGCCTGATCCTTGGTCTGCTGCACGCGTGCATCAAGCTGCGCCTGCAGATCTTCCAGCCGTTCAACCCGTTCGACGATCTCGGTGATGCGGGCGCGCACGCGCTGACCGGCATCGAACTGCGCCGTGAGGTCGGCGGTGGTGGCCGTCGCGCGAGGATCGGCGACCACCGCAAACTGGCGCGTGCTGGTGTCGGTGCCGACGATGAGGCGCACGGTGTACGTGCCGGGTGGCACCCGTGGTCCTCGCAGATGGCCTTCGTCGATCACCGTGTTCTTGAGGCGCCGGATGTTCGGGTACCGCAGGTTCCAGAAGAAACGATTGCTGCCCGGCCGGATGCGCGGGATGGAGTCAGCGGCGTAATACGAGAGGCTGTCGGCGACCACCTTCGTCGCAGCGATCGAGTCGCTACCCGCGGCAACGGAATCGGCGGTGTTGGCTGCAACGAACGAACGGATCAGCGTTCCGCGACCGTCCAGGAACTGGACCGTCACCGCCTTTCCAGTAGCGGGTGAGTCCTTCAGCCAATAATCAATCAACGCACCCGGCGGCGGATTCTCTCCGGCTTCACCGCCGTTGCGCCACCCGGAGCCATCCCACAACATCGCAGTAGCAGGCTGGAACAAGTGCACCGGCTTCGCACGTACCGCGTCGGTCAGCTCCCGCAGCGGCGACAGGTCATCGATCACCCAGAACGCGCGACCATGCGTTGCCGCGATGAGGTCGTTGCCGTGCACCCGCAGATCACGCACGCTCACGCGCGGCAGGTTGAGCTGCAATGGCTGCCACGCCGCACCGTCGTCCATGCTCACCCACACGCCCAGTTCCGTTCCGGCGTAGAGCAGCCCGCGTCGGGCCGGGTCCTCTCGCACGACACGCGTGAACGCGTTGCCGGGAATGCCGCCGACGATCTTCATCCACGTCTTGCCGTAGTCTGCACTCTTCCAGAGATAGGGTGCGAAATCATCCTGCTGATAGCGATTGGCCGCCACGTACACCACCGCCGGATCGTGCGGCGAGGGATCGATGTGCGCCGTGCGCGTGAACTTGCCGTAGCCCGGCGGCGTCACGTTCTCCCACGAGGTGCCTCCGTTGCGCGACACGTGAATCAGTCCGTCATCCGAACCGGCCCACAGCACGCCCTTCGTCTTCGGCGACTCGGCGAATGCATAGATGGTGGCGTACCACTCGGCGCCAGTCATCTCACCGTGGATTGGGCCACCGGTGCGCTTCAGCGTGTTTGCATCGTGCACGGTGAGATCGGGAGAAATCTTCTCCCAGCTCGCTCCCTCAGTCCGTGACCGCCAGACGTACTGCGACGTGACGTAGAGCGTCTGCGGATCGTGCGGCGAGATCAGCACCGGGAAGGTCCACTGAAACCGCTCCGGGACTTCGCCCGCGCCCCACCCGTCGTAGTTCCGCATGGTCACGGAGATATCCCGTTCCTGCCGACGCCCATGGTCGTAGCGCGAAAAGGCGCCCATGTAGCAGCCGCCATACGTGACGAGCGGATTGCGCGGGTCGACGGCGATCGTCGCATTTTCGCATCCCGCCACGCTGTAGTAGTCACGCTCCCCGATTTCACCGTCGTCCGAGCGACTCGCGACCGAGATGGCGGAGTTATCCTGCTGCCCGCCGTAGATCCGGTATGGGAAGGCGTTGTCGGTCATGACGTGATAGAACTGCGCCGTCGGCTGATTGTACACACTCGACCAGGTGCTACCACCATCGAGGCTGATCGTGCCACCACCGTCGTTCGAGTTGATCATGCGCTTTGAATCCTTCGGGTCGATCCACATCGCATGCGTGTCGCCGTGCGGCACACGCACCGGAGCGAAGGACTTGCCGCCGTCGATCGATCGATAGACGGTGAGATTCATCACGTACAGCGTGTTCTCATTCAGCGGATCCGCGGTCACCTGCGAGTAGTACCACGACCGCACCCAGAACCGGGGATCGGTGTTCATACGGTCCCACGTTTCACCCGCATCGTCAGACCGGAAGATGCCGCCAGCTGAATCGGGCGCCTCGATGCTTGCGTAGACGCGTCGTGGATTGGCCGGCGAAACGTCGATCCCGATCTTGCCGAGTGGCTTGGCGGGAATACCCGGGCGGAACGTGAGTTCTGTCCAGGTGTCACCACCATCGAGCGTCTTCCAGATGCCGCTGCGACCCCCGCCGGAGATCATTGACCATGGGGTCCGCTGGAACTTGTACATCGACGCGTACATAATCCGAGGATTCGACGGATCGATGGTCAGATCATTTGCGCCGGTCGAGTCGTTGATGAACAGCACCTTCTTCCACGACTTGCCACCGTCCAGCGTGCGAAACACGCCACGTTCGGCGTTGGGGCCGAACGCATGGCCGAGTGCGGCCACCGTCACGCGCTCGGGATCACGCGGATCGACGATGATGTCGGCGATCTGATGGGAGTCGCCAAGCCCGATGCGTTGCCAGGTCGCTCCGGCGTCGGTGGAGCGGTACATCCCGGTGCCGAACGTGAGATCCTCGCGAAGCTGTGATTCACCCGTTCCGACATAGATCACGTTGGGATCGGAGGGCGCAATCGCCAGTGCTCCCACCGACGAGATGTCTGTCTTGCCATCAGTGATGTTCGACCACGACTGACCGGCGTTGGTGGTGCGCCAGATGCCGCCATTCACGCCACCCATCAGGAAGGTGAGGGGCTTGCTCGGATCGCCGGCGACGGCGTTGGCGCGCCCGCCACGCGTTGGCCCCACGTTCCGCCAGCGAAGCGACTTCATCGCATTGCTGGTCGCGGTGGGGGAGCTGTAGAGCGATGGGTCGTACGCAGGCGTTGCCGCGGGGCGGCCCGAACCGGTGCCGGTGCGCTGCGCTGACGCGAGGGAAGCCGTGCACAGCACCGCCAGCGTGAAGAGGGCGGAACTGGCACGAGAGCTACGAGCGAGGCGCATCGAGGGCGGTCCGGGAAGAAAGTGGGCGAGGCACGGCCCCACTAACTTCCAACAGATCGCGCCCGGGCGCGAGAGCCCGATCGGACTTGGGCCGGCGACGACCGCTCTGGAGCAGCGAAAAGGGGCGCTGCGATGCTCCGCCGCGCCCCCTCGCTTCAGTCCGGCCGCGCGATGGCTATGGGATCACGACCAGCGTGGTCACACTCATCGCGGGCATGGCGTAGGACAGTGCGCCAGCCGTGATGGCAAGATCGGCCTGCCGCACCGGCGTCGCCGACGCAGCCGACATGACGTACGTTCGCGCGGTGGTCGCGGCGGCGACGTTGCGCAGCGTGATCGACGCCACCTTTGCCGTCGTGGCCTTGTTGATGGCGATCAGCACGACGTTGCCCGCGGCATTCCTGCTGGCGTATACGGAACTGGCCACGCGGTCGGTCGTCGTCGCCTGCAAGCCCACATCGCCGAATGCGCCCCCGGCACCATCGTAGTTCCGGAACATGCGCAGTGCGCCGAACACGTACGCGTAGGCTTTGTTGCCGTCACCGTTGTAGGGTGCGGCCCACAGACCGGCGAACGGCCAGATCGACGCCGCAAAGACGCCTTCGCGGCCGAAGATGCCGAAGACATCGGCCTGCGCGATCCCGCCGGAGACGTCACCGCCGCGTCCGTAGTAGTACTCCGTGATCGCCAGCTTCGTCCCGGGGTAGTGCGCTGCGATCTGGTCGCGCAGTCGCGGCAGCAGGCGAATCGGGCCGCCCGTCACGTTCGTCACCCAGCTACCGTCATTGTACGTCGGATCCCATAGCGAGCGCGGGGCCTGGACACGTGCTTCGATCATCGCGGCATCCTGCGTCGCGTAGTCGTTGACGATGGTGCCAGCGTTGGTGCCGTTCTGTGGATAGAAGTGGGTGTCATACACATCCAGCAGGCGGCGTCCGGCCGACGCGCTCGCCACGCGCATGCGATCGAGGTAGACGTCGGTGAAGTTCTGCGTACCGTACACTGGATCAGGGGCCGGGTACCGACCGAGCAGCGTGACGCCGGTATAGGTCGCGGTTGCAGGGCCAAAGACCTGCGCGTTCGGCGAGACGGCTTTGATCGCCTTGGCGTACACAACCGACGTGTCGGAAAAACCGGTGTATGTCTGGAGCCGCGGCGTCGCCGGGTTGTCATTCAGATCGCTGAAGATCTCCTTGTGCGTCGAATGCCAGATATCCGGTTCGTTGTCGAGCGAGTAGAAAACGGGAGCGGTTGGATTGGTGGCGCGCCCCGGATAGCTCGTCTCGAACCAGTTGACGAATTCGTCCTGGTACACAAAGGCGTCGGACGCATTCGGGGTCAGCGTGAACGGGCTGCCTTTCGTGGCGCGACTGACGCGGAACCGCGAGGCCAGCCGATTCGCCCGGTCGGCGTCGCTGATCCCGACGTTGCAGTTGCAGGCGTCGCTTGACACCGAACCACTCATGACGACCGTTGCCATGAACGCCTGCCCGCGTGCAAATGTCGGATCGGCGTGGCGACGGACCGTGCCGCCGCTGGACGTCCCGACCTGCGCATCGGCCGTATTCCAGTAGTAGTAGTCCTGGCCGGCGTTGCTGTAGTTGTTCTCCCAGTTATAGGCGGTCGCCCGATTTCCGCCCAATCGGTTGAACGTGAACTCGGCTGGCATGGTGGCGTTCCCGTACGAGGAGGCCTCGTCGACGACATTTCCTCCATAGATGAAGCGCGAAATCGGATACGTCGCGCTGCCATCAATCAGAAATGTCACGTCGCCGGCAGCGGGTGGAGGCGGCGGTGGTGGTGGCGCACCACCAGTCACCGTGATCTGTGACTGGCCCACGGCACCGCTTCTGTTGGCGGTGATTACGACGCTTCCGGCGGCGACACCGGTCACCAGCCCGCTCGACGAAACCGTGGCTGTCGCCGGGTCGGCGCTGGCCCAGACGAACGTGGCGCCGGAGATCACGCGGCCGCGCCGGTCGCGAGCGGTTGCGGTCAACGCGATCGTTGCTCCAGCCGCGACCGTGCCACTCGCGGGCGCAACAGTCGTGGTGCGGAGCGTGGCTATCGCGAGCTGTGGCTCAGCCGAGGTGAGACTACGCTGGTCGGCGCACCCTGCAGTGAGTATTGCCAGCGCCGTCAATGCGACGCGGATGTCGTTCGCGTGCGTGCCCATGCCCGTCTCCGATGAGGTGTCTCACATCGGGAAGCCCGACTGGCGTAGCGCGACCGACGTGTCGCCTGCAGTAGCCTCGTGGCTTTGCGTCACCGGCTTTCACCGGCTATGCCTTTTTCGCAGCCTCTGGAGCGGAGGCATGGGGACAACATCGTGGACGACGAAAGCGTGGCAAACGCGCGATACCATTGGCTTCGCGTCATCCACGTCGATCACGCGAGAAAGCCCACGTTGAACGTTGGCAAGAGCCGTACCAACACCGCCAAGCGCCGCCGCGGCAACACGTTACGCGGCATCTCCGCTTCGACCTCGGGGACCCACCCAGGTGATCTCGGCCGCGCGGGGGCTATGGCATCACGACCAGCGTGGTCACACTCATCGCCGGCATGGCGTAGGAGAGTGCGCCACTCGTGACGGCAAGGTCGGCCTGCCGCACCGGCGTGGCGGAGGCTGCCGACATGACGTACGTTCGCGCAGTTGTCGCTCCGGCCACGTTGCGCAACGTGATCGCCGCAATCTTGGGCGTGCTCGTCTTGTTGATGGCAATCAGCACAATGCCCCCGGCGGCATTCCGACTGGCATACACTGAGCTGACGGCATCGTCTGTGGTCGTCGCCTTCAGGCCGATGTCGCCAAACGCACCCCCGGCACCGTCGTAATTCCGGTACATACGGAGCGCACCGAAGATGTAGGCGTAGGCCTTGTTGCCATCGCCCTTGTACGGCTCGGCCCACACACCAGCCAGCGGCCAGAGCGACGCGGCAAACACTCCTTCGCGACCGAAGATGCCAAAGACATCGGCCTGCGCGACGCCGCCCGAGATGTCACCGCCACGTCCGTAGTAGTACTCCGTGACAGCGAGCTTCGTCCCGGGGTAATGCGCCGCGATCTGGTCGCGCAGCCGCGGCAGCAGACGAACCGGGCCGCCGGTCACATTCGTCACCCAGCTGCCATCGTTGTACGTCGGGTCCCAGAGCGAGCGCGGCGCTTGCACCCGCGCCTCGATCATCGCCGCATCCTGCCGCGCGTAGTCGTTGCTGATCGTGCCAGCGCTGGTGCCATTCTCCGAATAGAAGTGCACGTCGAGCACGTCGAGCAGACGACGACCTGCCTTCGTTTCGGCGGCCCGCATGCGATCGAGATAGAGGTCGATGAAGTTCTGCGTCCCATAGACCGGATCAGGGGTCGGGTACCGGCCGAGCAGCGTGATTCCGGTATAGGTGGCTGTGGCAGGGCCGAAGACGAGGGCGTTGGGTAAAACACTCTTGATGGCGCTGGCATAGACGATCGACGTGTCCGTGAAACCAGCATAGGTCTGGATACGGGGCGTCTTCGGATTGTCATTGAGATCGCTGAAGATCTCCTCGTGCGTTTCATGCCAGAGATCCGGCTCGTTGTCGAGCGAGAAGAAAACCGGTGCGGTGGCATGAGTGGAGCGTCCAGGGTAGGTCGACTCGAGCCAGTTCACGAATTCGTCCTGATAGACGAAGGCGTCCGAGGCATTGGGCGACGTCGTGAACGGACTGCCCTTGGTCGCGCGGCTGACGCGAAAATGCGCCGCAAGTCGTTTGGCGCGATCGGCAGACGTGATCCCCACATCGCAACCGCAGGCGTCGGCCGAGACGTAGCCGCTCATCGGCACCGTGGCCATGAATGCCTGTCCGCGCGCGAAGGTCGGATCGGCATGACGACGGACAGTGCCACCACTCTTCGTCCCGCTCGCTTCGTCCGCCGTATTCCAATACTTGTAGTCCTTGCCCGCGCTGCTGTAGTTGTTCTCCCAGTTGTAGGCGGTCGCCCGATTTCCGCCCAGCCGGTTGAACGTGAACTCGGAAGGCATGCTGGCATTGCCATACGAGGAAGCCTCGTCGACGACGTTGCCACCATAGATGAAACGCGAAATCGGATACGTCGCGTTACCATCGATCACGAAGGTCACGTCGCCGGCCACGGAGGGCAGTTCAGCGGCTCCACGCACCGTGAGCTGCGAGACGACGACGGCGGCGCCTCGCGTTGCCGTGATGTCGACCGTTCCAGGCGCCACGCCCGACACAACGCCGGTCGGCGAGACCTCGGCAATCGCGCGGTTGGAGCTGGCCCAGACGAAGGTTGCGCCAGAGATGACGCGGCCACGCTCGTCACGGGCGGTCGCGCTCAGCTGCGACGTGCCACCAACCGCCACCGCGACGGCTGGACGCTGCAATTCGACCGAGTCGGGGCGGGGCTGGTCGCCGCAGGTCGAGGTCAGGAAGGCCAGCGCTGCCAACGCGGCGCGGAACATGGTCGCCTTCGTCTCCATTTCAGTCTCCGACAAGTGGGTCGCACCGCAGAAAGCCCGGCGCGCTCAGCATGACGAAGTCATCCGAGGCGATCGCGCGCGAATGTCGCGGAAAAGCTGGAACAGGAATCACACCAATGCAAGTAGCATACGACCTCGCACGTTGTTACGGCACCTGCGCTTCCACCTCGGTCACCTCGGCAACGATGAAGTAGCCGAGTCCGTGGTTGGCCGGCGTCGTCAGGTTCGCCACGTTCCCGCGGAGGCTCGATGGCGGCACACCGAATGGTGATCCATCGTTCAGCCCCTGCTCCGACAACGCGTTGTAGAACCGATACGCCTGCTCCGAAATCGTGACCTGACGCACTTTCACCTGCTGCCCTCGCGTCACGATGATGCCGTCATATGGCTGGAAGCGGCGAATCCGAGTGCCGTCGCTGAACTCATCCGACGCCACCACCCTGAAATATCCCACCGAATCGGGTCGGACGACGCGGCGCCCATCGACGAACTGATCCCACAGATAAAAGTTCTTCACTCCCGGTGGATCGCGCAGCCCGATCGTGGCACGAAGGCCAGACTGCGGACTGATCTTCGCGATACGATCAATGAACCACAGTGAATCGATGGCGACCGCCGGCGACGCGGCTTCGGTCGACACGTACTCTTCGCCGCCGTAGGTGATTCGCAGGGTATAGCGTCGACCCACGACGATCACAAAGACCGTGGTTTCGTATGTGCCCGGTTCTCCAGCGAGCTCGATGAACGGGACGACCCTGCCCGAATCATCGACGACACGCACCACCGCACCGCGCGCCGGCGGTGGAGCGGCGGTGGTGAAGTAGCGATCGGTGGTCGTGAGTCGAACGCGCTGCGTGCCGCTCACGGCACTGCGCAAACGCTCCAGCCGTGCCTCCACCACCAGACGAGGCGGGCTGTCTGGAACAGACACACTCACGATCCGCTCGCAGGCGGCGGCCGAAAGGCACACCAGGGTCAGCATGATCCGTCGCATGGCGATCGCAGCTCAGAAGTGGAAGGCGTACGTGATGCTTGGCACGATGCCGAAGATCGATGTCTGCACTGCCTCGGCGATCAGCGGATTGGCAAGCTGCTGCCGGAATCGGAGCGCTTGCGCATTGAAGCGGTTGTACGCGTTGAGCACGCCGAACTGGAGTTCCCCCCGCGCATACTTGCGCGTCGCGCTCAGATCGAGTCGATGATAAAGCGGGAGTCGCGATGAGTTCCTCGCGCCATATTCCGTCACCAGCAGGCCGTCGATCTGGTATCGAGCCACCGGGAAAGTGGCCGGCAATCCGCTTGCGAGCGAGAATGTCGAGCCGAGTGTCCACTTCCGGCCCAGCGGCCGGATGGCGACCACCGAGAGATTGTGCGTCTTGTCGAACGCACCGGGATAGTAGCGACCGCCATTGATACCGCCGCCGAGGGCGGCCCCCGCGCGTGCCGGCACCGGGAAACGCTGCTCGGCGCGTCCGAGCGTATAGCTCACCCAGCCTGTCACCGCGCCAGTGCTGCGACGCGCCAGCAGCTCCATGCCGTAGGCACGACCGTTGCCTTGCACCAGCAACGTTTCGATGCGCGGATTGAGGACTACATCGGCGCCGTCGATGAAATCGACGAGGTTCTCCGACTCCTTGTAATACGCTTCGGCGGAGAGTTCGTAGTCGGCGGTCGTGCGGCTGAAACCCACGGCAAACTGGTCCGACACGAGAGGCTTCACATACGGCCCCACCGGCTCCCACACATCCAGCGGACTGACCGAGTTCGTCTTCGATGCCAGCGACAGGAACTGCTGCGTTCGGGAGTAGCTGGCCTTCACGCTCGACGCATCGCCGACCATCATCCGCCCTGAGATACGCGGCTCCCAGCCGCCAAAGGATGCGACCCGCTGCCCTCGTCGATAGACCAGGCTATCGCGCAGCACACCGGGTTCGTACCGCGCCAGCGTAGCGTTGTAGACCACCGGTGCATCGTCGCGATATCGATAGATCGTGGCGCTGCCTCGTCGAATGAAGCCGCTGTACCGCAGTCCGTATCTCAACGCGAAGCGCGCGCCAAACTTGACATCCTGACCGAGGTACGCGGCCGGCGCGATGCCGAAACGCGTGGGGACCTCGCGCCGCGTGATGGTGGCCTCCGACCCGCGCGGCGTCACTGTGCCGGGCCGAAACTCCTGATCGGTATACTGCACGCCGAACTCGATCGAATTGTTCTCGGAGAGGTACAGCGTCTGATCAACCTTGACGTCCAGGCTGCGGATGCGCGACCGCCACGAGATCGAGTCGCGCGTATCGATTGGAACGTCGAGCCGGTAGTCGTAGTCGCCGAACGCGGTCGTGACCTTCGAAAACAGTCGTCCGCCGAATGCCTGATTCCAGCGCACTGTTGCTGCCTTGTTGCCCCAGCCGGCCTTGAAACCCGCGGCCTGACCGAAGAGGTCGCGGCCGAGATACCCTGAGAGCAGCAGCGCGCCGGTGCTCCCGAGGCGAAGGTTCGTCTTCGCATTGACATCGTAGAAGTAGGCCCGGGTGTCCCGCACGTCCGCGTCACCAGAGGCCCGCGTAAACACGTCGGCGTAGGACCGCCGCGCCGCAACCATGTACGACCCCCGCGTGGACGGCAGCGGTCCCTCGAGCGCGAGCCGGCTGGCCAGCAGGCCGATGGCCGCCGAACCGGCAAATTCGTTGGCGTTTCCCTCGCGCTGTCGGACATCCACCACCGACGAGAGGCGGCCTCCGAACTTCGCCGGGATCGCACCCTTGTACAGCGTGACGTTGTCGACGGCATCACTGTTGAACGTGGAGAGGAATCCGAGGATGTGGCTTGGGTTGTAGATCGTTGCCTCGTCGAGGAGGAAGAGATTCTGATCCGCTGCACCACCACGCACGCTGAACGCCGTCGATGCGTCGCTCGAGAGTGACACACCCGGCAGCAACGTCAGACTGCGGATCGGGTCAGGTTCACCCAGCACCGGTGGCAACAGCCTCACGGCGGTGAGGTCGAGGCGTACGACGCTCATGTCTGGCGTCCGCGGATCGAGATCAGGCCGGTAGCCCGTGCTGCTCGCTTCGACGGTGACCGCAGCCAGCGTCACCTTCCGCGTCGCCATCAGCAGGTCCCGCGTGACACGTCCCGAGATCGTGATGGTGGTATCCAGCGGGGCGTAGCCGATCGCGCGGATCCGCACGCGATGGGCACCCAGCGCGAGCAGCAGCGAATAGAAGCCATCGTCATTGCTCTCGACGCGAACCGTCTCGTTGTCCGCACTGATCTGGGCGCGACGGACGACTTCGAGGCTGGCCAGACTTCGCACGTAGCCGCTCAGGCGTACCCGAGGTCCGGGTTGTGCGCTCTGCTCGTTGCGCGTACCGAGCGTCGTCAGCGGCTTGACGCCACTTTTCATCTTGGCGGCCGTGCTCGGTCGGCCTTGCGCCGTGATCCGCCCAGCGATGCACAGCGACAGGAGTGTGCAGCGGAGCAGGGTGCGGATCATCGGGTGGGTGGCATGAGGGTGATCGTCCGCCTACCGGTCGTGACGAGCACATCGAGCACGTCCGCCAGTGACTGGGCGGCGACTCGCGCGGAACTCGACCTTGAAGCGGCGGCCGATCGACGGCAGGACGGTACGTACCGGTTCACCTCCGGCGCATCGGTCGCTTCGTCCAGCAGGACAGGCCAGCGAGTTCCGCGCACCGCCAGCCAACCTGCCTCCAGTCACACCGGCTTACATCGCGATCGTGCCGGAGACCTGCTTCACCAGCTGGTACAGAAACTCCAGGCCCTCGTAATACGACTTCACACGGAGCTTTTCGTCGCGGCCATGCGCATTGTTCTCGCCAGGCACCGAGAAGATGCCGCTCACGCCGTACGTAGGAATGCCCGCGGCACGCAGGAACCGACCGTCAGTGGCACCGGTGCTCATGGTCGGGATGACAGGAATGTCGCCCCACGTTTGCTTCGTGAGCGCGGTGGCGCTGGCAAGCAACGTCGCATCGATCGCGTCAGGCGCGGCACCGAACTTTTCGTCGGTCTCCTTCATCAGCGTGACGCGAATCGCCGTATCGTTCACGATCCGCGTGATCGTCGCGCGCACGTCGTCGAGCGTGGACGTCGGCACGATACGGCAGTTCACGTTCGCGCTTGCCGTCTGCGGCAACGCGTTGTAGGCGTGTCCCCCGCCCAGTCGGGTGGCAACGCATGACGTACGCAGCATGGACGAGTAGCGGGGATCGCGCGACAGCGCCGCCGCCGCGACCGAATCGCTTGGATTGGCCGCCACCGCCCGCATCGCCGCCGCCACGTCGGGCTTCTCCACCTTCGCCGTCTCTTCGAGGAAGGGCTTCGTGATCGCGTTGAGCGCGACAGGGAAGGTGTAACGGGCCAGGTTCACCAATCCGGCCGACAGTTGATTGATCGCGTTGTCCGGCCGCGGCACGCTGGAATGTCCACCGGGATTGAGGACGGTCAGGGTGAAGTTGACCGGCACCTTCTCCGCCGCCTGCACCGAATGGAACAGTGGTGTCGTGCCGCTGAGCGTTCCGCCGCCCCCTTCGTTGATCGCGTAGGCCGCGTCGATCAGCGCGCGGTGGTTCTTCACCAGGAACTCCACGCCGTTGCCGTCACCTCCCTCCTCGTCGGCGGTCAGCGCGAGAATCAGATCGCGCGCCGGCACGAAACCTTCGCGCTTGTAGCGCAGCAGGTTGGCGACGAACATCGATGCCATCGCCTTGTCATCGGCCGTCCCACGGCCGTAGAAGAATCCGTTGGCTTCCTGCAGTTCGAACGGATCACGCGACCAGTCGGTCCGCAGCGCCGCCACCACATCCAGGTGTGCCAGCAGCAAGACGGGCTTCAGCGCACCGCCGCGACCACGGTAGCGGACCACCAGATTGCCCTTGGTCGGCTTGCCGGGCGGGACGATGACATGGATATCGGCGGCTGGAAATCCAGCGGCCCGGAATCGCGCCGCCATCGCCTGCACCGCGGTCGTCACCGAGCCGACCGAGTCGACGGTATTGATCTCCACGAGCTGCTCGTAGACCTCGCGGGCGGCGCGCTGGTGCGGTGTCAGCGCCGCCTGGGCGACGGCACTCGCAGGAAGCAGCAGGCAGGCGAGAAGGTGACGGGGGCTGAACATGAGCTGCGATCCGGAAAAGGGCGGCATGATATCGCT
Organism: Gemmatimonadales bacterium; assembly: GCA_038215035.1. Lineage (GTDB taxonomy): Bacteria > Gemmatimonadota > Gemmatimonadetes > Gemmatimonadales > Gemmatimonadaceae > JACMLX01. Next base: position 12,471 of record JBBQRH010000043.1, on the reverse strand, counting down.
GTGGCGAATGCGCGAATCCTGAGTGTACGCTGGTCTCCGCCCGACCGAAAGCCGCCCATTGCTGCACCGCTCAACGCACGATCTCCGAGTTCACCCACTGGATCCGTCCCAGGAGCCAGACATTCAGTGCGATGGTCTCACCGTCGTACGAGCCAGTCACGACGCGGTTCGGCCAGACATACGTGCCGAGGATCGGCCACCGCTCGAAGTTCCGCACCTGCACGACGCTCAGATAGTTGGCGCGCGAGTAGACCAGGCGCTGCAGCGAATCGACCGTCCCCGCGCCCTTCAGTTGGTTCCAGCGTTCCGCCACCCGTGCCTTGAACACCGGGTCCTGGAACAGTCGGATGAACCACTCCGACTTTCGCGCATGCCAGCCATCAGTGCGATCAGCGCCATCGTAGTTCACGTTGCCGATCGCCAGGTCGAAATCCCACACCGGTCCGAAGAACAGCTTGCCGTTCCGTTGCTTGTACATGTACGGGCCGAACCGCAGCCCCCCGTCGACGTTCTTGAGGGTCTCCTGCAGCAGGTAGTAGTTGATGACCGACTCGACATCGAGATACGCAGCGTAGCCGACGACCGGGTCGGAGAATCGACTGCCGAAGATCGCCGAATCGGTGCGCGCAATGTAGCTCTGCAGATACGCGCGCTGCCGGGACCATGCGGGCAGCAGCAATGCGTCCGGATTGGCCGCACAGAACACCATGCGTGTCATCGTCGAGTTGAAACAGAAATCCTCACCGCGCCGCTCGTCGACTTCCAGCAGATAGCCGCCGGTGATGTTCGTCTCCGACGTATCGGTCGCCTTCATCTCGGGAATGTTCACACGCTCAGCACCGACCCGAACATGCTCCACCAGCTGATACACGCCCTGATAGCGGCCATTGACCTGCACGTCGACGAAGGCCGAACGGGGCGTCCACGCCATGCCCATCATGCGACTCAGCGCGAACGCCAGATCGGTGCGCAACATCGTCTTGTCGGAATAGTTCGCCAGCAGCACCCAGTGCCGGTTGGCGGGCATGCCGAGCAACGCGGTACTCGCTGCCAGTCTGAGACGGTACGGCTTCTTTGGAAAATCCCAGGTCGTATTCCCGCGACCGCGGATTTCCATGCCCGCCTGCACCAGCATGGCGCCTGCCGTATCGGACAGCGTGATCGTACCCGGCACGTAGGTCGTCTTCGAGACGATATCGCCGCCGCTGGCAGTGACGATGTTGAGCAGCGGCAGCCTGGTCGTGGCGGCCTGCAGCACCACCGGCGGTACCGGCTCGACGGTATCGGGCGGCGCGACGGCCTCTTGGCCGCAGCCGACAATCAGCGTCCACGTGACAAAGACCCAACCACAACGGCGGACGGCTATCGGCACGGGAAATTGGTGCGAGGGAATGAGGGGCGGCAGACACGACCCCTCGAACGGCATTCCAGCCGCCAACTGAACGCCGGTGTGGCCGGCCGCGGTCCCACCCAGACAGTGCCGAAAGCTATCGCCATGACCCACGGCGCATCGTGGCCATCTGGAATGGCGCCCCGCCTCCATGCGGCCGGTGCGATCGCGGGGCATATTCTCCGTGGCGGGCCACCGGGCCCGCCGCTCACCCACTTCTCCCAGCCCCGCAGCTGCCATGTCCTCGCGTCGACACTTTCTCACCGCTTCGTCCGCCGCGCTCACGGGCGCCGCGCTCGGCCTGCGCCCGTCGTCATCGCACGCCGCCACCACCGACGTCGAGGATGCTGCACTGCCGGACGCCATTCGCGCCCTGCAGCCGATGACCGCTGGCGTCACGCCCATCACGATCGGTGAACGGCGCGCGCGTATCGAGAAGGCAAAGAGTCTGATGGGCCAGTCTGGCCTGGACGCGCTCGTGCTCACCGGTGGGACGTCGATGGAGTACTTCACCGGTATTCGATGGGGCACCAGCGAGCGGCTGCTTGCCGCCATCATCCCCGTGCGCGGCTCGGCATTTCTCGTGACACCGAAATTCGAGGAAGAACGCGCGATGGAACAGGCGCGCGGGGGACCGCTCGGCGCGGACGCGCAGGTCTTCGCCTGGGATGAAGACGAAGATCCGCACGCGCTGGTGGCGAGAGGCTTACGGGAACGCGGACTCGCCACCGCGCGCGTTGGCGTCGAGGAAACGGTGAAGTTCGTGTTCCACGATGGCATGGCCAAGGCACTGCCATCCGCCACGTTTCGCAGCGGCACGCCGGTCACCGCCGGATGCCGCACGGTGAAGGACGCGCACGAGATCGAGTTGATGCAACACGCCAGCAACGTCACGCTGGCGGCCTACGAAGCGGCCTGGAAATCGCTCACCGACGGAATGACGCAGTCGCAGTTTCAGGAGCTGGTGCAGGCCGCGCACAGCAAGCTGGGCTACGAGGGCAGCGCCGGAGCACAGGTGGGTGAGTTCTCCGCCCTGCCACACGGGTCCGTCAAGCCGCAGCTCATTCGCGAAGGGTCAATCGTGCTGATCGACGGCGGGTGCAAGGTGGAGGGATACTGCTCCGACATCTCGCGCACCTTCGTCCTTGGCAAGGCCACGCAGCGGATGAAGGACGTCTTCGAGATCGAGTTTCGTGCACAGAGTGCCGCGCTGGCGGCCGCCCGGCCTGGCGTGGCGTGTGAGGATGTCGATGCCGCGGCGCGAAAGGTGATTGTGGACGCGGGTTTCGGCCCCGGCTACAAGTACTTCGGGCACCGCGTCGGACACGGCATGGGCATGGACGGCCACGAATGGCCATACCTGGTCAAGGGCAACAAGCTTCCGCTGGCGGCAGGGATGGCCTTCTCCGATGAACCAGGCATCTACATTCCCGGCGAGTTCGGTATCCGGCTCGAGGACGACATGATCATCACCGAGACGGGCGCCAAGCTGCTCACGCCGCAGTCACGCAGCCTCGAGCAGCCTTTCGCAGTGGCGTGAAAGTGGAGCGGGTGATCGGCACGCGCCGTGGGGCGCGCGTGCCGATCACCCGCCCTGCTGTGCCAGCAATGCAATGCGTTCGCGCGTGGAGACCACCACCCCGCCAGCCGGTTCCACGGTGATGGCAAACATCACGGCCTCACCAACCGGCACACGCGGGTCGATGGCCACCAGCACTTCCGACTGTCCCGCCGGCATATCGAACACGCCACCGTCGACCGGATACTTCTGGTCGCGCGTCTTGTCGAAGATCCAAAGCTGATACTGCCAGCGCCGGCGATCGTTGGCCTGCAGGCCAGCGAAACGCATCACACCGCGCTGCGCACGCCCGCTCCAGACGACGTCACCGCTCGCGCCACGCGCCGCACTGTCGGCAGTCGCGGTCCACAGCAGCCGCTGCGTCGCACTGTCACGCATCAGGAGCGAATCGCGCAGCTGCGCGGCGGTCGATGCCATGGGCGGAAGCGCAGCCGTCGTGCCACCTGCGCGCGGTGGAGCGAGCCAGAGCAACGCCGCCGCCGCCGCCGCGAACCAGCCACTCCAAGCCAGCGCCGATACGCGCGGTACCCTTGCCATCGGCACAACCGGCGCCGCGACCGAAGGCAGCGCGCGTGGGTGCGAGCGCACGAATGCCTCACCGGTGCTGACAATGCGCTCGGACAGCGCTGCGGGCATCGATTCCTGCGCAGATGCCTCGGCCTCGACGAAGGCCGCCGCCAGCTCAGCCGCTGCCGCTTCCCAACGCGCAACTTCGCCGGCCGGCAGTGATGCCAGCGCGCGCGTCAACGCCTCGGCTTCCGGTGCGCTCAGCGCACCGATCGCACGCTGCATCAGCAGTTCACTCAGGCCATCAGTTTCCATGTCGTTCTGCACTATGCCTCTCCATCGTCATTCCGGGGGCGCGCCGCCAGCAGGTCCCGGGCGCGTGCCAACCCACGGCGAATATGTGACTTCACGGTACCCAAAGGTGTATCGGTGTCGCGTGCGATTTCATCGTGTGTCCTGCCGTGCACCAGCGACAGCTCCAGCATGCGACGCTGCGCGGGCGGCAGCTCGCGCAACACGGCCCGCGCCTGTTCCGCGCGCCACTCCCGATCGAGATCTCGCTCCGTCTCGCTCGCCGCATCGAAATCGTCAGGAATGGACTCCAGCGCCGGCAGCCGCTCGCGCTTCCGCGCCCGATCGATCAACCGCCGCCGCGCGATCATTGCCACCCATCCGGCTTCGCTGGTCCGGGCCGTGTCGTAGCGCGCGGCGGTCCGCCAGAGATCGATGAAGATCTCCTGCACAGCATCCTCGGCATCACCTGACTCTGCCGACCAGCGTCGCGCCAGTGACCAGACCAGCGCGCCATACCTCGCCATGCAATCGCGCACGGCGCGCTCGTCACCAGCGGCAATGCGTGGCAGGAGCGGCTCGACGAGTGGCGCGGAAGGGCTCGCGACATCCGCCACCAGCGCGAGATGCGCACGCGCCGAATCGCCGCCAGTGACGCGCGTCAAGTCATCCATCCGAACGATCCGCCCACACACCATGTCTGCCCCAAATCGGCCTCGTCGATTCCAATGTACTGAAGCCATTCGACAGCTCGGCGGTTTCGGATGCACCGGATCCCGGGGTGCATCCACCGTGCGTCGGCCGGCGAACGGCTGGGCATCCGCACCACCTTTCCCTTTGCTTCGAGGAGCCACTTCATGCGTTATCCCTCATTGGCGTTCATCATCGCTGCATCCCTCTGCGCGATGGCCCCCGCCGCGGCGCAGCATCCTTCGCGCGGCCCATCCATCCCACAGGTAGCCAAGACTGCCGGACAGTTTACCACCTTGCTGGCCGCAGTCGATGCCGCCGGCCTGACGGAGACGCTCCTGGGCCGCGGTCCGTTCACCCTCTTCGCACCAACCGACGAGGCGTTCAGCAAGCTCCCGAACGGTACGGTGCAGGACCTGCTCAAGCCTGAGAATCGCGAAAAGTTGCGCACGATCCTGACCTATCACGTCGTGGCCGGCCGCGTCACGGCATCACAGGCCCGGTCCGTGAACAGCGCCGAAACGGTCGCCGGACAAAGTCTCCGCATCAGCAGCAACGGCGATCAACTGCGGATCAACGACGCGGTCGTGCGAATTGCCGATGTGCCGGCCAGCAATGGCCTGATCCACGTCATCGACCGCGTACTGCTGCCAACCGAGACGAAGACGTCCGCATCGGGTAGCGCGCTGGAACTGGTCGATCTTGCGATTCAGCGCGGCGTCCCACTGTTCAACAACGGACAGCCCGAGTCCACCGTTGCCATCTACGAGATCGCCTCACGCGCGCTGCTCGCGCTTGGGAACGCAGTGCCGGATGACGCGCGTCGCGCGCTCCGGGCGGCGCTCAGCAACACCAGTGGCAGCGTACGCGATCGCGCGTTCACGTTGCGCGGCGGCTTGGACGATGCGCGCCGCAGCCTGACCGGTCAGATGGAAATGAGCGGCGCGCGCTGATCGAACTGGGGGCGAGTGCGGCGACGTGATATGCGCCCTACTCGCCCCGCCAACCTAGCGCCGCGGGATCAACCAGGTGATGCGCTCGGTCTCTGCTTCCACTCGCGCACGGGAGTACACCAGCGGAAAATATTTGTCCTCGGCCCACAGCTTGAGCAGGTCGGCATAGTGCGGGCTGCGCGGATCGGCTGACTGCCCTGGCACATTCGTGACGATCGACCGATCGAAGTCCGCCAGATCGATCACCTCGCGGAACGATGCGCCAGCCGTCTGCCGGAATCCGGCACCACCGGTCGCGTTGACGGTGTTGCCATCGCCGCTGCGGGACGCGGGGGCAAGATCGTACTTGGCCGATAGTGGATGCCTGAATGATGCCGTATGGACTCTGCCCCAGGCCCATGCAGCCTGATCCGCCCCGAAGCGCTTGGTGACGTCGGCGGTCGCGTCGTCCAGTGCACCGAGCACGATCGAGTCCAAAGCCGGCGTGCCCTGATGCCGCGTGAGATATTGCTCAAGCCAGTGGTACGAGGGTCGCGTCGCCAACATCCCGGCCACCTCACCCATGCCGCTCGTTTCACTGGTGATTGCTCGCCTGTAAAGCGCCGGCGCCCACGCGGCGAACAGTGTTGGTGCAGTTTCCTCACGCGACATCCGTTGATTCCACGACGTGAGCAACGCAACATCGCCACGCGCGACTGCTCCCATGCGTCCCGCCGCGGCCTGCAGCGACGGAATCAGGGCGGCGGCAAGCAACGACTTGTCATCGTGCTGCAGCCGGGCAAAGTCGTCGACGGTGAAGCGCTGCGACGTAGCCAACACCTCACGAACGCGGTCTGCACGGTACCGCGTCGCCCATTCGTAGGAAATCGGCGTGGTGTAGCCTGGCGGCAGGATGTTGTCATTCGAGGTGTTGATGAACCCCGACTGCGGATTGTACGAGCGCGGCAACTTCAGTCCTGGAACGAAACCGCTCCATTCATGGCTGCCGGTACCCGGGACGGGGAGCAATCCGCTCCACGCGCGCTTCGGCATCAAACCGGCGGCAATCCAGCCGATGTTTCCGTCGACATCGGCATAGATCATGTTCTCGCTCGGCATGAGCCATTTCGTCATCGCGGCTTCGAACTGCGGCCAGTTCCTTGCACGATCCAGCGCCAGTGAACCGAGATAGCTGGCGGTGCCCGGTTCGCTGTGCACCGAGCGAATGGCAAACGCGCGCCGACGCGCCGTGTCGATCGACACGATCGGCCCGTGCACGGTGAATTGCAGCGTAACCACTCTCGGCGATTCACCCTTCACCCGGATCGTGTCCACGCGCCGGTCGATCCTGCGCAGCGTACCACGATACCGGTAGCAGCCGAGTGTGCCCACCGCAGCCCCAGCGCAGGGGCTGAGCGCCTCGACGTACACATCCTGCTGATCCATGCCAACCACTGTGAGTCCGAAGGCGATCCGGTCGTTGTGGCCGATCGCCACGCCGGGTGCCGCCGGTTCGCCCGCGCCGATCACGTTCCAGCCAGGCGCAACCAGGTGCGTCAGATAGCGGACGGCGGGATTGGTGATCACCCGATGGGGATCGTTGGCGAGGATCGGTCGTTGCGTCGACGTCTTCGCCCCGGTCACCACCCAGTTGTTCGACCCTTCGATCCGATTATAGGCCACGTCGGCAAAGGCGCTGCCGAAACCACCGAGCGACGCACTGCTGATCCCGGCGAGATCCAGACCGGATGCCGGATCGAGTGCCCGCACCGGATCCGCCGGCAGCAGTTCCTCCACCCGGCTCGCGCCAAGGGCCGCCACGAGTTGCGCGCGGAGCACTTCACTCGGTCCATTGCCCACGCCGCTCAACCCCGTCGCGCGCGCCAGCGGCACGGTGATGTCCCACGGCTCCGGCTGAAAACCGAGCATCGCAAATTCCGGCGGCAGCGCGTCACCGGCGCGCGCGATGTATGCATTCACACCGGCGACGAAGGCGGTGACGATCGCCTTCGTGTCGGCGCCGTAGGCCGCCCACTCACGCGCCATGCTGCCGCGATAGGTGAAGAGGCGCGCAAAACGGTCACGCTCGACAGCCGACGGGCCGAGCACTTCGGCCAGTCGCCCCTCGCCTTGCCTGCGCCACATCTCCATCTGGAACAGTCGATCCTGTGCCGCGACAAAACCCTGCGCGAAGAACAGATCACGCTGGGATTTGGCGTAGATGTGCGGTACCCCCCAGCGATCTCGCCGAACCTCGACGGCCGCAGTCAGGCCAGGAATCCGAAGGGAGTCCGTCGACGCCGCCACTGCCGACTGCGCCAGCAACGCCGGCACCCGCCCGACGATCGGACTGAGAACAACTGCGGCAGCAACCGCACGGCGAATACGACTCAGCGACGTCATGTCATGGCTCCGTTCAGGATTCAGCGCATAAATCTGTCGCCTGTGCGTCAGGTTCGCCGTGACGGCGCCTGTTTCGCGTCGTGCACCCCGCTCAGCTACGGCTGCTTGCGCACCCGCATCAACCCTTCCTGCGCCACCGACGCGACCAGCAGGCCATCCTGCGTGAAGATGTTGCCGCGCACGAAGCCGCGCGCACCCGCGGCCACCGGGCTGTCCATCGCGTAGAGCAGCCATTCGTCGACACGAAAGGGCCGATGGAGCCAGAGCGCATGATCCAGCGAGGCGAGCTGCATCCCAGGCGAGCGGAAGGAGAGCCCATGCGGCTGCAACGCCGTGCCGAGCAAACCATGGTCGGACGCGTACGCAAGCACGGCCTGATGCAGCAAGGGGTCGTCCGGCAGCTGGCCGAGGGACCTGAACCAGACGTGGCGCACCGGTCGCCGCGGCCTGGGGTCGAAGGGATCGAACGGATCCACCGGTCGGAAGTCGATCGGTCGCTCCTGCGTCAGCACGGGACGCAACGGCTCAGGAATCCGCGTAGCCATCTCGCGAATCAGCTCGAGCTCCGATGTCAACCCGTCGGCCGACGGTACCGTCGGCATCGGCTCCTGGTGCTCGACGCCGTCTTCGCTGACGTGAAACGATGCGGAGAGATTGAAGATCGCCTGTCCGTGCTGAATCGCGGTGACCCGTCGCGTGGTAAAGCTCGACCCGTCGCGCAGTCGATCGACGAAGTACACGATCGGCGCCTTCAGATCGCCGGGCAGGATGAAATAGCCGTGTACCGAATGCGCCTCACGTGCGCCCTCGACCGTGCGGCGTGCCGCCACCAGCGCCTGCGCGAACACCTGACCGCCGAATACTCGACCGGTGCCGATATCGCGGTTCTGCCCGCGATAGATATTCACTTCGAGCGGCTCCAGATCGAGCAGCGACAGCAGATCGTCGACGTGGCCAGACATGACGGAACGTGTTGATGGTGAAGACAAACCCGCGCGACCAGCTCCAGCATCCCACCTGGCAGGCGCTGATCCGCGCAGATCAGCATGCAGCGCAAGCTAGCGATCTCGGCAAACTCGGCGACTGGACGAGTACGCTCGGATGGGCACGCAGCTGTGCAGAACACACACGCCCCGACCGTGGAGAGGCCGGGGCGTGTGTGTCGCTGGGTACGGCGCGCGCTATACCGTGATCGCCATCCCGCGATAGATCCGCGAGCGATACCGCGAATCCTCCGCGTCAGGCAACGGCGCGCCCGCGAGCAGCACGGCCCGCGCGAACCGCCGCACCTCTTCGAGCGTCTCCTCGTCGTTGCGCGGCTCTTCGCTGCGGACACGACGCGTGAGGTTGATCTGATTCACCGGCACGTCGTTCACCAGCCGTTCGTTCTCCACCGCCAGTGTTGCGGTCAGCGCGTGCATCGTCGTCTTCACGAAGTTGGCCAGCGAGAACGCCTCGACATGACCACCGGCCGGCACATCCGGCGAGACGAGCACCAGCTGCGTGTCGTCCAGCAGTGATGCCTTCCGTGCCACACGGAAGTGATGCGTCAGGTTGGCATCGACCAGCTCCCGGAACGCAGCCGCATCGAGCACCTCACCGTCGGTGCCGAACAGCGCCGTGGGCAATGGTGCGAACGGGGTCGAGACCACCGTGGTCGGCTTGTCGGCCTGCTGCAGCGCCGCATCCATGCCCGCCTCGATGTCGTCGCCACAGGGGATCTTGATCAGCGCGCGCCGCAGTTCGCGCGGCACCAGCGCTTCGATGCTGTCAGCGCCGGCCATCGTGCGCGTCAACAGCACCACGCGACCTACCTGACATGACTCCACCAGCTGCCGAACCGCCTCGGCCAGATGCGGCGCCAGATGTTCACCGATCAACCAGACGGTGCGACCGCGCAGTTGATCCAGCCGCTCGCGCTTTGCACTGCCGAAGAGCTCACGTTCCGTGATGGACCGCTCGAGATTCAACCCTCCCGATGGCATGAACGTCTCGCCGCTGATGGCCCGGTCGGCGAGGAAGAACACCGTCGCCAGCGCCACCTCGGTCTCGGTCGGCATACGACGAAGATGCAGCAGCGACATCACGCCGCGATGCACCTTTTCCGCCTCGCGCGCGATCATCGCGGCTGGCAGGAATGGCGAATCGTCGGTCGGGGTCCGGCGCAACCACCGATCCGCAACCGGCACTGGCCAGTCACCGGTGTCGAGGAACAGGCCGCCGAGCGCCAGCCGCCCGATCAGTTGCGCGGCGATCGGCGGCGTCATGAGATACTCGCCCCAGGTTGCGCCCTCCGCCGCTTCGCGCTGACAGTGTGCCGCCAGATCGCGCAGCTCGCGCGGCAAGTCCGGGTCACCGGCCAGCAGCGCCACATCATTCTCCGCCAGACGGTCGAGAATCGCCTCCACCCGCAACCCGCGACGGACGCACTTGACTACTGCCGCGTGAATTGCGTTCAGACGCCGATTCTCCAGAATCAGGCGGCCACGGCGCTGGAACAGGCCGGGCTTGCCACCCAGGCCGCGCAGTCGGTCACCATCCACCGGGCCCGGCGCAATGGCGTTGATCTGAATCTCGGGCCCGAGATGGCGCGCCAGCGATTCCACCAGCGCCCGCTGGCCAGCCTTCGAGACGGCGTAGTCGGCACGGTTGGGATAGGCCACCGCCAGATGCTTTTCGCCGCCGAAGTAGCTCGAAACGTTCAGGATGTAGCCACTGCCCTGCTTCCGCATCACCGGCACCACTTCCTTCAGCAGCGCATAGTTCGACACCAGATTCGCATCGAGCGTGTAGCGCCATGCATCGAGCGACATGTCGACCACCATCTCTTCGGCGCCCGAGACACCGGCGTTGTTGATCAGATAGTCGATTCGACCAAACGCCGCCAGGGTCCCTTCGACCGCCAGCTTGAGCGTGGCGACGTCACCAACATCAACACCCGCCATCGTCCGCACCCGGCGATCCGCGCCGCTGTAGCCGACATCCTCGAGTTCACCCACGATCTGCGCCCGCATCACGTCGAGTTCACTTTCACGACGTGCCACCAGCATCACGCGTGCGCCAGCCATCGCCAGCAGCCGCGCCACCTGTCCACCAATGCCGGCCGAGCCGCCGGTGATCAGGGCCACCTTGCCAAGGTGCAATCCGGTCAGGTTTTCCATGAAGCCCACCATCGAACGCTTGGCACCGGTCGCCTTCACGATCGACTTCGGCATGTACAGGTTGACCTGTGGAATCCGCCGGTCGGTACAGATCAGCCGCGCCGCCTGCCCTGCACCGAAGCGACGATTCTCCGGTTCGGTGTTGCCGTATCGAATGATCTGGTTTCCCCACTCGATCCATTGCCGACGCCCGTGTTTCACATCGACCTTGGTTTCGTCACGCCACACGCGCGTCAGCGACTCCAGCGCGGCGCGCAGCAGGTCGGCGTAGGAGTTGAATGCACCATCGCTGCCGTTCGACATCATGATGAAGCGAGGATTGCGCGGCAGATCGGTCCGCGCGCTCCAATAGCGACTGAGCGTCCGGGCCAGCGCAATCGCGCCGGTCAGCTCATTGTCGATGAAGGCATCGATGTCGTCATCCGGCGTCTCGCACACGAGCCCCGTGAAGCGCTCCGGGCCGAACGCGGGCAGAATGATGGCGCCATGAATCGGCCCGCCACCGGCCGGGCCATCGGCCAGCGCCTGCTCCATCGTTGCCACGACGCTGCGATCAAAACGCGCCACACGGATCTGGGCGTCGTGCCCATGCGATGCCAGGAGTGCTTGCACGCCGGCAACGTCGGCGTCACGCGGCACGCCGAGCAACACCATGGCGCCCACTTCTGCCTGCAGGCGCGCAACGGCCAGTCCATCCTCGAGCGCATCGCCACAGGCGACGAGCACCGAGATTCCGCTGCCATCCACCGTCCGCATGGTCGGGCGCGACACGAATTCGGACCGACTTTCCTTCCGCACCCACATGCCATGCGTCACTTCGAAGTCATGTCCGTTGAACGCCGCCGACTCTTCGCTGCCAAGAAAGACGCAGGTGTTCGCAACATCCTTTGGCGTCGGGAACGTGCGACCGGCGGCGGGGTCCTCGCCCGCACGCTTCAGTGACATGAGCCCCGTGAATGACGTGGCGGTCGTCCCTGGTTCGTCACCGCGCATCTTGTCCATCGCGGCGAACACCGTCTGGATCCGCTCGGACCGGATCGGCCCCGGATAGACCGTGTTGACGCGGATGCCGCGCTCGCCAAGCTCGAACGACAGCTGACGCGACAGCGCGTTCAGCGCGGCTTTCGGCACCACGTACGGCGATCTGGCGTAGTACTCCGTCCGCGAGAAGATCGTGGAGATGTTGATGATCGATCCACCTGGCCGCATCACACGGGCCGCCGCGTTGGCCACATGCCACGCGACGCCAAGGATGCTGCGCATCGCATCACCAACCGTTTCGCTGTCGGTGGATCCCGCCGCCCGCAACGCATCCAGCTCTTCACGTGTCAGAGGCACGCTCCGCAGTGGCTGCCGGGGGCCGGCCGAGCCGGCATTGTTGACCACCACATCGATCCGCCCATGCGCGGCCATCGCATCCGCAAATGCCGCGCGGACCGACGCGGGATCGGCACCGTCGAGCGTGACGACCGTGGCCCGATCATCCGCGACGCCCGTCGCCTGAATCGCTTCCAGTCG
>JBBQRH010000042.1:0-32689 GCA_038215035.1 Gemmatimonadales bacterium | reverse complement strand
TCGCCTGCTTACGTTGGAAGCTGGAAGGCGTGGCGTGCCTTCGATCGGTTTGGAATCGAGGATGAACTGCGAATTATGGATCGGTCTGGAAACCCGAACGTTCTGACACATACCACACGCTTCTACGACGCAGCACAGTCGAGGTGGACACTGACGGCGCTTGACGTCTACCGAGGGCGGTACGTCAGCGCCATCGGCGAAATGAAGGGGAGTGAACTCGTCGTCACCAGCGTGGGGAAGGCTGCCGAAGGAAAATCCTACGTGCAGCGCTCTCGCTTCTTTGACATCACGCCAACGAGCTTCAGCTATCAGGCGGATCGGATGATGCGTGGCGAGCGCACTTGGGACATGGCGGTAATGAAGATCGAAGCGCGTCGCGTGGCTGCGGTCGCGCCGCGATGAGCAGGCCGCCGCCACTCACCGACGAGCCACCGGGCGCCAGCCGCGCCTGGGTGTGGCTGCAACTGGTCATCGGGTGGGTGCCGGTGTGGGCGATGTACACGTTCCTGATCGTGGTGGCACACGGCGGTCCGGTATTGCGGGCGGCCATTCACGGCGGACGTGCGATTGCCGCCGCGGCGCTGCTCAGCCCCCTGATCCTTCGACTGGTGGACCGACTGCCATGGCCGCGCCGGGTTTCCGCAACGTTTCTGCTCACCCACGTCGCTGCCGCGTCAGTGTTCTCGGTCGCGTGGGTCGGGATGACGAGCGTGATCGAGAGCCTGCTGAGCTGGAGACTGTATCGGTTTGTGACGGCAGGGGTGGCTCCATTTCTGGTACTCGGACTCTGGCTCTACGTGGCGGTGACCGGCATTCTCTATGCGGTGCGGGCGACGGCGCGTGCTGGTCGGGCCGAGGCGGCAGCGGTTGAGGCGCAACTGGCGGCCCTCAGGTCACAACTGAATCCGCACTTTCTTTTCAATGCACTGCATACCGTCGTGCAACTGATTCCGGTCGATCCGACGCGGGCGTCAGACGCGGCCGAAGCGCTGGCCGGGTTGCTGCGCACGGCACTGGAGGAAGACCGTGACGTCGTGCCACTCCGCGATGAACGTGCGTTCGTCGAGCGGTACCTGGCGCTCGAACACATCCGATTCGCTGACCGGTTGCAAGTCACGTTCGATATCGACGCCGGAGCGCTCGATGTACCGGTGCCGGCGTTTGCGCTCCAGACGCTGGTGGAGAACGCCGTGCGACACGGTGCGGCACCACAAGTCGACGCGACATGCGTCACGATCTCCGCTCGACTCTCGGCTGACGATGTCCTGCTGACCGTAACCGACACCGGGGTCGGGCTGCGTGGCGGTGTGAAGGCGCTGCACGCGGGCACTGGCTTGAGTCGTCTGCGCGCGAGGCTCGAAGCGCTGTTCGGCGATCGCGCCCGCCTGGACACCGCGTGGAACTCAGGCCCTGGATTTACCGCTACCGTATCGGTGCCACGCCAGTCGACGGACGGCGAGTGACATGAGTATCGACGCGCGCGTGAGCACACTGATCGCCGATGATGAACCAGTCGCGCGTGCCGGACTACGACGCATGCTGAGCGGATACGATTGGGTCGACGTGATCGGCGAGGCAGTGCACGGGCCCGACGCGGTGGAGGCGATCAACACGCGACGGCCTGATCTCGTGTTCCTCGATATCCAGATGCCGGGCCTGCTCGGCACCGAGGTGCTCACACGCATCGTGCATCAACCGTGTGTCGTCTTCACCACGGCCCACGCGCAACACGCCGTCACCGCATTCGAGCTTGGCGCAGTGGACTACCTGCTGAAACCGTTCGGGCCCACTCGACTCGCCACCACGTTGGAGCGCGTACGAGCCGCGTTCGGCGAGCCCGCGTCACACACCGCGCTCGAACGAATCGGTGGAATGTTCGGGACCGGGCCGATGACGCGGCTGTTCGTGCGGGTGGGCGCGGCCATCGTGCCGGTACCGGTGTCGTCGATCAGCTGGTTCGAGGCCGATGGCGACTACGTGACGGCGCACAGCGAACGCGGTCGTCACGTACTCACGGTGTCGCTCAATCAGCTCGAGTCGCGGCTGGATGCGAAGCGGTTCGTCCGGATTCATCGGGCGCACATCGTCAATCTCGATGCGGTGGTGGCGTTCCGGCGGCACGGCAAGGGCGGCATGACGGCGGAGATGCGCGCAGGTGGGCAGCTCGCCGTCAGTCGGACCAAGGCGCAGGAGTTGCGGCGACTTGGCGTGTGATCGCCACCGTAGGCCGAGAGGCCGCCAAAGGAGCGTGGCGCCCGCGGCAACGATCCTATGCCAACACGTCCTGCCTTCGAGTGCGCCGCGTCGCGCTGCTGACCACACGCGCCGGTGCCGTGGCCTGACGCCTGGAGCTAAGGACGGTGCGCTCGTGCCGGGGGGTTGATTGCCGCGCGAACCGCCTGACCAACGACATCGGTGAACACGTCGGTGGCGTTCGTGCGGAGCCAGCCACTCGATTCCAGGCTGATCGGACCATGGATCGCAGACCAGAATGTGTACGCCAGCGATCGTACCGCAGCGACCGCCGGAGGGGCGGCGTCTGGCGGCGCGATGATGCGCGCCACCAAGTCCAGCGACGCAGCGGCGCCGCCCCGGTCGGCGGCGTCAGGCGCCAAGGGCCGTACGCGCGGCCCGTACATCAGATCGAACAGATGAGGGTTCTCGAGGGCGAAGGCCCGGTATCCGCGCGCCACACTCCACAAACGATCGACGCGTGAGCGGTTTCGGTCATCCCCGGCCTCGAGCGCACGGGTCAGCTCCGCGAAGCCAAGGGCGTACACCCCCGCTTCGATCTCGGGCATACCGCCAAAATGACTGTAGATGAGTTTGGTCGACATCCCGATCGCACGAGCCAGTGCCCGAGCGGAAAGCGCCTTGCCGCCGCCGTCGGCCAGCAGTGCGGTGGCCTGCCGCAGAACCTCGGAACGCAGCCGATTTCGCTCCGCATCACGATCGGGTGGGTGTGCGGCTGCGGTCGGCTCTGGCATACCAGCGATCTATCCGGACGGCGGTGACCCGCAAGTGGAAACGCTGTTACCAAGTCCGGTAACGCTGTTACCACGCCTCGATTCATCTGTTTCCAAGCGCTGGAGGCAGAAACGGATGAATTTCGCTCACTTGAAGCTTCTCAACGCTGGCCGTGCTCGAGTCGCTCGGCGCGGCGGCGTCATGCCTCGACGGGGAAAAAGACATCCACACATGTCCCCGTCCCCACCGTCGACGCGATCGCAATCTCGCCATTCGCCGCCGCCGCCGTCTGCTGGACTGTGGCGAGGCCAATGCCAGTGCCACGGTTCTGACCCTTTGTGGTGAAGAATGGTTTCAGCACGTTCGGGAAGACGTCGGCGGGAATGCCGACCCCGGTGTCGGTCACGGACAAACGGACGTCTCGACCGACCGCCAGTGTTTCGGAAGGGGAAATGATTAGGGAGTATTTCCAAATCTTATGTGCCCGGCCGCCGAGTACAGCGACAGCAGTCACTTCGAGTCACGCACCATCACTTCGATGTGATGTCTCCGATCCGCGTTCTCGATCACGGCACGGCCGTTGATCGGTATAACGGTGGAGGCGAACGCATGTACACTCTGTTTCGTTGTCGCACCAAAGCGCGGAAAGTTCAGAGTGCCTGATGGTTCGCCGCAGAGCTGCAATCGGGCAGGAACGGAATCGACGCCATGTGCAGGCCGAGCCAGCCCCTTCTTCGTCGCACCGGGCGTGTTCTCTCGAGTGCGTGTCTACCGCAGGAAGCTCGAGATTCTGTATCGCTGTCTCGTACATCCGCTGCGGTTGGCGCTCGATCGGAAAATCAGGGCTCGGCTGGGGCGCTGATCCCCCGACATCACAGGGCTGGGACCCGTACGTGGGGCTGCGTCGGAACGACGCACTTGCAAGTCACGGCGTTTCACACGTATCCGCAGCACGTCGCGCGAGGGTCAGCGTGTCCAGGCGTACCATTGCTGAATCCTCGTGTCACCACATGCGGTAACGGTCAGGGGTTTCATCACCGTGCAGCCGAACTCGGTGCCAGTGATCCAGGGGCACCCGAAGTCCCGGGGCAGACGAAAGCGCCGCAGCCTGCACCAGCATCACGCTTGCGCCTTCGAGTGCACTGCGACCCCGATGCTCCTTCGACTATCGCGAGCGCGCGACCATTCAAATGGGTGCTGCAGTTACACGACCTGATGCTGGATTCGCCACGTCATCTGAGCGTGCAATTCTTCAGAGAAGCACCGCCTGCAGCTCTGCTGATCCGGTCGAGATACTCTCGTGCTGTCCGCGTTGTCTGTGGTGTGCGCCGGCGCGGGTCTCCCGGAAATCATTGGACAGGGCATCCGTCGTGAAGCGGAGGCGCCGCGCGTGCAACGAACCCGGAGAAACGCACCTGCGCCAACAGTTGGGCCGCTGGCTCGTTCGCGCGTCTGAGGATTCGGAGCGCCACGTTCCCGGACGGTGCGGGAATGGATGGGGCGCATACAGCCATTCGTGGCCCACGAGAATTTGATGAGCATCCGCTCACGTTGCCGGGTCCCAGCGTCGTCCGACCCCTCGACCTTCGCCGATTTCTGTCAGGATTTGATGGGACACCGCCCCAGGGCGCCGCTATCGAACTTTTCGAAGACGACCTGCGGCGTGGTGCGTTTCATGTCTTTGCTCCGGAGCGATGGCAGGCGTGCTTGCGTGCTGACACGACGTTTGGCCGCGGCACAACTTGGCACACGACTTGCCCAAGAGGTTTCCAGTCAGTTTCGCGGTTCGACTCGGCTCAGTCCGTGCCAGTGCTTGCACGCTGCGTTGTCTGTTGTGGCCTCGTTTCAAACCCGATTCAGAATTTCGGGTCGACGTTTGTCCGAGAAAACTCAGGACAGTTCCAGCAGCGACGCCGCTGCGAGATGAGCCGAGTGCAGTAAGTTTGCAGGTCGTGCTGTCCGCTACGGTGAAGGTTGCTCAACCATCACAAGCGGAGAACGACATGCGGGGAAAGACTTACCTTTGCTTGGCCACAGTCCTTGCGGTTGCGGCGGGATGCACTGACCGCTCCACCAGCGACCCGTCACGGCCGTCGCTTCCGTCGCTCACCGTCCGGCGCGCGAGCCTGAGCATGGCTCCTGCCAGCGTGAACGTCGACCGTGGAGCAACCACGCTGCTCCGGGCGTACTTCAGAGATCGCAAGCTACGTCTGACTATCAGGAATCCGTCATTCTCCTGGTCATCATCAGGTAAGGGCGTTGCGACCGTCGACTCGGTTGGAATGGTCTCGGGTGTCTCGCCGGGCACCGAGACGATCTACGCGGTTTTCGGCTCAGACACAGCGAGTGCGCAGGTCACCGTCACGGGAATCGTTGCACCCCCGGGTAGCGCACCGATCGCCGCCGTGGTCGTATCGCCGGCGACGGTTTCTGTCGTGGCGGGTGGTACGCAGCAGTTCACCGCAACGGGAACGCGCAGTGGGGACACGACGTCGGTGCCGGTCAGTGTGACGTGGACCGCGACTGGTGGATTTGTCAGTGCGACTGGTCTCTTCACCGCGGGCGCGACAGCAGGCACCACGTTCACGGTGACCGCGGCTTTGGCGGAGACTGCGGCCATCACGGGGCAGGCACGCGTGACGGTCACCGCTGGATCACCACCGCCGGCAGCGCAGGTCGGCGCCTGGTCGAATGTGACGCCCAGCAATGTGAATCTGACCAGCAATCTGAGTTGCGGTAACTTCGGCACTTCGGGTGTCGCGGTCGATCCACTGAAGAACTCGGACGTCTACGCGCACTTTGATTGTCAGGGGATGTGGAAGTCGGTTGATCATGGCAGGACGTGGACAGGACCGATTGAGGCGGGTGCAACCGCTGCGATGGCAAAGGATTGTGCCGGTGCCATCTCGATCGCGCCCAACGGCGCGGGCAACGCTCCGATCCTCTATCGGTCATGCATTCGCGGCGCTGGCATCGGCTTCTGGCGCTCGCTCGACGGCGGCGTCAACTGGACGCGGCACGCCATCGGTCCGGCTCCCGCAGGCCGACAGGACTTCTATCCACCCACTGTCGATCCGTACGATAGCCGGCACCTCATCATGCCCGGTCATGAGATGGATCCGCTGGTCGAGAGCGTCGATGGCGGTGTGACATGGACGCCCATTCCGATTGCCGCCGGTATGCGAATTGGAAACGGCACCAACGCGCTGACGTTCATCAAGACCGGATCTGCCGCCAGCACGCGCACCACGTGGCTCTGGAGTGCACAAGCCAGCGGCGGTACGTATGGCACGTGGCGCACCACGAACTCGGGCGCGACGTGGACGAAGGTGGACAACAACGAGCATACGCACGGCACGTCACAGACGTATCAGGACGCGGCGGGCGTGCTCTACATGCCAGGCGTCTATTCTGCGCTCGGCTGGGGCATCCTCCGCAGTAACAATCTCGGCGTGACCTGGACGCACGTCGGCAGGAGTGCAAACCAGAGCGTTGTGTTCGGCACACCGAACGCTGTCTACGGCTCCTACGCGTATCCGACAGGACTCGGGGCCTCGAACGGTCCGTTCTTCCAGCTCGCCTCGCAGCCGGGTACGGGAACGTGGACTTCTCCAACGACAGCCGCTGGGATGATCCAGGGTGCAGCTGCTGCGACCGTGGGGTATGACGGTTCACGCTACTTCGTCGTGACGGCGAACTATGGCGCGGGTCTGTGGCGCTATGTCGAGCCCGTGACGGGCGGGCCGCCACCGGTGGTGACCCCACCGCCGGTCGTGACCCCGCCACCGGTCGTGACCCCACCTCCGGTCGTGACCCCACCACCGGTCGTGACGCCACCACCGGTCGTGACCCCGCCGCCTGCCGCGACCCCACCATCGCAGTTTGACCAAGGTGTCAGCACCGCGTTGCTGCGCCCGTCCGTCACCGCGCCGTCAGTCATCAATTACGAGGGCAACTTCCGCACACGTTGCAATGTGACGAAGGTCGGCAACTTTGATCCGATCGTCTATCCGGGTCAATCGAACGTCGGACATGAGCACATCTTTTTCGGTAACGCCGGCGTCAATCCGAACTCCACGCCGCAGTCGTTGGTGTCGTCTGGGAATAGCACCTGCTGGGGAGGCATCGTCAATCGGAGTGCGTACTGGATCCCGACGCTGCGTGACAACGTCACCGGCGTATTGCAGCTCCCCGACTATGGCATCTTCTACTACAAGTCCGCCTACCTCGATGCGAGGTCGATTCAGGTGATCCCGGCTGGACTCCGCATGATCGCGGGTGACATGCGCGCGACCGGCGCCCAGCAGAACATCGGCTGGAACTGCAGCAGGACGTGGAACCAGCAGGCGACGGTTGATGGGCTGATTCCAAATTGTCCCGTAGGCGAGGAGGTCATACTCAGCGTGAGTTTCCCGGAGTGCTGGGATGGGCAGAATCTCGACTCCCCGGACCACAAGTCGCATATGGCCTACATGATATTCCGCAACCCTGGCCCATCGGTGTGTCCGCCGACCCATCCGGTGCCGTTGCCGCGCATTACGGAAAGCTTCCATTTCCCCGTAACCGCTGCGTCGCGTCCGCTCCAGTGGCGGCTGTCGAGTGACATGTACTCCACCACGATCCGCGGCGGTTTGTCGGCGCACGCCGATTGGATGAACGGATGGGATCAGAGCATTGCAACGGCCTTCACGCGGTCGTGCATCAATGCCACGCGGGACTGCACCGCGCAGCTTGGTGACGGTCGGGACCTCTACTACCAGCCGTGAGCGAACGACGATGGTGGAGAGTGCACCATGTCGTGTCGCTGTCCTCCGCTGCACTGAACGTTTTCGGACGAAGATCAACGGGGTTCTGTCAGCATCGCGCGTGACCTGAACTCTGCCGCGATGGTGTGACGCGCCGGTGACTGACGCCGCATGGCCCGACAGGGGCTCTGCGGCGTCAGTCACAGGTGGGGGGAACGGCAGTCCGTGCGCGACCGAGCGCGCAACGACATCACCGGCGCGCAGTCGCGCGCCGAGGGGACGCTCAGTACTTCATCAAATACCGCTCCACCTCCCAACTCGACACCTGCGCCGAAAACTCGCTCCACTCCGCCCGTTTCGCCGCCAGAAAATGCTCGAAAATGTGCTCCCCCAGCGCCTCCCGGATCACATCGTTCTTCTCCAACTCATCACACGCCTCATTCAGGTCCCGCGGCAGATCATCAATCCGCAGCCGCCGCTTCTCGCGATGACTCATCTCGAAAATGTTGGTATCCACCGGCTCACGTGAATCGGCCTGTGTCGCGATGCCGTCCAATCCCGCCGTCAGCATCACCGCCAGCGCCAGGTAAGGATTCGCGCTCGGATCAGGCAAGCGATGCTCGACTCGCGTGCCCGTCCCGCGACGGGCGGGAATCCGCAGCATCGGCGACCGATTCCTCATGCTCCACGCCACGTTGATCGGTGCCTCGAACCCCGGCACGAGACGCTTGTAGCTGTTCACCAGCGGATTCGTCACCGCGCAATACCCGCGCGCATGCTTCAGCAGACCGCCGATGTAGTGCAGCGCGGTCTCGCTCAGCTCGTAGGGGGCATCCGGCTGCCAGAACGCGTTCTCCTGACCCTTGAACAGCGATTGATGCGTGTGCATTCCGCTGCCATTCTGTCCGAAAATCGGCTTCGGCATGAAGCTGGCGCTCAGTCCGAACCGTTGCGCGACCTGCTTCACCACAAAGCGGAACGTCGTCAGGTTGTCGGCCGTCCGCAGCGCATCAGCGTACCGGAAGTCGATCTCGTGTTGGCCATGCGCCACTTCGTGATGACTCGCTTCCACCTCGAAGCCCATCTGTTCCAGCGTGTCGACGATCGCGCGCCGCGCCTCTTCGCCAAGGTCCACGGGCGCGAGATCGAAGTAGCCCCCCACATCGTGCGTGTCGGTCGTCGCCTTGCCCGCCGCATCCTGCTTGAAGAGGAAGAACTCGGCCTCCATGCCGGCGTTCATGGTGAAGCCCATCGCCGCGGCCCGCGCCAGCACAGCCTTCAGCCGGCCTCGCGGGTCACCCACAAACGGCGTCCCATCCGGCATCGAGATGTCGCAGATCAACCGTGCCACCTGCGCTCCAGGGGGTCCGAAGGGCAGCACCCGGTAGGTGGAGAGGTCCGGCTTGAGCAGCATATCGCTTTCCTCGACCCGCACGAAGCCCTCGATCGAGCTGCCGTCGAACAGGATGTCCCCCGCCAGCGCCTTCCCGAACTGGCTCCGCGGGATCTCGACGTTCTTGATCACGCCAAGGATGTCCGTGAACTGCAGCCGGAGGAAACGGATGTCCTGCTCGCGGAGAAGCCCCTCGATCTCTCCCGCTCCGGCGGTCCGCAGCCGCTGCGCGGCAGGCGTGTCTGGTGTCATGACGGAAAAGTACGCCCCGCCGGCAACGCCGGCGCCCCATCACGCCAGCGTGGGAACCCCGGAGCGCGCTAGATTGCTGGGTTATCACGGCGCATCTCTGCGCCGCCTGCTCTCCTCCCGATTCAACCATGTCGTCAGCTTTCTGTGCGGCCTGTGGCGCACAGCTCTCATCCGGCGCCCGATTCTGTCATCGGTGTGGCCAGACCGTCGGTGACGCCGTCGTGTCGGCCGGCGCCCCCGCACCCGGCGCGGTACCCGCGCAGGCGCCAAACCAGACCCTGCCGTGGGCCGTGGCGGCCATCGCGCTCCTCGCTCTGATCGCCCTGGTCGCCGGCCAGCGCTTCGGCAAGCGCCCCTCGACCGAGCCGACCGTCGCCACTGGCAGCCAAGGTACTGGACCCTTCGTGGCCCCAGCCGCCGCGAACGGTCCCGATGGCGGTCCCGACGCCGCGGCCGAACGCCCGGTCCGCGCACCGGACATCTCCGCCATGAGTCCGGATGAGCGCGCACTCCGCCTCTTCAACCGAGTCGTCTCGCTCGCCGAACAGGGGAAGCGCGACTCGGTGCAATTCTTCGCACCAATGGCACTGATGTCATTCCAGAGTCTGCCCGCGCCAACGGTCCTGCAGCGTTTCGAACTCGGTCGCATTGCCGAGTTGGCCGAAGTGAAGGAGATCGCCACCGCGCAGGCCGACACGATTCTTGCGGGGTCGGCAACACACCTGCTCGGCCTGAGCCTGGCCAGCACCGCAGCCGGTATGCGCAAAGCGTTCAGCGCGCAGGCCGACTTCGATCGACGACTGATCGCTGCCAACACCGCTGAACGCGCAAAGAACCTGCCGGAGTATCAAGTGACCCAGATCGATCTCGACAGCGCGCTCGCCCGTGCGCGACGGAACGTCAAGTGACCAAACACATCATGGAACCGACTCGCACCATCACCGTCGCGCACAGTCCCGACTCCGACGACGCATTCATGTTTTATGCGCTCGCCGAGGGCAAGGTCGACACCGAAGGACTCGCCTACATCCATCAGCTGCAGGACATCGAGACGCTGAATCAGCGCGCGCTGAAGCAGGAGCTCGAAGTCACCGCGGTGTCGATCCACGCCTTCGCCTACCTCGCTGACCACTATGCGCTGTTGCCGCACGGCGCGTCGATGGGTGATAAATACGGCCCGCGTGTGGTCGGCCGCATGAAGCGCGGTCCTGACGCGATCAAGGGCGCACGTATCGCGGTGCCCGGTCCACTGACCAGCGCGTACCTCGCCCTGCGTTTGTTCGAGCCCGATTTCGAAGCGGTGTTCGTTCCATTCGACGAAATTGAGGATGCCGTGCTCGACGGCACGGTTGACCTCGGCCTCTTGATTCATGAAGGGCAGCTGACGTACGGCGAGCGCGGTTTGCACCTGCTGCTCGACCTCGGTGTCTGGTGGCACGAGGAAACGGAGTTGCCGCTGCCGCTCGGCGGCAACGTGATCCGCAAGGACCTCGGTCACGACCTCATCGGCATGATCAGCCGGCACCTGCGCGAGAGTATCGCATACGGGCTGACGCATCGCCGTGCCGCTCTCGACCACGCGATGAAGTACGCGCGTGGGCTTGACCGCGGACAAGCCGATACCTTTGTCGGCATGTATGTGAACGAGTGGACACTCGACTACGGCGACGCCGGGCGCGCGGCAGTGCAGCTCTTTCTGCAGCGTGGCACCGATGCGGGGCTGATTCCGCACGCGGTCAACGTCGAGTTCGCGGAGTAATGCCGATGTGCGTCGATGCCTGAGTCACCGTTTCGCGGCATCGACGCGTCCGTCCCCTCCACACCGGCGCCCGGTCCGCCGCCATTTGTGGAAGCAACCGCAGGTGGCGCGTCTCGGGGCGGAGGTACCGCAGACGACGGGTCACGCTCGCGCAAGCTGCGCGCGTTGGCAACCGAAATCGAAACGCTGCCGACCACACACGCAGCGTTTGCGCGCCTGCTTTCCGTTGCGGTAGAAACGTTGCAGGGCGTCGGCGCGTGGGTTGGACTCACCATGGAAGACTCCGACGCGTTGGTGGTCGTCGCGGCACATGGCGAAGTCCCGGTTGACGCCGGCGCGCGGGTTCCGCGCGATCGTGCCTTCGCGGCGCGGGCTCTGACCGCGCAGGCGGCGGTCTTCGCCGATCCGAGCACCGGTGTCAGGTGGTCCGATACGGTCATCGCTCGTGTGCCAGTGCGCGCCGTCGCCGCACCGCTGCTTGTCGACGGCGAACATGCCGTCGGCGTGATCTCGATTATCGGGGGGCCGGCACGACTGTTCACCGTCGCTGACGGCACGTTTGCCTTCGAGCTTGGATCGCTCGCGGCGCTGGTGCTCCGCCGCCGCGGCCCTGAGGCACGTCTCACGGCCGATCAGACGACGGCACACGGTGAATCGAACTTCGTCGTGCCGATGCTCATCGACGCCGCGTCAGCAGTCACGGTCGATGACTTCACGTCCGCGATCATCCATCGACTCGACGATCCTGCGCTCCTCGGCGTCAGCATCGCCGTCCGCGACCGCACCAGTGGCAGCCTGAGATTCTCGGCGTCCCTCGGTGCGCTCGCTGCACTGCGTGGCGTGCGCACACCCCTTGATCCTGAACGCGCCGAACAGCTCGCGCGACAGCGTCGTATTGTGCAGCTGACCGACGCACGACATCTGGTGCCAGAGGGATGGCGATCGCTGGTGCCGGCACTGCCTGGCGCATCCATCGCGTTGATCGACGGAGATGTGGCGATCGGTCGGATCGACCTAGTGTTCGACCCCGATCGTGCCGTGCCTCGCGACGCGACGCGACGCATCGAAATGCAGGCCGGGACGCTCGCGCGCGCACTCAGCGTACTGCTCGCGCGGATCGCGCGCACCCCGACCGACCCTGGCCTGGAATCGGTGCACGCGCTGCGCACCACCCTGTCGGGCCGACTCCACGACCTGGCATCGCCCATTGCGGGGATCAGCGCGCTGTCCGAGCTGCTCGTCGACGAGGACCTGCCGGCGGAGCTCACCGAGCTCGTCGTACTGATTCAAAAGAGTGCGCACCGGGCGACGGAAGCGACGCGTATGCTGCGCGACCTCGCGGATGACGCCGACGGCGAAATGGATGCCATCGAGGTTGGCGGGCTCGTGCTCGACATCATGCGCCAGCGCGCGGAGACCCAGCGCGCATTGGCGATCACAGCCAATGTGCACATCGACCCGCTGTTGCCACCGGTACCGTGGCCGGCTGGTGCCATGCGCGACTGGCTGGCATCTGCCCTGGTCGCATCGGAGACCGCATTGCTCGCCTCAGCCAGACGGCGGATCGACGTCCGGGCGGCGCTGGACGGGGGCCTGGCAGTCCTCACCGTCGCAGATGATGGCACGCCGATTGGCATCGTCCCTTCTGAATCGGAGCTGCACGGTGCTACCATTTCCGTCATTCGCACGGACGATGGCCGCACCATTCGTCGACTGGCGATCCCCCTCCGCATCGGCTCCTCTCAATCGTATTCGTGACGACCGCACTGCACGCGCTGGCTCCCAAGCCCGCACTACCGCCGCTGGCCCGGATCCTCGTCGTCGATGACGACGAGTCGATACGCGTTGCGATGGTGCGCTTTCTTCAGCGATGCGGGTACGGCGTGGAATCGGCGGCCAACGGCACCGACGCGCTCTGTCAATTCGAGACGCACGCGTTCGACGCGATGATCTGCGATGTACGGATGCCCGGTCTCTCCGGTCCGGAATTGCTGCCGAAGGTGCTCGAGCACGATCCGAATCTTGCCGTCCTGATGCTGAGCGCCGTCAACGACGCGCCGACCGCCGCCCATGTCCTGGCCGGCGGTGCAGTGGACTACCTCGTCAAGCCGATCGAGTTGCGAGCACTCCAGGACGCGGTGATTCGCGCGCTGGCGCGGCGACAGAGCCGGATGGAGAAAGAGCGTTTCGACACCCGGATCCAGGCCGAAGTCGACCTCCGAACCGCCGAACTGGAACGCGAGAAGGAGGCGCTCCGCCTGCTCTCGGTGAGCGTGGTCGAAACGCTGATCATCGCCATGGAGGCGAAAGACGTCTACCTCCGCGGTCACTCGCAGCGCGTCGCTGATCTGGCGGCGGACATTGCCGTCGAACTGGGCCAGGAGCAGGAAGTAGTCGAACGAGTTCGACTCGCCGGTCGCCTGCATGACGTGGGGAAGATCGGCATCCGCGAGGAAATCCTGAACAAACCCTCCGCGCTCACTGCCAGCGAGTTCGAGCACGTCAAGCAACACGTGCGGATCGGGATGGAGATTCTCCGCCCGCTCCAGCAGCTCGAGCACGTGCTGGAATTCATCCACGATCACCACGAGCACTGGGACGGAAGCGGTTATCCACACGGCATTCAGGGCGAGAGTATCACCCTCGGCGGCAGGATTCTGGCTGGTGCCGATGCCTTCGACGCCCTCACCTCCCAGCGCGCGTATCGCGACCCGATGCGCGCCGACGACTCCCTGGCCTATCTCGGAACGGTCGCGGGCGCGCTCCTCGATCCGCAGGTCGTGCAAGCCCTTCAGGTCGTCATGACGCGGCGGCTCGCCGCCGGCTGAGGCACAACGGTGGGGCCAGGCACGCCGGCGGTGTAAACGTTTCGACCGTCCGAAGCGTACACCGGGTACTATGTCAGCTCAATCTCCGTATCGCCCGACCGGAACGCTCGGGCGCTTTGCTGTCTCTGTCGCTGTCGCTGGCGCCGTGGCGAGCACCGCCATTGGCGCGCAGGTGCCCGGCGCACCCATCGCCCGCGGCGAACGCCTTGGCGCTGCTGATACGCTGGCACTCTCCTTCGACGCCGCTGTGATTCGCGCACTGCGCGACGGCGAAGAAGTCCGTTCGGCGAATACCTCCATCGACATCGCCAACGCCCAGATCGGCCTCGCCCGATCCACCGGCTTGCCACAGCTGCGGCTGAGCAGTGGCTACAACCAGGTCGTCGAGAATGCGCGTGCGGCAATCGTCGGCGCGGTCTTCGCGCAAGCGTACAACTACACCGCCAGCGCGCAACTCTCGCAGCCGCTCTTCCTGGGCGGTCGTGTCCTCGCGGGATCCAAGGCGGCCAGTGCCGCCCGCGGCGCTGCCAGGGCCAGCACGGCCGAAGTGCGCGGGCAGGTCGTCGTCGACGTGGAGCGGGCGTACCTCAACGCGCTGTTCACCAATCGTCTGATCGCCATTCAGCAGCGCAACCTGCAGCTCGCCAGCGAGCGGGTCGCACAGGCGCAGCAGCTGGAAACCGCCGGTCGGGCGTCGCGTTACGATGTCCTGCGACTGAAGGTCGAACGGGCGAATCTCGAACCCGCGGTGGTGCAAGCGCAGAACGATTACGCGATCGCGGTGCTCAATCTGCGTCGGCTGGTGAACGTGCCCGCCGAGCGGGCGATGGTGCTGACCTCGGAACTGGACACGCTGTCGTTGCAGCGCCTTCTCGCGACAGTCGATACGTCTCCCACCACAGGGCCGCCGCGCGCCGCGGTGCGCGCCGCCGAAATGACGCTGGCCGCCCGTCAGGCCGGCGTGAAGGTCGCGCGAGCCGATCTGCTGCCCACCATCACCGCCACGCTGACGTCAGGCTTTCTGGCGTTGCCAAACAGAAACGGCGTACCCACGAACGGCGGCGCCACCAGCAATGCGTTCTGTCCGCCCGGAAGCGCCGCGACGAGGCTCTGTCAGAACAACGGGTGGTTTACTGATCGCAACTTCGGTTTTCAGGTCATTTGGCCGATCTTCGATGGCCTGCGCACCAAGGCCAACATCGAGAACGCGCACGCACAGGTTGATCAGTCGGGCATCCAGCTGGCGCTGGTGCGCGAGCAGGTGGCACTCGAAGGAGCCGCAGCGCGGGCCGAATTCGCGCGCGCGCGCACGTTGTTCGACGCCCGGCGCGAAACCGTCGCCGAGGCCACCGAGGCGTACGACCTGGCCGTGCTGCGCAACACACGGGGCGTCGGCACTACCCTCGATGTTTCCGATGCACAACTGAACTTGGTTCGCGCGGAAGTGAACGCCGCGCGAGCCATCTATGACGTATTTCTTGCCGCCGCCGAGCTGGCGCGGGCGACTGGTCGCCCGATTCCGTTGCCTGATGGCGGCGCGATGCGCATCACTGACCGTGGAGCTGATCGTGTCGCGACGGACCGCTGACGTTTTCCCCCGAGCTCGCATCGTGGCCGCCGCCGCGCTGCTCCTCGCGACCGCTTGTTCAAAGACCGGCGATGCGGCGGAAGCAAAACCGGCGGCGGGTGCTCCGAGCGCGGCGACGGGCACAGCACCGGCCGGACGCCCCGGTGGCGGACGCGGCGGCGTGGTGCTGGCAGCGTCTGACGTGGCGACGCTCAAGTCTGGTGTGATCGAAGATGCCGTGTCGGTGTCCGGGAACCTGCGACCGATCGAAACCATCGAGGTGCGCAGCCGACTCAATGGCGACATCAGCGCGGTCTACGTCCAGGAAGGACAGCGGGTGAGTGCCGGCCAGGTGCTGGCGCGATTCGAATCCAGCCAGCAGGAAAGTGGGCGCCGCGGTGCCGAGGCCGACCGGGAAGCGGCGCGCGCGCAGTTGCAGACGGCCACCTGGGCCGCCGAGCAGTCCGCCGCCTTGTTCAAGGCCGGTGCCATCGCCGAGCAGGAGAATCGTGCGTCACAGCAGTCGGTGATCGCCGCGCAGGCCGCCGTCGCCGCCAGCGAGGCCCGACTTGGCGCGGCCACCGCTGCATCCGGTGATACACGCGTCCTCGCACCGTCCAGTGGCATCATCGATGTCCGCAGCGTGCAGCCGGGTGAGCGCGTCTCGATCAGCACACCGTTGTTCACGCTGGTGCGGAATGAAAGTCTCGAGCTGGCCGCCAACGTCCCGGCCCGTCTGGCGAATCTGGTGCAACCAGGACAGGTCGTCCGCCTGAACTTTGATAACCGCATGGTCGAGTCGAGCGTCGCACGCGTCAGTCCGACCGTGGATCCCGTCTCGCGCAGCGTCACCGTCTACGTGCGCGTGCCCAATGCGAATGGCGCCATCAAGGGCAACACCTTTGCCAGTGGGCGCGTGATCGGTGAACGTCGGAGTGGCGCCTTGCTGGTGCCGACAACGGCCATTCGCCAGTCCCAGAACGCGGATGCGCCGCCGTTCGTCTGGCGCCTCGCCGGCGGGGCACTCGAAAAGCGTAACGTCATTCTCGGCGTCATCGACGAAGGAAATGGTGTCGCCGAAGTGAAAGAAGGACTCGTGGCAGGCGATCGCGTCATCGTCGGCAATGTCGGAGCGCTGGGCAATGGCGCCAAAGTCACCATCGCAGGCGGGAAGTCATGATTATCTCCGATGTGTCCATCAAGCGGCCGGTCTTTGCCACCATGATCATGGTGGCGCTGGTCGTCCTCGGCGGGATTGGGTACAAGCGGCTGGCCATCGACGAATATCCGGACGTCACCTATCCGATCGTCGTGACCCAGACGGCGTACCCGGGCGCGTCCCCCGAAGTGGTGATGCGCGAACTCTCGAAGCCGATCGAGGAAGCGCTCAACACCGTGCAGGGCATCAAGGAAGTCACGTCGACGTCACTCGAAGGCAGCTCGCTGGTGCGGCTGCAGTTCAATCTCGGGGTCGATGTGATTTCGGCGCAGCAGGAAGTGAGTGCCAAGGTGGCACGAATCCGTCGTCAGCTGCCACCCAACATCGAAGATCCGATCGTCCTGCGCTTCGATCCGAATGACCGGCCGATCATCAGCGTCGCGATGACCAGCGCCGAGCGTCCGCTGCGTGAGCTCAGCGACATCGCACGTGAAGTCATCAAGACACGCTTCGAATCCATTCCGGGCGTTGGTGGCGCCAGCATCACCGGTGCCGCCACGCGCCAGATCCAGGTTCAGCTCGATCCCGATGCGATGCGGGCGTACAACATCGCGCCGCCGGTGGTGCTGGCGGCACTGGAACGCGAGAATCGCGAAGTGCCTGCGGGTCGTGTGCGGCGCAACGGACGTGAGCAGCTGATTCGCGTCACCGGTCGCGTCGTCGATCCAGCCCGATTCGCCGACATCACACTCGCCGTCCGCAACGGCGCCCCGATCCGCATCAGCGACGTGGCGACGGTGGTCGATGGCAGTGCCGAGCAGCGCAGCGCCGCATTCCTCGGACGAACGCCTGCCGTCTCGATCGAAGTGCAGAAGATCGCCGGCAGCAATACCGTCGAAGTCGCTGATCGCGTGCGCGCGACCATGACGGAGCTGGAGAAGACGCTCCCCGCCGACGTCAAGCTGAGTGTCATCCGCGACGACTCGCAGCGCATCCGGGACTCGCTCGACAGTGTGCAGCACGAACTGATTCTCGGTGCGATCCTCTGCATCGTGATCATCTATTTCTTCCTCAACTCGTGGCGCTCCACGATCATCACCGGGCTGGCGCTCCCGATCTCGCTGATCTCGTCCTTCTTCGTGATGTGGGCATTCGACTTCACGCTCAACACGATGACGCTGCTGGCCCTGTCGCTGGCGATCGGGCTGCTGATCGATGACGCGATCGTGGTCCGCGAGAACATCGTGCGCCACCTCGAGATGGGGAAGGATCACGAACACGCAGCATCCGAAGGCACCAGCGAAATCGGATTGGCGGTCTTCGCCACCACCATGGCCGTGGTGGCGGTGTTCTTCCCTGTGGCATTCATGGGCGGCATGATCGGCAAGATCTTCTTCCAGTTCGGCGTGACCGTCGCCTTTGCCGTGCTGGTGTCACTGCTGGTCAGCTTCACCCTCGATCCGATGCTGTCGAGCATCTGGCCCGATCCCGAGGTCGACACGCACAATCAGGCCGCACTGCGTGCCTCGAGGAATCCGATCCGCCGCGTTGCGTTTGCCTTCAACGACTGGTTCGAGCGCGTTGCCGATCGCTATCCACGCGGGCTGTCATGGGCGTTGTCGCACCGGGTCATCGTGCTTGGTGCGGCGCTCACGACCGTCGTCGGCTCCGTGCTGCTCGTCCCGAAACTCGGCTTCACCTGGATGCCCGATGTCGACGGCAGTGAGTTCAACGTGAACTATCGGGTCGCCCCGGGATCGGCGATCGACTTCACCATCAGCAAGGGGCAGGAAATCGCCACCTTGCTGGAAAAGCGCCCGGAAGTGGTCTCGACCTACCTGAACATCGGCGGTGGATTCCGCGGCTCGCCGAGCGGTGGCTCGGTGGCCGTGAAGCTCAAGCCGAAGGATCAGCGCAAGTTGTCGCAGGCGGAACTGCAGACGGCGCTCCGGCCGATGCTGATGCGCATCCCCGGCGTCCGGGCCAACATCACCGGCACCCCCACGATTTTCGGGGGGTATCGCCAGCCCATCGACGTCAAGGTGCAGGGCCCGGAGCCGACACGACTCAAGCTCGCCGCGGCCGAGGTCTTCAAGACGATGCAAAGCGTCAAGGGCGTCGCCGAGCCCAATTCGAGCGATGACGGCGAAATCCCGCAGCTCGATGTGCAGGTGGACCGCGAGCAGGCCTGGGCCGCCGGGCTGGGTATCGGGACCATCTCCACCACGCTCCAACCCCTCTTCACCGGGCAGCGCGCCACGCGATGGGAGGATCCGCAGGGGTATTCGCATGACGTGGTCGTGATCTACCCGGACTCCCTCCGCCGTTCGTCAGATGATGTGGCCGAACTCCCGGTCCCCGGTTCCGGCATCGACAGCCGCACCGGGTTGGCGACGACCATCCCACTCGGCCAGGTGGCGACCATTCGCGCCGGCATCGGGCCGCAAGCCATCGAGCGCGCCTCCCTCGAGCGCCAGGTCTCGATCAGCGCCGGCGTCCTGCCCGGTTTCGGCATCGGTGACGTCGCCGTTGAGGTGCAGGCCGCGATCGACTCCATGGGCCTCCCAGCCGGCTACCGCGCCGTGTTCGGCGGTGATGTCCAGAATCTGAACGAGACGAAAGGCTATGTGGGCGAGGCGCTGATCCTGGCGGTCGTCTTCATCTATCTGATTCTGGCCTCGCTCTTCGGCTCTTTCTTCCAGCCGCTGGCGATCATGCTCTCCCTCCCGCTCAGCTTCATCGGCGTGGCCGTGGCCCTGTTGGCGACAAAGGGCAGCCTCAACGTCATGACCATGATCGGCATCATCATGCTCCTCGGGCTGGTCACGAAGAACGGGATTCTGCTGGTCGACTTCGCAAATCATCGCCGCGAACTGGGTGATGACATGCGCTCCGCCCTGCTCGCCTCGGCCCGAATCCGACTCCGTCCAATCATCATGACGACAGTCGCGATGATCGCCGGGATGCTTCCGCTGGCCTTTGCGTTGGGCGCGGGAGCCGAACAACGGGCGCCAATGGGTCGGGCCGTCATTGGTGGACTCGTCACCAGTACGCTCCTCACGCTCTTCGTCGTTCCTGTGGTGTATTCGCTGCTGGATGACGCCGTGCGGTCAGTACGAAAGCGTTTCAGCAGTCCAGTTACCATGCCACTTCCGAGCCCAGTGGCCGGCGACTGACAAGCACAGAAACGTTGGGTTGAGCACCATATTGCGCCGCCGCTGCTTGACGTTCAGCGGCGGCGCTGTTATTCCGGCTACGTCGCCATTGCACGCACCTGTGTTCTGGTCCCTAATCCTGCTGGTCCTTTTCTGCGTTGGAGGCAGGCATGCCGCGCTTCGGCGAATACGATGATGTTGAATTCAGGCTTCGTGGCCGTGATGATGACGAAGACGATTACTACGACTCCGATCCCATGTACGAGGAAGAGGAGGAGGAGGAGGACGAAGACGAAGAAGGCTTCACCCCTTCCCTGAAGCGGAAGCGGGAGTCGCTGTTCGACGATCCCGATGATGCCGCCAAGGACGAGGATGAGGAGGAGGACACCGGTGAGGTGATCGAAGAGGAAGTTGATGCCGAGCTCGGTACGGACGACCTTGAACCGGCCGAAGAGGATGATCTCGGTCTCGAAGATGAGGGTGGCCTCGACGATGACCTCGGTGACGAGCCGCTCACCGGCGCCAAGGGGAAGACGCTGCCGGCTGTCGAGCCGATTGCAGCGGTGCGGGCGTCGACTGCCCTCAAGGCACCGAAGCCACCGGCGGCGGCGCCGAAAGCGGCCGCCCCGTCTGTGGCCCAGACTCCCAAGGCATCGCCCGCAGCCAAGGCGGCCTCAGCACCAAAGGCAGCCGCGGCGGCAAAGCCAGTGGCAGCTCCAACGCCAGCGGCCGCTCCTAAAGCACCTCCGGCGACAAAGGCGGCAACGGCAACCAAGCCGGCGGCCAAGGCACCCCCTCCGGCCAAACCCGAGCCGGTGAAGCCGGCGGCGAAGATGGCGGTCCCGGCCGCCCCGATCAAGACGACCCTGCCGCCAGCAAAGGCTGCACCGGTCAAGCAGGCGGCGCCTGCCAGGAAGGCGCCCGCGGCAACGACGACCGCACCGGCCGCGAAGCCGGTCGGGAAGGGAAAGAGTCACGACTCAGTACAGGCGGCAGCGGCGAAGAAAGCAGCACCGGTGAAGCCAACGGCACCCGCGAAGAAAGCGGCACCGGCGAAGAAGGCGGCACCCGCGAAGAAAGCGGCACCGGCGAAGAAGGCAGCACCGGCGAAGAAGGCGGCACCGGCCAAGAAGGCGGCACCGGCCAAGAAGGCGGCACCGGCCAAGAAGGCGGCACCGGCCAAGAAGGCGGCACCGGCGAAGGGGAAACCGGTGAAGAAGAAAGGCCGCTGAGCGCATCGGCGCCGGTTGGTGACGTCAGCACGGCGTCGGCGACCGACATCACCGAACACTGCCGCACATGACGACCGGCGAGACGGAGCCTGCTCCGTCTCGCCGGTCTATCTTTGTGCGCATGCCTGCTCGCGATCAACAGATTCTTGATGCCGTTCCGCTGATGATCTTCGCGACGGACCTCGCCGGTACGGTGCTCACGCAGAACCATCCGGCCACGATTCACAACCCACGCAACACGATCGGCCAGCCGCTTCATCACGCGCTTGGTGACGCTGATCAAGCAGAGCAATGCACCCGGGCCTACGTCGCCTTGGCTGACCCCACGGTCACCCTCGTTCGCTGGGAGTTCGCGCCAGGCAACGACGAACGGGTGATGCTGCTGCAGATCACGCGGTGTCTCGAGGATGGCGCGCACGTCGGCTTCGTCGCCACCCTGTCAGATGTCACCGAATCACATCGCGCCAGAGAGGCGCTGATCTCGACCGGGCTCGCGCTCGCCAGCTCGATCGATCTTCCGCGCGTGTACCGTGAGGTCGCGCAGCAACTGCAGCGAGCCGTCCGTTGCGATGCCTACATCATCGCCGTCGCCGACGACGATACGTTGGCGTTGACCGCGGTACAGTCTCGCGGCTACGACGAT
Organism: Gemmatimonadales bacterium; assembly: GCA_038215035.1. Lineage (GTDB taxonomy): Bacteria > Gemmatimonadota > Gemmatimonadetes > Gemmatimonadales > Gemmatimonadaceae > JACMLX01. The sequence goes on along the minus strand of JBBQRH010000042.1, from coordinate 10,989 downwards.
GCTCCCGATGCGGTCTCCGCGCGCCTCCGCCCGGAATGGTTGGAAGCACTCGCATCCGACCGCACGATCATCCACCGCAGTGGGCCCATCGGTCGCGAAGTCACGGCACCGATCATCAGTCAGGAAGGAGTGCTTGGTGCGATCACCGTGCGCCTTGCTGAACTCGAGGCGACGTACGAGCTCGCTGAAACGCAGCGTGTTCTGACGGCCCTCGCAGCCCAGACCGCGGCGGCGATCGACCGCGCGTTTCTTGTGAGGCGCGTTGAACAGAAGCGGCGCCTCGAAGCCATTGGCGAGGTGGCGGCCGGCGTCGCACACGAACTGCGTAACCCGCTGTTCGGTATCTCTGCCGCGGCGCAGTTGCTGCGCGCTCATGGGCGCGACGACCCTGCAGTCGTGCGAAACGTCGAACGGATGCTGCGGGAGGTCGATCGCCTCAACAACATGCTGTCTTCCCTGCTGGTGTATGGACGTCCGCAGCCCCTTCAGCGGTCCGATGGGAATCCTGATGACGTGTGGGATGACGTCATCGAGTCCAATCGCGCGCGGCTGGATGAGGCCGGACTGACCGTGCTGCGAACGCGGTCGTCGGCACAGGTGCGTCTGCCATTCGATCCAGCACAATTTCGACAGGTCTGTCTGAACGTCCTTGGCAACGCCATTGATGCGGCGCCACGCGCGAGTGCGATCACCCTGCAAAGCAACCTGCTGCCGAACGGCGCCTGGCGCTGTCGGATCCAGAACGGCGGCGCCGCGATTCCTCCGGAGGCGCTGCCGCGGGTTTTCGAGATCTTCTTCTCGCTGAAAGGCGGCGGAACGGGTATCGGGTTGGCACTCTGCCAGCGTATCGTCGAAGAGCACCAGGGAACGATCAGCATCGAAAGCCAGGCGGAGATGGGCACCGCAGTGACGATCATGCTGCCTGCGGGAGGGATCGCATGATCGCCGGAACGATGCTCATCGTCGATGACGATACGACGGTCCGTGAGACGTTGAGCGAGTTCTTCGAGCTGAGTGGCATGCTGGTGCTGACGGCGGCGTCGGCGTCGGAGGCACGGGAAGCAGCGACGCGACATCTCCCGGATGTGGTCATTCTGGATTTGCGGCTGCCCGACGCCGCCGGACTCGGGCTGCTGGACGCGTTGCGAACGGACGACCCAGACAGCGCAATCATTGTGCTGACCGGCCACGCCGACGTGCGAACGGCGGTCGGCGCCATGCAGCGTGGTGCGCTTGACCTGCTCGAGAAGCCACTGCACCTGGAAACGCTGCGGGAGGCAGTGGTTCGCGGGCTGGATAACGTGCGGTTGCGACGAGAGGTCGCGATGCTCCGCACCCGTGGATCGAGAGGCACGCAAACGCCGGAAGCAGCAGCGCAGCCATCATTCGAGCGAATGATCGAGCTCGCCGCCCGGAATGATGACGCGCCCGTCCTCATTCTGGGCGAGACCGGCACCGGTAAAGGGTTCGTTGCCCGTCGGATCCACGACCAGTCGCGCCGCGCCAGTCACGCATTCGTCGAGGTCAATTGCGCCTCGTTCTCGACGACGTTTTTCGAAAGTGACCTGTTCGGACACGAGCGTGGCGCATTCACCGATGCGCGACAGTCGAAGCGGGGTCTGCTCGAGGTGGCTGCTATGGGCAGCGTTTTTCTCGACGAGATCGGTGAGCTGGGCCTCGATGTCCAGCCGATGCTGCTCAAGGTGATCGATGAGCAGCGCTTTCGTCGGCTGGGAGGCACCACGGAGTTGCGCAGCGACGCTCGTGTGATCTGCGCCACCAACCAGCCCCTGCAGACGCGCGTGGCCGAAAAGCACTTTCGGGCGGACCTGTTCTACCGTCTGCAGGTGCTGACGATCGTCGTGCCGCCGTTGCGGGACCGGCTCGATGAGCTGCCGCTGCTGGTCGCGGGATTGCTGCCACGGGGCGCGACGTTGACGCCAGAAGCCAGCAGGACGCTGCTCGAATACCACTGGCCCGGCAACATTCGCGAGCTCAAGAACACCCTCTGGCGCGCTGCGATTCTGGCCGATGGCGCGGCCATCTCGGCTGCCAACCTCAACCTGTCGTCAGAAAACGTGTCCAGTCCAGCGGCGCCACGCGATCTATCGCTCGCCTCTGCAGAGGCAGTGGCCATCGCAGCCGCAGTGGCCGCGACCGGCGGCAATCGTGCTCAAGCGGCGCTGCTGCTCGGGATCGCGCGATCAACCTTGCACGAAAAACTCAGGACGCGCCCACCCAAAATGAGCTGAGTCAACATGCCGCAAGATGATCGTGTGTATGAAAACCAGTCACATGCATGGTATAACTGTCCGATAATCGGATGGTACTCGGATGATCAACTCGATCTGTCGATTGTAAGTCGTTGCCTTGCATGAGCTTACCAGTGATGATCTGATGGCACGTAACTCGCTTGGGAAGGTGTATGCCAAAAAGAATTCTGATCGTCGAAGACGAGATCTCGATCCGGGAGGCGCTGGTTGACCTCTTCGCCACGACCGAAACCACCGTGGTTGCCGCAGCCACGCTCGTCGATGCCAAAATTGCGATCTTCGTCGATCAGCCCCTCGACCTGATCGTCACCGACCTGAGGCTTGGCGGAAATCGCGACGGCGGACTGCAGGTCCTCGCTGCAGCCGGACTCGTTCATCAAAAGACGCCGGTGATCGTTCTGACCGCCTTTCCCGATGACGACAACCGTCACGCCTCGGAGCGACTGAGTGCCACCTACTTCCTCGAGAAACCCGTCGATCTCGCCGTCATTGCCAGACTCGCGCTGGACCACGGCGTCCCGTCGGCGTTGTCGCCGCTCAAGTCGTCCGGGCTGACGTTGTCATGAGTGCGTAGCGCGAAAATGCGCCCCTCACTGGCTCGCGCTTGCGCTGTGCTGAGCGCTCCTGCGGTGATCGAACGGATCGCAGAGCCGCCAGCATCATAGCAGAGGCTTGACAGTGACAGCGCTCTCGCGTGTTCTTGTCTGTAGCGCCATGTGCATTGCATGAGTCAGCGCCCGATCCTCGCCCGATACCTGCCGCATGACCGATTCTCCGGTCGCTCTGCTCCGTGCCCACAGCCGGCACGCCCCTTGGAATGCGCGCGGTCTCGCTGCGCACGCCACCGCACTCGTCGATGCCGCCGGGTTCCGCCCCACAAACACCTCCGCGCGCGCGGCGCCGAGTGCCCGCGCCATTCGCTTCTACGTCGCCCAGCGATTGCTCGACCGACCTGAAGGCGCTGGAACAACGGCGACCTACGGCTATCGACACCTGCTCCAGCTGCTGGCCATCAAGATCCGTCAGCGCGAGGGACAGACCCTCGAGGTGATCAAGAAGGAACTCGCCGGCGTCAGCGGAGAGCAGCTCGAGCGTCGCGTCGCCACCGCCCTCGCCCCGGCACTCTCGCACTCGGCTGATCTGACGGTCCGTCAGGACGACGCACAGCCGGTCGCGGAGTGGCGTCGCGTCCAGGTGGCGGACGGGATCGAGCTCCACGTCAGGACCGATACCCTTGGCGCCCGAGATGACGCCCTCGTGGCGATGCGCGACGCCATTCGCGCAGCGCTCGGTCGCTCGGAAGCAAGGAACTGACGTGGTGACTCCTGCCGATCAGCTCGCGGCCATCAATGGCGCGAATGCGGCGGCGCTCACGCGCAGCGCTGAGGCGGCTGGTGGAGGTGGCGCGGCCAGCAAGCGGCGCGCGGCAAGTCGTCTCGTCTATCTCGATCGTGCACTCGAAGCGCTGCCCCTTTTCCGACTCAGCGATTCGAACGAAGAGGGGGCGATCGCTTTCACCACGCCTGCCGGCGGACGCTGGCGCGTCTTGCCGGCGCCCGGTGATCGACTTCCTGGCACCTTCGACCAGGACGTGTACATCGAGCTGCTGTACCGCTACCAGGAATCGGGCCGGCCTGCCGACGGTGTGCTGACCTTCACGCTCCACGCGTTTCTGCGCGCCATGGGGCGCCGCGTTGACGGACGGACCTACGAACAACTTCGAGGCGCACTGGCGCGTCTCGAACGCACGACGCTCGAGAGCGCCGGTGGCTACTGGGACGCGGCCAACGGCAAGCCACTCGAAGGCGCCTTCACGCTTCTCAGCGCAGCAACCGTCGATCGCCGACGTGCCGCCGACCGCGACCAGCTCTCGCTCTTCCCGAGTGTCACCGCCGCCGAGCCTGGCGTCGCGCGCGTCACGCTCGCGCCGCAGGTGCGCAGCAACCTTGACGCTGGCCACGTGACGTCACTTCGCCTCGGCGGCTACTCGTCACTCCTTTCGCCGGTCGCCCGCCGGATCTACCGCTTGATTGCAGTCCAGCTCGCCGCTGGGGCTGACGGTCGCTGGCGCGTCGCACTCGACACGCTGGCCGAGTTGCTTCCTCTCACGCAGCGATACCCGAGCCACATCCTCCGCGTGGTCAAACCCGCCAGCGAAATGCTGGTCGCGGCGGGGATCGTCCACGCCGCCGAGGAAACGCAGGATGGTCGCTCGTGGTATATGGAGTATCGCTGGACGTGACGAAAGCGGTGCTGAGAGCGTAGAGCATCGGTATATGCTGTGTGCGCCGGAACTTGCGCCGTAGGTTCCGGTACAGTAGCCGTTCGGTGAATTCCGACGACTGTCCTTTTCCTGCTGGAAGGTTTCCATGTCGACTCCGCGTCGCGCCGTGGTAGGCGCTCTCCTCGTTGCAGTGCCTCTGGTCGCCGGCGGATTCGTCTGGCAGAATCGTGAGGCGCGCGACGGCGCCATGTTGTTCGATCAGGTGCTGCGACGCGTGTCGGAGCGATTCGTCGATACCGTCGACGCCACAGCACTGTATGAGAAAGCGGCTCGCGGGTTGATCACGCAGCTCAATGATCCATACACCGTGCTCTACACGCCGAAGGAGTACGCCGCCTTCACACAGGGCACCAATGGCCGGTATGCCGGTGTCGGCATGCAGATCGAGGACATCAAGGGCATCATCACCGTCGTGAAAGTCTTCCCGAACACACCGGCCGCCGGTGCAGGCATTGCGGAAGGTGATCGGATCGTCATGATCGATTCGGCAGCAACGCGAGGCTGGATCGTCGACTCGGTGTCATCAAAGCTCAAGGGAGACCCCGGCACCCGCGTTCGCGTGCGCTTCAATCGCCCCGGTGTGACCGATCCGATCAACGTCACCTTCACGCGCGCCACGATCCACATTCCCGCTGTGCCTTTCGTCACCATGCTCGATGGCGGCGTTGGGTATATCCCGGTACAGGGCTTCAACGAAACGTCGGCGTCGGAAACGATTCGCGGTATTCAGCAACTGCAGCGCGAGGGCATGAAGTCGCTGATCCTCGACCTCCGCGGCAATCCTGGCGGCATTCTCGACGAAGCGTTCGTGATGAGCAATCTCTTCCTGCCAAAGGGAAAGGAGATCCTCAGTTATCGCGGCCGCGCTGAAATGAACCAGGAATTTGTTGCGCAGGATGATCCGATGCTCCCCAACATGCCGATGGTGGTGCTGGTCGATGACGGCTCGGCATCGGCATCGGAGATCGTGGCCGGTGCCCTGCAGGATCACGATCGCGCGCTGATCGTCGGGACCACCAGCTTCGGCAAGGGATTGGTGCAGTCGCTGTTCCGCCTCGATGGCGGGTATGCGATGAAGATGACGACGGCCAAGTGGTTCACGCCGAGCGGTCGCTCGATTCAACGGCCGCGGAAGTTCGTGAATGGTCGCTTCGTCGAGGATGAAGCCCCCGATTCGATGGAAACCGACAGCGCGCGCAAGGCACGCCCCGCCTTCCGCAGTGACGCAGGCCGGGTGATCTACGGCGGCGGCGGCATCACCCCCGATGTCACCGTGCGTCCCGACACGCTCACCACGGTCGAACAGAAGGCTGCTCGCCAGATCGCCGGCAAGATTCAGGAGGCGTACTCCACCTTGTCGCAGTTCGCAGAAGAGCTGCGCCCGCAGGTGAAGTCTCCGAACTTCACGGTGCTGCCGGCGTGGCGTGCCGAGTACTTCCGTCGCATCTCGGGTGCCAAGGTGCCGGTGGATTCGGCGACCTTCTTTGCGGCCACCGACTATGTTGATCGGCTCATCGGGAATCGTGTGGCGAAGGCGGCGTTCGGTGACTCGACCGTCGCCAAGCGGCAGTTCGGCGAAGACACGCAGATGCAGAAGGCGCTCGAGTTGCTCCGCCGCGGCGGCACGCAGCGCGATCTCTTCACGATGGCTGGCGCCGCATTCCCATCGACCGCCAAGCGTCCGTAGTACCACGGACGGACGGCAGAACGGAAGCGCGAATATCTTCTCGAGGGGCCGGACACGATGTCCGGCCCCTCGCTCGTTCGACACCTCATCACAGTTGTCATGCACACCGCCCGTCGCGTCGTCTCCGCCACACTGCTCGCTGCCTTCAGTGTCACCGTCGCCTGCACGTCAAACGCGTCACGCAACGCGCCAATGCCGGAGCCAGGGGTCAATCTCCCGCGGCCGGGCGACCCGACCGAGCCACATCTCGCCAATATCCGCCAGATCACCGATGGTGGCGAAAATGCCGAGGCCTATTTCAGTCGCGACGGAAAATGGATCACGTTTCAATCGTCGCGAAATGGACGCACCTGCGATCAGCAGTTCGTGATGCGCACTGATGGATCCGGCATTCGTCGCGTCTCCAACGGCAACGGCAAGACCACCTGCGGCTGGTTCCTGCCCGGCGGCGATCGCCTGTTCTTTGGTTCGAGCCACCTGCACGACAGTCTCTGCCCACCCAAGCCCGATCCGTCCAAAGGCTATGTGTGGCCGCTCGACAAGTTCGACATCTTCACTGTGAACCGCGATGGAAGCGACATGCGCCGGCTCACGCACTATGACGTGTACACCGCCGAGGCCGTCCTCTCTCCGGACGGACGAACCATCGTCTTCACTTCGCTCAAGGACGGCGATCTGGAGATCTACACCATGAACGTCGATGGCACGAACGTGAAGCGGCTTACCACTACCGCAGGCTACGATGGCGGCCCGTGGTGGTCGCCGGACGGCTCGAAGATCGTCTATCGCGCACACCATCCGAAGGATTCGACCGAGCTGCAGCAGTATCGTGAATTGCTGGCGCAGGGCATGATCCGCCCGAGCAAGGTGGAGCTTTACGTGATGAACGCCGATGGCAGCGACAATCGCCAGATCACGTCTCTCGGCGGCGCGAACTTCGGACCGTCATGGACCCCCGATGGCAAGCGGATCATCTTCTCATCGAACCACAAGAATCCACGGAGCGGCAACTTCGACCTGTTCCTCGTCGATCTGGACGGGAAGAATCTCGAGCAGGTGACAACCAACGGCGTCTTTGACGGATTCCCGATGTTCAGCCCGAATGGCAAACAGCTGATCTGGGCCTCGAACCGGTTCGACCAGAAGCAGACCGAAACCAACCTGTTCATCGCTGACTGGAACCCGTGACGGTAAACGGATGAGTTCGTCTTAGGTGCGACCGGGTACATCCCCGGCCGACTGACCCGACGCCGGGTCCCCTGCTGACGCCCTCATGCTGCTGTCTCGTGTTCGCCGCCTCGCGCTGCACCTCGTCGTCCCGTTCGTTGCAGCATCGGCAGCTGGCGCGCAGTGGGCCAACACTGGCTCCATCGCCGCAGCCAACGATCCGGTCTGGTCAGTCCGCTGGCGCGGGATCAATGGCGCCACCGTCACGCCTGGGTTCCTGGCCAACGCCGCGACGATGAGCGCGATCCCGTCGGTCTGGAATCCGAATCTCGCCGACACCCGCTGGATCAGCGCCTCGTCGACTGGAAGTGTCCCCGTGAGCGGAGGGGCGGGCACGGCGCGCGTCGAGTACCTCTTCCAAACCACGTTCACCGCCGCCACGCCGATGCTTGGCGGACGGCTTGGGTGGGATAATCTCTTCCTCGGCGCATTTCTGGGTGGCTCGATCGACGCCAGCGGCGCGCTGGTCGGCGGCACGCGCGTCCTCGATGCCTTCGTCGCCGGCCCGGGTCAGGGGTTGTATGGCTTCTGTCGCAATGGCGACGGTTTCCTGCCTGGGTCTCGTTATCCGAATTGCACGATGCCGTTCCTGATCTCGGGACTGACGGTTGGTCAGCCCACCACTGTCACATTCGTGCTGCATGGCGACGGCGGTACGGATGGGCTCTTTCTGACCGGGGCCATCGGTCTGGTGCCGGAGCCCTCGACGGCAGCGCTCCTCTGTTCCGGACTCCTCGGTTGTGGGATCTTTCTCCGGCGGCGCCGCACCGCCTGAGCTGCGGATGGTGTGGACCCCGCAGCACTCGGCGCCGCGTTTCCTTCGGGAGCGCGGCGCACTTCGTTGCCGGCATCCCTTCGCCGATGGCGCACGCGACGCATCTTTCTACCCGGACTCACCTTCAACACCGGGATTCTGCAATGGCGTGGATCGTTCCTCTGATCATCGTGCTGATCGTGCTCTTCATCGGCACGAGTTCCTTCAAGATCATCGGACAGGCCGAAGTCATGGTGATCGAACGGCTGGGGCGTTTCAATCGAATCGCGCGCTCTGGCTTCAACGTGCTGATTCCGTTCATCGAGCGACCGCGGACCATCGATGTGCGTTTCTTCGGACAGGATGTGTCAGGGGTCAAGCGCGTCACGAGTGGCTCGACGTCACGCATCGACCTGCGCGAACAGGTCCTGAATTTCCCGAGTCAGCCGGTGATCACCAAGGACAACGTGACCATCGATATCGATGCCGTGATGTACTATCGCGTGGCTGACCCCGAGAAGGCGACGTACTCGGTGCAGAACCTGCCGTTTGCGCTCGAAACACTCACGCGAACCGCGCTGCGCAACATTGTCGGCGAGATGGAGCTCGACACGACGCTCACCAGTCGTGACGGCATCAACACCCGTATGCGCGAGACGATCGAAGAGGCGTCGATCGGCTGGGGAGTTGACGTGACCCGGGTCGAACTGCAGAGCATCGAGCCGCCGCACGACATTCAGCAGTCGATGGAACTGCAGATGCGCGCCGAGCGCGAACGGCGGGCGTCAGTCACCAATGCCGAAGCGACCAAGCGGGCGCAGATTCTCGAGGCGGAAGGCTCGCGTGAATCGCAGATCCAGAAAGCGCAGGGCGAGCGCGAAGCGTCCATCCTCCGTGCCACGGGCCTCGCTGAAGCGCGTCTGGCGATGGCGTCTGCCGAGGCCGAGGCGATCAGCCGCATCGCCGCCGTGCTGCCTGAGGGCCAGGTCGCGATGTACCTGCTGGGACAGAAGTATCTCGAAATGTTGCCGTCACTCGCGGCGAGCAAAGGCAGCACGGTATTTCTGCCAGCCGAAGCTGCCGGCATGATGGGTGCGCTCGGTGGGATCAAGGAGCTGCTGACGAGAACCAGCGGTGGGTCGAATGCAGAACCACCGAAGGCAGTGTCGACGCTCCTGGCGCGCAATCCAGGGGATCTGCCACCGGGGCTCGGCGCCTGAAATGACGATCGTCTCGAAGGAGCGCGCCGAACTGATTGCCCGCGCTCAGCCCTGCCCGCGCTGCCGAGAGTACACGTACAAGAAGCTGAAGCTGCGAGCCGCGATCGACGGGGACCACGTCACCGGTGCAGCCTGGATTGCGGAGATGGTGTGCGGCGTGTGCGCCGCACACCTGCAACTGGCGCTCGAAAGTGACGGCGACGTGCTCTTCTTCAACTGACTTCCGTTCGCGCTCGGCCGTGGGCCGATGACGGTGCAATCTCCCGGCGCTACGGCGCCGGCGGATCGCAGCGAACGAGTTCGGGCGGACGGCTATCGCAGGCAATCTTTTCGTTCATGCCACTCGAGATCGGACCGCAGGCTGTGGAGTGCGCGGTGCGTGTCGCCTCTTTCGCATCCGGACCGCTGGCACGGGAGCACTGCCGCTGCCCCTTGAACACGACGCAGACCTCGCAGGTCGCGAGCTGCGCGGACATGGTCTTGTTCCAGAACAGGGCTGCCATCCCAGTCAACAACAGCACGGTGATGATCAGATTCCGGTAGCGCTTCATCGTGGTCAGGGGAGATGCGTACAATTGGGGTGCGGCGGCACCGCCGCGCTCGGACGATGATACGCGCTTTCCTTCGGCTAGACAGGCTCGTCCTCACCTCGTCACGATTCGGCTCCGTTCCAACTCGTGCCGGCTCTTACCGTTTTCCCCTCTGTTCATGCCTCCTCTGAATCTGCCTGGGCTTGCTGCCGGCGCCTCTGTCTCGGCCGAACTGCTCGTGCTGGAGCGGGTCGAGCGCTCAACCGGTGCGGGTGACCCCTTCTGGGTACTCACACTGGGTAACTCCAGCGGCTCACTCCTGTCGGCGCCGATCTGGAAAGACAATGCGTCATGGGTGGACGGGGTTGAGAAAGGGCGTGTGGTCCAGGTACTCGGTCAGGTGGATGTGTACGCCAAAACCGGCGCGCGCCAGCTCAAGATCACCGGGCCAGTGCGTGTGCTCCCCTCCGGCACCGAGCGCATCGATGAATTCCTGCCGCGGGTCGAGTTCGCCACTGAACGCCTATGGGATGCGCTGGACAAGCTGCGCGCCGGAATGAGCACTCCGCGCCTGATCGAGGCCGTCAATCTCTTTTTTGCCGACGATGCGTTCCGGAGTCGTTTCGAGCGAACGCCAGGCGCGGTCCGCGGTCATCACGCGCGACTCGGTGGCCTGCTGCTGCACGTTTGTGAGGTTGCGTCGATCGGTCAGCAGATGGCCAAGACCATGCGGAAGGCCAATGTCGATCTGGTGATTGCCGGTGCTCTCCTTCACGATATCGGCAAGGTCGAGGCGTATACCGTGGACGCGCGGGGACTGGGCTACGACCCACGGAATCACCTGATCGGGCACGTCGTCCTTGGGTGCTTGATGTTCACCGACCGCGTCAGCGCCGCGCGGGCCGCTGGGACCTGCCTGCTCACCGATGGCCAGCTGACGGAACTGCAGCACATGATTCTCTCGCATCATGGCTCGCTCGAGTTCGGGAGCCCCGTGCAACCGATGACACTCGA
>JBBQRH010000041.1:0-34776 GCA_038215035.1 Gemmatimonadales bacterium | reverse complement strand
CTGTGCCCGATCTCCCGCACCAACACAGCACGCCGGTCGCTCCATCGCCGCTCCCACCGATCGCCGTGCTCACGGCCGACGGTGCGCGCGAGCTCGACGCGCGCACAATTGCGACGCTGCCGGACTCCTATACGCTCATGCATCGCGCCGCGAGCGTTGCCGCGGAGTGGCTTCACCAGCGAGATGAGCGGAGTGCCGCGGTCTACGTCGGCCCCGGCAATAACGGTGGCGACGGCTGGCTGATCGCTGGGCTGCTGCGCGAACGAGGGTGGCGCGTGGCGTTGCATGCCGCCGGTGATCCCCGCACGCCTGATGCTCAACGCGCGAAAGCCGACACGTTGCGCGGCGGCGCGTTCGACCAACCCACCGGCAGCGAGGCACTGATCCTCGACGCACTGCTCGGCACCGGCGCCAGCGGTGCACCGCGTGGCGAAGTGGCGGCGTCGATCGCGATGATCCGTACTGCGCGCGCGCTGCTGTATTCGGCGCCCAATGTGCTGATCGCCATCGACATCCCATCAGCACTCAACGCCACCACTGGTGTCGATGATGGCGCCGTCGCCGCCGACATCACGCTCACCTTCGGCAGCGTCAAGCGCGGCCAGCTGCTTCGGCGAGATCTCACTGGCGAAGTGCAGGTGCTCGACATCGGTCTGCTCGCGGCACCAGTCAGTGAGCCGCGCATCGTCGACGCGGAGTCCGTGCGGCGGTGGCTTCCGCCGATCGCCGTCGATGCCTGGAAAGGCACGCGCGGTCGGCTCGCCATCGTCGGCGGTGACCCGGGCATGGCCGGTGCGGTGATCATCGCGGCGCGAGGTGCGCACGCGGCCGGCGCTGGCATGGTGCGCGCCGATGTCGCCGTCGAGTCAGTGCTGCCGCTCCAGATCGCCGCGCCATTTGCGACCGTGCAGTCGTGGCGCGCGCACGACTTCACCCGCATCAATACCGCGTGGCCGCACGCCATGGTGATCGGCCCCGGGCTCGACGGCACGGTGCCGGCGCTGCGAGCCGCCGTGCTGGCGCTGCTCTCCGCATTCGACGGACCGGTGGTGCTCGACGCTGGCGCGCTCACCGCATTCCGCTGGTCCCGCCCAAGTGACATTGCAGAAATCGACGTCGCCGACGGCAGCGACACCGATCCACTCGACTCGCTCCGACATGCGCTGCGCGGACGGCCTGCGCTGCTCACACCACATGTGGGCGAGTTCAACGCACTCTTTCCGCCTGGCGACATCCCGCACGATCGTTTCGAGGCCGCGTCGCACCTTGCGCGCCGACTGAACGCGACCGTGTTGTTGAAGGGTGTGCCGACCGTGATTGCGTCACCCGACGGTGCGCGCCTCGTTTCGGCAGCGGGAAATCCGGCACTCGCGATGGGTGGCACCGGCGACCTGCTCGCTGGCATTGCCGGCGCACTGCTGGCGCAGGGACTCGCACCGATGCACGCCGGTGCGGCAGCCGCGTGGGTGCACGGCTGCGCGGCGGAGCAGGCCACGCTGCATCACGGCGCATGGCGCGGTGTCACGATGGAGCGGCTATTGGAGGAAGTGAGTAACGTGTGGCCCAGACTTTGTGCGCAGTCATCATCTCCGCCACACACATTGCTCGAACTGCCAGCCGTTCCAGCGCGATGACAGAGCCAACACCGACGCCGGTGACGCTCGGCCCCGGACGGGAATTCGCCTCGATCTCACGATGGGTGCGCCAGTGGGGGGCGCGCGCGCACGGTATCGGCGACGATGCCGCCATACTCGACGTACCGACGGGCACACGCCTCGTCGTCAGTACCGACACCAGCACCGAGGACGTGCATTTCCGGCGCGCCTGGCTTCAGCCGATCGAAATCGGCTGGCGCGCGGCAATGGCGGCACTCTCCGACCTTGCGGCGATGGGTGCCGAGCCACTCGGTGTCTTGATTGCGCTGGGCGCACCGGCCTCGTGGGACAGTGAACTAGATGAAGTGCTGCATGGCGTCGGCGATGCCTGTGCGGCAGCGAAGGTGCCGATCATCGGTGGCGACACCACCCGCTCTCCAGTGCTGACGCTCGGTATCACGGTCCTTGGCACCGCAACGCAACCAATGCGCCGCGACGGCGCCCTGCCAGGAGACGTGGTCTATCTCACGGGCGGACTCGGAGGTCCGGGGGCGGCGGTGGCGGCCTGGTATGCCGGCCGCGTTCCGCGAGCCACACACCGGGCGCGCTTTGCACGACCCGTGGCCCGCCTTGGCATGGGGGCGTGGTGTGCGGCATACGGGGCCACGTCGGCGATCGACCTGTCCGATGGCCTGGTCGCCGACGCCGGCCATGTCGCGGCGGCGTCGCACGTACGCATGGTGCTCGAGCTCGGCTCCGTACCCGTGCTCGGAGGCGTGACTCCCGTCGAGGCGCTGGCGAGTGGTGAAGAGTACGAACTGCTGGTGACGGGCCCAGCGGGCATGGACGTCGCCGCCAAGGCGGCTCGCATCGGTACTCTGACGCCGATTGGGCGGATTCACGCCGCGACACCGACCAAGGGATCAGGCGTGATCGTGATGGATGGGCCGCGCCGCGTTGACCCTCCAGCCGGTTACGACCACCTTTCGCCGCAATGATGACTCTCTTTGCGGCCCTGGCGTTGGTGGTGTTCACGATCCCGGTCGTGGCCGTGGTGGTGCTGGCCTCGTATCTCGGCGTGGAACGCAAGCACGGCAGCATCTACGAAAAGGTGGCCAAGTTCTGGGGCTGGGGGCTGATGACCTTTTCCGGCGTACGCACCCGCCTGCACGGCGCCGAGTTCATCGATCCGCATGCCGCGCGGATCTACGTGGCCAATCACGTCAGCTGGTACGATGTGTTCGCACTGGCGAGTGTGTTGCCGCGCTGGAGCTTCGTGGCCAAGGCCGAGCTGCGAAAGATCCCGATCTTCGGGAGGGGCGCCGAGGCAGTTGGAACGATCTTCGTCGAACGGAAGAGTCCACGCGCCGCACTGCAGATGTACGAGCAGGCCGCGGCAGGCATACGTGATGGTGCAAACGTGGTGGTGTGTCCGGAAGGCACGCGTGGCGATGACTATTCGCTGCGATCGTTCAAGAAGGGACCGTTCGTACTCGCGATTTCGGGCGGTGTGCCGATCGTGCCGGTGGTGATCATGGGCACGAAGGAAGTGATGCCGCGTGGGCAGTGGCTGGTGCACGGAGGTGTGGTACACATGCACTTCCTGCCGCCGATTTCGACCACAGGGCTCACGTACGCCGATCGCGAACGCCTGATCGCGCAGGTCTGGACCAGTATGGCCGATTGTCTGCAGTCGGAGTACGGCATCCAGAGTGACCGTCGCAACGCGATCGGTACCGAGGATGTGACGGAGCTGCGCACCGGGGCCCCCGAAGCCGGTGTCGTCGCGCAGTAGGTTTTCTTCGCAATTCTCAGCACTCCTCGCCCTTTCCTGACCTCCCGATACATGTCGACCATCGTAGATATCACCGCGCGCGAAATTCTTGACAGTCGTGGCAATCCGACGGTCGAAGCTGATGTCACCCTCGACAGCGGTGTCGTCGGGCGCGCGGCCGTTCCGAGCGGCGCCTCCACCGGCGAGCGCGAAGCGGTTGAACTGCGCGACGGCGACAAGGCGCGCTACCTCGGCAAGGGTGTGCTGAACGCAGTGCAGGCGATCGAAGAGCAGATTGCCCCGGCGCTCGCCGGAATGTCGGCCCGCGACCAGATGGGCGTCGATAACGCGATGCTCGAGCTGGACGGCACCGAGAACAAGGCAAAGCTCGGCGCAAATGCAATTCTGGCGGTGTCACTTGCCACGGCGCGCGCCGCCGCCGACGATGTCGACATGCCGCTCTGGCGTTACCTCGGTGGTCCGCTGGCGCGTACGATGCCGGTGCCGATGATGAACATCCTCAACGGCGGTGCACATGCCACCAACACGGTGGACTTTCAGGAGTACATGATCGTCCCGATCGGGGCCGAGTCGTTCCGCGAGGCGCTGCGTATGGGTGCGGAAGTCTTTCACGCGCTGAAGAAGGTGCTGGTGAAGCGCGGCCTGGCCACTGGCGTTGGTGATGAGGGTGGCTTTGCCCCTGACCTGAAGACTGATGAAGACGCGCTCAAGCTGGTGATCGAAGCCATCGAGTCGGCCGGCTTCGCACCGGGCCAGGAAGTGGCGATCGCACTCGACTGCGCGGCCAGTGAGTTGTTCAAGAATGGCAAGTACGATTTCAAGAAGAGCAAGGCCGGTACGATGGAGGCGCAGGGCATGATCGATATGTATGCGCGGTGGATGGAGACGTATCCGATCGTCAGCATCGAGGATGGCCTGGCCGAGAACGATTGGGCTGGCTGGCAGGCGCTGACGGCGCAGTTGGGCACCAAGGTGCAGTTGGTGGGTGATGACCTGTTCTGCACCAACTCCGAGATTCTCGCCAAGGGCATCGAGAGCGACGTGGCGAATGCAATTCTGATCAAGGTGAATCAGATCGGCACGTTGACCGAAACGCTGCTGGCAATGGAGCTCGCAAAGAGTGCAGGGTATGCGAGCATCGTGTCACACCGCAGCGGCGAGACGGAAGACACCTTCATCGCCGACCTCGCGGTAGCGACGGGGGCTGGTCAGATCAAGACGGGTTCGGCCAGCCGCACCGATCGTGTGGCCAAGTACAATCAGTTGCTTCGCATCGAGGAAGCGCTGGGTGATGCGGCCGAGTATCCCGGTGGCGGCGTGTACGGACTGTGAGCGTTCCGATCACGCTGCCGACGGTGCGCTGAGTGGCTCGCAAGCAGCTCACCGAGGATGATCCGCCGCGGAAGCGTCGGCCGTTGTTCTTTGCGCTGAAATTCGCGTTCTGGGTGTTCGTGGTGTACTTCGCCGTGGAAGGTGGTGAATACGGTACCAGCGATCTGATGAACGTGCGCGGGCGCATCGGCGAGTCGAAGACGGCGATCGATTCGCTCAAGCGCGTGCTCGATTCACTCACGCTGGTGAAGAAAGACGTGATGACGAATCCGGCGGTTCAGGAGCGGATTGCGCGCGAGGAGTTCGGGATGGTGAAGGGCGATCGCGAACTGATCTACCATGTGTTGCGTCCGGACTCCGGGGCGGTCAGCCCGGACAGCGCCGCGCGGGTGCCGTCGCCGTAAATTTGTCGGGCCGCGGCGGTTGACTCTCGCGATCCATCGGCTATCCTTCTGTTCTGCCGCGGGGTGGAGCAGCCTGGTAGCTCGTCGGGCTCATAACCCGAAGGTCGCGGGTTCAAATCCCGCCCCCGCCATACATGAACGGCCCGTCATTTCGGTGACGGGCCGTTTGTGCGTTTGGTGTCGTTGATCGGCGCGCTGCAGCTCGCCGGCGATGCGAGCCGCAGCGACCTTCCAGGCCTAGTTCCGCGTGATCGCTTCGGCGATCTCAACCGTGAAGGTGATGACGCTGTTAGCTGGGATGAGCACCGCGCCGGCCTGATCCCGGACGGTGGAGAAGCCGTATCCGAGTTCCGGCCCGATCACGATCCGTCGTGTGCCACCGATGCGCATCCCCGCCAGCCCTTGTGGCCAGCCCTTGATGAGGCGTGTGGAGTCGAGCACGGTGAAGAACGGCGTTGCGGGGCGCGCGCGACCTGGATCGAACGCAAACCCACCTGTCAGGCGCGCCGAATAGAAGACACCGATGCTGTCACCGACATTGACGATGCGCCCGGTGCCCACGACCACGTCTTCACGGTAGAGCTGCGCGTTGACGCGCGTCATGTTGGCGATCGTGACGCCGGTATTCGCCGCGTAGGTCTGCGTGGCCGGATCGGTGAATGCCGGCAGCGTCGAGTCGCCGCTGAGCGAGCAGCCGGCGAATCCGACGGTGGTGGCCACGAGGGCGAGGCCGGCAGCGAGCCGGCGCGAACGGACGAGGGCAGGGGGCATGGGGCTTCCTGAGCGAGATTGGAGTGGCGATCGGGACGCAGGCGCTGCGCGCGGCGCGGCGCTGAATACATGGAGGCTAAGTACGGTTGCCCGCGTAGGCCAGAGCCGACTATCTTTTGAAGCTTGTTGGTGCAGGATTCGCAGAGTTTTGGAAGGCTTGGCAGGGTAGCTCAGCTGGTTAGAGCACGGCACTCATAATGCCGGGGTCGCGGGTTCGAGTCCCGCCCCTGCTATTCGAGGAAGACGGTGGGGCGCGTAAGGCTATTCGCGTCCGAATGGGACCTAGGTGCGGTGCCACCACCAGAAGCAGAACGTCGGCGGTGTTCCTCGCCGTGAACTCCACTGGCGCCGCAGGTGGCGTTACGCCCCCGTCGCTGTTGTCCTGCGGATCGAGTCCAACGCCGTAGTGATCGAGCAGCCCGCCAATCGTGATCGGGTCGTCCAGTAGCGACGCAATGGTCGCCACAGTCGCCAGCGAACTCGCCGCGCGATCGAACAGCGCGACGACTGACTCTGCTGGATCATGCCGCGCGCGGTACCAGATTCCGTCCACGGTCTCCTCGAGCGCATGAAGCGCCACAGCCTCCCTGCGCGCGTCGAGGTGACTGGCGCTCATCGTCAACTCGCCGGTGTGGTGGCGTCGTGCAAGCCCATCGCCACTGCGGAGGTCGGCCAGACGCAGCGGGCGGACAGTCACCGTCCACGCCCAGCCCCGCGCGGACACCGCGGTGCGGTCGAGCATTCGGATGCCGAGTGGTGGCAGTGGAGCGCTTGCCAGCCGGAGCAGGGTCTCTGCCACCGCGCTGCGGGGTGATTCTGCCAGGTAGCAAACGCGGAATTCACCCTGGGAGGCGTCGAACCGGTGCATTGGCGGTTTGCCTGCTGCGGGTCCGAAAAAAAGGGCGCCACCTGCGCCACGCGCCAGCGGTACGATACGTACGAGCGGCGAGCCGGCCGGCATCGTGCCGACCAGCGGAGGGCCAATCATTCGCCGCTGGCTGCCGCGTGTGCCTCTGCCGCGCGCACGGCAGCGATCACCTCACCTGCGACCAGGAGTTCGCGCAGCGTTCGGGGCGATTCGGCATTCGGATCGCGGAGACTGTCGAGCTGGCCGGCGAATGCCCACGGACTTGCGGTGCCGAGCGCGGCTCGGACTTGCGAAAGGCCCGCGACCACGCGGCCGTCCACGAACTGCCACGCCGGGTACGCCATCCGGCCGGTGCCGAGGGGCAGGGCGAGGATCGTGTGGGCGCGGTCGCGTTTGCGGAGCGCCTCGGTGGTCAGGCCGCCAAGCAATCGCGCCGCGTCGCCAGCGTCGAGGACATCGGTGGCGGCGAGATACGACTCTCGCCAGAGGGCGGCGCGTGCTGCGGCGGGTGCCAGGGCATCGGATGCTGGCATCGGCGCGTTGCCGCCCGGAAGTGCCGCAAGAATTCGGGCGAGGGCGCCGGTACCGCTGACCGACGCGACGGCCTCCAGAATCGTGGCTTCGCTGGCGGCGGTGAGCAGGGCATCGACCGTGGCGTGGAGTCGGCCGCCCAGTGCGTCGCGGGTGGAGCGGTGAGCCATAACGCCTCCGGTGGTGTGATCCGGAAGATATGATCTTGGCGGCGGATCGCAACTTCTGCGTGCACCGCTCCGCCGACTCACGAGTCGCGAAAGCGCCGACCTTGGCCCCGCACCCGTAACTTTTTCGGCGTGATGATTGGGAGGCTGCTGCCGGTGGTTCGCCGAAATTAGCGAGCGGTGATGCCCTTGGCCGGAGTATGAAGGCCGTTCATCTCCGCATCAGCCGGCAGAGGAATGACTCCGCCAAGCGCCCCGCGATGCTCCCGAGTATTGGCCCAATCTTCCGCGGTCTTTGGAAGGAAGAAGACGCCCGTGCGACGATCTTGCAGAAGCGCCCCAGGCTCGCGCTGCGTGTTGTCACCGATGAACGCATCCGCCGCCGCAACTAGCCCGCGGTATCGCGCTGCAGCGTCGGCGACATCGTAGGCGCCGGTGAAACGGAGATACGCGGCATCTTCGGGCGTCAGTGTGCGGCGCCGGAACTGCTCGAGGTACGACGCGGGGTTGAGGCCAGGATTCTTTTCCACCACCGCCCAGACCAGCGCCGGGAAGGGCAGGATGTGTGTATCGGCATATAACACATCCACCAGATCACGCGGCTCGCGTCGATTGGCGAGTGCCACGAGTTTGTTGATCGCCAAGTCGATCGGGTGCAGCATCACACCGCCACCGGGCAGCGGTACGAGCGGGAGAAATCGCCAAGCCGATTCGTGCGCCCAGTCAACCACGGTCGCAGACGTGCCCTGATTGATTCGGGCGCTTACGAAACCGGGATGTTCAGCGAGTACCGTCACGACGCAGCCGGCATTGCGGAGCACCATCGCGTCGGTAGCGAACGTTTGATTTGCCGCGATTGCAGTGGTATGAAAAAGGTCGAGATCCTCGCTGTAGCGCACGCCGGCAGAGCCAAGGTGGAGTGCCGCTCCTCCGGCGAGGTACGAGGCCTCGGAGCGCGTTGGCGACAGCAACGACAGTACCGACGCCTGAAAGGGAGTTAGGGGCACGACTGCGCCTCGGTCGCGGGACGTGCGTCGCTGCTCGATGTCCTCGCCGGTCGCTCCAGACGCGCGGCTGCGCGCCACGCCTCGCGCCCGCCATGCTTGCGGAGGCCGTCCGCCACCCAGGCGATGTCCGCGGTCCGGACCACGAGGTCAGGTCGCGCCCACCAGAAGCAGGTCGCGTAGTAGGCCCGGTAAAGTTTGCGAGCTTCGCGCACCTGCACCATCGCGCGTGCGGCGTCTGCGCTCAGGTGCCGTCGGCTCCGGAGGCCACCCAGTCGGCCGGCTTCGGCGGTGCTCATGTTCTTCGGCATGTTTCTATCATAAGCGCTTATGATGCAACGAGCAAGATCGGGAGCCGGTGTCGTGTGCGACGCAGGCGCCAAGAAGCACGAGAGCAGCCTGCCACATACGCGACCTCCCTCCCCGCCACCCGCTCACTAAACCGACCCTCCACCGCACATACATTCCCCCCATGCCCACCCTCCTCCTCACCGAACACGACGTCCGCCAGCTCCTCCCGATGCGCGACTGCATCGACGTCATGGCCGCCGCCCTTCGCACCGTGGCCGAGGGCGCCGCCATCCTCCCGCTGCGCACCGTGCTCCGACTCGGCGACACGCGGAACGCGTTCCTCAGCATGCCCGCCGTCCTCGGCGCCGGGCCACAGGCATCGATCGGCGCCAAGGTGATCGCAGTCTTTCCGGGTAATGACGCCACCCCCTTCGATTCACACATTGGCGTGGTGCTCCTGTTCGACGGCGCAAACGGTCTGCTGCTCGCCATCGCGGACGCGTCCAGCATCACCGCGATTCGCACGTCGGCGGTGTCCGGGCTCGCGACTCGCCACCTGGCGCGCGACGACTCCAGCACACTGGCGATCCTTGGTGCGGGTGTGCTCGCGCTGCCCCACATCGAGGCCGTCTGCGCTGTGCGGCCGATTCGCCGCGTACGCATCTGGAGTCGCTCCGGTACATCGTCCGGCGGACGCGCCGCGCAACTGGCCGAGCGTGCGCGCGCAACACTCGGCCTGGAGATCACACTCTGCGAGTCGGTCGAGGCGGCGGTCACTGGCGCTGACGTGGTCTGCACCATCACGGCGTCTCGTACACCAGTGCTCGAAGGGCGATGGCTTGCACCCGGCACACATGTCAATGCCGTTGGCGCGTCGATCAGGGATGCCAGAGAACTCGATAGTGATGCGATCGTGAAGTCGCGGCTCTACGCCGATCGACGCGAGTCGGTGATGGCGGAGTCCGGCGACTTCCTGATTCCACTGGCTGAAGGGGTTATTACGACCGAACATCTCATCGCCGAACTGGGCGAGGTGGTGAATGGCACGCGCCCGGGACGTTCCACGAAGGACGAAATCACGGTCTTCAAGTCGCTCGGTCTGGCGGTCGAGGATGTGGCGGCGCTGCGCCATATCTACGAGCGCGCCGTCGCGACGGGGCAGGGCACGTCGATCGACCTCGGCGGGACGCGCCACTGAGCGTGCGCCCAGTCGTCGGTGAGCGCGACATCACAAGGTGTGCTGCGCGTGACCATCAGGTATCCTGAAGAGGCTCCAGTGACGGTGTTGACCAGCTGAGGTCGGTGGCAGCGGCGTGCCACCGAGCATGCCGCGTGTGACTCGCTTTCTGAACTACCGCTCACGGGTTTTCGATGCTCGATACTGTCACAACGGAAGAACGGTACCGGTTTCTGGTCAGCGCAGCGGCTGTCGTCATCATCGTCGGTGGCCTTCGCGCCGTCGCTGGAGTGCTCAACCCGTTGCTGATGGCCGGCGTGGTGGTGGCCTGCGCGGCGCCGTTGCAGGAGCGGCTCCGACGGCGCGGCGTGCCGCGAGGGTGGGCCATGGGCGCCACCGCCATCGCGGTGGTGCTGGCGCTTCTCGCATTCGTCTCCCTGATCGGCTACGCGGGCAAGGCGCTGGTCGACACGGTGCCGCGATATCAGGACCGATTGACGGCGCTGGTGACGTCAGGCGCCGCGTGGCTCGACGCCCGAGGCATCGATACTTCGACATCCAGGTTGCTCGAGCTGGTGAATCCGGCGAAAGTCATCGGAATGGCCTCGAGCCTGGCGCAAGGCGTGGGCGGCGCCATGAGCGAAGCGCTGCTGATCGTGATGCTGTCCGTCTTCCTGCTGATCGAGTCGAGCGCGTTCTGGCGGCGACGCAGCGGACAGAGGGCACCGAACGCGGGGACTCGGACTTGGCAACATCGCTTCGATGCCATGGCCAACGATGTGCAGCAGTATGTCTGGATCACGATGCTGACCGGCTTCATTTACGCCGTAGCAGTCTGGATCGTGATGCTGCTGCTCGGCACTGATCTGCCGGTGCTCTGGGCGATCGTGGCGCTGGTGCTCAGTTTCGTGCCAGGCATCGGCTTCGCGCTGTCGATGATTCCACCGGCGGCGCTGACGATGCTCGAATTCGGTGCCGCACGCACGGCCGTGCTGGTGGCGGTGTTCGTGGTGCTGAACAGCGTCGTCGACAACGTGATCAAGCCGCGATTCATGAAGCAGGGATTCGACCTCGGCCCATTCGTGATGTTTGCGTCGGTGCTGTTCTGGGCGTATGTACTCGGCCCGACGGGAGCGTTGCTGGCCATTCCGCTCACGACGGCGGTCCGTCGGCTCGCGTTTCCGGCCCGCGCGGCGCATGACGATGCGATGTCGGCGCCGATCGACCAGGTCGCATGAAGCGACTGCTGCTGCTCGCGCTACTGGCCAGCGCCTGTCGGCAGCCCGACCCGGCGGCGCGCGCGCGAGTCATCGAGCGCGATCAATTACGGCGTGAAGTGGCCGGCTTCGAGACGCTTCGACGTTTCAAGCCTGGTGCGGTGATCGACCGGGAACACGAGATGATCGCGACGGTCAGCGATACACTGCTTCGGGAACTCATCGCGACCTCGTTCCCCATCACCGTCAAGCTGCCGAACAAGCTGACGGTGACGCTGACGGCGGCCCGCGTCGCGTTCCGCGCCAACGTGGCTCGGGTGGACATCACCGGTGAGATCCGTCGCGGTGCCTTCCCGTATGTGTCGGCGGCAGTCTTCCTGCGTGGCGCCATCGATCGCTTCGTCGTCGATCCGTCCCAGCAATTGCGCGCGCGCATCAGCATTGACGATGTAGAACTGAACACACCGGCAGGCGCGCCAGCTGCCCTCGACCAGTTGGTGATCAACGTCCTGCAGGCGATCGTCGAAGGGAGCCTGCCGGAGCTCACGGCCAGCCTGCCTGCGGTGGCGTTTCCGGTGCGGCTCGATCAGGAGATGGCGCTGCCTGGTTTTGGACCGGAAGGTGCGCTGAGTATCCGCCCCAGTCGGGCCCCGATGACGGTCGACGTCGCACGCGTCCTCGCATTTCAGAACCGGCTCTGGGTGGTGTTGCACGTCGAACTCGGCGAATTTCTCACCCAGAAGAGCGACAGCGTGGTCACGGTACGATGAGGAAGTGGGTGATTTCGGCGATCGCCGTCGCGGCGGTCGTGCCGTTGGTGACCCTCGGCGTGATTGCGGCGAGATTTCGTCCGAAATGGGCGCGCGAAGACCCTGCCACGCTTGTGCGCGAGATCGCCGCGCTGACGCGCCAACGCGACTCGCTGAGTGCACTGGTCTACGACGCCGCGTCGCTCAGTGATCTGCTCGATCAACGCCCGGCTGGCGATGTGGTGATTGGATTGCCGACACCGTTCGTCGAGTTGATCGTTCGCACGGTGGTGAACGGCTGGTTCAACGACGTCGACCTGCGTCTCCCGCAGATGCGTGTCCGCAAGTCCGGTGAGGTCTCGGCCAGACTCGGCCTGTTCGGCAAGCGCACGATAGGCGGGTATGATCTGGAGATGACACTCGACGACGTGCACGGACGGTTGCAGCCCGCCGCGCCGCGCATGACTTTTGGTGGCAACGTCATTCGGATGGATGTGCCCGTGCGACTGGTGGGCGGCACCGGCATCGCACACGTGAAGCTCGATTGGAAATCGAAAGGACTGGCGGGTCCGGTGTGCGGAGACATGACGATGGCCCATGATGTCACGGGTCAGGTTCGGGCCGCAAACTATCTGGCGCGCGGTCGGATCATCCTCAACGCGGTGAACGGCGTGGTGCTCGCCGATCCGGAGTTTCCGACCCTCGCGATCCGAATCTTCGTGGACCCGTCTCCTGCATCAGTCGCGGCGTTCGACTCAATCCTGGCCACCCGTGGAGGTCTCTGCGGCGTTGCGATCAGACGAGCCAAGGTGAGTGGGCGCATTCAGGAACTGGTGGCGCGCGGGTTCACGGTGAAGATTCCACAACGCTTCTTCAGGCCGATTCGCTTGCCCGTCACCGTGCAACGAATGGTCCCCATGACTGGGCAGGACATCGCGCTCGATGTGCGGCCCAGCGACCTCATTGTCACCAATTCCACCGTCTGGCTCGCGGCGGCGGTGACGACTGTACGCACGCGCACGCCGTCGCCCCCAGCCCCGCCGCGATAGGTTTTTCGTTTTCTGGCTCTCTCGCCGATCATGCCCGACTTCATTCCGCTCACGTCGTACAAAGAGTACCCCGTCGCCGAGATGTCGCAGCGCGCCGCGGATTTCTACGCCAACGCCGATCGTCGGCGCACGGTGCGCGCATTCTCGGATCGGCCCGTGCCGCTGGACATCATCGAGAATTGCATCCGAACCGCGGGAACCGCACCGAGCGGCGCACATCTGCAGCCGTGGCGGTTTGTGGTGGTTCGTGACCCGGCGATCAAGCAGCGGGTCCGGATCGATGCCGAGCGCGAGGAGCACGACTTCTACACGCATCGTGCACCGCCGGAGTGGCTGCAGGCGCTGGCGCCACTCGGCACCGACGAGAACAAGGCGTTTCTGGAGATCGCGCCGTACCTGATCGTGGTGTTCGCCGAAAGCTTCGGGCTCACGGCGGATGGCCAGAAGGTGAAGCACTACTACGCGCAGGAATCGGTGGGGATCGCGACCGGCTTCCTGATCGCCGCGCTGCACAACGCCGGTCTGGCGACGCTGACGCACACGCCCAGCCCGATGGGGTTCCTGAATGAGATCCTCGGTCGGCCGGCGAACGAACGTCCATTCCTCAATCTGGTGGTGGGTTATCCGGCAGACGGGGTCGAAGTGCCGTCGATCCGGCGGAAGTCTTTTGATGAGATTGCTGTAATCTTGTAGTGGCTTGGTGCATTTGATGGTGGCCGATGAGAATCTTCAGCCGGAAGTGGCGTCCTCTTGAGAGCGACGAATGGGCGTTACGTGTATGATTCGGAGGCGACCTGGCCGAGGCCGGTTCAGGCGTCATCCGTTTGGGTGAACGGATCTACCGGACACAGATGTGTCGGGGTGAGTCATGGGCGACCGGCTGCACGATCTGCTGGATGTCGCGCTCTCTGCGCCGCTGATCGGCCAGCTGCGCTCACAGCGCTTCGACCGTTTCTTTCGGAATGGTGTGATGCCTGGCGCGTGCCGGGGCGTGTATCAGACGCACGCGGAGGCAGCCGCGTCGGCGCCGACCACGCTGCCGCTTGGCTACGATCACAATTCGGCTGGGCAACTCTATCCTGAGCGCTTAGGTCAGGTGTATCCGGGTGACTACCCGATGATGCTCTGGCTCACGAAGGCGTTTGCCGAGGGCGTGACCCGCGTGTTCGATCTTGGCGGGCACGTCGGGTTGAGCTACTACGCCTATCAGCCGTATGTGCGCTATCCCGATCAGTTGCAGTGGGAGGTGCTGGACGTGCCGGCTGTCGCTGCACGAGGCCGCGAGTTGGCGGCGCAGCGTGATGCGCGAAAGGCGCTCGCGTTCGTCCCGTCCTTCGATCATGCCTCCGGCGCCGATTTGCTGTTTACGTCAGGCTGCCTGCAATATCTCGAAAACTCGCTACCCGCGATGCTGTCGGAACTGGACGTCAAACCAGGCTGGGTACTGATCAACCTGATTCCGATGCACGATGTTTTTGACTTTTGGACGGTACAAAGTATCGAGGGCGCATTCTGCCCGTATCATGTGCAACGGGATGCAACGTTCTTCGACGCCATGCGTGCGCTGGGCTACACCGTGGTTGATCGCTGGGTGAACGCCGAGAAGCGGTGTGCCGTACAGTTTCGGCCGGAGCATAGTGTGGAAGGCTACGTCGGCGCGGCCTTCCGGCTGACACCGATCGACTAGCTGCGGAACGAGGCGATCATGCCGGCGGAGTCGCGCCGCCGGCCGCTTGATAGCGCCGCGCATGTTCGGCGGCAGGTGCGCTGCGCGCGGGTCACCCCGTCAGGTGTTTTGAACTCTGTTCAACGTTGGCGCGCTTCGCTGCCTGCGCCTGCAGCTTCCGCCGGATGTGCGGCGAGAAAGTCGAGCATCCGAGCGTGCACGGCCGCGGCCTGCTCCATGTGCGGCAGATGCCCGGCCGAATCGACGACGAAGTACTCGATGCCGGGAATGCCGTTTCGCACCACACTCGAGTGCGTGATACTGACCGTCGAATCCTGCTTTCCCCAGATGAGGAGTACCGGAACGCGCGATGCACCGACGGCCGCGTAGTGGGCAGGGAAGTCAGTGCGCGACGACGTGATCGCCGAACGACGGAGCGCGCGTCCGAACCCTCGGTACCGCATCTGTGGCCGGTAGCGATCCACCCAGTCCGGCCAGCGGTCGGGGTGCAGGAAGTCCGAGAGTTGACCGTTGGCCGCGTTCGGTGCCTGCATCACCTGCCAGACCCAGGCGCCGGCCACCGGTGTCGTCAGAATGGCCGGAAGTTTTGCTGAGACGGCCACCGGATCGATCAGCGTCAACGTACGCACGCGGCTTGGGTGCGTCGCCGTGAAGTGCCCCGTGACGTAGCCGCCGTACGACAGGCCCATCAGGTCGACCGGACCGTGGACGCGCAGTGAATCGAGCAGATCCGAGAGCTGGCGATCATACAGCGTGCCGTCGTACGACACATCCGGTCGATCGGAGAGCCCGCGGCCGAAGACATCGTACCGGATGACTCGGTATCCCGCGGCTGCCAGTGCCACGCTGGTCGAATCCCAGATGTAGTAGGGCACGGAGAATCCGTGGACCAGGACTGCCACGCGTCCGCTGTCAGGTCCGCTCGTGTCGTAATGGGTCACGCCATCGGTGAGGCTGACGAAGCTGCCGGGTGCACCGCGGCGTGCGGCGTCATCCAACGCCGCCGTCTCGGGATTGCGCAGGATGTAGCTGCCCGCCGCTCCAGCCGAGAGAATCAGGACAAGCACCAGCAGGACGCGCGCAATTCGGGGCATCGGATCAGTCGTCGAAATGAAGGGTGGCGACGCGGTGTGCTCGACGGGCCGGGAGGGGCAGGGCGGCGCGATCCAGGTAACTTACGCGCCTGTTCGGAACTGGCCCTGCCACTTGTGGATGGTTTGTGATGTCGAGTGACACCCCCGGGGGGGACGGCGCGGAGGAGCGGCGGCTCGACGCGCTCTGTGCCGAGGGCTGGGCGCTGTTCGACGAATTCGATCGGCGTGTGCGCGACCGGGAATTCCATCCGTTCGTTGCGGCCGACTACGAGCTGGTGCGGGCTGCGCTGGTGCGGTTCCGGTCTCCCGGCGCCCGGTTCCTGGAGTGGGGCTCCGCCACTGGCGTGATCACGATCATGGCCGACCTGCTCGGATTCGAGGCATTCGGAATAGAGCTTGACACGACACTTGTCCGGCAGGCCGAGCGACTGGCCGCGCGATTCAATTCGCGTGCGCGCTTCGTGACCGGGAGTTTTCTGCCAGCCGGATACAAATGGCGATCGCCCGTGGCGAACGAGTTCTCCGCGACGACGGGCGAAGGCGCCTCGGGGTATCTCGAGCTGGGCATGGCGCTCGATGATTTCGATGTCGTTTTCGGATACCCGTGGAGCGGAGAAGCGCCGATGATGCTCGATCTGATGCGACAGTTCGGTCACTCGGATGCACTGCTGCTGATGCATGACACGACCGCCGGCGTGCGCGCGTATCGGCGGGGAAAGGAGGTCTTCGGGTCGAGCTAGCGTGGTGTTGCCGAAGTGTGGTGGGTAACGTCGGGTGGTGGATTTCGACGCGAGCCGGCGTTGCAACGCCTCGCGACACTTGTCGCTAAACGAGCAACCAAAGAGCAAACGGCCTGACGCAAAGGCGCAAAGGCGCGAGGGCGCGAGGGCGCCAAGACTTAAGGGCCGTCTGCGGTATCCAGACACCTCAGCGCGCGTGAAGGTCAGCAACGGCTCCAGCACAGATGTTTTGCAGCAGCAACGGCAGCAGCGCTGGGATTCTGTGGTTCCTTTTCGTCCGCGGTCCTTCGCGCCTTTGCGCCTTTGCGCCTTTGCGTCAAGCCGTTGCCGTTCCGCCGTTGCCGTTCCGCCGTTGCCGTTCCGCCGTTGCCGTTCCGCCGTTGCCGTTCCGTGGCTGGGATCGTGACGCCGTATTTTCGGGACGGTCGGACGCGTCGTTCGACGCGAGTCGATGCTACGATGTCTCGCGATACCGCTGGTCTCGCTCTCGGTGGCGCCTTGGCAAGCGCCACAATCCATCTCACCCGCCTTTCCCACCGCACTTCGTTTCCAGCCCACTAGCGTGCCGCGCGGAGCACGACGCGACGATTCCGACGATAACGTCAGCCTGCATCCGCGGACAACACCGCGTTCAGCAGCACGTCCGCGCCGTGCACGATGTCCTCCGGCCTCGAGAACTCTCGCGGCGAATGACTGATGCCACCCACGCTCGGGATGAAGATCATGCCCATCGGTGCGATCCGTGCGATCTCCTGCGCGTCGTGACCGGCTCCACTCGGCATTCGCATGTGGCTGAGCCCCAGTCCGATCGCGCTCGTCGTGACGTACTGCATCACTCGCGGGTCGGCGATGGCGGGTTCGCTGTTCACGAGAGCACGAAACACGAACGACGTGTTCGTGGCCGACCCGATCTCGCGTCCGAGCGCTTCGAACGAAGCATTGAACTTCACCAGCGTGGCCTCGTCGAGATCGCGCAGGTCGATGGTCATCACGACTTCGGCCGCGATGATGTTGGTGGTGTTCGGTGACGCGACGATTCGTCCCACCGTTGCGACCTGGCGCCCGGGCACCGCTCGAATGGCATCGTTGATCGCCACGGTGAACTTCGCTGCCGCAAGCAGCGCATCCTGCCGTTGATCCATCGGTGTGGCACCGGCGTGATTCGCCGCACCGCTGATCGTGACCTCGATCCATCGCAGTCCGACGATGCCCTCAACGACGCCGATCTGCATCCCTGCCTTCTCCAGAATACCGCCCTGCTCGATGTGCAGTTCGATGTAGCAGGCGATCTCGCCCCGCTGTTTCACGGCGGTCGACAGCTGTGCGACGTTGCCACCCGTGAGCGCAATACCCTCCCGGATGGTTTTCCCTGATCGCGCCGTCTTGTCGAGGTCCGCGTCCGTCAGGGCGCCGATCGCCAGCTTGCTGCCGATGGTGCCCCCTTCCTCATTCTGCCAGACGACGACGTCGAGGGGGTGTCGCAGTCGGGTCCGAGTTTCGAGCAGTGTGCGTCCGACTTCAATGGCGCCGAAGCTGCCTACCGGGCCGTCGAAATTCCCTCCATTTGTAACGGAATCGACGTGCGACCCCATCAGGATTGGCGGTAGCGACCGGCCCGTACCCGCAATTCGCGCGAAGATGTTGCCGGCGGCATCGATCCGGGGCGTCAGCCCGGCCTGTCGCATCAGGTCCAGCGTGAAGGCGCGTCCGGCGAGGTCGGCCTCCGAGTACGCCACCCGATTGATCCCATCGCGCGTGCGGCCAATCGAATCAAAGGCCGTCAGCGACGCATTCAGTCGTGCGCCGTTGACGTGCCGGATGGCCTGACGCCTGGTCTGACCCGGTGCCCGGACCGCGAGCGGCAGGGCCGCCAGAGCGGCGCTCTGGTGCAGAAAGTCACGTCGATTCATCGCAGGAAGCGTGGGAAAGGTGAAGCAGGGCCATCCCAGAACCGTTGGGGGCTCCGCGTGTGCGGCAACCCAGCACGACCCAAGGATATCGGTAGCGTCAAAGGCTGCGCCTCGCCATTCTGTCTCTGCCCGTTCTTCAATTCCTCAGAATACTCATGCCGATCGATCGCAAATCGTCCACATCGCTACGCCTGGGCCAGATTTCCGTCTCGCACGATGCGCCGGCGGGGCTCGTCGTCTTCCTGGTTGCGCTGCCGCTCTGTCTGGGTATTGCACTTGCGTCGGGCGCGCCGCTGTTCTCCGGCGTGATCTCCGGCATCATCGGTGGCCTGCTCGTCTCGCTGCTCTCCGGCTCGTCGGTCAGTGTGAGCGGGCCAGCCGCGGGTCTGGCCGTGATCGTGGCGACGGCAATTCAGTCGCTGGGATCGTTCCCGGCGTTCCTGCTGGCGGTGCTGGTGGCGGGTGTGGCACAGGTGACTTTTGGTGCGCTGCGCGCCGGCCGCATAGCGAACTACGTGCCGAACGCTGTCATCAAGGGGATGCTGGCGGCCATCGGGGTGGTCATCATCCTCAAGCAGATTCCGCATGCGCTTGGCCGCGACAAGGGCTACGAGGGGGATTTCGACTTCTTCCGTTCTGCGGATGGCGCGTCGACGACACTCTCGGATATCGCGGATGCCGTGGTGTCGGCGAACGGGGAGGCGATCGTCATTTCGATCGTGTCGCTCGCCATTCTGCTGGCGTGGGAATCGTCGTGGGTCAAGTCTCGAAAATCGCTGGCGATGGTGCCTGGCGCCCTGATCGTGGTCGCCGTCGGCATCACGCTCAATGAGCTCTTTCGTGCCTTCTCGCCAGACTTCTTCCTGCGCGCTGAGGACGGGCACTTGGTGACTCTGCCTGCCGGTGGCCCGGCGGAGTTGCTGGCGCAACTGGCCAGCCCGGATTGGTCGCGATGGAGCGACCGTCGCATCTATACCACCGGGCTGACACTCGCGATCGTTGCCAGCATCGAGTCGCTGCTGTCGCTCGAAGCCTCGGACAAGCTGGACCCGGAGCGCCGGATTTCCGATCCGGACCGTGAGCTGATGGCACAGGGCGTGGGGAACATCGCGGCCGGACTGCTGGGCGGTCTTCCGGTGACGGCCGTGATCGTGCGTAGTTCCGCGAACGTGTACGCGGGCGCGAAAACGCGGTGGTCGGCATTCATCCACGGCCTGTTGCTGCTGGTCTGCGTGGTTGCGATCCCCGGTCTGCTGAATCGTATTCCGCTGGCCAGCTTGGCGGCCGTCCTGCTGATGGTCGGGTACAAGCTCACCAAGCCGGCACTGTACCGGGACTCATGGAAGGCGGGCTTCGATCAGTTCCTTCCGTTCATCGTGACGATCGTCGCGATCGTCTTCACCGACCTGTTGCTTGGTGTGCTGATCGGGGTGGTCTTCGGCGTGATTTTCGTGATTCGGACCAATCATCACTCAGCGTTCACGTTGGTGAATCAGGAGTCGATGTACCTGCTGCGATTCAACAAGGATGCGTCGTTCGTGAACAAGTCCGAGTTGAAGATGAAGCTGGCATCGCTTCCGGCCCAGTCGAGCCTGATCGTCGATGGGACGAGGGCCATCTTCATCGACAACGATCTCTATGACGTGATCAGCGACTTCACCGAAGGCGCGCGCCACCGTCAGATCTCCATCGAATTCAAGCAGTTCCACAACAAGTCGCAAAACTATCGCAAGCGGAGACGGACGAATGGAGTCGTATAAGAAGCTGCTCCTGGCCAACAAGGCCTGGGTGCAGGACAAGCTCAACGTCCGTGATGACTACTTCCTGCGCATGGCGGACGACCAGACGCCGGAGTTTCTCTGGATCGGCTGCTCCGACAGCCGCGTGCCTGCCGAGGATGTGACTGGCACGGAACCGGGCGAGCTGTTTGTGCACCGGAACATCGCGAATCAGGTGATCCACACCGACTTCAACATGCTGAGCGTGCTGCAGTACGCGGTGGAGGTGCTCAAGGTGAAGCACATCATCGTCTGCGGGCACTACGGGTGCGGGGGCGTGAAGAACGCGCTCTCACACAAGCACCTTGGCCTGATCAACAAGTGGCTGCGCAACATCAAGGACGTGTACCGCATTCATCGCCACGAGCTCGACGGCGTGGCCGATCCGGAGCGGCGCCTGCGCCGACTGGTTGAACTGAATGTGCAGGAGCAGGTCTGGAAGCTGGCCGAAACCTCGTTCGTGCAGCATGCCTGGCAGACGCACCATGACATCCATCTCCATGGCTGGGTGTACGACCTGCACTCCGGGCTCATCAACGACCTGCTGATGCTCCCGCCGGGCACCCACATCGATGACATCTATCAGATGGAGTTCGACGACGTCAAGCCAGATTAGTCGTCGGTAGCGCGTTATCGAGCCCGGTGTACTGAACCTTCCCACAGTCTTTTCGTCCCGTGCGCGTCAACTTTCTGGCCCGTCGCATCCACTATTGGGCGTCGCTGGCCATCGCCATCCCGGTGGCCGTGATCTTCGGTACGGGAATTCTGCTGCAAGTCAAGAAGCAGTGGAACTGGGTGCAACCCACCGAGATTCGCGGCACTGGCACGGTTCCCGCCATCAGCCTCGAGCAGATACTGATGTCGGTCCGCTCGGTGCCGTCACTGCATGTCTCGGGCTGGGACGACATCAAGCGAATTGATCTTCGCGCCGACCGCGGGCTCGCCAAGGTGACGGTAAAGGGGAGCTGGGAGGTGCAGGTGGATCTCGGCACGGGCAAGGTGTTGCAGTCGCGATACCGCCGGTCGGACCTCATCGAGTCGCTCCATGATGGGTCATTCTTTCTTGGCGATGTCAGCAAGCTCGGTCTGTTTCTCCCCAGTGGGATCGCGCTCTGCCTGATGTGGCTCACGGGGCTGTGGATGTTCTGGCTCCCATTCTCCGTTCGGCGAAAGCGGCGGCGAATGTCCGCCACACCGGTGGGGCGCGAAACCGCTTCCGGCGAGAGCTGACGGTCGCCCGACCTCATTCGATGCGAAGGCTGATCGGCATGGCCGCGCACGTGACAGTAGAATTCCGGCGATGATCACCTCCCGCCGATCCTTTCTCACCACAACCGGGACGATACTCGCCGCGATCGCGGACCTGCCACATTCCACTGCGATCCGGAAGCAGCCGACGGCAGATCTCATTCTGCGCGGTGGCACTGTTTTCGATGGTACTGGAACTGACGGTCGCGAGGCCGATGTTGCGATTACTTCTGATCGCATCACGGCGATCGGTCCTGCGTTGAGTCTCAAAGGCAACACCGAGATCAACGTGCGCGGGCTGGCCGTCGCGCCGGGCTTCATCGATATCCACTCGCATGGCGATTCGTCGCTGGCGGCTGATCCGAGAGCCGAGTCGGTGATCCGGCAGGGGATCACGACGATTGTCGTCGGCGCCGACGGCAGTTCACGCGCGACGGGCACCGCAGCCAACGGATTCGCCGCGCTGTTTGGGCGGCTCGATCGCCTCCGACCGAGTGTCAATGTGGCCTCGATGATCGGGCTCGGGAGCGTGCGGAGCGAAGCGGTGGGAAACACCGACCGACCAGCAACCGCGGTGGAACTGCGCGCAATGGTGGCGATGGTGGAGCGTGCGCTGCACGACGGTGCCTGCGGTGCCAGCTCAGGTCTCGAATACACGCCCGGTGCATTCGCCCGACCGGACGAACTGATCGCGCTTTGCAAGCCGCTTGCGTCACGCGGATTGCCATACGCTACACACATGCGCAACGAGGACGACCGATTGCTGGACGCAATCGCGGAGTCGATCGCGGTGGCGCGTGGCGCAGGCTGCGGATTGCAGATATCGCACCTGAAGACACAGGGCCCACGAAACTGGACCCGATTGCAGGCGGCGTTCGATCAGATAGAAGCGGCCCGCCGCGATGGTGTCGATGTCGCCTTCGATCGGTATCCGTATCTCGCGTATGCGACCGGTCTCACCAATCTCTTCCCGGTGTGGAGCCGCGACGGCGGAACCGCTGCCTTCCTGGCCCGACTGCGCGGCCAGGGAACCGCCAAAAGGATCGAGTCGGAAACGCTGGCCAAGGTCGAATTGATCGGCGGCTGGGACAACGTGCAGATCACCAGCGTGTCATCGCCGACGGATCGCGATGTACAGGGCGAGCGACTCGGCACATGGGCGAGGAGTATCGGCATGGCGCCGTACCCGGCGACGATTGCATTGCTCGAGCGCAATCGTGGTCGCGTCGATATGGCGGGCTTTGCAATGAGCGAAGAGAACCTCGAAAGAATTCTCGCGCATCCACTCGGCATGGTCTGCAGTGACGGTGGCGCGTTTGCGCAGGAGGGCCCCACGCGGCGCGGCAGCCCACATCCACGGGGCGCCGGCAGCTTTCCGCGGGTGCTCGGGCGATACGTCCGCGATCGCAAGCTCCTCACGCTCGCCGCGGCAATCCGGAAGATGACATCGGTGCCCGCTGATCGGGTCCGGCTCGCCGATCGTGGCCGACTGCTCGCGGGTCTGGCTGCGGATATCGTGGTGTTCGACCCAGCCCGGATTGCGGATACGGCGACATTCGAACGGCCATTCCAGTATCCGACGGGAATTGCGCTCGTGATCGTGAATGGAAGTGTCACGCTGCGAGACGGGCAACGGAGCCGCGTGCACGCCGGACGAAGTCTGCGCAGCAATCCGATTGCCGGACGGTGACGTAGCAGGGGCATGCGCCCACTCGTCACACTCGTTTTCCTTCTCGCCGTCACGGCCCGATCGGCCATGGCGCAGGCAGTCTCCACCTCCGGCGTCGAGCGCGACCTCGGAGCTGCCTCGTATTGGCGGCTCGCCTACGACAACGACTTCTTCACCGCGACTGATCGCTACTTCACGCAGGGAATCACCGTCGAGGTAGCAACGCCACGGTTGGCTGGGTTTCCGTTGATGCGTCTCTTGCGCGAGCCGCGTGGCGCTCAGCTTCGTTATGGGTTGGCCTACACCGATGACGGGTACACAGCCAGCGACCTGAAGGCGTCGCGAATCCTGACTGGTGACCATCCATATGCAGGAACGAAGCAGCTGCGGGCCTTCACGCTCGCACTCGATACGCTCCGGCAGCAGCGTGTGAGTTCGTCACTCACGCTCGGCATCATCGGTCAGGGAGCGGCCGGCGCTGAAATTCAGACCTTCATCCATCGCCACACCGGCAACACCATTCCGCAAGGGTGGGGCAATCAGATCCGGAATGATCTGATTCTCAATTACGAAGCGGGGGTCGAACGGTCGCTGTATCACATACCAGGGGTGCTGCTGACTGGCACCGGCATGGCGCGGCTCGGCACTTACAATACCGCGATGACCGTTGGCACGACGCTGCTCGCGGGTCGCGTAGCTTCACCATTCACAGGCGGCGATTCAAGGCGGCGCTCGTTCTTCGTCTACGTCAAGCCGCAGCTCAACGCGGTCGGGTATGACGCGACGCTTCAGGGCGGCCTCTTCAATCGCAGCAGCCCGTACACGATCGCGGCGCGTGACCTCGCCCGCTTGGTGTACCGTCAGCAGATCGGCGTGGTGTATCGGTCGGGCAGACGATACATCGAGTATTACCAGACGCGCGCCACGCCGGAGTTCCGCGGTGGACGCGCGCATCGGAGCGGTGGTTTTCAGATTGGCATGACGAGCCGAAACTGACTCGGCAAAACGGACGGTGATGATTCGCTGCAACCGCGGTCACCACGCGGCGAAGCCTCCGTCCACTTGTTTGCTACGGCTTGCCGCCCGTCATCAGCACCCCGTCGACGGATCCGAAGTCGTCCGCGGCCGAGGCCAGATTACTCGGCTGTTGCCATGGCCCATCGTTCAGGCGAACGGCCACGCGCCACGTCCCCGCGCGTGGCACGGCGCCACAATCGAACCGATGGCGCGCGCTGGGCCGACACTCGCGTGCTTGCCAGTCGGTGAAGTCACCGCGCAGTGAGGCGCTGGCCGCCGTCGAATTCTCAGCGTCCAGCATAAGGACACCGTTGACGATCATCAGCGACGGGCCGCTCCGGCGAACCGGTGCCGGTCGACGCAGCAGTTGTGCTCCACTGAGTCGCATGCCAAGCAGTGCCGTGCGTCCCGACGGGATACCGGAGCGCGCGTCGGGGAGCCGCTGTGCTCCACCAACGAACAGTGAGATTCCGCGCGACGTCTGAAACGTGAACGAAAGTTGCGGTCCGGTCCGGGTTCCGGTGACGCCGCGCTCGATCATCCGAAGCGCAAGAGATGCGTCGGTTCGCAGCCGACCGCGCTCCCAGATCATACGCGGCGTGACGTCGAGCGTCTGCACGCCCAGTGATGCGTTGGACGCCGTCTCGAACCCGAGCTGTTGCCGCAGTGCGTCGGGTCGCCGGGCGTCGCTGAACATTGCATCGGCAGCGAAGATGAGCGACCCGCGGCTGTGTACCGCGCTTACGCCGAGTTCCATGTCACGCCAGCCTGCGCCTGCGTAGCGCAGCTGTCCAGCGCGCGCGCGCGCCATAACGGTGGTGGCATTCGAGCCGCCGCGCCATTCCGCGCCGAAATCACCGTGAACTGTGGGAAGCAGCCCGCTGGTCTTGAGGAGCTGCCCGCTGCCGATCAGTCGGACGTTCCTGAAGGCTGGGGAGCGAATGTAGCCGCTTCCGAGAAATGATTTCCAGATCGGTGTGCCGGTCGCGAACACCGCGTCGCCACCAATCGTCAAGTCGTGCGCGGTGAGCTGCGCGCCGGGCGAGAGATAGAAGGCAGCGCCGCTGCGCACGAGTGGTTGCTCGATGGCGGCGGCGCCGGTCTCGATGCTGCCGCTGACGCGCGCGCGCGATTGCGCATCGATGACGCCCGCGCTCAGCGTGGCGATGACGGCCAGGACCAGGCTGCGCACGATCCCGATCGCGCGCGGCATGTCAGGGCTTCGCGCCGGTGTTAGCGATCCCTGGTCCCCGGGGCCCGTCACCGGTCGCGCCGAGGCTGCTCGGCCCGAAGCCGCCGATCAGTCGGGTCATGCGATCGTTCAACGCCGCATCCGGTGACGCGCCGCTGGCCACGTCACGGGCCAGATCGTCCGCAATCGCGAGCAGCGTACTCGATGCCACCTGCCGATCGATGAGCTGCCGCGCGGCGCGCATTGCCTGATCCTGCGTCACACCGCGGCGCACCAGTCGGATGACGAACAGAAAGTACGGTTCCGCGGAATGACGGCCGGCGGCCAAGCGCAAGGTGCGCAGTGACGGGCCCGACACGCCAACCGCGAGCGCTTCGGCACCGGCATGCAACTCAGGACCGGATACGGCCGGGGCTAGGAGACGGGCCACCGAATCGACACGTGCCGCCAGCAGGGCGACCGCATCGGCGATCCGGGTTGGCGTGGCGCCTTTGGCAGCCCCTTCGGCGACCTTGGCACGCAGCAAGTCCGTCGGCAGGCCGCGGCGATCAAAATCACGAATGATGACTTCGATGCGTTCCTGCGCGATTCGGTCGCCGTCCGTGGCGGTGCCCTGGGCGCCGAGCGGCAGCGCGCACAGGATCAACGCGGCGAATGCCGACAGGCGACGCGTCATGGGGCTTCACCAACGACGAGCTCTGAGCCGGTGACGCCGAAGTCACGATCCTCGACCGCGTCTCGACCGGGATCGCGCTGGAAGCGTCGACCATCCACCAGGAACGCGTACACATAGCGACCGGGCGGCAGCATCGTGGTCAGGCGCCAACGCCCATCGCTTCCGCGCTCCATGCTGCTCACGTTCCGCGACCATTGATTGAAATCGCCCAGCACCTGTACCGACTGCGCATTCGGAGCGTTCAGCTCGAAGACGATCGGGCGCGCTCCGGTGGCGATGACGGGCGTCATCGTCACACCACCCGCGACCTCCGCTCGGGGCGTAACAACCGCAACGGTGCTGCGTGAATCGACGCCTTCGATCGACCGATAGCCGCGTATCGCCGCCGCGCCGAGCACCACGATCGTGATCGCCGCTGCCGCGCGCATCCAGAAGGCGTTCGACTGGCTTCGGGGTTCATTGGCGAGGACCGCGCGTGCCGCGACTCGTGTTACCGCTTCCTGGTCGACCGCAGCCGTTTCGCGCATGGCCGCCAGTGCGGCGTCGAGTCGGGCGTCCGGCGTCATCATCGAATCAGGCATCGAGGGTTTCCTCCGTAAGCAGTGCGCGCACCGCATCCATCGCGCGTTTTGCGCGCATCTTGCACGCCGAGACGCCGACACCGGTCATCTCGGCAATCTCTTCGTAACTGAATCCTTCGACATGATGCAGCAGGAAAGTCTCGCGCTGCATCGCCGGGAGCGTCGCGAGGGCGCGCTGGACGCGCGCCACATCGCTGCGAGTCGAGGTCGCCATCAGCGGATCGAGCGCCTCGCTCCGCATCTGGTCATCGAGCGGTTGCGCGCGCAGATGCCACCGCCGGAGCTTCACGCGGAGGCTGCGGCAGCAGTTTGCCAGAATGGTGAAGTACCAACTCTCGAACGACCGGCTCGCGTCGTACCGGGGTAGCGCGCGGTAGGTGCGGACCCAGGCATCCTGCACGATATCGTCGACGTCATCGCGGCTGGCGCCCGTCATCTGCGATGCAAAGCGGATCGCGCGGGGCTGCATGTGCTCCACCAGGGCCGTAAACGCACCGGCTTCACCATCGCGCGCACGCAAGGCCAGCACGTCGGCGGCGGCCGGCGCAGGCTCGGGGGTCGTACGATCCAGGTGCAGGGCGCGGAGTGGCTGGGGCATTCGGCTGATAACGGGACAGAGGCAGGCGCAGTGAATACTCCGCGTGCCGGGGTTCGGTCACCGGACGACGGTCTCAGTGGAATGCAGCCCGCGCCGACCGTGCAGGCCGGGGGCAACTCGCGTTGCCCGGCCTGCCATTCCAAGGTAACCTTGACCCGCTCTTCCCCACCGGGCGGCGATTCGCGCCGTCGGTACCGGGGTCGTCGGCTCTGTTCGTCCGGAGGACGTGCATGACTGCTCTTTTTGTTCGCCGTGCGTGGTGCGCCGTGGGGATGCTGATCGCAGCCCCGCTGGCGCTGAGCGCACAAGCCGCTACCGGCACAATTCGTGGCAAGGTCACCGAGGCCTCGTCCGGCCGCGGGCTGGCCGAGGCTCAGATACAGGTGGTCGGAACCCGGGTCGGGGCGCTCAGCCAGGCCTCGGGTGAGTATGTCCTCACGGCGGTCCCGGTCGGGGCGCGGGTGGTCCAGATCCGCCGGATCGGGTTCCAGCCGGTCAACAAGACGGTCCAGGTGGTCGCTGGCGCCACGGCTACGGTCGACGCGGCCTTGTCGGTCAGCGCGATCAACCTGTCGGAGGTCGTGGTGACCGGGACCGCGTCGCCGACCGAGAAGCGCCGCGTCGGCACCTCGATCGCGACGGTGGACTCGACCGTCATCTCGAAGGCGCAGGCGATGACCGTCGATCAGGCGCTGCAGGGCAAGATCGCCGGCGCACAGATCACGCAGAACTCCGGTGGCCCCGGCGGTGGCGGCATCTCCGTCCGCCTGCGCGGCACCAACAGCTTCATCTCCGGCTCCGATCCGCTCTACATCATCGACGGCGTGATCGTCGACAACGGCTCGGCGCAGCTGTCCGACCTCGGCGGCCGCTCCAACCCGCAGAACCGCCTCGCCGACATCAACCCCGCGGACATCGATCGCATCGAGATCATCCGCGGCGCCGCCGCAGCGGCGCTGTATGGCTCGCGCGCCAACAACGGCGTGGTGCAGATCTTCACCAAGCGCGGATTGATCGGCAAGCCACGCGTGACGTTCTCCACGCGCCTTGGCACGAACGAACTGCGTGAGCAGCAGCCATTCAACTTTTATCCATACGATGTCAACGGCAATCCGATTGCCCGCTTCAACCTCCAGGACGACATCTTCCGCCGCTCACCGACGTACGAGCAGAACCTGACGGTCGAGGGCGGCAACGACGCCACGCGCTACTTCGTGAGCGTCAACGCCACCGAGGACCAGGGCATCATCCGCAGCACCGAGTCACGCCGACAGGGTGCCCGGCTGAACCTGCAGCAGCAGCTGTCGTCGACGCTGATCGCGAACGTGAGCACGAACTTCGTCACGACGCGCAACCAGCTGCAGGCCTTCGGCGAGCAGAACGACTACGGCATCATGGGGTCGCTCTTCTTCGCGCCCACGCAGACGGACTTCCGTCCGCTCAACGGCATCTATCCGCTGCCGCCGGCATTGGGCACCAACCCGTTGCTTGCCATTGCCCGCATCCGCAATCCGCAGACGGTCAATCGCTTCATCGGCTCAGCCAAGTTCACCTGGACGCCGGTTCCGAAGCTGCTGGTCGACTATACCGCCGGCGTGGACAACGCGGCGTTCGAGCAGGGGCAGTTCATCCCGCGCAATGCCGTGCTCGGCACCGGCCCGCTGTCCACCGGCCAGTCGCAGTCGGTGTTCCAGAACACGCGCGTGCTGAACCAGGACCTGGTCAGCACGTACTCGTGGAATCCCGGGTCAGAGTTCGAGTGGAAGAGCACCGCAGGCCTCAACTACACGCAACAGTCGATCAACCTGACACAGTCGGGTGCGAACGGTCTGGCGCCGGTTGGCGAGCTGGTGAGCGCAGGCTCGGTGCCGTTCGGCGCGCAGCGCCGTACACAGCTCCGCACACTGGGCTTCTTCGGCCAGCAGGAGCTGGCGGCGTGGAACAAGCTGTTCCTGACCGCCGCGGTGCGGTACGACGCGTCCTCCACGTTTGCGCCGGCGCAGCGCTGGCAGGCATTCCCGAAGTTTTCCGCCTCGTTTGTCGCGCTCGAGAACCGGCCCGGCCTGCTCAACAGCGTGCGCCTTCGCAGTGCCCTCGGCTGGGCCGGCAGCCAGCCGGGCAGCACCAATGCATACTCGCAGTTCGTCACGTATTCGAACTCCGCCTTCGGCGGGCGCCCGGGCTTCGTGAACGATGTCACGTTCGGCAACGAGAATCTGAAGAACGAACGTGCGCGTGAGTGGGAACTCGGCACGGAAATCGGTGGATTCGGCGGCCGCGTTGGCGTCGAGGCGACGTACTACGATCGTCTCGTTTCGGACCTGCTGTTCTTCAAGCCGCTCCCGACCAGCACCGGCTTCTCGCGCCAGTTCGCGCCGATCGGCACGATGTCCAACAAGGGCATCGAACTGCTCGTGCGCACGGTCAACATCGACCGGAAAGACCTGAGGTGGGAATCGACGGTCACCTACACGCGGAACCGGAACAAAGTCGAGAGCCTCAACATTCTCGACTTCCAGTCCGCCGGTGGCTATCCGAACCGCATTCGCACCGGTGAACCAGCCGGCGTGTTCTACGGATCGTACGCGGCACGCAACTGCGTCACCGGTGCGCTGCTGCTCGATTCGCTCGGCCGCTACCGCCGCAGCAATCAGACCGCCGACATGGGACTCACGCTGGCGGCCCGCCAAGCGCTCAGCGGTGGAACCTGCAACGACTCGCTGAACAAGGTCATCGGCGACCCGAACCCGTCATGGCTTGGCTCGATCCTGAACGAGTTCACCATCGCGAAGAAACTCCGCCTGCGGGCACTCTTCGACGGCAGCTTCGGCAACGACATCCTCAATCTTTCGACGCGTGCGCAGAATGCCGGTATCGCCAGCAACTCAAAGTCGTACGAGCGCGAGCTGCTGCCGTATGGCGACGCGCGCAAGCTGGCGCCGAACTTCAACGGTCGTACTCAGGGCATCTTCGAGTACTGGGTCGAGGACGGCAGCTTTGTGAAGCTGCGTGAAGTCTCGGCCAGCTACACGCTCGACTGGGCACCGGTGAAGCGACTCTTCCGCGAGGGTGTGGACCTGACGGTGTCCGGTCGCAACCTCTGGGTCTGGACGAAGTACTCCGGCTACGATCCCGAGATCACGCTCTTCGGTACCAACGCCGGTGGCTTCGGGTCGGTACAGACGACGTCCGCCGATCGCGGCATCGACTT
This sequence comes from Gemmatimonadales bacterium, assembly GCA_038215035.1. GTDB lineage: Bacteria > Gemmatimonadota > Gemmatimonadetes > Gemmatimonadales > Gemmatimonadaceae > JACMLX01. The sequence goes on along the minus strand of JBBQRH010000041.1, from coordinate 4,425 downwards.
CGGCGGCTATCCGATCCCGCGCGTCTGGTCCGTCAGTGCGCGGTTCACCTACTAATCAGCGGAGACGCTCACCCATGCGCATTTTCAAGCGATGCGTGGTGGCCCTCGCCGCCACGTCTCTCGGTGCCTGCAGTCTCGATCTGCAGAATCCGAACAGCCCTACGCAGGAACAGGTCACCACGTCGCCCGACGGAGTGATCGCGCTCGCGACCGGCCTTCAGGGCCGTTTTGCCGCGTCGTATTTCAACTACGCCTACATGGCAGGCGTGGTCACCGATGAGTTTGCAGCGACGGCGGCCGCACTGATTTCCATCAGCGACGCCGAGCAGGGACTGGTTCCGCCGGGCACCGGCATCGCGGACAACGTCTTCAACTCGCTCTATCGCACCATCCGTACGGCGGACGACTTGCTGTCAGGTGCCGATCGCCTGGCGGGATCGTTCGATGCCGGCACCCGCAGCGGACTGAAGGCACTCGCGTACGCCGTCAAGGCGGAAGCACTGGGCGAGGCGCTGCAGTCGTATCAGCGCATTCCGGCCAACACGTTCGGCGTAACCGCGCCGACGTACGTCAGTCGCGCCGAGGCGCTGCCGATTGTTCGTGCGCTGCTCGACTCAGCTGCGGCCCAGCTGGCAGGCACGGCGCCGAGCGCGTTCTTCACCAGCTCGATCCTGACGCCGGGTGTGAACCTCGCGAACATGATCCAGGTTTTCCGAGCACGGTATGCGCGGATGGCTGGTGACGACGCAACCGCGCTTGCCGCGGCGAACCTTGTGGCGCGATCCGGCACCAGCGCAATCTCTGCCTTCACGTTCCCTGCACCAGGCGTGAATCCGTACGCGAACGTGACTGGCGGCACGAACGGCATTGCGGTGCGCCGTCAGTTCCGCACCTCCATGCTGCCGCAGGATCAGCGATTCGGCTTCTTCGTCATTCCATCGGCGACGCTGTTCGGTCGTATCCAGACCACGCCGCTCGATCCGTTCAGCACCCGGTATGCGGTTGCGAATGCAACATTCCTCGTATACATGCCCGACGAGGCCTTGCTGATCAAGGCGGAAGCACTCGCCAACCAGGGCAACCTGGCTGGCTCGCAGGCTGCGCTCGACTCCGTCCGCACCGACTGCACCGGCGGCCGCGGTCTGGACGATCCGAAGGCGTGCCTTCCGGCGCTGGTTGGTTCGCTGACGCAGGCGCAGCTGCTGACGGAGATCTATGCCCAGCGTCGCTACGAGCTGCTCGGCACCGGTCTGCGCTGGGAAGACAGCCGACGCCGAAACGCGATTCGCGGACCGGTGGCCGCTCCGGCACTGCCAGTTGATGGCCAGCGTTGCTGGCTTCCGTATGCCATCGGTGATCGCAATGCCAATCCGAATGTGCCGGCTGATCCCACCGAGCCCGCGGCGAACCCCGCCGGCGTTGGCTGCCCGCTCTGAGGATCACCGACATGACCCCTCTTTCAGCCGGAGTTCTGCGCGTGGCGCACCGTTCCAGTTTTGCCCTCCTTGGCCTGGCCGCGCTGCTGGTAGGCTGTGGCACCAAGGACGCGACGGATCCGCTCATTCCCGGTGCAACCGGACGTGTGCGCTTCGTCAATCTGATCACCGATACCACCCGGGGACGAGTCAACGCGATTCTCGAGGCAGTGCCCTTTGGTGTCAATCTTGTGTATGGCGGCACCGCGCCGTCATCGCTGCCGGCACCCGCAAATGCGATATACTCTCCAATCCTCACCGGCTCGCGCTCGCTGCTACTGAAGCGCACGGCGGACACCAGCGCAACGGTGGCGACATTCCCCATCACGGTTGCCACGGCGTTGGATTACACCGTGTACGCCACCGGTGGGACCGGTGCGTCTGCCATCACATCGTTCATCACCACCGACACCAACAGCGTGCCGGCGAGCGGTGCAGTGCGCGTGCGCGTGGTGCATCTGGCGCCAAGTGCGGGCAACGTGGACGTGTTCGTGACAGCGGTGGGCGCCGATCTGGCGCTCGCCACACCCGCGCTCGCGAATGTGCCGTTGCGCGCTTCGGCCTACCTCTCGGTACCCGCGGGCACGTACCAGGTGCGCGTCGTTCCGGCCGGTACGGCGGCGGCGTTGCGGGCGGCGAACGTGGCGATCAACCTCGCGTCGGTCGCGTTGCCCTCGGGCGGTGCGCGGACCATCATCGCGGCCGACAACAACGTTGGTGGTGCTCCGTTCCGGTTCATCGCCCTCGTCGATCGCTGATCTGAGGGCAGTGGTGTACCACGACGGGCCGTCCGCACCTGCAGGCGGCCCGTCGTGTTTCTGCGCTTCTCGAGTGCCGTGAGGCGACGTCTTGCGGCAGTCGGGCGCGCCTTTCGCCGTGAGCCCGCGTCGCCGTGAGCCCGCGTCGCCGTGAGCCCGCGCCGCCGTGAGCCCGCGTCGCCGCGTGTCGCGTTACTCGCCTGCGTCCTCGAGGGAACGAGGCGCGATTGAAGAGCGAACTGCCTGACGCAAGGGCGCAAAGACGCAAAGGCCCAAGACGTAAGGGTCGTCTGCTCTAGCCAGGTGTCGCGGCGCGATAAGCTGATCAGCTGCGACGCCAACAAGGATGTTTTGTAACAGCAACGGCAGCGCCGAGTTGTATCCGCGGTCCAATTCATGTGCTGTTCTTTGCGCCTTTGCGCCTTCGCATCTTTGCGTCAAGTAGTTGCCGTTCCGCCATTGCCGTTTCGCCATGCCCGCCGTTTCGCCGTGCCCGCCGGGCGCCATAGGCGGCTTGGTGCGATCCGAACTTGAAGCGCACGCCATTAGATTCCTGAGATGCTGAATGTGATACGCTCTCGCGCGTTGCTGGTCTCGACCATCGTTGGCGTCAGCTTCTGTGGCCCGCGCATTCTGTCGGCGCAGACGCCGCGCGATTCCACGATCATCAGCGGAACGCTCATCGGTTTTGACGGCCGACGCCCCGTGCGCGCCGACGTCGAGCTGGTGCCGATTCGTGCTGAAGCGCGCGCCGTTCGTGCTGGTGTGGACTCCACTGGAGCATTCCGCGTGGCGATCGCGGGGGGCGGCCCGTTTCGTTTGCGTGCTGGCGGTGTTGGCTACGTCGGTTTCGAGCGAGCGATTCCGGCGAACGCGCCGACGTCGATGACCGTCGCCATCACGCTGGCCGGGCTGCCAAGTGGGCTCGCCAAAGGCCCGCTGGTTGGCGTCGCGAGCGAGCTGGATGCTGAGAAACCGCGTCCGGACATGCCGCCGGCGGTTCTGCTGACGCCGTCGGCTGATGGTCGTCGCGCCGGCACGCTCCGCGCGCGGCGCGACACGGTCGCGTATCGCGTGGTCGACATCACGTCACGCATCTACCTGCCGCCAGCAGGCGCTGCCGGGTATCGCTGGGCGCCGGACGGCGAGTATGACGGGCTGCTGGTTGGGCGAGCAGGTGAGGACGTGCGACTGGTGTACGACTCGAGTCTGGTTGCGGTGGGAGGTGCGTCGTCATTCCGCGTGATCGGTGCCCATGCACTGGCGCCGGTCATCGCACAACTCGATTCCATCTTCGCGCTGCCGTCGCGGAAACGATGCATCATCGCCGCGCAGGCATTGCCGATCAATCCGGCAGATGCCGTGCTTCCGGACACATCGCTGACGGAACGGCTCCGCCTCGTGCACCGCTTCTTGCGCGCGGATGCCGACTGTCAGGTGCATCCGGCACTCGGCGAACTCGTCGTGGCACAGTTCACGCCGGGATCACCGCTCTGGCAACTGGACGATGTGATGCGTCGGCGCGTGCTCCTGTTGGCCGCCAGACAGGCGGCTGGTCAGACGCGCTTCAACACCCCGGCTGCGGTGGCATCGGTCAGGGCGCGCTTCGACGCCAGCCTCGCTGGGGCAGCTGACACGGCGGAACGATTCGATCTGTACGTTGCGGCGGCCGAGACGTTCATGCCGGCCGACACCATCAGTGCGCAGCGCTACGTCGCGCGGTTCGTCGCCGAATCCTACGATCATCCCCGCGTGTTGCCGTTGCTCAAACTCACTGGTTACAACCGTGTGCTCCAACCCGGCATGATGGTCCCTGCCTTTCGCATCCCGTCAATGGATGACGCCAAGGTCACCATCAGCGACGCGTCGCTGCGCGGGAAGGTCTACCTGCTGGATGTGTGGGCCACCTGGTGCCGGGACTGCATCGTCGAGCTTCCGGCGCTGCGCGCCCTCCACGAACGGTTCGGCACGAGCGGACTGACCCTGCTTTCGGTGTCGGTGGACGAGGAGGAGGGAACTGCGGACCGGTTCCGGCGGGTACGTGAGCCAATGCCATGGACACATGGGTGGGCCGGCGTCTGGCCGGACGGTGAAGGACCGATGGCGGGTTTCGAAGTGACGTGGTTGCCCACGACCATTCTGGTCGGCAAGGATGGCCGTATTCTGGCACTGGCCCCGAAGCTCGAGTCCGC
>JBBQRH010000040.1:0-36020 GCA_038215035.1 Gemmatimonadales bacterium | reverse complement strand
CTCAGGAATGCCCCGACGAAATTGCACCAGTCGCTGGGGTATGGCGCATCGTACGAGTACGCTCATGCGCAGCCCGGCGGCGTTCCCACACATTCGCATCTGCCGGACGAAATTGCGGGTACGGTGTACTACGAGCCGTCGTCGCTGGGGTACGAGAAGGAGATCGCGAAACGGCTGGAGTGGTGGGCCGCGCGGCTCTCCGAGCGACGTGGCCTGACATCGGACGCCGCGACGACCCAGGATGACGGCTGATAGTGTGCACACTCAATCAGGAAGTTCCGGAGGCGGCATGTGGGTGACCGATGCGCGACGAGTACTGGTGTGCGGCGTGTTGCTGCTCAGCGTGGGGCTGGCCGGCTGTGCCAGCGCGGCGAGGGCAGTCTTCACCCAGCCGGACGTGACCTTTCGCGGGGTGGGTGTGCGACGGGTGGCGATCGATGGTGCCGAGCTCGAGGTGCTCCTGAACATCCAGAATCCGAATGCCTATGCGCTCGGGGCGTCCCAGCTGCGCTACCGGCTTCTGGTGGACAGTGTGGAGATCGGTGCCGGGGCGCTCGACAGCGGATTTTCCGTGGCCAAGCGTGACTCGATGCTGGTGCGGCTGCCGGTCCGCGTCGGGTTTCGCGCGCTCCAGACGATCGGTCCGCGACTGCTTCGGGGCGGCGAGGTACCGTACCGCCTCATCGGTGACGTTACCTTGAAGTCGTTCGTGGGCACCTTTGCCCGTGAATTCAATGAGGGTGGGCGCTTTGACGCCACCAAAACGTTTCGCCAGTAGACGAGGTGTATCATCGCGCGTGATTCGATCACTCTGACGCCTCCAACGGAGCGGGCGCTGCTGGTAGGCGCACCGCGCAAGCGGACGGCAGCGCGGCATCAGGTCGATGAGCATCTGGCCGAACTTGCCCGTCTTGCGGATACCGCTGGTGCAGAGATCTGCGGGACGCTCACGCAGCAGATCGACAAGCCGCATTCCGGCACCTACCTCGGCAGCGGCAAGCTGGAAGAGCTGCGAGAACTGGCGAACGACAAGGACGCGACCCTGGTCATATTCGACGACGAACTCAGCCCGACGCAGGGCAAAAACATCGAGCAGATCGTCGGTAAGCGCGTGATGGATCGAGCCGAGCTGATTCTCGACATCTTCGCCACTCGCGCGCGCAGCAGTGAGGCGCGTATGCAGGTGGAATTGGCGCAGTTGAACTACATGTTGCCGCGCCTGACGAAGATGTGGTCGCATCTCGAGAAGTTCCGGGGCGGAATCGGTATGCGCGGCCCCGGTGAAACGCAGCTCGAGACCGACCGTCGACTGATCGGCCATCGTGTGCGCGTGCTGCGTGAACGGCTGCAGGATGTGTCGCGGCACCGCGAGACACTCCGTGCGCATCGCGAAGGGGCGTTCCGTGTTTCGCTGGTTGGGTACACCAACGCCGGCAAGAGTTCGATCCTGAGGACGCTCAGTGGTTCGGAGGATGTGTATGTCGAGGATCGCCTGTTCGCGACGCTTGATCCACTCACCCGCGATGTGGACCTCGGGGAAGGCTACCACTGTCTGCTGACCGACACCGTCGGCTTCATTCGCAAGCTGCCGCATCACCTGGTGGCCAGTTTCCGGGCGACGCTCGACGAAGTGCGGGAAGCCGACCTGCTGCTGCACGTGGTGGATGCGAGTCACGCCAGCTGGGAGGAGCATCGCCTGGTGGTCGATGAAGTCCTGACCGAGCTCGGTGCGATCGACACGCCCCTCGTGCATGTGTTCAACAAGATGGACCTGCTCTCGGCCGAGGTCGACGAGGCCGTACGAACCCGCGTTGGTAACCTGATTCCTGACTCGCTCTTCGTGTCGGCCCAGCGATTCGAGGACCTGGAACCGTTGCGGGCCCGGCTTCGCGATGGTGTGCGCGCGGTGCGTCCGATTGTGAACGTCCGGGTTCCAGTGGCGGATGGGAAACTGCTGTCGACGCTCTATCGGCAGGGCGAAGTGCTCGAGCAGTCGGCGGAGGGCGAGTGCCTGCTCGTGCGCGTGCGGATCGACGCCGTGCTGCGTGGTCGGCTGGAGCGCGAAGGCGTCCTGGTCAAGGGCTGAGGTCTGACGCTGCTGTCGCCGCTGTCCGCAGTGGCCGGTAGGGATCTCTCGGCGTAGCTTCGCTGTACGCGATTCGGCCTGCGGGCGGTCCGAAGGTCTGACTTGTCTCACAGAATCAATCATGACTCCACGCAAGGCGCTGATCACCGGAATCACCGGACAGGACGGGTCGTATCTGGCCGAGTTCCTGCTCGCGAAGGGCTACGAAGTGCACGGTATCGTCCGACGGGCCAGCACGTTCAACACCGGTCGCATCGATCCGCTGTATGAACAGCCGCACATTTCGTCAGGCAAGCACCTGCAGCTGCACTACGGTGATCTTGGCGACTCGTCGTCGTTGCAGCGGGTGCTGGCCGCGGTCGTGCCGGACGAGGTGTACAACCTTGGCGCCCAGAGCCATGTCCGCGTGAGTTTTGACGTGCCCGAGTACACCACGGACGTCGTGGGCACCGGTACGCTGCGACTGCTCGAGGCGATGCGGAGTCTTGGCATCAAGCCACGATTCTATCAGGCGAGTTCGAGTGAGCAGTACGGTCTGGTTCAGGCGGTTCCGCAATCGGAGTCGACGCCGTTCTACCCGCGCTCGCCGTATGCCTGTGCCAAGGTCTTTGCGCACATGCTGACGGTGAACTATCGGGAGAGCTATGGTTTCCCGGCAAGTTGCGGCATTCTGTTCAATCACGAGAGCCCGCGTCGCGGGGAAAACTTCGTCACGCGGAAGATCACTCGTGGCCTGACTCGTATCAAAGCCGGCGTCCAGAAGTCCCTCGCGCTCGGGAATCTCGATGCCAAGCGCGACTGGGGCTTTGCCGGGGACTATGTCGAGGCGATGTGGCTCATGCTGCAGCAGGACGAACCGGACGACTTCGTCATCGCGACCGGCGAAACGCACACGGTGCAGGAGTTCCTGGACGTCGCCGCAGCGTATCTCGATCTCGACTGGCGCGCCGTCGTGACGCAGGATCCGCGGCACCTGCGGCCGGCCGAGGTGGATCTGTTGCTTGGTGACCCGGGGAAGGCAAAGCGCGTCCTCGGCTGGGAGCCCAAGGTGTCCTTTCGCGGTCTCGTGCAGATGATGTGTGATGCCGACATGGCGCTCGCCCAGCAGGAAGCTCGCTGAGCCGAGGCTCCGCGCCACTCATTCCGATCCATCGCCTGTCATGACCCGTTTTCTGCTCACTGGTGCTGCAGGCTTCATCGGCTCGCACGTCGCGATCACGCTGCTCGAGCGCGGCGACGAAGTTGTCGGCATCGACAACCTCAACGACTACTACGATCCAACACTCAAGGATGCCCGTCTCGCCCGGATGACTGGGCGCGCAGGCTTCTCGTTCCAGAAGCTCGATGTGGCCGATCGTGCCGGAATGGAGTCACTGTTCCGCATCGGCCGATTCGACAAGGTGATCCATCTGGCCGCGCAGGCCGGCGTACGGTACTCGCTGGAGAATCCGCACGCGTACATCGACAGCAACATCGTCGGTTTCACCAACGTTCTCGAAGGGTGCCGCCACAATGGCGTGCAGCACCTGACGTATGCCTCGTCGTCGAGTGTGTACGGCGCGAACACCGCGATGCCTTTCAGCGTGCACCAGAACGTCGATCACCCGTTGTCACTCTACGCAGCGACGAAGAAGGCGAATGAGTTGATGGCGCACACGTACAGCCATCTGTACAAGCTGCCGACCACGGGGCTGCGCTTCTTCACGGTGTACGGCCCGTGGGGCCGGCCGGACATGGCGATGTTCCTGTTCACGAAGGCGATTCTCGAGGGGCGCGCCATCGACGTGTTCAACAATGGACAGATGCGGCGCGATTTCACGTTCATTGATGACATCGCCGAGGGCGTGGTCCGTACCAGTGATCGGACCGCAACACCGAACGATGCCTGGAATAGTGGCGACCCAGATCCTGGTACCAGCAACGCGCCATACCGTCTCTATAACATCGGCAACCACAATCCGGTGGAACTGATGTACCTGATCGAGACGATCGAGCAGGCGCTTGGCCGCACGGCGCAGAAGAACATGCTCCCGATGCAGATGGGCGATGTGCCGGCGACGTATGCCGATGTGGAGGCGCTGACGCTCGATACCGGCTTCACGCCGGCGACGCCGATCGAGGTGGGCGTGGGTCGGTTTGTGGAGTGGTATCGGACGTACTACGGCGTCTGAGCGCGAGTGTCGGACGGGTGGCGCACGAGCTCAGCCTCGCGCCACGCCCATCGCGATCGGCGTCCGCTCGATGACTTCCGACGTTGGCGTCGTCCGCATCACACGCCCTGGCGACTCGAAGTCCGGGACGATCTCTTCGAGGCTGCGGCGCAAGTAGGAATCGCTGGCGTTGCGCATAGCCGATTCGATCAGCTGGACGATCTGCATGTAGACGCGTAAATCCGGCGCGTCATACCGCGCCTTCATGATCTTCGGATGTGATGTCTTGAGGACTTCATCACCGGAGAAGAAGAGCTCTTCGAAGAGCTTTTCGCCTGGCCGGACGCCGTTGAAGACGATCTCGATATCCTCGCCTTCGGTCAGCCCCGAGAGGCGGATGAGGTCGAGCGCCAGATCATAAATGCGCACTGGCTCGCCCATGTCGAGGCAGAACACTTCGCCGCCGCTCCCGATCGCGCCGGCCTGCAGCACCAGTCGCGTGGCCTCCGGAATCGTCATGAAGAAGCGACGCATGTCCGGGTGGGTGAGTGTAATCGGCCCGCCGTTGCGGATCTGTCGCATGAACGTCGGCACCACGCTGCCGCGGCTGCCAAGGACGTTGCCGAAGCGTACGGCCATGAAGTGCGCCTGGTGGGTGTGCGCGGCGTGGCACACGATCATCTCCGCCACACGTTTGGTCGCACCCATGATGTTCGCCGGACGCACCGCCTTGTCGGTCGAGACGAGGACGAAGTGCTGGACGCCGGCGTCGAGTGCACTGGTGACCACGTTGCGCGTGCCGACGACGTTGTTGAGCACCGCTTCGATCACGTTGTCTTCCATCAGCGGCACGTGCTTATGAGCGGCTGCGTGAAAGACGGCGAACGGGCGCCAATCCTGAAAGATGCGGTGAATGCGCTCTGCGTCCTTGACGTCGGCGATGATCGGCACTGTCCGGACATCCGGAAAGCGCTCGTGAAGCTCGGCGTGGATCTCGAAGATCGAGTTCTCGCCGTGGCCGAGGAGGATGATGTGGCCAGGGTTGAGCGTCGAGATCTGACGGCACAGTTCGCTGCCGATCGAGCCACCGGCGCCGGTGATCAAGATGGTGCGTCCGGCGGCCATCGACTTCAGGCCTTGCAGATCGACTTCGACCGGTTCGCGCCGCAGGAGGTCACCGATCTGGACTTGGCGAAGGGCGGCGATGGAGACGCGGCCGGAGAGGAGGTCGTCGAGGCCAGGCACAGTCCGGGCTTCAACGCCAGCCTCTCTAGCGAGCTGGACAATTTTACGGATGAAAGAGCCGGGGGCTGACGGCGTGGCGATGACGACCAGGTCGAGACTGGCGGCCTTGGCGATGTCGACCATGTCGCTGGTGTGCCCGAGGACCGGCAGACCGAGAATTCGTTTGCCATGTAGGGAGGCGTCATCATCCAGAAAACCGAACGGAACCATTCCAGTCCGAGTGCTGTCCGTCAGTTCACGGGCAACGAGTTGGCCGGCGGATCCGGCTCCGACGATGAGCGTACGACGGCCTTCCCGGGCACGCTTCGTTCGGCCGAAAGCGGACTGACGTCGGGCGCGTGCAAGCAAGCGCACGGCAACTGCACCGCCCATGAAGAGCGTCGCATCGAGGAGGAGGATCGACCACGGAACAGCCGTACCAGTCACCACCGCAAGCGCTCGCCCACTGCTGACCGTCAGCGCGGTCGCGAAGATCCCGGCATAGGCGAGTAGTACTGCCTCGCGCACACTCGCATATCGCCACGCCTGAGAATAGGCGCCTGTCGCGTAGAACACCGCGAGGCGGATCAGGCATGCCAGAATGCCGTACTGCAGGAGCAAAGTTGTGTACGGAGCAGGCGGACTCCACTGCTCAAAGCGCGCAATACTTGAAAGAGCACCAGCAAACAGACTCATCAGCAAGTCCGCAGTGCCGAGCACTTTCGTGCGCGAGGTTGTGGTCTTCATTCCGGCGTGGGGTGTTCGGACACCCATCATGGGATTCAGGCGAAGGATTGCTACCGCGTGTCTGCCGGCCACCCGGAACACAGCTCGTTGAACGCATACTCATGACACGCGCGTCAGGTCACGAGCCAAGAAAGCAATATGGTGATGAACTGAACCGGTCGTTAGTGTCGACCCCAGACTTCTCGCCAGTGATGCCTCTCCTCTTTTACGCGACCAAGGCTGGATCACGCTCGTCGCCCAGATCGTCGCGCACACGGTGGGCTGCGTTTGCGAGCAGGTGGTCGGACTGGAGTCGCGCGTCAGGTCCGCTGACGCGTCTGCAGAGCAAAGTGGCCACCTGCGGGGCTCTGCATCGTGCGCATGGCCCGTTGCAGAGCCGTTGACCAGTCTTCGGACATCTGGTACTTTGGAAGCTTGATATCCAACGCCGAGTCTGATCTGCCGACCGTGGCTACACTGACTTTCGACAGCTCGCCGTGCGCGTCGCTCCGCTTGTTCTGTGGGCAGCAGTCAGCTTCTCAGCGTGGCGGTGCAGCGCTGGTGTCCTTTGTTGTTGGTGCAACACAGCATCGCTTGCAGATTCTGTTTTCTGTGGGCCTCTCGAGGCGACAGATCATTCGGCAGTCGCCGAGCAAGCTCCTTGTCCGCATGTCCTGTAACGCCCATGGCCTTCCTGTCGCGCCGATCGCCAGTCGCCGGAGTCCATCAACGACGTGTCGTCCGCACCACCTCTGGCTCGTCGAGCTTCAGAAGTCGGTTTCGGGTGGTCGGAAGTTGGCGATTCATGCGGCATAGCGGGGACGCCGCGCGGTGCGGCGTCCCCGGTTGCGTGTTTGGCATCTGGCCGTTCCGGCGGACGTCTCCTTGGGCATGACCCGCCTTGGCGATCGCGAGCCCTTTGCAGCGACTGCGCCGGCCCCGGATCTCCCGGCCACGCACGGTGACGTCGGCGCAGAGCGACGCGTTTCGTTGCTGCTGATTGTCGCGTTGCTCTTGCGCGAACGGCGAGCAATCATCGTCGCAGTGTGTTTTGCCGTGGCGGCGTCCCTTGTTTTCGTGCTTCTCAAGGCGCGTACGTACACGACGTCGTTCTCGTTCGTCCCACAGGCGGCTCAGGATCCCAGTCGGGCCGGATTGGCGAGTCTCGCCGGGCAATTCGGTGTTTCCGTCGGCGCCGCCGCGGGCGGCGCGCAATCGCCACAACTCTACGCCGATCTGCTGCGGACGAGTGAAGCGCTCGAGCCGATCGCGCGAGACTCCTTCCCGCTTGCGACTGGGGGCCCGCGTGTCCCGTTGGCGCAGTTCTTCAAAGTCAGCGGTGACGGATCCGCGGTGCTCACGGAGCGGACGGTGAAAGCGCTGCGAGCACGCATTTCGTCGAGCGTCGCGTTGCGAACGACGGGCATGGTCTCCGTTACCGTGACAACACAGGATCCGGCCGTGTCGCTGGCCATAGCTGGGCGGCTGCTGAAGGGCATCAATGACTTCAACCTGAGCACGCGGCGCAGCCAGGCTGGGGAGGAGCGACGATTCACGGAGGGGAGGCTTGTCGAAGCGCGCCGAACGCTTCGTACCGCCGAAGATGCGCTCCAGGCGTTTCTGGTCGCGAACCGGCAGTACAGCAACTCTCCGCAGCTCGAGTTTGAACGGAATCGTCTTGAGCGCGACCTCGGAATGAAACAGCAGGTCGTCACCGGTCTTGCACAGAGCTTCGAAGAGGCGCGCATCCGCGAAGTGCGCGATACGCCCGTCATCAGCGTGATTGAGCGACCGCGGGAAGCGGCGCTGCCAGACCCGCGTGGTGGCCTGATCATCATGGCCGCTGGCTCCGCGCTCGGGGTCTTGCTGGGGATTCTGGCGGCCCTGACTCTCGACACCTTCCGCCGGATGCGCGAATCGCAGCAGGACCCGGATGTGTCTCGTGTGGTGTCCGAGTGGCGCCGATTCCGCGGTCGCAGCGATGACTGACTGTGCTGAATCGTCAGGTGCGGTCGAGCTTCGCCACGATTTTGCCACGCCGTCTGTGAGGCCGATTCAATGAAACTTGCAGGACGACGAATCCTTGTGACAGGCGCGGACGGTTTCATCGGTTCGCACCTCAGCGAGGCACTGGTGCGCCTCGGAGCGGACGTGAGGGCATTCGTGTATTACAACAGCTTCAACTCCTGGGGATGGCTGGACGACGCGGCGCCGGACGTGCGCGCGTCGCTCGACGTGTTTGCCGGCGACATCCGCGATCCGTACGGCGTCCGGACGGCTATGAAGGACTGCGACGTCGTGATGCATCTTGCTGCGCTGATCGCGATCCCGTACTCGTACCATTCGCCCGACACGTACGTCGACACCAACGTGAAGGGGACACTCAATGTCGTGCAGGCCGCACGTGACCTGGCGATCGAGCGCGTCATTCACACGTCCACGAGCGAAGTGTATGGCACGGCCCGCTTTGTGCCCATCACCGAGGAGCATCCGTTGCAGGGGCAATCGCCGTACTCGGCCAGCAAGATCGGGGCGGATCAGATTGCACTCAGTTTCCACCGGTCATTCGGGACGCCGGTCAGCGTGATCCGGCCGTTCAATACATACGGTCCGCGGCAGTCCGCTCGCGCCGTAATTCCTTCGATCATCACCCAGATCGCCGCCGGCACTCGCGCGGTCAGACTGGGTGCGCTGCACCCGACGCGTGACTTCAACTTCGTGAGCGACACCGTCCGCGGATTCGTGGCGGTTGCCGAAAGCGACGCCGCCGTTGGCCAGGTCGTCAACGTCGGCAGCAACTTTGAAGTCTCGATTGGCGACACTGCGCGCATGATCGCCGGCCTCATGGATGCTGACGTCCAGTTCGTGTCTGACGAGGAGCGTCACCGTCCGGCCGGCAGTGAGGTCGAACGACTGTGGGCTGACAATACGCTGGCACGCACGCTGACTGGCTGGTCACCCGAGTATGCGGGTGTGGACGGACTGCGGCGAGGACTCGTGGAAACGATTGCCTGGTTCGGTGAGGCGACCAACCTGCGTCGCTACAAGGCTGACCGCTACAACATCTAGACATGGCGCCCCACGCGATGACACCCACATCAGTGCAGAGTGCTGATACCTCGCCGTCGAGTGCCGCGGAGGCGGTCGCAGAACGCGTCGTCGCCGCCGTGCGCGAGGTACTCGGTCCTGCTGAGGGTACCATGACGCTTCACGAACCCGAATTCGCTGGCCGCGAATGGGAATACGTGAAGGACTGCCTCGACTCCGGCTGGGTGTCATCTGTCGGAGCATATGTCGACCGTTTTGAACGCGATCTCGCCGCGTACACCGGCACCCGTTTCGCAATTGCGACGTCGAACGGCACGGCGGCGCTGCACATCTGCCTCCTCGTCGCTGGCGTCACGCCAGGCGACGAAGTGCTGATGCCGGCCTTGACCTTCATTGCCACCGCGAACGCGGTCTCGTATGCCGGGGCGACTCCGCACTTCGTCGATTCCGAGCGGATATCGCTTGGTATCGACGCCGCGCGTCTCGAGCTGTATCTGAAGGAAATTGCGACGGTCTCCGACGGTTGTTGCAGGAATCGCATGACTGGCGCGCGCATCAGTGCGCTCATGCCGATGCATGTTTTCGGACATCCCTGTGACCTCGATGCGCTCAGTGACGTGGCGATGCGCTGGCGGATTGCGTTGATCGAGGATGCCGCAGAATCTTTGGGTTCGACGGTTCGCGGGGTACACACCGGCAACGCCGGCATCGTGTCGGCGATGAGCTTCAATGGCAACAAGGTCGTCACCACCGGCGGCGGCGGGGCGATCCTCACGAATGATGCCACGCTCGCGAAGCGCGCAAAGCACCTGACCACAACGGCGCGCGTCCCGCATCGCTGGAATTTCGTGCATGACGAAGTCGGCTTCAATTATCGAATGCCGAATCTCAACGCAGCGCTTGGCTGCGCCCAGCTTGAACGCCTCCCGGAAATGCTGCAAAACAAGCGTACCTTGGCCAAACGGTATGCGCTGGCATTTGATCGTGTCGTCGGTGCCCGCTTTCATGAGGAGCCCGCCAACACCCGGAGCAACTTCTGGCTCAATGCGATCATGTTGGATGCGGGCACCGTGGAGACACGTGACGCCGTGCTGGCGGCCCTCAACAGCGCGATGTACATGGCGCGGCCCGTCTGGACGCTGATGCACCGGCTCGCGATGTACTCGGAATGTCCTCGGATGGACCTTCCTATTGCGGAAGAGGTTGACAGTCGCCTCGTCAATCTGCCCAGCAGTGCGAAGCTGGGAGCCTGACATCGTGCGTCGCCGAATTTGCGTCGTGACTGGGAGCCGGGCAGAGTATGGTCTGCTGTACTGGCTGCTGCGCGCGTTGCGGGACGCAGACGACCTCGAACTGCAACTGGTCGTGACGGCGATGCATCTCGCTCCCGAATTCGGACATACGGTGGATGTCGTCGTGGCGGACGGCTTCGAGATCGCACGACGTGTCGAAATGCTGCTCGCGTCTGATACGCCCGGTGGCACTGCCAAATCAATGGCGCTCGGCTTGATCGGTCTTTCCGATGCACTGGAGCAACTGCGCCCGGATGTCGTGCTTGTGCTCGGCGACCGGTTTGAGATGCTCGTGGTCGCGCAAGCCTGTCTGGTGCACGCGATCCCGGTGGCCCATATCGCCGGAGGGGATACCACCGAGGGCGCGTTCGATGAATCGATCCGACACGCGATTACCAAGATGGCGCACGTGCACATGGTGACGAATGAGTTGTCGGCGCAACGCGTGCGCCAGCTTGGCGAGGACCCGGCTCATGTCCATGTGGTCGGCAGCCCGGGGCTCGACTTCCTGAAGCGACAGCCCCGACTCGATCGCCCGGCACTTGAATCGGCGCTTGGCGCGACGCTTGGTAGCCGCAACCTGCTCGTCACATTTCATCCAGTGACCCTCGAGCCCGGCGCGAGCGAAGCGCAGTTGCACGAGTTGCTGCGAGCACTCGATGCCCAGAGTGAGGAGACCGTCTGCTGGCTCACGCGGCCGAACGCCGATGCGGGCGGGCGGGCACTCGCCGCGGCGCTCGATGTGTGGGCGGCGCAGCAGCGGCCCGGCCGTGCACACGTCTATGCGTCCCTGGGACAGTTGCGCTATCTCAGCCTGATGTCACAGGTCGATGCCGTCGTCGGCAACTCGTCCAGCGGGCTATATGAAGCGCCATCCCTTGGCGTGCCGACGGTCAATATCGGTGATCGCCAGCGTGGCCGGCTGGCCGCTGCGTCAGTGGTGCACTGTGCTCCCGACCGTTCATCCATTGAACAGGCCATTGCGCGCGCCACCTCGCTCGACTGCCGGGCGGTCGTCAATCCCTACGGCGACGGGGAGAGCTCGGCGCGCATCATCGAGATCCTGCGACTGTTGCCGCCAACTGCGGAACTCCTGAAGAAGCGGTTTCATCACATGGAGGCCGTCAGTGGCTGATTCGACATTCATCATCGCTGAGGCCGGAGTCAATCACAATGGCGACGTAGCGCTTGCCCTTCGTCTCGTGGACTGCGCTGCCGATGCGGGTGCGGACGCGGTGAAGTTTCAGACGTTCAAAGCCAACGCGCTGACGACAGCGCGTGCGGCGAAGGCGCCGTATCAGGCGCACCACACGGGCGGCGAGGGCTCGCAGCTCGAGATGCTGCGGCGGCTGGAGCTCACGGAAGAGGAGCACCATGTGCTGTTGGCGCGGTGCACGGAACGTGGCATTCACTTTATGTCGACCGCGTTTGACGCCGGTAGTCTTGCGATGCTGGCCACACTCGGCATGCCAGCGCTGAAGATTCCCTCGGGTGACATTACGGCAGGACCATTGCTTCTGCAGGCGGCGCGCTTGCGCCGTCCATTGATTCTGTCCACTGGGATGTCAACCCTCGGTGACATTGAGGCGGCGCTTGGGGTGCTGGCACACGGATTGTCCGTGGATCGCGAGCCGATCGACTCTGCCTGCTTCGCTCGTGCGTACGCAAGCGCTGATGGCCAGGCCGCACTGAAGACCTACGTGACGCTGTTGCATTGCACGACGCAGTATCCGACGCCGCCGGCCGCGGTGCACCTGCGTGCAATGGAGACGATGCGTGAGGCATTCGGCCTTCCGGTTGGATACTCCGATCATACGTTGGGGAATGATGTCTCGATTGCAGCCGTGGCACTTGGAGCAACGGTCATCGAGAAGCACATGACACTGGACCGAACCATGCCGGGCCCCGATCACGCTGCATCACTTGAGCCGGACGAGTTCGCGCGGCTCACGGAAAGCATCCGCACGGTCGAGCTGGCGCTGGGATCGCCGCTGAAGCGTCCTGCGCCGGAGGAGTTGGCGAATCGTGCGGTGGCGCGACGCAGTCTTGTCGTGACGCGGCCGATCGCGGCAGGCGAGGTGTTCACGCCGGAGATGCTGGCGGCGAAGCGGCCCGGGAATGGACGCTCGCCACTCGATTACTGGAGCGTGATCGGCCAGCGAGCCTCCCGCGACTACCTCGCCGATGAGGCGGTGGATTGATGCGTCAGCGAGCCATCATCGTGGGCGCTGGGGGGCATGCGGCAGTGCTCGCCGACGCGATCCTTGCCTCAGGCAATACCGTGGTCGGCTTCACCGACAGCGACGTCTCGCTCCATGGATCGCGCATTTGTGACTGCCCGGTGCTCGGCGCCGACGACGCGCTGACGGCGTACCGGCCGGACGAAGTGCTGTTGGTCAACGGTCTCGGCCCGATGGGCGGTGCCTCGAACCGGCGACGGTACGAAGTGCAGGTCAAGCTGGAGACGCTTGGATGGGAGTTCCTCGGTGTGCGGCACCCAAGCGCGGTCGCGTCATCGTTTGCGATGGTGGGCTCGGGTGCGCAGCTCCTCGCGGGCTGTGTTGTCCAGGTTGGCGCGAGCATTGGCGCGAGTGCGGTCGTCAATACGGCGGCAGTGATCGAGCACGGTGTGTCGATTGGCGCCTGGGCGCACGTGGCGCCCGGTGCCGTGGTCTGTGGCGAAGCTGTCGTTGGCGCCAACACGCTCATCGGTGCCGGTGCCGTCGTGCGCCAGGGTGTGATCATCGGCGCCGACTGTATCGTCGGCGCCGGTGCTGTGGTCGTACGTGACTTTCCAGACGGGAGTCGCTGTTTCGGCAATCCCGCAAAACTCGCTGTGGTGCGCACATGAAAGGCTGGGAACAGACGTTGATCGGCGCTGACACGACGCTTCGTGAGGCGCTCGAGACGATCGACAAGGGCGGCTGCCAGATGGCGCTGGTGGTGGACGAGGAGCGTCGGTTGCTTGGCACACTCAGCGACGGTGACGCGCGTCGCGCGCTGCTACGGGGCCTTGCGCTCACCGACCGCGCGTCCCTCGCGATGCACACAACGCCGATTTGCGCCAGAGCTGGTGACGACCGCCAGACCACGCTCGCCACCATGCGCCGCCACGGCCTGCATCAGATGCCGGTAGTCACGGCCGATCAGACCGTTGTGAGCCTGATCGTCATTGACGACTTCCTGACGGCTCCCGAGCGGGACCAGTGTGTGATCGTGATGGCTGGTGGCGTGGGCAGCCGGCTGGCGTCGCTGACGCGCGAGACCCCGAAACCGATGCTGATGGTGGGATCCCGACCGCTGTTGGAAACCATCATCCGTGCGTATGCCGAGTATGGCTTCCGGCAGTTCTATCTCGCCGTGAATTACAAAGCGGAGCAGATCGAGTCGCATTTTGGCGATGGCAAAGCCCTCGGCGTCAACGTTCGCTATCTGCGTGAGCGGCAGCGGCTCGGTACGGCTGGCGCGCTCAGCCTTCTCACGGAACGCCCGGCAGCACCTTTTGTGGTGACAAATGCCGATCTGTTGACGCAAGAGAACTACGGGTTCATGGTCGATGCGCACATCGAGTCGGGCGCGGACGCCACAATGGCGGTGAGAAGCTACGAGATGCAGGTGCCCTTCGGAGTCGTGCGCACAGTGGATGGGCGCATCCTCTCCATTGAAGAGAAGCCGGTCCAGCGCTTCACGGTCAGCGCTGGGATGTACGTACTTTCACCCTCCGTGCTCGACCTTGTACCGGTCGACCAGTACTTCGACATGACGTCGCTCTTCGAAGCGATCGTGGGCGCCGGACTGCGCACACGCTGTCATCACATCGATGGCTATTGGCTCGACATCGGTCGGCTGCCCGACTACGAGCGGGCGAACGTGGACTTTCCGAAAATGTTTCCGTGATCGGCCGGCAGCGCGTGCTGGCGGTGATTCCGGCCCGCGGCGGCTCCAAAGGGGTGCCGGGCAAGAATATCCGTCGCGTCCAGAACCGGCCACTGCTCGCCTGGACAGTCGAGGCGGCGCTGGAATCGCGGGCCATCGACCGTGTCGTGTTGTCGTCGGATGATGAAGAAATCATGGCGGTCGCGCGCGCGCTCGGGTGCGAGGTGCCATTCCGACGGCCCGCCGACCTCGCAACCGACACGGCCACGTCGATCGATGTGGTGCTCCATGCGCTCGATGCGCTGCCGGGCTTCGACGTCGTGGTGCTGCTTCAACCAACGTCACCGCTACGCAGCGCGGCGGACATCGACGCAGCCTGTGCACGCTACCCGGTTGGCGGGGGCGGGTCGTGTGTGTCGGTCGCACCAGTGGAACAGAGCCCGTACTGGATGTATCGGTTGCGCGACGACCAGTCGCTCGATCCGCTGCTGCCGTTGTCAGCTGAGATCACCCGTCGGCAGGACCTACCGCCGGTGTTCGCCCTCAACGGGGCGATCTATATTTCTGATGCCGCGTCGTTGCGACGCAGTCGCACCTTCATCACCCCCCAGACGGTGGCTCACGTCATGCCGCTCGCCCGGTCGATTGATATCGATACGGAGGCGGATTTCGAGGCGTTCTGCGCGATTGTCTCCCAGGAAACCAATGTCTAGCTATCCCCGTCGTCGCGAGATCGACCTCGCACCGTTTGAGCAGCCCGTCCCCGTCTCGACGCGATTCGGCCTCCCGTTGGGCGTCGGCTTCTGCCGCAAGTGTGTGATCTCCAATCAACGGCCGAACTCGGCCGTTGAGTATGAGCACACGGCGGAGAGCGTCAAGAAGACGATCAACTTTGACGCGGAGGGCGTTTGTGACGCCTGTCGTCTGGCCGAGCAGAAGCATGCGACAATCGACTGGGTGGAGCGTGAGCGAAAGCTGCGCGAACTGTGCGACAAGTACCGCAAGACCGACGGTTCGTACGATTGCGTCGTACCCGGATCCGGCGGCAAGGACAGTTTCTACGCCGCCCACATGCTCAAGTACAAGTTTGGCATGCATCCGTTGACGGTGACGTGGGCACCTCACGTCTACACAGAGTGGGGATGGCGAAACTTCGAAGCCTGGATTCATGCAGGCTTCGACAACTTTCTCTGCACCCCGAACGGGCGCGTACATCGCCTGCTGACGCGCCTGGCAGTGGAGAATCTGTTCCACCCGTTCCAGCCGTTCATCTTCGGGCAGAAGGCGCTCGCACCAAAGATGGCGTTGCTGCACAACATTCCATTGGTGTTCTACGGGGAGAACGAAGCCGAGTACGGGAACCCGATTGCCGATACTGACTCCGCCAAGCGCGACTGGTCGTACTTCACGGCGGGCGAGAAGTCGAAGATCTACCTTGGTGGGACGTCAGTGGCAGATCTGCAGGACAAGTTCGGTGTCGATGCGCATGAACTGCAGCCGTACATGCCGGCGAATCCGGAAGCGATCGAGCGCCAGGGAGTGGAGGTCCACTATCTGGGCTACTATCTGAAGTGGCATCCGCAGAGCTGCTACTACTATTCCGTCGAGCATGGCGGATTTCAGGCGTCGCCCGAGCGCACACCGGGCACATACAGCAAGTACAACAGCATCGATGATCGAATCGATGATTTCCACTACTATACGACCTTCACCAAGTTCGGAATTGGACGGGCGACATATGATGCGGCGCAGGAAATACGCTCGGGCGATATCACCCGTGAGGAAGGTGTCGCGCTGGTCAAACGTTTCGATGGCGAGTTCCCTGATCGATTTGCCGACGAGATCTTCAAATACCTGAGTATTCCCGCCAAGGAATTTCCGCAGGCGACGCAGATGTTCGAACAGCCGATCATGGACCGCGCCTACTTCGATAACCTCGCGGCATCGTTCCGTTCACCCCATTTGTGGAAGCACGAGGGCGGACGCTGGAGTCTCAGGCACACTGTATCGGACGCCGAGTGACGCCGTGAACAATGTGCGGCTGATTGCGAGGCTGGATGTCAAGGGCCCGAACCTCATCAAAGGGGTGCATCTCGAAGGGTTGCGCGTGATCGGCTCGCCGCACGCCTTTGCGCGTCGTTACTACGAACAGGGGGCTGACGAAATCATCTACATTGATATCGTGGCCAGCCTGTATGGCCGCAGTAAACTGACGGAAATTGTCCGGAGCGCGGCGCACGATGTCTTCGTTCCGATCACGGTTGGCGGTGGCATTCGCTCTGTCGACGACGTGCGAGAATTGCTGCGCGCCGGCGCGGACAAGATCGCGATCAACACTGCGGCAGTGCGACGTCCCGAGCTGGTCACGGAGATTGCCCGTCGATTCGGCTCACAGTGTGTCGTCCTGTCGATTGAGGCAAAGCAGCAGGCACCCGGCCGGTGGGAGGTCTTCACCGACTGTGGGCGCGAGCGATCGGGGGTCGATGTGCTTGACTGGGCACGACGCGGGGTTGATCTCGGCATCGGAGAAATTCTCGTGACGTCGATTGACCGTGAAGGTACTCGGAAGGGTTTCGATCTCGATCTGACTCGGACCGTGGCGAGCGCTGTGCCTGTGCCTGTCATTGCGAGCGGTGGCTTCGGCGCGCCTGCGGATCTGACTGCGGTCGTGGATGCGGGAGCCGCAGCGGTGGCGGTCGCCGATGCGTTCCACTTCGATCGCTTCACGATTCCGCAGCTGCGGGCAGCCGCAATCGGTGCTGGCGTGCCGATGAGAGTCGTATGAGCGTACCGCATGTGACGGTCGTCGACTACGGCATCGGCAATTTGTACAGTGTGCAACGGGCCTGTGAGACATGCGGCGCAACCGTCGAGCTCACATCGGATCGTGATGCGATTGCGAACGCCGAACGGCTGATTCTGCCGGGCGTCGGGGCGTTCGCTGACGGCATGTCAGGACTGCGTGAGCGAGAGCTGGTCGGGCCTCTTCGCGATTACGCGGCATCGGGCCGTCCGTTGCTCGGCATCTGCCTCGGCATGCAGCTGCTCGCGGACGCCAGCGAAGAGTTCGGTGTACACGAAGGGCTCGGCTTGATTCATGGCCGGGTGAAGCAGATTCCGGCAATCACGACCGATGGACGTGCGCAACACATCCCGCGTGTCGGCTGGATGAGCCTCGATCCCGTCACCGAGTCGCCGTGGGAGGATACTCCCCTGAGGAATACGGCGCCGGGTGCGTACGTGTATCTGGTGCATTCGTACCATTTCGTGTGCGACGTGCCATCAGAGGTGCTCGCGGTGAGCGAGTATGGCGGGCATCGGCTTGCATCGGCGATCCGGGCGCACAATGTTGTCGGATTTCAGTTCCATCCGGAGCGCAGTGGTCCAGAAGGGCTTCGTATCCTTGCGTCCTTTGTGAATGACGAAGCGCGCTGACATGGCGGCGCCGGGTGCGGTGCGAGCTGGCTTCCTCCGCTCGGGCGTCGTGTACGGTGCCGCGAATGTCCTGTCAGCTGCGGTGCCGTTTCTTCTCCTGCCCGTGCTCACACGCGCTCTGTCGCCGCAGCAGTATGGCGAGGTCATTTCCTTTTACCTGCTGGTCGCCGTCTGCGCGGCGATGGCTGGTCTCGGCCTCCACAGCGCCGTTGGTGTGCGCTGGCTGGATCAGGCATCCGGTGATCCCGGTCGATACACCGGGTCTGCCATTGTGGTCGTACTCATCACGACCGCGATCGCTGCGATCATGGCAGCACTGATCGCGCCCCATGTGGGCATCGAGCTGGCGCCGGGGCTCTGCGCGCTGGCAGCTGTCGTCGCTGGTGCGAATGTCGTCAACGGAATGCGTTTTGTGGTCTGGCAGAGTCATCAACGCCCATTCCCGGCGGCGATGCTGCAGGTGTCGCTTGCGCTGCTGAACGTCGGCCTGTCGCTGGTTGCGGTGCTGGTCATGCACCTGGGTGGTGAAGGGAGGATCATCGGCGCCGCGTCCGCGAGCGTACTGATTGCCGTCGCCTCGATCATGTCATTGGTGCATGACCGAGCGGCGACCCGCGCATCGTGGGTGGACATCCGTGCGTTACTCCGATTCGGAGCCCCGCTGACGCCGCATACGCTGGCTGGCACCTTGATTGGGAATGCGGACCGATTCGCGGTCGCATCGCAACTGGGCGCGGCGACTCTCGGCGTGTACGGCACCGCCACTCAGCTGGGGAGTGTCATCGGCGTACTCGCTGACGCCGCTACCAAGGCATACTCCCCTACCGCCTATCGGTGGCTGAGTCGCCGGTCGGCGCGAAGTCGACTGCGTGTGGTGGCTGTGGCGTATCTGAGCATCCCGTGCTGGCTGCTGATCGCCGCGGCGCTCTGGGGCGTTTTTCTTTTCGTCGCACCGTTGTTGCTCGGTGCGCAATACCGTAGCGCTGGTATCCTGACGATCTGGTTTCTGATGGGCGGCGCGATGAACGCCGTGTACCTGAACATCGCTGGACTGTTCTTCTTTACGGGCAAGACAGAGTGGATCAGCCTTGCATCGGTCGCGGCCTCGCTGCTCGCGCTGGTGATGGCGCCACTCGCGGTCGCGCGCTTCGGGGTCGTCGGCGGTGGAGTCACCTACGTCGTGTCTCAGGCGATCCTCCTGGCGGCGGCCTTCGGACTGGCGGGCAGGATTACTCCGATGCCGTGGAGACGGCCACGGCTGGCCATCCGCGTCTTGTTCGGCCGATCGACCGCGGCGGCCGCGTGATCTGGCGCCTCCTATCTTCAACGTTGCTCCGGCTGCGCTATTGGTGGTGGTTGACCGTGTATCGAGGCTACCGTGCTCGGTATACGATCGCCGACTCTTTCCGGTTCAATGGCGCTGGTATTCAGCTCATCGGGGACGGTCGTATTCTTCTGGGTGAGCGGAGTTACGTCGGAGAGCTGACGACATTGCAGGCTGCCCGCGGCTGCACGATTGTGATCGGCGCAGACTGCACTATCTCGCACAATGTGCGGGTCTACACGTCATCGGCAGACGCTGACGCGGATTTGCGGCGTGGAGCGCCCCCCACAGTCTCGGCGTCTGTGACGATTGGCGATGGTGTCTGGATCGGAACGAACAGTTATATCGGGCCTGGAATCAGCATCGGGTCGAATACGGTCATCGGCGCCAATTCAGTGGTCACCAGGCCGGTGCCGTCCGGCGAGATCTGGGGCGGGGTACCGGCTCGCCTGATTCGTATCAAGCAGCCGGCGGTTGACGAGATGTCGCCTCGGA
This sequence comes from Gemmatimonadales bacterium, assembly GCA_038215035.1. Lineage (GTDB taxonomy): Bacteria > Gemmatimonadota > Gemmatimonadetes > Gemmatimonadales > Gemmatimonadaceae > JACMLX01. The sequence goes on along the minus strand of JBBQRH010000040.1, from coordinate 16,364 downwards.
CAGCAGCGCCGGACCACCGGTGACCATCACTCAAGCGTCGCACACACCGACTGCCGCGCGCGGCGAACTGACGCTCCAGGATCTCCTCGTCATCGAGGATGACGCGGCAATTCTCTCGTTTCGGTGTCCACGGACTGGCCTGCTGTTGTGGCCACTGATTCGCGTGGTGGTGCTCCGCATGATCATGTCCGACCTGCTGTACGGAGCCTCACTCGACGGAATCGGCGACGCCAGACCCGTGTCTCGGGCGGCGTGGTCGACGATGCTGCGTTCCGTGGTACACAACCGTGGACGGAGACCTGTCGCCGAGGTTTGCATCGTGTCGACTGCTGTCGCAAACCAACTGGTCGACGGACGATGGTACAACCGGCTCGTCGACGCATTTGCGTTGCAGCATCCGGCGCAGACGGTGTCGCTCGAAGAACCGTTCGAATGGCGCTGGCAGATGCCCCGGCATCATGCCAATGTCCTGTTCCTTGCGCCGCAATTGGCAGCAGGTGCGATCATTGGCCGCCTGCGCGTTTCGGCGGCCGCCCGTGTCATTGCCGCTGAGTTGATCGATTTCGTGCTGGCGCGGGCGCTCGCCAGGCTGGCCTGGGTCTGTGATCCCATGCGACGCGGACAGCTGGTTGAAATGCTGGCACGCAAGGTGGCGTCGCTGCCATCGCAGTATGCGGCGTACTGCGGCATGCTCGACATGATCCGGCCAAAGCTCCTGCTGGTCACTGGCGCCTGCTACGGACCGCTCAGTCCCCTTGTCGCTGCGGCCAATCGACGTGGAATCGTCACCGCAGAGTATCAGCATGGAGCGGTATCTCGCGGGCACGATGCCTACAATTTCGCTCCGCTGGTTGCCTCGTCGACTGAGTATCGCGAGGCGCTCCCGGCGTTCTTCCTCGGCTACGGATCGTGGTGGAACGAGCAGTTCAATGCGCCGGTGTCGAAGCGCGTCGTCGGGAATCCACATCGTGAGCGCCAGCTCCAGCACATCCGGCGGACCACCACGGATCCAAAGCGGATACTCATCCTCAGCGACGGGATCGAGTTCACGCTCTATTTGGAGCAGGCGAGAGCGATCGCGACGGCGGTGGGGAACCGCTTTCAGGTCATCCTGCGGCCGCATCCTCTGGAGCGCACCGCAGTTCATGGGAGCTACGGCGCCATCGTCGACGACGTCGTGATCGACCAGGAACAGGATCTCTATACCGCACTGGCGAGTTCGCACGCCGTGATCAGCGAAGTGTCGACCGGGCTCTTCGAGGCCGTCGGGATCGCGGACAAGGTTTTCGTCTGGGATACGCCGAAGGCGCGCTTCTCGTACCCGAGCCATCCGTTTCGGCGGTTCGTCAGGGTCGAGGAACTCGTCGAAATGCTGACGGACACACATGCCGGAGAGCTCGCCGCCGACGCTGTCGACGCGATCTGGGCGCCCGGCTGGCAGCAGCACTATTCGGCCTTCCTCGAGAGTGTCGGGATTCATCCGGTGCCCTGGCCGAGTCAGTCCGACGCATCTCACCGATGAGGTCGGCATGCTGATGGTGCGCGTTCGATCGGCGCAGCTGCTCTTGCTGCTCGTATCACTGGCTGCCTTGGCGGGATTCTTCCTGTTCTTCGTCGGCGCCGATGCACTGGCCGACCGCAACAACTTTCAGTTCTTTGCGGATTCGAAGACGTATATGCGCATTTACGCCGGCAATGCATTCCTGGCGAACGACACCCTCCTCAGTGTCTCTGACAACTATGTCGGCCCACTGCTGGTGCTGCGGGCGATGGGCGGCAACATTTATCTCGTGATGTTCTTCAATATCCTCATTTTCTGGCTGTCGGTTGTCGGGATCACAGCTACGCTTCGGACGGATCCACTCAAGATCGGTGCGCTGCTGTTGCTCAGCCCCCTGACGATATCCAGCCTGCTCGCCGTCAACAAGGAGATTTTCGTACTGCCGTTCATGGCGTTGGCGATCGCTGCCTATACGAGACGTTCGGTGCTGTTGCTGCTGCTGGCGCTGGGCGCCTCGGTTCTGGTTCGATGGCAGCTCACGGCCTTCTTTCTGGTCGTGATCATTGCGTCGTTTCCGTTGCGCATCATGCAGCATCGGAGATTCGTCCTTCTCGTGCTGCTGGGCGTGAGCTCGGTCGTGTATCTGGTGCTTTCCGACGTGTTTGCCGACGTGATTGCCGTGGTCGAGCGGTCCGTGTGGGAGGACTTCGATCAGGGGAGCGGTCTCTTCACGGTGCTGAACAGCTACCAGCAGCGCGGATTCTATTTTCTGGTGTTTCCCTTGAAGGCCGCTCACCTTCTGTTCGCGCTCGGCCTGCGTGTCGACAGGATCATGAGTCCGACGAATATCTACAACGATCTGTTCGTCGGCCTGCATTGTGCCGTCACGCTGGTCACATTCAGCGTCGTCGTCAAGCGGCGCCTGTTGACGCTGGAGTCGGACCTGATGTTCGCGACGTGCGTCTTCCTCGTGGTCTTCTGCTTGTCGCCGATCTACGCGCCGCGATACCTGTATCCCGTCTTCGTGACACTCATGCTGGTGCTGGCCGGCGCTCCGCGGCGACTCGGATCCGTTGGCTCAAGGAGTGAGCTGCCTGCTCATGTCCGTATCACGGCAGCAACGCCGCAGACGTCGACATGATGCGCGTTCTGGTTCTTGACGGCGTTGGGCCCTTCGGCGGCGCATCGCGCAGCCTCTACGAGGCGCTTCGTGCACTGCCGGAGGGCCAGGTCGACATCCGGTTCGTCGCGACGAATGGGACTGTCGTTCCATTCTATCGTGAAGTCTCGACCGACCTCATCGCCGTGCGTGGACTGACTCGGTTCGACAACACACGGTACAGTTTCTACCGTGGAATTCGCTGGATCATCCTGTTGCGTGAACTGCTGCACTTGCCGTTCACCGTGGCGGCGCTCCTACAGGCCAAGGTCCGCTGGGGGCACATCGATCTGGTGCACGCGAATGAGATCACCGAGTTGCTGCCTGCGCTGATGGCGCGATGGCTGTTCAAGGCGCCGCTGGTGGTGCATGTGCGTTCCCTGCAGCGTATCGAGCCGCGATCGCTGAGATGCCGCTGGATCGAGCGGCGACTTCGACGGGATGTCGCGGCGATCGTCGCCATTGATGCGAATGTCCGAGCCACGCTACCGTCTGAGCTGGCCGTTGACATCGTGCACAATTCCTTTACGTCGGAGCCGTCGCCAACCGCAGATCCGAAACTGGTGCAACGTCTGGACTCGTTGCGGGCCGAGTCATTGAAGGTCGGATTCGTCGGGAACCTGCACCAGTCGAAGGGCATATTCGATCTGCTCGCTGCGGCGGAGACGCTGCGCGAGACAGGACGGGACGTCGAGTTCGTGATTGTGGGAGGCTCGACCGGGTCGGATGCGGGATTGAAAGGGTGGCTGCTCCGGCGACTGGGACTGGCGCAGGACGTCGAGGCCCTAGTTACCGAACGGATCGCCGCCAGCGGACTCGCTGCAAGTGTCCACCTGATCGGGCCGACAAGCGACATCCAGCGCGTCTACGAGCGGATCGACGTGCTGTGCTTCCCCTCGCACTTCGACGCGCCGGGACGTCCGGTGTTCGAAGCGGCCTTCTCGTCTGTACCCAGCATAACTGCCGTTGTGACGCCGTGTGACGACACCCTGATCCACGGGGAGACCGGACTCGCCATTCCTGGGCGGGACAGCGGTCGGCTGGCTGCTGCAATCACTTACTTTGCAGATAATCGTGGCGAGGTCTCCCGCATGGGCGCCAACGCGCGGGCCCTCGCAGAGCGAAATTTTGAACCGCGGCGAAATGCTGAGAAGCTGCTCGCTGTGTACGCGCGCGCGCACCGGTACGTCTCGCGCTCGGCAACTCAGTCGCAACCTCAGCATCCATGACCCACCAGAAGTCGGCTTCTCGCCAATATGCCATCTGCACGAACTGTATCATGGACACGAGCGACTCGAAGATCACCTTCGATGCGCGCGGGTGGTGCGACTACTGCAACAACTATCATAAGAACATCCTGCCAAACTGGCATCCGGATGCGACGGGTGAGGCTCAACTCTCACGACAGGTCGAAGAGATCCGGCGGCATGGTCGCGGTAAGGATCACGACTGCCTGATCGGTATCAGCGGAGGCGTCGACAGCTCGTACGTCACCTACCTGGCGAAGGAAAAGTATGGGCTTCGCCCGCTGCTCTTCCATGTCGACGCCGGCTGGAACTCACAACAGGCGGTGAATAACGTCGAGAAGCTCGTCGACGCGCTCGGTCTCGATCTGCACACGGAGGTTGTGAACTGGCGTGAGATGCAGGATCTGCAGCTGGCATTCTTCAAATCGCAAGTTGCACATATAGATACGCCGCAGGATCACGCCTTCTTCGCCGGACTCTACAATTTTGCTGCCCAGTACGGGTTCAAGTACATCCTGACCGGCGCGAACTACTCCACCGAGTGTGTTCGCGAGCCGCTGGAGTGGCACTACCACGCGTCAGACCTGCGGCAATTGCGGGCAATCCACGCGGCGTTCGGGCAGCGGGAACTGAAGACGTTTCCACTGGCTGGAATCTTTCGGTTCAAGCTCTACTATCGGTACATCAAGGGTGTGCAGGTGGTGAAACCGCTCAATTGCGTGCCGTTCATCAAGGAGGAGGCCATGCAGTTGCTGGTCGACCGCTATGGATGGCAACGATATGCTCACAAGCACTATGAGTCGCGGTTCACGCGATTCTACGAAGGCTACTGGTTGCCGACCAAGTTCGGTTTTGACAAGCGGCGCGCCCACTTCTCGAGCCTGATCCTGACGCAGCAACTCTCACGTGCGGAAGCGCTGCAGCGGATCGCGCAGCGTGCCTATGACGACGAGACGATTGCCGAGGATTTCGAGTACATCGCGACGAAGCTCGACCTGTCCGTCGATGCGCTGCGCGAGATCATGGCGGGTCCGAACAAGACGTATCGCGACTATCCGAACAGTATGGGCCTGATCGAGCTGGGCACGAATGTCCTCCGCGCGCTCGGGGTACAGCGGGCGATCATTCGATGATCACGATCGTGGACTATGGGTTAGGCAACATTCGGGCGTTCCTCAATGTGTACAAGCGACTGAACATCGAGGCCCGTGCGGTGACCGATGCTTCGAGCCTGCGCGATGCGACGAAGATCATTCTGCCTGGCGTTGGGCATTTCGATCATGCGATGGAACGACTCGATGCCTCCGGAATGCGTCCCGAGCTAGACGCCATGGTGCTCGGTGGCGAGGTGCCGATCTTGGGTGTCTGCGTCGGCATGCAGATACTGGCGTCAACCAGCGACGAAGGGACGAGGGCGGGCCTGGGCTGGATTGCGGGACGCGTGCGATCGTTCGCAAATGAGGAAGCGACGGTCGGGTTGCCGATGCCGCACATGGGCTGGAACGATGTCGCACCGGTCTCGCCCGATCCGATCTTCGCGCAGCTTGAGAGTGACAGCCGCTTTTACTTTCTTCACTCCTACTTCTTCGAGTGCGTACAGGCTGACGACGTGCTGGCCGTCTCCAGTTATGGGTGTGATTTTTCATGCGCAGTGCGGCACAAGAACATTTACGGAGTCCAGTTCCATCCTGAGAAGAGTCATCACTTCGGGACGCGGCTGCTCCAGAACTTCGCGGAGCTCTAGGATGCTGCGACCGCGGATCACGCCCTGCCTGCTGATCAGCGACGGCGGCCTGGTGAAGACCGTACGTTTCGAGGCACCGAAGTACGTCGGTGACCCGATCAACGCCGTCAAGATTTTCAACGAGAAGGAAGCCGACGAACTGATCGTGCTCGACATCGATGCGACGGTCGAGGGGCGGGCGCCGAATGAGCGCCTGATCTCACAGTTTGCGAGCGAGTGTCGGATGCCGCTGTGCTACGGGGGGGGAATCACTACCGTCGAGCAGGTCAAGCGCATCATTGGGCTGGGCGTCGAGAAGATCGCGCTTGGTGCTGCGGCGTCGATGAACCCGGAGTTGATTGCGGCGACTGCACGCGAGATCGGCAGTCAGAGCGTCGTCGTCGTCCTGGATGTGCGGAGGACCAAGGCGGGGCACTATCAGGTCTTCACCCACAATGGAACGCGTAATACCTCGCTCGATCCGGCCACTGCCGCCCGCGACGCAGAGCTGCTTGGTGCGGGCGAGATTCTCGTCAACTCGATCGACCACGACGGCGTGATGAAGGGGTACGATCTCGAACTCGCTGCGCGGTTGCGCACCGCCACGCGGCTACCGCTGTCGATCCTCGGCGGTGCGGGCTCTCTGGCGGACATCACGCAACTGATCGGGCGCTGCGGCGTGGTTGGCGCTGCCGCCGGCAGTCTGTTCGTTTTCAAGGGCGCCTACAAGGCTGTGCTGATCAACTACCCAGGGCATGCGCAGAAGGAGGAAATCATCCGCGCGGCGCTTCCACGCTCCTCCTGAGCCGACTATGGCACCGACAGACGACGCCCTGACGGGCACCCTCCTCATCACGGGCGGCACCGGCTCGTTCGGGCACGCCGTCCTGCGGCGCTTCCTCGAATCCGATGTCTCCGAGATTCGTATCTTCAGCCGCGACGAGAAGAAGCAGGATGACATGCGTAAGCGCTATTCCAGTCGTAAGCTCAAGTTCTATCTGGGCGACGTGCGCGATCAGCGGAGTCTGGCCGCCGCATTCCATGGTGTCGACTACTGCTTCCATGCCGCGGCGCTGAAACAGGTTCCGTCGTGCGAGTTCCATCCGATGGAGGCAGTGCGAACCAATGTTCTGGGGACGGAGAACGTCATCGAGGCAGCCGTCGCAGCGCGCGTCCGGAGGCTCGTGTGCCTGAGTACCGACAAGGCGGTCTATCCCATTAATGCGATGGGCATTTCAAAGGCGATGATGGAAAAGGTGATGGTCGCCGCATCTCGCAATACCGCCAACACGGTCATCTGCGGCACGCGATATGGAAATGTGATGGCATCCCGTGGCTCCGTCATTCCGCTTTTCGTCGATCAGATCCGCGCTGGTCATGAGATCACCGTGACCGATCCAGAGATGACGCGCTTCATGATGACACTCGACGATGCGGTCGAGCTCGTGATGTATGCGTTTGCGCACGCGACGAGCGGTGACATCTTCGTCCAGAAGGCGCCGGCCGCAACCGTCAAGGTGTTGATTCAGGCGCTGCTGACCGTGCTCGGGCACGAAGGCCACAGCGTCCGCGAGATCGGTACCCGCCATGGCGAAAAACTGTACGAAACGTTGCTCAGCCGTGAGGAGATGGCGTCGGCTGTGGATCTGGGCGACTACTTCCGCATTCAGCCCGATGGTCGGGACCTGAACTACGCAAAGTATGTGGAGCAGGGTGAGCGTCGGATCACTCTGTCAGGCGAGTACAATTCGCACAATACCGAGCAACTCGACGCGACTGGCATGGCGGCGTTGCTTTCGCGCCTGGAGTTCATCGCACGCGTCAGGCGCGGCGAATCTGCCACCGCGGAGTATTGACGGTGATGCAGGTCGTCATCATCGGGGCGAACGGCTTCATCGGTCAGAACCTTCGACTACAGATCGAGGAGCGCGGGTTGGCCGGCGTTGTGTCGGTGACCCGTGACACGAGTCGGGAGAGTCGGCGCGCGGCCCTCGCGTCGGCGGATCTGGTGGTGCATCTGGCCGGCGTCAATCGTCCCAGGGACGTCGCTGAATTCGCCACCGGCAACGCAGATCTCACTGCGGCGATCTGCGACGAACTCGAGGCGAGCGGTCGCGCCATTCCTCTCGTCTATGCGTCATCCATACAAGCCGTGCTCGACAATGCGTACGGCCGATCGAAACGGGCTGGCGAGCAGGCGGTGGAAGCCTATGGAGTGCGGACGGGCGCCGGCGTCGCGATTCTTCGCCTGGTGAACGTGTTCGGCAAGTGGTGTCGGCCCAACTACAACTCCGTCGTGGCAACATTCTGCCACAACATTGCGCGTGGACTGCCGATCTCGGTTGTCGACCCTGAGTCGGCGCTGCGCCTGGTGCACATTGACGATGTCGTGGCGCAGATTCTTGGGTATGTGCGCGATGGCGTCGTCGCGAGCGGGCTGGTTGAGGTTGGACCGGTACACGATACGACGGTCGGCATGCTGTCGGATCTGATTGGCAGCTTCGCGGCGAGCCGGGAGACGCTCGAGATGGAACGTGTCGGCACCGGCTTCCTGCGCGCCCTCTACGCGACGTTTGTCAGCTACATCCCTCCGGACGCCTTCTCCTACCGCCTGACGAAGCACGAGGACCCGCGAGGCGTGTTTGCCGAGTTGGTGCGGACGAAGGATTCCGGGCAATTGTCGTTCTTCTCTGCGCATCCCGGGGTCACGCGCGGCGGGCACTACCATCACACTAAGACCGAGAAATTTCTCGTGGTCAAGGGTACGGCCAGGTTCGGGTTCCGGCACGTCATCACCGGGGAGCGTTTCGACCTGGTCGTCGAGGGTGCGGAGGCTCGGGTGGTCGAGACGGTGCCGGGCTGGGTGCATGACATCACCAATATCGGGAGCGACGAGATGTTCGTCCTGTTGTGGGCCAATGAACGCTTCGATCCGCAGCTGCCAGACACGATCGCTGCCAAGGTCGCCGAATGAAGAAGCTGAAGGTTGTGACGGTCGTCGGCACGCGGCCCGAGATCATTCGACTGTCCCGTGTGATGGCCCGTCTGGACGATGTCTGCGAGCACGTGATCGTGCACACGGGCCAGAATTATGACTATGAATTGAATCAGATCTTCTTCGAGGATCTCGCGGTGCGGAAGCCTGATCACTTTCTCGAGTCTGCGGGAGGATCTGCGGCCGAGACGATCGGGAAGGTGATCATCGCCGTCGATGCCGTACTCGCGAGTGTGAAGCCAGATGCGATGTTGGTCCTTGGCGACACGAACAGTTGTCTGGCGGTCATTCCGGCCAAGCGGCGCCGGATCCCGATCTTCCACATGGAGGCGGGGAATCGATGCTTCGATCAGCGCGTTCCGGAGGAGACGAATCGTCGGATCGTTGATCACACTGCGGACGTGAACCTGACATACAGCGACATTGCTCGGTCCTATCTGTTGCGCGAGGGGCTACCACCCGATCTCGTGATCAAGACGGGAAGCCCGATGTTCGAGGTTCTGTCGCATTATCGGGACGGGATCGAGGCCTCATCGGTGCTTCAACGGATGTCGCTGACGCCGCACGAATACTTCGTCGTCAGTGTCCACCGCGAAGAGAACGTCGAGGACGAGCGGGCGTTCGGAAAGTTGGTGTCGATCCTGAATTCAGTCGCGGAGACCTACGATCGGCCGCTGATTGTGTCGGCGCATCCGCGGACGCGGAAGCGGGTGGAGTCAACTGGCACCGTGTTTCACCGAAACGTCCACCTGCTCAAGCCGCTTGGTTTCACGGATTACGTTGCGCTGCAACGGTCTGCGCTGGCGGTGCTCTCCGACAGCGGAACAATTTCCGAGGAGTCGTCCATCCTCAACTTTCCCGCCTTGAATCTGCGCGAGGCGCACGAGCGGCCGGAGGCGATGGAGGAGGCGTCGGTGATGATGGTCGGCCTCGAGGTTGAGCGTGTGCATCAGGCCCTCGCCATTCTGGCGACGCAGGCCCGTGGGGATGATCGCACATTACGGCCCGTATCGGACTACACCGCGCCGAACGTCTCGGAGAAGGTTGTACGCATCATCCATAGCTACGTGGACTACGTCCAGCGCGTGGTCTGGCGTCGAGCCGACTGATATCGCATCGTGCGTCTCCTCGTTTTCAGTCAATACTTCTGGCCGGAAAACTTTCGGGTCAACGATCTCGTCGCGGCGCTCGTTGAGCGTGGCCACTCGGTCACGGTGCTGACCGGTCGTCCGAACTATCCTGATGGGGTGGTCTTCCCGCAGTTCAAGGCGAATGCCGGCGCGTTCAGCGAGTATCACGGTGCAGAGATTCTGCGCGTTGCCCTGATTCCTCGTGGGCGCGGCGCAGTCCGGCTGATGCTCAACTACGCAAGCTTTGTCGTCACAGCGGCGACCAGTGGCGCTTGGCAACTGCGCGGTCGCACGTTCGATGCCGTGGTTGTGTATCAACCGTCACCCATCACCGCCTGCCTGCCGGCCATCCTGGTGGGTCGGATGACCGGGGCGCCGGTTCTGCTCTGGACCCTCGATCTGTGGCCTGAGACCTTGCTCGCCATCGGCGTCGTGCGGTCACCGCGATTGTTGCGGCTGATCGGTCGATTGGTCGCGTTCATTTATCGACGGTGTGACCTCGTACTTGGCCAGTCGCAGGCGTTTGAGGCAAGTGTCACGAAGTACGGCGGAGACGCGCGACGTTTCCGGTACTTTCCACAGTGGGCGGAATCGGTGTTCACTGGCGGTGACGCGCCTGTCCCGATGGCCCCGGAGGTGGCGCCGTTCGCGACGACATTCAATGTGCTCTTCGCTGGTAACATCGGGGATGCGCAGGACTTTCCATCGATTCTTGACGCGGCCGAGCAGTTGCGGGAGCGGGACGACATCCGGTGGCTGATCGTCGGCGACGGTCGTGCGGCGGACTGGGTGCGGAGTGAGATCGCGAAGCGCGACTTGTCGCATTGCGTGCACATGCTCGGTCGGTATCCGCTCGAGCGAATGCCCGCGTTCTTCCGCGCCGCCAGTGCGTTGCTCGTGACACTCAAGCGTGATCCGGTTTTCGCACTCACGATTCCGGGTAAGCTCCAATCATATCTCGCGTCCGGTCTGCCCGTGGTCGGCATGCTCGATGGAGAGGGTGCTCGTGTGATCGATGACGCTGGCGCCGGTCTCACCTGCGCGGCGGGCGACGGCCGGGCGCTGGCGGCGAGGATCGCGGATCTGGCGGCGATGAGCATCACGGAGCGAACGTTGATGGGCAAGCGAGCGTGCGCGTATGCCGAGCGCGAGTTCGATCGCGGTCGATTGCTGGCACAGCTCGAGCGCTGGATCACCGACCTGCAGACCGGGACGATCCCGGCGCGCGCATGAGAATTTCGCGAGTCCTCGTCACGGGTGCCACCGGTTTCGTTGGCAAGGCGCTGGTTTCCGAGCTGCTGGCTCGCGGCTATGCCGTGACCGCCGCCGTCCGTGGGGCCGCCTCACTACCAGTCGGTGTCCGAGTGGTGCGCGTCGGCGATCTGGGCGCGGGGACGGATTGGACGGACGCACTCGTCGGTTGTGACGCGGTCGTGCACTGCGCCGCGCGCGTCCACGTTATGTCGGAAGTATCGCAAGATCCTGCAGCGGCATTTCGGATCGCCAACGTGGCTGGCTCGGTGCGCCTCGCGCGACAGGCGATTGATTCCGGAGTGTCGCGATTCGTGTATCTCAGCTCTATTAAGGTCAATGGTGAGCGTACCGAGCCGGGCGTTCCGTTCACTGAGCACGACACGCCAGCGCCGGTAGAGCCGTATGGTGCCTCGAAAGCCCTCGCCGAGCAGCAATTGCGGGCGCTCGTGTCAGGCAGTGCGCTTGAACTCGTCATCATTCGTCCGCCGTTGGTTTACGGTCCTGGCGTCAAGGCGAATTTTCTGAGCATGACACGATACCTCGCCCGAGGCATTCCGCTCCCGTTCGGCCGCGTCACCGCCAATCGGCGCACATTCGTTGCGCTCGACAATCTGCTCGACCTGATCATCACGACTCTGACGCACCCGGCGGCCGCATCTGAGACGTTCCTCGCCGGCGACGGCGAAGACCTCTCGACCACTGAGCTGCTCCGGCGAACTGCGACCGCACTTGGGATCTCGGGTCGACTGGTCCCGATCCCGGCAGTAGTGCTCGAGGCGGCCGCGCGCGTGCTGGGCAGACGCGATTTGTGGCAGCGACTTGGCGGCAATCTGCAGTGCAGCATCGCGCATGCACAGGAACGACTCGCGTGGAGGCCCCCAGTGTCGGTCGATGAGGGGCTGAGGCGTGCGGTTGCCGGTATTGTAGCGAGCCGGAGGCAGCAATGAAGCGTGTCTTCGATGTCTTCCTCGCGCTCTGTGCTGGCATCGTGGCGGCGCCGGCGTTGGTGGTCGTCGCACTCGTCGTCCGATTCACATCTCGTGGCCCGATTCTCTATTGGTCAGACCGCGTGGGGCGTGAGAACCGACTCTTTCGTATGCCCAAGTTTCGAACGATGCGAGTCGAGACGCCAGCCGTTGCCACGCATCTCCTGCAGAATCCCGCCGCGTGGCTGACGCCTGTGGGCGCGGCGCTGCGTCGCAGCAGTCTCGATGAATTGCCGCAGCTTTGGAGCATCCTGATTGGTGATATGAGCGTCGTGGGTCCGAGGCCGGCGCTCTTCAACCAGGTTGATCTGATCGCCCTCCGAACGGAGGCCGGCGTCGATGCACTCACACCGGGCCTGACGGGCTGGGCGCAGATCAATGGCCGTGACGAGCTCGCAATTCCCGAGAAGGTTCGTCTTGACATCGAGTACCTGCACACGCGAAGTCTCATGCTCGATTGCCGGATTATCATTCTGACCGTCGTCCGCGCGATCTCGGGACGGAACGTCTCGCATTGACGGTCGGAGGGATCGCACGCTGGACTGATCGTATCGCAGCGTTGCGCGTCACGCGCGTCAGAACAGGCTCCAGCTCGCGCGCGCATACAAATTCAGTCGGCTGGCATCCAGGTTGAACCGGCCGGCCCACGCCAGTCCGCCCTCGAGTGTTCGTGTACCGCTTCGGTGTGACTCTGTCAGCGCCGCACTGCCGTCGATGATCCAGTCGTGGCTCCTCGGTACCGCACTCTCCGCGCCGAGGAAGAGGCCCTGATTGTCCTGAGTTCGCAGCGAGCGAGTACGCCACCGTTGCAGATTGAATCGGATCGACCTGTCCGCGGAAAAACGCTCCCATGACGCGTGTGCACCGGCGACGGCTCCCGCGCCAATCGGGGAGCCAAGCAGTTGTCCTCGCTGTGTGTGCCCTTGGAGCAGGCCGCCGCTGATGTACAGATAGCCCTGCGCCCGCGCCTGAGCGATGGGTCGAACATCGCCATCGAAGTACTCCAAGGTCAAGACCGCGAGCGTCGTGCTCGAGCTATGTGTCGTGACGCGGATTGAGGCGAGGGCAGCGCTGTTGTTCTCGGGTTCCTGCGCCAGATCGCGCGAGTCCCAGTTGTGGTCCTCGCGCAGGAGTTCGAAGCTCGCTTCCACGCCGCGCGAAGGGAAAACCCACCGCGCGAAGAAGGATGCAAGTTGGTTGTCGACGTCACCGGACGGATCTGCGCTCTCGGGATTACGATTCGCAAAGTCCTCCTTGAAGATTCCTTCGAATGGCTTCGACCATGCGTTCCAGCGCCTGGACGCATCACGATACGGACTATGGAAGAACCTGCTTGCACCAACTTCGAGGTTCGGAAGGCGATCGGGCCGCACGGTCAGCGTGAGGCCTGAGGCGGTGCGCAGCGTACCTGATTCCTGAGGGCTCACGTAGATGTCGCTGCCCTGGACCGGTGACCATTTGGTTTGCTGAAGCGTTCCAAGGATGTATCGCGCGGTCGCATAGCCGACGAATGGCACATGTGCGCCGCGGCCCCGCGTGCCGGCAAAAAAGTGCGGGAAGCCACCGGCGTTCGGACCAAGAACTCCCGGAAACGACTCGCCGGTGCCCCATCCTTCACTGGCGGAGCTGATTCCGATGACCGCCGGTCCCGCGTGGAGGCGAATCGAGCTTTCTCCCGCATCGAGGCGTGCGTACATCCCCGCGCCCATTCGCTGCGGAAGGTCGATGTTCCCTGGAAACAGCGGATCGGCGAACGTCGATACACTGGTCGCGGTTTGCGGCAGCTGCGGAAATGACGCGTTCTGTGCGATGAAGGCGAGTGGCGCCGCGACGACGGTCAGATTGTGCCACCGGAATGTCGCTGCGGCACCGACGGCGCCATTCAACCCGCGTCCCTGCCACATCGCACCGTCGTTCGATCCCCACGGGAAGCCGCTGTTCGCGCTCAGCATTGCCGACACGCCCAGCCGCGCTCGTCGATCGAGCGTTTTCCGCAAGGGAGTGGCCCATGGATGCGCTCGAACGCCGCTGTCGCTCAGGAACGTGATCAGATCGTCCGAACCGAACGGACGCGCCCCCCACGGCAACGGTCCGATGACGCCCGACAGCGCGAGGGCGCGGAAATATCGCTCCACGTCGCCACCCGCGACTGCGCCGAGCGCCGCGCCAGCAGGACCCATATTCGCTTGCCATTGCGCCCGCGCAGGGTGCGGAACCGTGTACAGGGCGAGGCAGATTGCGAGACACCCCCATCGTGATGACCGATTCATGATTGTATATTAGCGAAATATCTTCATGCACAGAAATTTCTCCGCCCTGATCGCACTGCCGCTGTTTGCTGCGTCACTCACCGCGCAGGTTGTGCCCTCATCGGCGCAATGTGCAGGAGGGGCCGTGACCACCTCGCTCCCTGGCGGCTTGGTCGAGGAGAACGCGCGCGCACGTGGAATCCGATCTGGCTCCGCATGGTCGCTCACTCGGACGGCGACCGACGCGGCCAAGGCACGCATGCTCGCCGACAGCAGCGACAGGCCAATTCGCATTGCTGCGGTCCTCCCGGAACTACTCGTCACCTCCCAGCAGGCATTCCCGCTCCCCGCCAATGACGGGCCGATGTGGGCAGGCAAAGGGCTCTCGTACAGCATCACCGGCGGCGCTGCCATCTGCGGCCGCAACGCCAGATGGGGCGCGATAATCGCGCCAACCTATTGGTATGCGGAGAACGCGAACTTCGATCTCCCAGACAATCCGCAGTTCGTCCCGCCGCTCCGACCGGATTACAGCCCTTGGGCGTCACCCTATCACTACGTTCCGCGGTCGCTCGACGTGCCGCGTCGATTCGGCAACACCGCCATCCGACGCGTTGACCCGGGAGCGCTCGCGCTCTGGTTCCGCACGCCTCGTGTCGAGGTCGGTTACACAACCGAAGCAGAATGGTGGGGACCGGGACAACACAACGCGCTGTTGCTCAGCTCACAAGCCGCGGGCTCGCCACGTGCATACCTTCGGACGTCGAGCCCGATTCGCGCGGCAGGTGAAATCGATATTCGGTACTTCCTCGGCGGTCTGTCATTCTCTCCCTTCTTCTTCAGGCAGAAGGAGGATTCGACCCGGACGCTCGCCGGACTCTCCGTCGTCTGGCGCCCGAGTTTTGAGAAGGGCCTCTCCCTCGGAATCGCGCGCCTCGTCGCCTCTCCGATGCTCGGGAATCGATGGTTGACACATCTGCTCGATCCGCTCCTGCCAGTCGGTACACCGAATGCGCTGCCGTACTCCGACAAGACGCAGAACGCTGGCCGGGACCAACTCTTCAGCCTCTTTGCAAACTTGCGGCTTCCCGATGATGGCACCGAGATCTGGTTGGAGTGGGCTCGCGCCGAACTCCCAAGCGGCCTGCGCGACTTCGTCGAGTCACCAGATCACACTCAGGCGCTGACCCTCGGCCTCCAGCACGTCGAGCCGATGAGGTGGAATCAATGGACGTGGCGGCTCGGCGCTGAGTACTCTCGAACCAACCAGAGCTCGACCTACCGCGAGCGACCAACCGGATCGTGGTATACCAGCCGGGCCGTACAGGGGGGCTTCACACAGAAAGGCCAGGTCCTCGGCGCCATGATTGGCCCGGGCAGCGTCACCCAACGCCTCGGCCTCGACTTCGCCAGCCCCACGAAATCCCTTGGACTCTTCGCCTACCGCATCAAGTGGGATGACGACTCTTTCTACACAATTCCGCGCCCTAACGGCAACGGCCTCTGCAAGCACGACGTGAGCCTCGCCCTCGGGGCTCGCGGATCCGCGCGCACACCCGCCGGCTGGTTCGAAGCCACCGTCACCACCCAAAACCGCCTCAACGTTTATTGGCAGGCCCTCGGCTTGTGCTTCGACAACGAAGAACTCCAGATCGACAAGCGGAACCTCTCGATTGAATTCCGGTTTCGCCCTCGAGTTCGGTAACCGAGCTCCAGACCAGAGCCGATACCACCACATGCCACTCCCCAGTGCCGCCAGTCGCCAAATCCACCTAGCTTCTCAGTATTCGTACGCAGCGCCTCTGGTCGGCATCCGCCGCTGGAGTCCCCCCGCGAGCCGCTGATCCGACGAGTGTTCCGCCCGACCGAGCCCTTGGCTCTGACCGCGTCATGACGCCCCATCCGCCACCATTCTCACGGTCGCGGCCGCGGCGGCGCCTCACCGACCCGGCCCCCGTGATTCGGACGGACGAGAATTCCGGTTATGCCGGTGTTCCGCTTCCGGACATGTTGCACGCCCGCGCGCCACATGCCGTCTGGCGCCATGTCTGGCGCAGCGTCCTGCGCGTCCTGGTGCTGGTCGCCGTCGATCTGCTGACGCTCGAGATTCTGCGCATCAT
>JBBQRH010000039.1:0-38454 GCA_038215035.1 Gemmatimonadales bacterium | reverse complement strand
TCGCCGGCGGACGTGCGCCGCAGAACGCGATCATAGGATACTCCATTCCCCCAACGATGCC
The DNA here is from genome assembly GCA_038215035.1 of Gemmatimonadales bacterium. Classification (GTDB taxonomy): domain Bacteria; phylum Gemmatimonadota; class Gemmatimonadetes; order Gemmatimonadales; family Gemmatimonadaceae; genus JACMLX01. The sequence continues at coordinate 38,393 of JBBQRH010000039.1, read as the reverse complement.
GTGGATATTGCTGGCCTTGGGGTATGGGTACTCGAACGCCAGCTTGCCGTACGAACGCATTGTCTGCGCAATGGCCTTGGTGCTCAGCGAGTCCCAGACGCCGAGCGCTTCGCGCGGGTACAACGAATGCATTTCGATCGGCTTGGCGGTCGGGGAATAGCGGTAGCCGGCAGCGTCCCAGATGAAACCGGCCGACGAGGCCCAGGCAAAGTCACGGACGTTCTCCGCCTTGAAGCGCCAGGTGAACGGCTGCGTCCCCGCCGGTCGTGTCGCCGACGTGTTGGCCTCTTCCTTGGTGATGATGTAGACCTGATTCTCCGACGTCATCGCGCGCGTCAGGCGCTCGCGCTGCGTGGCGGTCAACACCTCGGTCGGGTTCGTCAGGACGCCGGTGCTCTGCACGATATGGTTGTGCGGTACCGTGATGCTGACATCATAGTTGCCGAAGTTCAGGTAGAACTCACCCTGACCAAAGAACTGATCGTTCTGCCAGCCGACGACATCGTCGTACACCGCCGCGCGTGGGAACCACTGTGCCGCGAGGTATTCCCAGCCGTCCTTCAACTTCTCGCGTGCGCCGCGGCCATTGCGGCTCGCGAACGACTCGGGCATCACGTAGCTCCAGTCGATCTCGATGTCCTGCGCACCGCCGCTGACCAGTGGTGACGACAGGGGCACCTTCATCTGCGTCCCCTGCAGCACGTAGGTGGCGTCGGTCTTCTGACCACTCTTCGACACCAGTTGCACCCGCGTGATGCTGTATCCCTTGGTGTCCAGCCGTGCGTTGATGAACTCGGCCGCGCGCGCGGAAATGTTCTTCGGCAGCGCAGTCGCGCCGATCATCGCTTCGCTCACATTCGGGTTGTCGATGTTCTGGTCGAGCTGGAACCAGACGTAGCCGAGCGCATCCGGCGAGTTGTTGCGGTACGTCACCCGCTCACTACCGGTGACCGTGTGCGTGATGGTGTCGAGGCCTACGCGGATGACATAGTCCACCCGCTGCTGCCAGTACTTCGGCCCAGGCTTGCCATTGGCGCTGCGCGTCTCGTTTGGGGCAGGCCACTGATCGAGCACACGGAACATCGACTGATTGGTGCGGCCGACGGTATCGGGGTGCAGCCACTGCTGTGCGCCGAGGGGTGCGATCGCGACGAATGCAAGCGTCGCAAGCGAGCGGCGCCAGACGAACGGGGAAGACATGAGAGAAGCGGTCTGAGGGTGTGTCGTGCGTCGGGGAATCTACGGCCATCACGGAGCGAAGTTCCGGCGCGGGGCGCAGTTTCACCGACTTCGTACGACGCGCGGTCGCCGGCCGGATCGGGTCGGCATCCCAAGCCGACGCGCCCGAGCCGTCTCGCGGGATGCGGGCCGTCGGCCGTGGCACCGAACCCGGATCACCAAACGCGGATTACTCAACTCGGATACAGAATCCGCTCGCCGGACGCCGGGCCATGTGTCAACCGGGTCCGGCTGACGAATCAGACCCTGGCCAGCAGCATCTGTGTCGCGCAGCCGAATGTGATGCCGCTGGCAACCAGCACATACCCTCGCCGGTCGAAGAGCCGCCAGGTCAACACCGCCCCGACCACAGCGAGAATGCCGAGCACGATGATCTGCGCCAGTTCGATGCCGACGTTGAAGGCCAGCAGTGGCACCAACAGCGACTCCTCGGTGCCGAGGAGCCCGCGCAGCACCGACGAGAAACCGAGCCCGTGAATGAGGCCGAACACCAGCGCCATGGCGTAGCGTGGCCAGAGCTGGCCGGTTGCCACGGCGGGTGGATCGTTGGCGCGTCGACCCTGGCGCCAGCTCCAGAGATTCACCACGCTGGTGACGATGATCGTGGCCGGGATCAACGCCTCGACCGCCTTGGCGTTGACCTGCACGACGTTCAGCGTAGCGAGCGCGAGGGTGAGCGAGTGCCCGATCGTGAACGCCGTGACCAGAATGAGCACCGGGCGCCACTTGCCGAGCTCGTGTGCGAGGATCAAGGTCGCGAGAAACAGCAGGTGGTCAGCGGCCTCGAGGGTGAGGATGTGACGCAGACCGAGTTCCAGAAAACTGCTGAATGACGACATGCACTGAGGACGAAGGACGGGTTGAGCCCACGCGCCGGTTGGCGAGGCACAAGGCAACCTAGGCAGTGCAGCAATCGGGCCTGCGACGGAGGCACGATTGCAGGAAGCGCCGGCCGGGCTCTCGCCCAGCCGACGCTTCGAACTGAGGGTGGCACAGTGATGGTAGCCCTGGCACCGTCACTCTCGCGGATCACCGGGATCGGAAGGCGACGGAGCCGGCGCGCGCTATCGCGACCAGCCGCCCCACGGGAAGCCGCCCTGATAGCCAAAGTACGGCAGCCCGAAGCCGACCATCGCCGGTGTGACGAGATAATTCGTTGGCCACGCGAAGCCCTTAGGCACGCTCAGGTTTTCAGGGTAAGGGTCTCCTGAATCATAAAACGGCCGCGATAGAATCAGCAGCGTTGGGACTCCCTGCTGCCGCCGCAGGCGGCGAAGCTCGTCATGTCGACGCCAGCGGATCTCCGTCGCGGTGACGGCGGACAGTGGGGATGCTGCGAGCATGCCTGACTCTCCGCGGTCGGCCAGCCAGGCCACGACCAGCGCGCGATCAAGCGCTGCGGCCACCTCGAAGATCGCCGGAGTCGAGATGGCCGACTCGCGCTCGAGGTCCGCCGCGTCGAAACTGAGCGGGCGATAGCTTGGCAGCCGTTGCCGCACCTCAGCCGGAAACAGCGTGGTGTCGAGCTGCACGATGAAGCTCACGACCGGCGATGGCTTGCGCCCCGAGGTGAGATCGGTCTCGATGTACGAGAACGCATCGCTGCGCGAGAAGTCGAGCAGTGCATCCGACCGGCGATCAGCTCCCTTCTCGCAGACATAGTCGGCGTGCATCAGCAGTCGACGGCCATCGGTTGACCACCGGCCAGTCTCGATGCCGACGCAGCGACTACGCGAGTACATCTTTTCCTGTCCCGAGGCATCGACTCTCATGCGAGACACCACCGAGTCGCCGCTGACGGTCAGAAAGTCGACCTGCTCCGCCGAGTCTGCCGGTACGATGCACACCATCGGGCCAATGACGCCGGCCGACGACGTGGACCAGCAACCGAGAAATGGGCTCCACCGTACGACGGGCGCCTGATTCGCGGGTGTCGACTGTGCCGGCGCGGGCACCGCCATCACGATAGATGCTCCGAGTGCTACGAAAACAGGGATTCGGAAAAGCTGCATGGCGTTCTCACGCGAAGGCTGTAACCAGCGACCGATGCAACCCGCGACCGGTTGACGCACCGACCGATTACACCCGCGACCGATGAAGTGTCGGAATGACCTACGGACGCGGTTTTGCCGTCCGCTGCTCACCGCCGCCGTTGCTCGCCGCTCCACCGCTGCTCGAGCCACCGCCACCGCTGCCACCGGAGTTGTAGCCGCCTCCAGACTGCACCGATGGTGTCGGACCGGCGCTCCGATCGCCGCCCGAGTTGCCGCCCTGCGTATAACCCAATCCGTTGACGGCGCGACCGCGATTCACTGGTTCCACCGGCGGCGCAGGAATGATCACGTAGGGCCCGTTCCCCCCGCCGAACCAGCCGCCGCCATTCTGAAAGCCGTTGAAGCCATAGGGGTTGAACCAGCCACCACCAAATTGGCCAAATCGGTTGAACCCGCCGCCGTAACCGCCAAACTGCGAGAAGCCCCAGTAGGGGAAATAGGCATTGCCAAAGCCGAAGAACGGGTCATAACCAATCGGCATTCCGCCGAATCGTCCGCGGAAGCCAGCCTGCGCCAACGCCATTTCTTCCGTTGCCGAAAGCCCCCGCCGCGTGCGCTGCGACGTCAGCGTGCCAGGCTGGCCGTTTTGCCGCACGGCGAAAACGTCAGGGTTCGAGACCGCCACCATCATGTCGATGACGCTGGTCGGAACGTTTGCATCACGCAGGTTCCGCAACTCACGCGCGTTGATCGCGAACTTCTGACCGCGCTCCGCCAACCAGGCTTCGGTGACTGCAGCGCCGACCGCGTTCGATGCATCGCGCACCTCGGCAGACGTCACCTCGGCCGACGCCTCGACGCGGGATGCCCAGGCTTGTGCGTTACTGCCGTGCGGCAGTCGCGCGAGGATTTCGGCGGGCAGACCAACGGAATCAGAGACCAGATCGAAGCGGACCACACGCACCGCCGTGCGACTGCGCGTCTTGACTCCTTCGATCTGCGAGAAGCTGTCGCCCTGGTGCGAGAGCATGCCGGTCACTTTCTGCGGAGCGCCTCCACCGCAGGTGTATTCGGACTCCATGTAGAGTCGGCGGTCGTCCTCGGACCAACGCGCGAGATCCCAGCCGGTGCAGCCGTCCTTCGTGCGCGAAACACGTTCGCCGCTGGCCGTCACCGTCGTGGCCGGCGTGATCGAATCGCCGATCACCGTCACCAGCTCGACCGTGTTGCGATCGCGTGTCGGCACCACGCAGATATCAGGACCCGGCGCGCCAGCGGCACTGGTGGACCAGCAGCCAAGAAATGCGCGCCACCGCGGGTCGATGCGCACGGTGGCATCACGCTGCGCCAGCGCGGCAGAGCAGCTGAGCAACGCGCTGGCGACCAGTATCGCGCCCTTCGATGTATGTGACATGAATCGGTCTCCTACAGCCGCAGCGTGAAGCCCATCGTGGCAGCAGTGCCCGACAGGTCGATCTTTCCAAAGCCGTCGAATGATCCGTCGCGCGCGAGTGTGCCGCGTGCGGCCGTGTACCGAAGATCACCCGTGAGTGACATCCGGGTGGTCAGGCGGACATCCAGCCCGAGATGTGCGTAGCCCATGGGTGCCCAGCCGGTCGACGACAACTCGTCGCGAAAGACGTTGAGTGTCTGAAAGTCGACAAAATCGCCGTTCTGCGTAAACGAGTATTGCATCGCGCCGAGGCCGGTGCCGACCCACGGTGTGAAGCGTGACGGGATCCACGCAAACTTGCCAATGCGCTCGCCGGGAGCGGAGAGCGCGTACTTCACACCAACCGCCAGCGGCAGTCGGCGCAGTCGTGTGGTCTGCTCGATCGGCTTGTCGTTGTTATCGATGAAATTGCGGAACTCGGACCCAGCGGTGCGTGACGCATCGCCACCAGTGACGACGATCTCAGTGCGATCGGAGATGCGAACACCGATGTCGATCTGATACCCTGCGGCGGCGAAATCGCCGGTGGAGAGCGTGAGATTCTTCCGTGAGAAGTCGAAGATCTCGCCGTTACCCAAGGGTCGGTCATAGCCGCCGCGGACGGTCAGGCTGACGACGGGACGGCGGAAGGCGAACCCATCGCCGACGGCGCCGGCTGACTGGGCGAGTAGCGTCACGGGCGTGCCGGTGAACGACAGGGCCAGAGCGACGGCAGGGCGGCGTACAAAAGCGCCAAGCTTCGCCCCCAATCCGGGGCGTCGGCTGTTCGAAGCGTTGAACACCCTGCTTCTCCTGCGCAAGCGCGGTAGGCGACCTGATTTATAGTATCGTCAGGTCACGAGGTTCCACAATGGGGCAGGGGGCACGACCGTGGGGCACATGGCGGGCGCCCGTTCTTCCTATGGGCCCGCTTCGCCTTTGGGCTCGGTCGCCGGCAGGGACGGGGCCACGGGCGCCTGAGGCGGCGCGTTGTTCGCGCGCCCCTCCCGCTGCAGCGTTCTCCGCAGCACGAACTCGATCTGCGCATTCAGGCTGCGCAGATCGTCGTTCGCCCAGCGCTGCATGGACTCCAGCAGCGCCGGGTCGACGCGTAACAGGAACGACTTCCTTTCCGACACGAGGGCAGCCTTACTGGTAGATGGTGCCGGTATTGAGCACCGGTTGTGCGCTGCGTTCGCCGCAGAGCACCACCAGCAGGTTGCTCACCATCGCCGCGCGACGATCGGCATCGAGCGTTGCCATGCCGCGCTCCTCGACCATCGCCAGCGCCATGTCGACCATCCCTACCGCGCCTTCGACAATCTTCGTGCGCGCCGCGATCATCGCCGAGGCCTGCTGGCGCTGCAGCATCACACCGGCAATCTCCGGTGCATATGCGAGATGGCTCACTCGGCTTTCGATCACCTCCACGCCCGCCTTGGCAAACCGCTCCGTCAGCTGAATGCTCAATTCGGTGGCGATTTCATCGGGGTTCACCGACAGTGAGAATTCCCCTTCAGCGTGCGCATCGTATGGATACTTCGTTGCCAAGGCCCGCAGGGCGGACTCGCTCTGCGTCATGACGTACGTCTCGACGTTCTCCACTTCGAACAGCGCTTCGGCGCTGTCGATCACGCGCCACACGACGATGGCCGCGATCTCGACCGGGTTGGAATGCTTGTCGTTCACCTTCAGGCGCGCCGTTTCGAAGTTCCGTGCGCGCAGGGTGATCTGCTTCTTGGTGAAGAAGGGGTTGGCGAAGAACAGCCCCTGCTGCCGGACGGTGCCTTTGTAGGTGCCGAAAAGCTGCAGCACCTTGGCTTCGTTGGGCTCAACGGTAAAGAGCCCGGCGACCATCACCAGCAGGATCAGGAGCAACAGCGCGCCGCCCAGTGCAAGGGCGAAGGAGCGTTGAGTGGCGCCCAGATAGATCACCCAAGCGCTGACGAGGCTGCCTGCGATAATGGCGAAGAGGACGGGGAGGCCGGGAGCCGCCCGGCGAATGAACTCACGAGTCATGGGATCGATTCCAGGGTGAAAGTGACATCTAAGTGATATCACTTTGCTATACGACTGACAAGCCGCCTGGTTTCAGGTCCTGCGTTGTGATCGGCGTCTGTCGCGGCCTCAGGCGTCTGATCGCAGGAGGCCGTTGACCAGCAGATCCTCCCGAAGCGTCGGCCCGGGCACCGTCGGTCGGCGGAAGTACCACCACTGCCACTCGGGTCGCCAGCGGTTGGTGAGCGCAATGTCGTCACCCCAGAGACAGGGGCACGGCTCGGTGATGCCGTGAAAGCGATCGTCGGCATCGTCGAGCCTGATCGCGGCGGCGCTCCGCTCGCGCGGGCCCGACGCGGCCAAAGCGCCGGCAAGGATGTCACGGAGATCCATGTCGTTGAGCCATTCGTCGAGCGAGGCATCGCGACCGCGCTCGACGGCGGCGACGATCGTGGCCCAATGTTCGAGCAGCCCGCTGAGGCCTCGTCGCACCACCAATTGCGAGCAGCCGCGGCTGGTGAGATAGGTCTGGACGGCGTCACGATCCGTCGTCATGGTCCCCCTCCTGGTGTCCGTGACGCCTGCCGCCGGAAATACGCCTCGCCATCGTTCGGGCGGAAGAATGTGCGGATCGTGCCATCGCGATTGAAGGCGAGGAATCCCCCGGTCGCACGATCGAAGCGCGAGACCACGCCGTCGCGGCGCCGCACCTCCAGCACGCTCCCGCCAACCGGTGCGTCACGCAGCGTTTGCGCCGCCGCGAGATACGCTTCGATGCTGAGACCCGGAAACTCTGCGCCGTGTTTTTCGAAATGTTCGACGAGCCGTTGCCGCGAGGTGAATCCGACGGGTGCGGTTCTGGTTCGCGCACGCCGATCCGGAGCGACGCCGGCATTCGGCGCACCGGTCGTCGCATCCGAGCTCCGGTCCGGCATCGGACGCGCCGGCGCTGCGGTCGGGAAACCGGCGGCTGGCGGCGAAGGCACTGGCGCGCGCTGGTGCCGAGTCGCAAAAATCGCAGTGAGAACTGCGATGATGACGGCGAGCGGGATACCGGTGCGTGTGCGGCGGCGTGCGGCAGTCATGCGCGGCTGCGAGGCGGATGGGCGTCCCATTCGAACGAACGGGCCGTTTTCCGACGGTGCCGCCGAAAGTGGCGTGGCGCAAGCGCATGAGGCTTGCGCGCCGTGCGGTGGCGCGCTGCCCGTGCGTCGAGAGGAAGGGCTAACGCCGCGTGAGCGTCAGGCCGGCGGCGCCCCATGCGGTCGTGTCAAACTGGACCAGTCCGAGGGTCTTCCCACGCATCGCCAGCAACAGCGACGTTGGCCGGCTGGCGGTGCCTTCACCCCGGACCACCACCCGGACGAGTGAGTCGGCGCCATCCCAGGTGCCGCGCTCGGTCACTGCCGACCCGCCTGCGGCCCGACTGGTGAACTCTGCCAGACCATCAGGCTTCATGCGGAGCAGATAGACCGTGGTCGCGATGCCGGCTCCGGCGATCGAGTCGCTGCTCCAGAGCCCGACGACGGCACTCAGTGCAAGGCGCGGCTTCTTGTCCTGCAGACTGCAAGCTGCCAGCGCGAACGCCGCAGCGACAACCGAGAACATCGGGCGAAGTTTCATGCCACAATCTCGCACCGGCCGGCGGTTGGTTACAGCCACACCGGGCAACATCGTGGCCGCTTACGCCTCCGGTGCTGGCGTGGACCGGCACCGCTGCGTACCCTGCGCGCATGACCTCCACTACGCTTTTTCGCAGCCTCGTCCTGGCACTGCCGCTGACGGTGGCGCAGGCGCAAACCCCTGCACCAGCCGCCGGGACACCGAATACCGATGTGTTCCTCTCGCGCATTGCCAAGCGCGATGCGGCACTCATCGTGCAGCCACCGATCAACCTCACCCGACGCGACGGCTACGACAATCAGCCGAGCTTCGACGCGCGCGGTCGCGTGCTGTACTACACGCGTCGCGCACCGAACGCGCTGCTGCGCGACAGCGTACGCGATGTGCAGACCGATATCTGGCGTTACGCTCTGGATGGATCGGACCACACGCCGGCGACGGTGACGGCCGAGAGTGAGTACTCGGCACAGGTGACCCCCGACGGCAACTCGCTGACGGTGATTCGGGTGGAGCGGGATTCCGCGCAACATCTGTGGCGCATGCCGTTGACTGCGGGTGGGACGGCGGAGCGACTGGTTGGCCGCGTCAAGCCGGTTGGGTACTACGCGTGGGTTGGCCCACAGGTGGCGATGTTCGTGCTTGGAACACCGGCGACGCTGCAGCTGATGGACACGGTGAGCGGACGGATCGATACCATCGCCCGTGACATCGGGCGTGGTGTGAAACGTGTTCCTGGAACGTCCCGCGTCACGTTCGTGCAGCGCGCCGGCAGCGGCTGGTACATCGAAGAAGTCGATCTCACGACGCGTGCGGTCACTCGATTGGTCCAGACGCTCCCAGGAGTCGACGAGTACGCGTGGGTGGACAGCACGACCATGATCGCCGGTACCGGCACCACACTACAGCAGTGGACCCGCGGTCAGGCGGGATGGACCGTCGCCGCAGACCTGAAGTTTGCGCCGCTGACGAACATCTCGCGCGTGACGGTCGATCCGACCGGTAACTGGTTGGCCTTTGTGGCGGTGCCGACGGCGCCTGCGGCGGCGGCAGCCGGCAGCTATCGGCCGCGGGTGCGTGACGGCGATGTGGCGCGTGATCTGGCGATCCTGGCGTCGGATAGCATGGAGGGCCGGCTCACCGGGTCGCCAGGCAGCTGGCGCGCGACGCGGTGGCTAGCCGCACAGTTCCGCGATGCGGGCCTCAAACCGGCCGGAGACAGCGGTTTTGTCCAGCGCGTGCCGCTCGCGTCAACCGTGGTGGCGGCCGGCGCACGACAGCGCCCGCAGTTGCTCTCGAGTTGGGGCGCGTATGACTCGGTGCCGCCTGAACGTCGCCTGCCTGGCGCCAACGTGGTTGGATACATCGAGGGGAGTGATCCGGCACTACGCGACGAGTACGTGCTGATGACGGCGCACTACGATCACATCGGCATGACGAAGGCCGTCGACGGCGACTCGATCAACAACGGAGCGGATGATGATGCCGCCGGAACGATCGCGGTGCTGCAGGTCGCGCGCCTGTTGGCCAAGGCTACTGTGAAACCGCGTCGGACGATCATCTTTGCAGCGATGACGGGGGAGGAGGTCGGTCTGCTTGGTACCCGTTGGTTCATCGATCATCCGGTGCGCCCACTGTCACAGATGGTGGCCAACCTCGAGGTCGAGATGATCGGTCGTCCCGATAGCCTGGCCGGCGGTGCAGGCAAGGCGTGGCTCACGGGTTATGAGCGTTCCACGCTCGGTGATCAACTGCGCGACGGCGGCATCCCGATCGTTCCCGATCGGCGACCGTCGCAACGCTTCTTTGAGCGGAGCGACAACATCGCGTTTGCGAGGATGGGGATTCCGGCGCATACGCTGTCGAGCTTCAACCTGCATCCTGACTATCACACCGTGCGGGACGAGGCACGGTATGCCGATCCGGCGCACATGGCACGGGTGATCGAAGCGGCAGCGCAGGCGATGATCATTCTTGCCAATGGTCCGAAGCCGACATGGCATCCGAACGGCCAGCCGCTCGGTACCACGCGTCCGATGCGCTGACGCGCGGCCACCACTCGGCGCGGGAAGTGTGCAGGGTCAGCGGCCAGACATCTCCGGATAGTCGAGGAAGCCGACGTCGCCACCCGTGTAGTACGTACTCACGTCCGGGACATTCAGCTCGGCTCCGACCTCGAAGCGTTCGACCAGATCGGGGTTGGCGATGTAGTGCGCGCCAAAGCTGACCGCGACGGCCAACTCGCGCTTGATGACGTCGTTCGCCGATTCGGCGTCGAATCCGCCGTTCAGCATCAGGGGCTTTCCGTACACATCGCGCAGCCGGTGCGTGATGTCGGTGTCGCCGCCGTCGGCGAGGTGCGTCCAGGCGAGGTCGAGCTTGGAGAGTTCGCGCAGCGCCGTACTGAACGTGAGCAACGGATTGCCGTCGTGCATCTCGTTCACATCGCTGGAGGGTGACAGCCGGACGCCCGTCCGATCGGCACCGACTTCCTTGGCAACCGCTTCCGTCACCTGCAGCAGAAATCGCGACCGATTCTCGGCCGATCCACCAAATCGGTCGTGGCGCTGGTTGACGCCGTCGCGCAGGAACTGATCGATCAGATGCCCGTGGGCCGCGTGAATCTCGATGGCATCGAAACCGGCGGCGCGGCCGCGTCTGGCGGCGTGTGCAAACTGTGTCACGATCCCCGGAATTTCCGAGAGCTCGAGCGCGCGTGGCTCATCGGCTGGTTGGCGCGTACCGTGCGGGGAAGGGAGCAGTGTGTTGTCGGCGCGCACCGCGGATGACGACACCGGCGGATCCTGCGCGGGCTGGAACGCCTTCAGCGACAGCCGCCCGCAATGCGTCAGTTGCACGGTGATGACGCCCCCCACGGCGTGCACGGCGGCCGTCACGTCGGACCAGGCAAGCACCTGCTCGTCGGTCCACATGCCTGGTCCGTTTGGATAACCCACGGCCTGCGGTGAAATCAGCGTTGCCTCGGTCACCATCAATCCAGCGCTCGATCGCTGCGCGAAGTACTCTCCGTAGCTCGGTGGAGTTCTGCCGTCCGGCGTTGCACGGCAGCGGGTCATCGGCGCCATGATCACACGGTTGGGCAGTGTCAGTGCGCCGAGTGTCACGGGAGAGAGCAGGGACGGATAGCGGGACATTCGTTGATCGTATGTGAGGCACCTGGCCGCGGCAGCCAATGTCGCCGCCGTCATGGCCACCTGCGCCTTCCGCGGCTCGCCACACCTGTGGCCGAGACGAAGGATAGCACGCGACCGCCCCCGCCAGTCTTTCCGCAGTTGCGTCAACCACGGTTCGTCGCCATTCTCGACCGATGCCTCTGGACGATGCTGATCGCCTTGGCCCGAAAGGGCATGTATATGTGGAATTGGTGCGCGAGCAATGGCGGGCTCCCCTGGAGCGGGGCACCGCCAGGCGTTCGTTGCTGACGGCCTTTTTTGGTGTGGCGCTGATTGCGTTCGGACTCGTTGGGGCTTTCACGGTGTATGGCGAGGCGCTCATCCTTGTTGCCATCGGGCTGGTCGCCTGCGTCACTGCGTTCCGCGACATGAGCGCGCTGCGCCCCGAGTTCGAGGAAGCGCGTCGGGTCGGCTGGGTGGAACCTTCGCTGGATGACAGCATCGTCACGGTCGGAGAACCGGCCACATTCAGGGCGGTGTTGCACGCGCGGAAGAAGCTGGTCGTGCGCAACGCGACCGTGGTCGTCGAGGCGCGGCGCTGGCGCGGCTCGGCGCCAGGCGAAGTGGCGGCGACCGTTGCGGTGCCGGTGGTGCTGGCGGGTGCAGCGGTCGACGCGGGGGAGGACTGGCGCCAGATGGTGACGTTTCGGATCCCGTTGTCCGCGCCACCCAGTTACTACGACAGCGCAGAATCCGTGCGCTGGTCGCTGACGATGGAGCTCACCTTCGACCGCGAGTCGATGTGGCGCCGCGTCTGGCCGATGCTCGTGTTTCCGGTCGAGGCATCGGCGTAAAGCACACCATTCTTGTGCCGGGCCGTCCCTGTCATCTGAGGGGATCAGCAACATCCCGACGGGACCGCCCGACCGGGTCCCAAGTTGCGAACCGGGCTCCGACGCGGCAGGATTCTTTCATCACGCCGGCGTCTGCTTCGCGGTCGGCTGCTTCTTCTCAACTTCCTGGCTCCTCGCCACCCCTCCATGGCCATCGAGATCCGCCGCGCCGCCGTCATCGGCGCGGGCACGATGGGGAGCGGAATCGCCGCGCAGCTTGCAAACGCGGGTATTCCGGTCCTCCTGCTCGACGTTGTTCCGTCCGGTGCCACCGAGCGGACCGTGCTCGCTGCCGGTGCGCTGGCCCGGATGCGCACGCAGCAACCGCCGCCGTTCATGAGTGCGGAGGCGATGGCGCTCGTCACACCAGGCAATGTCGAAGACGATCTCGATGGGCTGGCCGAAGTCGACTGGATCATCGAAGCGGTCTTCGAAGATCCCGCAGTCAAGACGCCGCTGTACCACAAGCTGGATGCGGCCCGTAAGCCAGGCAGCATCATCACGTCCAATACGTCGACGATCCCGCTGCAGGCGCTGATCACCGGGCAGTCCGACGCCTTCGCCCGCGATTTTGCGATCACACACTTCTTCAATCCGCCGCGCTACATGCGGCTGCTGGAGCTGGTGAGCGGTCCACAGACACGCCCTGACGTGACCGCCGCACTGCATGCCTTTGGTGATGAGCGCCTGGGCAAGGGGGTCGTGGTCTGCAAGGACACCCCCGGTTTCATCGCCAACCGCATCGGCACATTTTTCATGTATTGCGCCATGCACGAGGCGCTCAAGCATGGCCTGAGCGTGGAAGAAACGGATGCAGTGTGCGGCAAGCCAATGGGCCTGCCGAAAACGGGCATCTTCGGGCTGACCGACCTCGTTGGGCTCGACCTGATGCCACACATCATGAAGAGCTTTCACGCCACGCTGCCGGCGGGCGATGCGTTCCGCGCGCTGCCGATGTCGTTCGCCCCGATGGACGCGTTGATCGCGGCTGGCAACACCGGTCGCAAGAGCAAGGGTGGTGGCTTCACCCGGCTGGTTCCCGATGCCGCTGGAGGTCGCCGCAAGGAAGTGATCGATCTGGCGACGGGGACGTATCGAGCCGAACGCGTACCACAGCTTGCGTCGCTGGCCGCGGCACGCGGCAAGAATGCGCTCAAGACGCTCGTTGGTTTCGATGACCGGGGTGGGCGCTTCGCGGCATCGTTGCTGGCGCAGGGATTGAGTTACGCGGCCTCGCTGGTGCCAGAAATTGCCGATCGCGTGAGCGCCGTCGACTCGGCAATGCGACTCGGGTACGGGTGGAGCTTCGGCCCATTCGAGCTGATCGACCAGCTGGGGGCGGCCAATTTTGCGGCGTTGCTGACCGCGCACGGCATCGCGATTCCCTCGCTGGTGGCGCAGAACAAGCCCTTCTACCGGGCCGATGCCAACGGCGTCGAGGAACTGCTGCCGAATGGCGAGTACGCGCCGGTGCCGCGTTCAGCCGGCGTCCTGTCGTTGGCCGATGTGAAGCGGCGCGGATCGCCAGTGATGAAGAACGGTTCGGCGAGTGTCTGGGATATCGGTGATGGCGTGCTGTGCCTCGAGTTCACGTCGAAGATGAATACGCTCGACCGCGACACGTTGGCGATCATCCGGCAGATCATCACGCAGATCGGCGATGGCAGCGGGACATACCGGGCGCTGGTCGTGTACAACGACGGCGAGAATTTCAGCGTCGGCGCGAATCTCGGGCCGGCGTTGTTTTCGCTCAACATTGCCATGTGGGACACGGTGTTGCAGGGCACCGTCGACGGCCAGAATACCTACGCCGCGCTGCAGCACGCGCCATTCCCGGTCGTGGTCGCACCCGCTGGAATGACACTAGGCGGCGGTGCGGAAATCACCCTCCATGCGGATGCAGTGCAGGCCGCGGCGGAGAGTTACATCGGACTGGTGGAGACGGGCGTCGGCATCATCCCAGGGTGGGGCGGGTGCAAGGAGATGCTGTTGCGGCATGTCGGGCCCGTGCAGAGTGACGCGGCCAAGTCGATGACGGCCGTCGGTCACGTCTTTCAGACGATCGCCACCGCGAAGATCTCCACATCGGCGGCTGATGCGCGTGCGCTCGGATTTCTGCGAGCCACGGATGGCATCACGATGAATCGTGCACGGTTGCTCGCCGATGCCAAAGCGAAGGTGCTGTCACTGGTCGCGGGGTACACACCACCTGCACCACGCACGACGACGCTCTCCGGCGCGCGTGGCAAGGGCATACTGATGGCAGGCGTGGCGTCGATGGCGGCCGCCGGCAAGGTGACCGCTCACGACCAGGTGGTTGCCGAACAGCTCGCGACCGTCCTCACGGGCGGTGACACGGACGGCGTGACACCGCTGGACGAAGGCGCACTGCTGACACTCGAGCGGACGCACTTCATGCACCTTGCACACACACCAGGCTCTCTGGCCCGGATCGAGCACATGCTCGCCACCGGCAAGCCGCTGCGCAACTGAGAATCGACCATGCCGACCTACAAGGCACCACTGGACGACATGAAGTTCGTCCTCAACGATGTGATCGACTACTCGCGCCTCACCGCGCTGCCGGGCTATGCCGACTTCGATTCGGAGACGGCGATCTCGGTGCTCGAAGGTGCAGCGCAGTTCTGCGAGGAAGTGCTGCAGCCGATCAATCAGAGCGGCGATGCGGAGGGGTGTCGCATCGACAACGGCGCCGTCACGACACCATCGGGGTTCAAGCCGGCGTACCACCAGTACGTCGAGTCGGGCTGGCCAGCGTTGTCGGCCGATACGGAGTTCGGCGGGCAGGGCTTTCCGCAGACGTTGCGCTTCGCCGTCGAGGAGATGATCTGCGCCTCGAACCTGAGCTTCGGCATGTTTCCCGGGCTGAGCCACGGCGCCTATCACGCGCTGCTGGTGCACGGGGCGGACGCGCTCAAGGCCACCTGGCTGCCGAAGCTCGTGACCGGCGAATGGGCGGGAACGATGTGCCTCACCGAGGCGCAGTGCGGCACGGATCTCGGATTGCTCACGACGAAGGCCGTGCCGCGTGATGACGGCAGCTATGCCCTGACAGGGAACAAGATCTTCATCTCCGCCGGCGACCATGATCTGACGTCGAACATCGTGCATCTGGTGCTGGCGCGTTTGCCCGATGCGCCGCCCGGCATCAAGGGGATCAGCCTGTTCATCGTGCCGAAGTTCCTGTTGAATGCTGATGGATCGCCGGGTGCCGACAACGCGGTGCGATGTGTCAGCATCGAGCACAAGATGGGGATCAAGGCCAGCCCGACCTGCGTCATTGCATTCGACAATTCGATCGGGTGGCTGGTCGGCGAGCACAACAAGGGCATGCGTGGCATGTTCACGATGATGAACGCGGCGCGCCTCGCTGTCGGCATGCAGGGATTGGGCTTGAGTGAGGTGGCGTACCAGAATGCCGTCAGCTACGCCAAGGATCGCCTGCAGGGCCGATCCTTGACCGGGGTCAAGAATCCGGCTGGTCCGGCTGACCCGTTGATCGTGCATCCGGACGTGCGCCGATCGCTGATGACGATGCGTGCCTTCAACGAAGGGGCGCGCGCGCTGTCACTCTGGGTCGGCACCCATATCGACCTGCACGAAAAGCATCCCGATCCCGCAGTCAGAAAAGATGCGGATGATTTTGTGGCGCTGATGACCCCGATCGTGAAGGCCTATTTCACCGACATGGGGTTCGAGAGCACCAACCTGGCGCTGCAGATCTACGGTGGCCATGGCTACATCCGGGAATACGGGATGGAGCAGTTCGTGCGCGACGCGCGCATCGCGCAGATCTACGAAGGTGCCAACGGGATTCAGGCGCTCGATCTGGTCGGCCGCAAGCTGCCGGCCGAAGGGGGGCGCCTTCTCCGGTTCTTCTTTCACCCTCTCTCGGAGCGCCTCGAACGGACCACTCGCGACCCATCGCTGAAGGAGTTCGCCGAACCGCTGGCAGCGGCGTTCGCACGCCTGCAGCAGGCCACTCAGTACATCGCGCTGAGGTCGCTCGCGAATCCGGACGAGGCTGGCGCCGCGAGCACCGACTATCTCCGGATGTTCGGACTGGTGGCGCTCGGCGATATGTGGTTGCGAATGGCCGAGGTTGCCATGGCCAAACTCCCGACCGCGAACGGTGACCGGGCCTTCTTCGATGCCAAGGTCAAGACCGCCCGTTTCTTCATGACCAAGATGCTTCCCGAGATCCATGGGCTGTTCGCCCGAATCATGGCTGGGTCCGGTCCGGTCATGGCGCTCGAGGCCGCGGGGTTCTAATCTCCACTGCCGGTGGCCACTCCGGTCCCGGTTTTGCAAGACGCCCCGTGACCGGATCAGCCTCAGACGTCAGGCGCCGATACTTGAGGCGCGGCGTCACATGACGTGTTGCCGTCCCGCATCACCATCGTCGTTACTTCGAGGTGGTGTGGGACCGCCTGGCTGAGCTGCGAGCGTGCGCCATTCTGGCCGGCACGCCCACCGCTCGCCTCTCGACGATGGGAGACTCGCGTGCACCCCGAAATGTTCGAACTCAAGGCTCTGGTAGCCGGGCGCCTCGACGCGCACCGGCGCCGCGAGATCGATGATCATCTTGGCTCCTGTGCCGACTGCTCGCGCCACTACGTGGCGATGATGCTCGGCAGTGCATCCCCGAAGACGGCCGAAGCGGAAGCGCGGCAGGGGCTGGTGCCGACGGGAGCGGGCACTTCGGTGACGATTGCTGGCGCCGCGAATTCGACGGTGTACGGCATCGATGCACCCATTGCTCCATCGGCCCCTCGCCCGGCGGCGCGCCCGGCGCACAGCAACACACCGGCGCTCGAGACCGAGTTTCCTGCCACGCAAGCGCGCACGCAGGTGCCGGTGTCTGCCAGCCTGGTCGATGCAATCGCAAAGCTGCGCGCCGAGTCGGACGCGCCGAAGGTCAGCTCCGCGACGCCCGTCGCTGCGGCCCCGGTTGTGGCGGAGCCGAAGCTGCCGGAATCGCCGCTGATCGAGCCCTCGATCTTCATGCCGACGCCGGCTGGTGGCGTCTCAGTCGTCACGCCGCGGACGACGCCGTCCGCGCATCCCCGATCGGCTGAATTGCCCGGTTTCATGACGCGACCGGTCTCCATGTCACCTGGCCGAAGCCTCGAGGCGCAGCCGGAGTTGGTGGTGACGTTCTCGTCGACACCGTCGCGCGTGACATCGTATCGGTCGCCCACGGGAACGTCGGCCGTGTCATCGGCCCCGTCGAGCTTCGAGTACGTCTCGCAGGCGGTCCCGCTGTCGGCACCCGATCTGGTGGTCACCGAGACAACGGTCGCGCGGAAGCCGAACAGGATGCTGCTTGGTGCGCTTGCGGGCGGCGTTGCGTTGCTGCTGATCGTTGGCGTCGGCGGCTACAAGTACTTCAAGTCCTCAGTGTCGCAGGCCGCGGCGGAAGCAGCGGCAGCGACGGCAAAGCAGTTCGAAGCGGCGGCGCGATCAGCTGCTCCCCCTCCGGCGGCGAATCAGCCGCCGCCAGCGCCGGAAAAGACGCGGATCGTGTACGTACGCGAGCCTGCCCGACGTTCGACGGAGTCGCGCCCCTCCGCGCCTGCGACCCAGAGCACGCCGACAACGTCGGCCGCCTCGATCCCGCTGGCACTGCCGGATGTGAACCTGTCCACTGGTGGCGACAACGCCCTGCAGACAAATACACAGCGCAGTGCGACGTCCGAGTTGACGCGGAGCGCGCGTGCGACGGCGTCGAGAACGGCTGCCCCACGACCTTAGCCACAGCCGGCGTCAGCCTTGACGCCGCCAACCAGCGCGTAGCCGACTGTCGGGATCACATGGTGCTGGGAATCGCGGGCCACGGCAGGAATGCCGTGGCCCGCGTTCGTTTGGGTGTGCACGTACTGAATGGTCGGGCATCTCCCTTGCGAGCCGTGGCGGGTGAGCATTCAAATCCATTGCGTCGGACAGGCCACGCTGCCTTCGACGGACGTCCTGAAGTTGGCCAAAGATTTCCGCGGCGCCTGAGGGCCGCACTGAACATGGGACTCGATCTCGGGTGGCTGTTTCGGGAGTACCACGAATCATTGGTGCGGATGCTGACGCGTCGTACCGGGGATCGCGGCCGCGCTGAGGAACTGGCACAGGAAACGTTCGCGCGCGCGGTGGCAGCGCCGCCCACCAATCCGCGCCCCTGGCTGTTCGCCGTGGCGTTGAACCTCTTGCGCGAGGAAGGGCGCAATGCGGCCACGCGCGAGCGCCGATTGGTACTGGTGAAGGATGAAGATCACGTCGCGCCGTACGAGCAGCCGGACGAGGCCTACGAACGTGAGGAGACGCGGCTGCGGGTTCGTGCGGCGTTGGCGCAGCTGTCGGAGCGGGATCGCGATGTACTGCTGCTGCAGGCGGAAGGGTTCGACTACGACGAAATCGCACAAGCCACCGGGCTTTCGCGCGGTGCCATCGGAACCACATTGGCACGCGCCCGCAAGCGCATGCTCGAGGTATATACGCAGGGCGAAGGGGGATCACATGTCGCACGTGGATGAAGGGACGCTGCACGCGCTGGTCGACAACGCGCTCGACGCCAGCGAGCGGAGTGCTGTCGAGGCACATCTGGCGTCGTGCGGGGAATGCGCGCGGCGATTTGCCGAGGCCACGGCGATCGCGCGGCAGATCGTCACACTGCTTGGAGCACTCGACGAACCGGCACCCCGTGTGCGCATCGCGCCGCCGGCGGCCGAGGCACCGTCTCGGTCTGCCTCACCGGTGGTGGTGACCGCCCGGCGGAGCGTGTTCACGTTGCGACGGGTGGCATTGGCCGCCAGCGTGCTGCTGGTTGCCGGTGTCAGCTTCGAGGTTGGCAAGCGCCGCGAGACTGCTTTGGTGCTCGAGTCCGCACCAAGGAGCGCACGATTGCCGGGCACCGCCGCGCCCATGCGTGCGGTACCGAGTGTGGTCGACGCGGCGACAGACAGCTTCGTGTCTGCACTAGCTCCGTCGGTACGACAGCGTCTACGAGGCGGGCCACGCAGCGACGCGGAGATTGTCGCCGCAGGCCAGAGCGATAGCGGAGCGACCCAGCGGGCACCGGTTGGATTCAGCGTCCCTGTGCCGTTGGTGGCAGCGGTGCCGGCTGTCGCACCAGTCGTGTCATCGGGGCAGGTTGCCTCACCAGCACAAACGGTATCGACGTCACAGCCGCAGGCCCGGCGCGCGGTTCAGGCGGCGGCACCAGCGCTGGCGGTCGCGGATGTCGCGATCGACACAGCCGAACAACGTCGCGCGGCGGTGTCACGCAACGCGGACGAGGCAGTGGCGGGCGCCACGGCGCCCAAGGCGGCGTCGACGAAATCGATCGCACTGGCTGGCTATTCCATGACGGAAGATTCGCTGGTCGCGCCGACCACCCGTCGCCGCTACGTCTCGCCGACGGGAACCGCGCTCGAACTGCTGATCACGCCGTCAGTTACGTCGCGGAAGGAGTCTGCCGGCCAACGGAACGCCGCCGAGTTCGTGGTGACGACCGAGAACGGTCGCAGTGCAGTTCGCTGGCAGGCACGTGGTATGGATTACGTCCTGGCAGGCGCACTGGCGCCCGATTCGCTGATGAAGCTGGCGACAAAGTTGAAGCCCTGAGCACCTCGTGAGGTGCTCAGGGCTTCAGTGCACTCGTGGTGATCCGCACTTACGCGGTCGAGCCTGACTACTCTCGGTACGGTGAGCCGCCGCCGCCGCTCTTGCGACCACCGCTGCTGCGACCGCTGCCGCTCCTGCCGCCACTGCGCGGCCCTGGTCGCGCACCCGCAGCGGAATCACTCGCCTGGCGCGCTCCGCTGCCGTCGGAGGCCGGCTTCGACGCCGGCGCTGCCGGACGCCGGGCCTGACCCGACGAGCCGCCACCACGAGCTGCCGCACCCTGCCCACCGCCCGCCTTTCGCGCTGCCTTCTCCGCGGCGCGTTGCCGATCGGCGGCTTTCCGTGCTCGGATCTCCTTGATCCGTTCGGCAATCGGGACTTCAAACGCTTGCGCGGTCCGCGCGGAGTAGTCGAAATCCGGCAACGTGACGCGTGGCAGCCGACGACCCACCGCCTTCTCGATCGCGCGCACATCGCCTTCTTCTTCTGGTGCCACGAAGGTGAACGCATCGCCGGTCGCTTCAGCGCGCCCCGTGCGCCCGACGCGGTGGATGTAGTCCTCGGGCTGCGCCGGCACATCGAAGTTCACCACGTGACCGAGGTCGGCGACATCGATTCCGCGTGCTGCCACGTCAGTCGCGACGAGCACACGGATGCTGCCGTCCTTGAAGCCGTCGAGTGCGGCGACGCGTGCCGCCTGCGAGCGGTTTCCGTGAATACGCGCGGCGGCAACGCCATGCTTCTCCAGCAGTTCGAACAGCCGGTTCGCGCGATGCTTCGTGCGCGTGAACACCAGTGCTTCCTTCATGTCGCCACGTTCGAGGAGCTTCACGAAGAGTGCTGGCTTCAGGTCCTGCGACACCGGATACAGGGCCTGCGTGATGCCGCTGGCGGGTGCCGATTTCCGCTCGAGATTGATCTGTGCGGCATCCTTCAACAGGTCGCGGGAGAGCTGCACGATCGCGCCCGGCATCGTCGCGCTGAAGAGCAGTACCTGCTTCTTTGCCGGAAGGTGCGACAGGATCCGCTTGATGTCCGGCAGAAACCCCATGTCGAGCATCCGGTCGGCCTCGTCCAGCACCAGGTGCTGGACGCCAGCCAGCGAGGCGTACGACTTGGTCATGTGGTCGAGCAGGCGACCGGGCGTGGCCACCATCAGATCAACCTTGGTGCGGAACGCGTGTTCCTGCGGTCCCATGCCGACTCCGCCATAAATCGCGGCGCTGGTCAGCGAGGTATGGACCGAGAGCGCCTGCGCCGTCTCGAGCACCTGCAGCGCCAGCTCGCGGGTGGGGACGACGATCAAGGCACGGGTCGTCCCGCGTTTTCCGGCCAGCATCCGATGCAGAATCGGCAGCAGGAAGGCGGCGGTCTTGCCGCTGCCGGTCTGTGCGCAGGCGAGCACGTCGCGGCCATCCATCGCCGGAGGGATGGAATCACTCTGGATCGGCGTCGGTCGCGCGAATCCCAGTTCCTTGACGGCTTGCATGAGGGCCGCGTCAAGCGACAGGGATGCGAACGTGGGTACGGCCACGGGAGGTGGGGACAGGGAGATGCCAAACCGTGACGGAATGCCACGGGACCGTGACAAGATACTCCGGATCAGGCCCGTTGCGTGGCGCGTTCTCGCCTGGAGACCCGAAGCGCGTGCTCGACGGCGTCGGTGAGCTGGGTCAACGAGTACGGCTTGTCGAGGACGGCCTCGATATGTGCTTCGCGCAGCCGTTCCGGTGTCACCCGGCCGGTATAGCCGGTGCTGAGGATGATCGGAAGCCGCGGACGCAGCGTCCGGACGTGCTCGGCGAGCGTCAGTCCCGTCATGCCGGGCATCGTCTGATCGGTGATCAGGACCGAGATGTCGTCGAAGTCATCCAGCAGATCGAGTGCGGCCGTCGCGCTGGAGGCCGTCACCACGCGCATCCCTGCCGCCGTGATGCCGCGCTCGGCCGCGCGCAGGATGCCGGGTTCGTCATCCACCAGCAGGATCAGCGGCGCATCGCTGGCAACGGCGTGGCGATCGCGTGGCGTGGTGAGCGCGGTACTGTATTGTGGCGTCGTCAGCATCACGCTCGCTCCCTCCTGGGCCGGCGTCACGCGCGCAAACAGCAACTCGAATTCCGTGCCGCTCCCCTCGCTCGATTCCACATGGACCGAGCCATGGTGCGATTGCACGATGCCATGCAAGACCGCCAACCCCAACCCCGTGCCCTCGCCAATCGGCTTGGTGGTGAAGAATGGCTCGAAAATCCGCTGCCGCACGTCGTCGCTCATGCCGGCGCCGGTGTCTCGAACGGCCATGCGGACATAGGTGCCAGCGGTCAGATGCGGATGGTGCGCGGCGTGCTCCGGGTGCGGCATCCGCAGCGTATCGACCGACACCCGCAGCAGCCCACCCCCGGTACCGCGCATCGCATGTTCGGCATTGCTGCAGAGGTTCAACAGCAGCTGCTGCATCTGCGTGGCGTCGCCGTTCACCCAGGCATCAGCCGACCGGACTTCGATCATCAGCTGCACCGTCGTCGGAATCGTCGCGCGCAGGAGCGTTTGCGCATCGGTGATCAGCGCGGCGAGGTTGATGCGCGAATGCACCGGGACTGATCGACGCGAGAACAGCAGGATCTGCTTGACGATGTCGCGGGCACGGTCACTGGCCTGCATCACGGCGGTCAGCGACTCCGCCACACCGTCGGGATCGCGTTCCGCCATCGCAATCTGCGCGATCTCGGCGTTGGCCCGCACGACGGTGAGCAGATTGTTGAAGTCGTGCGCGACACCGCCGGCCAGCGTTCCCAGCGCTTCGAGCCGCTGGCTCGCGAGCAGCTGGTTCTCCAGTTCCTTGCGCTCCGTCGCAAGCCGTCGCGTGTCGCGCAGGTCACGCACCTGATAGTGCACCAGTTCACCGGCATCGAGCGGAATCCGTGTGCGACGCATCGCGACTGGAACCGACGCCCCGGCACTGGTCGTCACCTCGGTTTCGCACGAGAGATCATCGTCATCAAGCGTGGTATCCGCGAGGGTCGTCACCAATGACGCGTCGCGACCGATCAGGAAATCGCCGCGCCCATCAGCCAGCAGCGCCAGGGCGGCGGGGTTGGCGGCCACGATCTGCCGTCCATCCGACAGGAATTGCGGGTCTGCGCCGCGATCGAAGAGCCGCCGAAACCGTTCGTCGCCTGCCGGTGGCCGGGTCACACTCGCGGCACCACCGAGCGGCTGATTCACGCCGTGGCGCACTTGTCGCCGCACCACGAAGACCGTTCCGCCAACGGCGACCACCGTCGCGACGGCCGCGAGGGCGATCGCCTCCAGGAGCGATAGCTGAGTCGGAATATCCATGTTCGCCCAATATGCCACGCCCCGCACTTTGCAGCATTACGTCGTTCTCATGCGCGCGACTGCGGTGCTCGACCCCCGCACCGCAGTCGCGCACATGGACGCACGCTCATCGCGGCGGCAGCGCTCCCCACTCCTCGTCCGGGGTCTGTCCGTCAGCGCCAACTGCATCGGCGGGACGAACGATGAGGTAGTTGCTCGGTGGCATCGCGCCCATCAGGTACTGGACGAAGTAGTCCCATCGCCGACGAATGAAGTATGGCTCGTTGAGGGAGTGCGGACGGTTCGGCGCCATCACCAGATCGAACGACCGATTCGCCTTGATCAGTGCGTCCACCAGCTGGATCGTCATTGCCGGATGCACGTTGTCGTCCATGTCGCCGTGCATCAGCAGCAGATGGCCCTTCAAGTTGGCGGCCATCGCGGCGTTCGCCTGATCCGCGAAGTTGTCCGTTCGCCGGAGCGAATCGCGACTCAACAGGCCCTGATACTTCTCGGCCCAGTAGATGTTATAGCTGCGATTGTCGTGATTGCCCGCACCGCTCACTGCCACCTTGAAGAAATCGGGGTAACGCAGGATGGCATCGGTGCTGGCAAAACCGCCGCCGGAGTGCCCGAAGATTCCGACGCGATCGATGTCGATGAAGCCGTGGCGGCTGGCGAGCTGCTTGATCACGGCGATGTGATCGGGCAGGCCGTTGTCGCCGAAATTGCCATAGTAGTTGTCGTGAAACGCCTTGCTCCGCAGCGGCGTGCCGAGGTGATCGATCTGCACCACCACGAAGCCGAGCTCCGCCAGCGCCGCCGGCTCGCCAGCGGCCTTGTAGGCCCACGCCCCGACCGACCCGACCTGCGGGCCCGGATAGATGTTCGAGATGATCGGGTAGCGTCGCGTGGTGTCCAGATTCGACGGCAGGTACATCACACCGTAGACGTCAGTGATGCCGTCGCGCGCCTTGGCGGTGAAGACACGCGCGCCCTTGAAGCCGAGCGCGGCCAGCTGGGAGGCATCCGCCGTTTCCAGTTTCTTGACGATGCGGCCAGTCAAGGCATCGCGCAGCACGGTGACCGGCGGAGTCTCGATGCGTGAGTACACGTCCACCACCCAGCGGCCGCTTGGACTCACCTGAACGCGATGCTCGGCGTCCTCGGACGTCAGCCGCTGCAGGCCGGTACCGTCGAAGTTGGCCGAGTACAGCTGGGCGTAGTAGAGGAACGCATCACTCTCACGACCGCGACCGGTGAACCAGACGCGCTTCAGCTTCTCGTCCACGGCGACGATCGTTCCCACCTGCCACGGCCCCTCCGTGATCCGATTCTTCATCTTCCCGTCGGCGCTGAAGCGGTACAGATGGCCCCACCCGTCGCGTTCCGACCAGACCAGCGACTCGCCGTCCTCGGTGACGTAGGTGGGCGTCGGGTCCACCGGATTTCCGGTTTCGACGAACGTCTTGGCCGAGTCGGCCGCGAGCAGGCGCACCGCACCACTGGTCGCGTCCACTTCCAGCAACTGCGCGACCCTCGAGGCCCGCGACATCGTCGTCAGGTACACCTTGCTGCCCGCGGCATTCCAGGACGAGTCGCGCGCCGACAGGCTCCATGACGCCTGTGCCGGCGCCGGATCCAGCATCACGCGCACGTTCGATTTCGACTCCCGATCGAGAATGTGGAAGCCGGGTTTCGGAATGACGCTGTCACCGGGCAAGGCGTACGGCTGCGTGAAGGCGCGCGGCCGTTGCGAGGTGTAGCTGATGTACGGCATGGTGGCCACGCCGCGGGTGTCCTGTCGACTCACGATCATGCGGCGTGAGTCCGGCGCCCACTTGATCTGCGGCCGACGCGGCGCGAGCTGCGGGCGAAGAAGATTCTGCGGCGTCGGATCACCCAGGCCGTAGCTCCAGTTGCGCGCGCCATCGGTTGTCAGTCGCGTCGAATCGCCGGCAACGCCCCGAGCGCGCACATAGACGTCGAAGCCGCGGACGAAGGCCTCCCACTTCCGGTCGGGACTGAGCACGAACGGCACCTCGCTGGGCAGCGTGTCGACCGCCAGGCAACGGTAGGCAACGATGTCACAGTTCAGCCGTCGCTTGCCAAATCGGAAGTCGATCGTACGCTCGTCATCGCCATCCTTCGCGAAACGAAAGGTGCGAAACGGGAGCTTCGTGGGATCGATGCTGGTGTCCGCCGCGGTGCTGATCGCGGCGGCGATGCGGGCATTGTCAAACAGCAGTTCTCGTGCGCCGCGGACCGGATCGACCATCACGAACTCGGCGCCCTGGCGGACCTTGTTCCGATACCAGAACCGCGAGCCGTCCTTCATCCACTGCGCCTGCACTTCATCGCCGGTGACGAGTCGGGTGCTGTTCCACGAGAGCAGCTGTTCAGCGCGATCGTAGCGCACCTCCGGCGGAGCGGATGCCGCGGTGGACTGCGCACTGGCGCGCACGGCCGCCGCGAACAGCAGAACGGTCGTGATGGAGAACGGACGAAAGAGCATGGCGCGTGGCCCCGTAACGGGTGAATCAGGTGGCAGGGAGTGACCACGATGATACGTGGCGACGCTCGTGTCCGCTGGGACTGGGCTACCACGCCACAGGGACACCTTCCGGTCGGGCCATGCGTATACGCGGTGGCGGGCTGACGCAGACGTCTCAGCCCCCGACCAACGCTCGGGTCGCGTGCGGCGTATTTCACTCCGATGGGGCGCGTCGCCGCGATGCTGAACACCTGTCCGGATGTGCACGATTCATCAGGATGCACACCGCTCTCTCTGAATTGCCGACTTATGAAGATTTTCATCGGGCAGGCGCGCCGACTGCGCCGTTCCCTGCTGCCGCTGCTGGTCTGCCTCGCTGGTCCCACGCTGGTGCACGCGCAGGTTGGCGCCTCGACGGACATCATTACCGGTATCGTCAAGACGCCTGCTGGTGCTCCGGTGGAAGGGGCGCAGGTTGAGGCGCAGTCCACCGAAACGCAGGTGACCCGGAAGCAGCGAACCAATGCACAGGGCAAGTACACGATCCTGTTCCCGGACGGCGGCGGGACGTATCGCCTCACCGTACGCTACATCGGTTTTCAGCCCACGACCCTGACCGTCACACGCAATGGCGACGACGACCGGATCGTGCGCAACATCACGCTGGGCCAGAGCACGGCGCAGACGCTGGCGCGCGTGGAAGTCCGCGGGCAGCGTCGTCCGCAGCAGGGCGGTCCTGGTGGCGGGCCGCCCGCCCCGGGTGGATCGGAACGCGTCGTTGACGGTGGCCAGGCAGCACGGCTGCCGGTCGACGCGTCTGACCCGACGGCGATTGCCTCGCTGGCGCCTGGCGTTGTCCTGACGGGTGCGGACACGTCCGGTGGCGGCGGCGCAGCCAACTTCAGCGTCGCGGGCCAGTCGTCGCAGAGCAACAACGTCACCCTCGACGGCCTCTCGTTCGCCGCCGGCTTCGTGCCGCAGGATGCGATTCGCGGGACGCGGGTTGTGACGAACACGTATGACGTGGCGCGCGGACAGTTCTCCGGCGGTCAGGTCTCGCAGACGACCCGCAGCGGCACGAACGTGATTCAGGGGTCGCTCTCCTACGTTGGTCGTTATCGCGACTTCACGGTGGAGCAGGGCGGAACGACCGGCGCCTTCGGCGGTGCGTTCAACCAGAATCAGTTCGGCGCCGGTGTCGGCTTCCCGATCATCAAGGATCGACTGTTCTTTTTCGGTGCTCTGCAGGGCCGTCGCCGCGCTGACCTGCTGCCGTCGCTGCTTGCTGCGGACAATGCCACCCGCGAGCGCCTCGGTGTCGCACCCGACTCCGTCAACCGTTTTCTCGGCCTGGTCGATGGTTTTGGCGTCGGCGCTGCTGGCGGTGTAATCGATGACAACCGCAACGCTGACAACATGACCGTGCTCGGTCGCATGGATTTCTCAGTGACTGATGCACATACGCTCACGCTGCGTGGCGATTGGCGTCTGGTGGACCAGACGCCAACCCGCGTTGGGTCGCTGGCGTTGCCGCAAACCGGCGGCACGACCGAGAACCGTGGCGGTGGTGGCTCGCTGGTGCTGTCGTCGCGGTTTGGCACGGCGATCGTGAACGAACTCCGCGCCGGGCTCCAGCTCGACAACCGGAGCGGGACGCCGTTCATCCAGCTGCCACTCGGCCGAGTGCAGGTGCTGTCGGATCTGAGCGACGGCACGCAAGGTTTCGGCACGCTGCAGTTCGGCGGCAGCACCTCGCTGCTGCAGCGCAGTGACAACTCCGTCTTCGAAGCCACCAACGAAACCTCGATGCTGCTCGATGAGGGCAAGCATCGCGTGAAAATCGGTGGCCTCGTCAATCGCACGGGTTACACGCAGGATCAGGCGTTCAACCGATTCGGGTCGTTCACATTCAATTCGCTTGCTGATTTTCAGGCCAACCGGCCGGCCACGTTCAACCGGACGCTGGCCTCACCGGAGCGCACTGGCAGCACGATCAACTCCGGCATCTACATCGGTGATACCTGGCGTCCGCGTGACGGCCTGCAGCTCGTCTTCGGCGGTCGATTCGAGGGCTCGTCGTTCGATGGCGCACCGGCGCGAAACCTTGCGGTGGATTCGGCCTTTGGCCGCAAGACCGACATGATTCCCAGCGACGCGTCGTTTCTGCCGCGGGTGGGCTTCAGCTGGTCGCGGAGGCAGCCAGAGGGTGCCAACGGTGGTAATCCATTCGGCAATGGCGCCCTCACCATTCGCGGTGGTGTTGGTCGCTTTCGTGACGCGCCAAACACGCAGCTGTTTTCAGGTGCTCAGACCGCAACTGGGCTGGCAACCGGTGAGCAGGCGATCTTCTGTGTCGGTGCGGGTGTGCCGGTGCCGGACTTCACCAACTATTTTGCCGTGCCGTCGAGCATCCCGACGCAGTGTGCTCCCGGCGGCCCCCCGGCGCAGCTCAACACGGCGCGCAACGTCACCACCTTCGACGCCAACTACTCCAACCCGCGCGCCTGGCGCGGTTCGATCGGTGCATCGAAGCGCATCTTCGGGCGCTTCAGCCTGAATGTGGACGTCAGTGGCGCGCTCGGTGAGGCCCAGACGGGCTACCGCGACCTGAACCTCAACACGGCGCCGCAGTTCTCGTTGACGTCGGAAGGGAATCGGCCGGTGTTCGTCCCGGCCGCCTCGATCATCACTACGACCGGTGCCGTGCCGACGCAGCTGTCGCGCATCGATCAGCGGTTTGCGTCGGTGTTCGACGTCAATTCACTCAACAAGACCGAGCAGTGGCAGGCGACGATGTCGTTCGGCGGGTTCACCAGCCGCGGTGCGATCATCAACACCAGCTACACCTACTCCGATGCGCGGAGTCAGACCGGCTTTGCCTTCGGTGGCGCAGGAGGCGGGTTTGCCTCGGCCACCACGGCCGGCAATCCGAACACGCCCGAGTGGGCGACGAGCGCGTTCAATCGCCGCCACAACGTGATTGCAACGGTGACACATCCGTTGACGTCGAGCTTCGAGATCACCGCCATTGGGCGCCTGACCTCGGGCTCGCCATTCACGCCGCTGGTCAGCGCCGACATCAATGGCGACGGGTTCCGCAACGACCGCGCGTTCATCTTCGATCCAGCCACCGCCGGCGACCCGGAGCTTGCGGCCGGCATGGCCAAACTCCTCGCCTCCAGCGGGAACACGGCGCGGCAGTGCGTGCGGTCGCAGCTTGGCACACTCTCGTCGCGAAACTCATGTACCGGCCCGTGGCAGCCAAGCTTCGACCTGCAGCTCAATTGGCGCCCGACGGCGTTCAAGCTGGATCGTCGCCTGACGTTCTCACTGGTCACCGCCAACCTGATCGGCGGCATCGACCAGCTGGTGCACGGCAGCGACAACCTGCGCGGCTGGGGCTCGTTCACCCAAGCGGACAACACGCTTCTCTTCGTGCGCGGCTTCGACGCAACAGCGAACCGCTACCGGTACGAAGTCAACGAGCGCTTCGGAGCCGTGCGCGGGAACCAGACCGGCATCCGTCTGCCATTCCAGGTCGGCTTCAACATTCGCTACACGCTCGGCCCCGATCAGACGCGCGATCGTCTCCGCGCAGCCTTCGGCGGCGCACCGGGGGCACGCTTGACCGGCGCTGGCATCGCGGCGGGTGTCGGCCGGTTCTTCCCGAACATCCCGCTGCAGATCATCGAAGCCCGCGACTCGGTCGGCCTGACGGATGCGGAGGTGGCCAAGCTGAAACTCCTCGCCGACTCGATTCAGGTGCAGGTGGATTCACTCACCGAGCAGGCCCGCAAGGTGGTGGAGAAGGAAGGAGGTAACCCCGATCCGGCGGTGCTGTTTGGCGTGAAGCTCCGTCCCTTCTTCGAGAAGGGTGGACGGCTCCGCACGGCGGGTACCGAAGGGGCGAAGAAGATCCTGACGCCGGAGCAGTGGCTTCGTGTGCCGGCCCGCATCCGGACTCCGCAGGGCTTTGGTGGGCCCGGCGGCGGTGGTGGAGGCGGTGGCCGTCCACCGTTCTGACGACTGCTGTGCCTGCACGCAGAACGCGGTGCGATCAACTCGATCGCACCGCGTTCTGCATTCTGCGCCGGCCACTGATCAGCCGCGCGCTTCGCACCACGCCGTCCTGACCCCGGACCCACACTGCAACACGGCTCAGCGCGCCGTGAACCCTTCATCGAGCGCCGCACGCACGCTGGCCGTGAGTTCCGTCCAAGTCCACGGCTTCGGCAACACCGGTACACTTGGATCCAGCGCGACCGTGTCGCTCGACATGCGATCGGTATAGCCACTGGTGAACAAAAAGGGCATACGGAATCCTTCTTCTCGCAGCGAGGCGTAGAGTTCGCGGCCGCCCATGCGCGGCATCACCACATCGCTGACCACCAGTGCGATTTCGGCACCGCGCTCACGCAGCAGCGCCATGGCCTCGGCCCCATCCGCGGCCTGCATCACGCGATAGCCGTGTTTCTCGAGGATGCGGCGTCCGGCACGACGAACCATCTCTTCATCCTCGACCAGCAGGATCGTTTCCGTTGCTCCTTCACGAATGAGCATCGCCGAACGCGGCGTTGCATTTGGCACCATCACCTCGGCCAGCGGAAGGCCAATCGTCACCCGTGTTCCCTGGCCTGGCGTGCTGACCACATCGATGGTGCCTTCGTGCTGCTGCACCAGACCGTAGATCATCGCCATCCCGAGCCCGGTGCCCTCACCTGGCGCCTTCGTCGTGAAGAACGGTTCGAAGAGATGCGCCAGCACCGCCTCGTCCATGCCGCGGCCGGTATCGTCGACGACTACCGTCACCATCGGTCCAATACTGCCGTCCGGGCGCTCCATGCGGCTTTCGAATGCACCGCGCATCGTCAGGACGCCCCCCGATGGCATCGCGTCGCGGGCGTTGGTCGCGAGGTTGAGCAACATGTGCTGCACGGCACCAGGGTCGGCGAGAATGCCAGGCAGTTCGGGCGCGGCCTCGGTGCGCACGGTGATGTTCGCTGGGAGCAATCGCACCAGCAGCGCCTGCGTCTCGGCCAGCACGACCTCGAGGGAGACCGGACGACGCTCGAGTGTTTCGCGACGGCTGAAGGCGAGCAGCTTCTTCACCATCTCCGTCCCGCGTGTCGCCGCCTGAATCATCTGGCCGACTTCCTCGCGCAGTTCGTCCATCTCCGCCGGAAGCGACTCGAGCACGAGATCGGCGTTGGCAAGCACCACGGTCAGGAGGTTGTTGAAGTCATGCGCCATGCCCCCCGTGAGCAAGCCGATCGCCTCCATCTTCTGCGCCTGTCGGAGCTGTGCTTCCATCTGCAGCGATTCCGTGACATCGCGGATCGTGATGAGGTGTCGACCGGT
The DNA here is from genome assembly GCA_038215035.1 of Gemmatimonadales bacterium. Taxonomy (GTDB): domain Bacteria; phylum Gemmatimonadota; class Gemmatimonadetes; order Gemmatimonadales; family Gemmatimonadaceae; genus JACMLX01. The sequence continues at coordinate 7,281 of JBBQRH010000039.1, read as the reverse complement.
TGTGATATGCGCCGAACCCGCGACGTCCAGCACGCGCGCGGTGGCGCCGACCATGATGCGCCCTTCCCCGCGCCACTGTCCATCCTGCATCAGTCGGTGCCACGCGTCGGCTGGTGAACTTGTCCGCGACCCGGCACTGAAGAAATGCGTGAAATTCATCGCCGCGATCCCGGCCTCGTTCCGGCCGAGCAAGCGACGTGCAGCCGGGTTGCTGGAGAGCACCTGGCCGGTGGCGTCGGCGATCAGCATGGCGTCGAGCGAGGCGGCGAAGATCGATCGGAAGCTCGCCTCGTGCGCGTGCGATGCACTGCCGTCGGCATCGCTCGTCGGCACTGGGGCGATGTGAACGACGGCGCCTCCTCCCGCCGCCGTGGGAATCCCGGTCGCGCGGAGCATGAAGCGTCCTGCAGGCTCGGTGGTCGACACGAAGTCCAGCGAGAAGGCACGCTGTGACGAGTCGAGCACGGCCGCGATTCCACGCAGGGCGGTCGCTTCGTCGTCCCGGCTGCAGCGGGCGAGGGCTGTCAGTGCCTCGCCGATCGGCTGGCCCGCCGACGATCGCGTGGCAGCGGCCCGGTTGCCGGTAAGGAGCACGCCCGCTCGGTCGAGGAGCACGCCAGGGCCGACGAGTGCCTCCAGCACGCCTCCAAGGAGGGTGGCATCAGCGGAGAAGTCTCCTGAGAGCATGGCGAGCAACCTAGTGCAGCGTCGCCGAAGTGCCGTGGCGCGCTCATCTCGTCCGGCGCAGCGTCCGATACTGAAATCGAGGCGATTCCGCGGTGCGGATGGCTCCCCAGTGGACACCCCTCAGCTGCTCGTTCGCGTTGACGGCCGAATACTCAGACCTCGATGACCAATCAGACTCCTTTCGCGACAGCGGCCATCCCCTCACCGGCCCGAGCGGATCACAAGGTCGCAGTTCCGCCGCCGCTCGCATCCGCTGCTCCGGCACCAGTCGCGCCCCTGGGCCCGATCCTGACGGAGCCCTCGATTCACGACGATGTCGAGGCCGGATATGACGTGCGGCGTTCCCTCCGTACCGCTCTGGAACGACTGGAAGCGGCACTCGATCCGATGGAGCGCCGGGGTGACGCCCCCGCGTTCTTCGAGCGGATCGCGAAGAGCGGCGAGAAGACCGTGCGTCAGCCGCCCGCCGCCGCCCAGCGGGCGCTGGAACTGCTGCGGCGCGACGTCGCGATCTCGGAGCTGGTGAAGCTGGTGGAGCAGGATCCGGTGCTGGCGCAGTCGCTGCTTCGGTACGCGAACTCCGCCGCCAATTCCACCGGCGCCCGCAGCACGTCGCTATCGGAGAGCATCCGCCGTGTGGGCACGCAGGGGCTCCGGAGCGTGATCCTGAGCAGCATGGTCGAAGGCACGCTGTGCCGCACCGGCACGGCCTACGACGGCATGGTCCGCCAGGTGTGGGAACACATGGTTCGCACGGCGCCGATTGCGAGGACGCTGGCGCCAGCGTTCGGAGTGGTCCCGGACGAGGCGTTTACGCTGGCGTTGCTGCACGACGTGGGCAAACTGGTGTTGTTCGACCGCCTGGGGACGATGCGCGCCGAGCTGCGCCGGGATGTGAAGATGAATGCGCAGGTCATGCCACGCCTGCTGAGCGAACTGCACGAGATTCTGGGTGGCGCGGCGGCGTTGCGCTGGGGGCTGGGCAAGGCCGCAGTAGCGGTGGTGTCGTCACACCACCGGAGCGCCAATCCGCTGGAACCGAACCTTCACTCGGAATGTGTCTACGTGGCAGAGCGGCTGGATCTGGCCGTCCTCCGCGGGCAGCCTGTGAACCTGGTACGGTGGTTCGAGGAGGGGCGGCTGCAGGCCAGCTTCGAGGCGGTCGCGCCATTGGTCGAGCGGGTGCTTTCGCCGGACTCAGGGGGGACGGGGTTCCACTTCTGAGTCGCCGAGACGAATGGCAGCTTGGGTGTAACGGAAGGTTTGAAAAAATCGATTGAAAATCGTTACGGCGTGAAATTGTGCGCCCCTGTCGTGACGGTTAGCGTCTCAATCATCGGTGGCCGTACGGTCGCCGACGGGTTCGCCCACCGTTGATTCGAGCGCCGTCATGACCAGTGCAAACTTCAGCGTTACGCCAGAGGCCCAGCCGTCCACACGGCTCCGGCGCGATCCCCGCCTTCAGGCGGCCGCCGCGCGCATGGCTCTGCCGGTCGACGCCTCGACACTCAGCATTGCCACGCTGCTCGATGCGTCGCACCACGCGCCAGCGCTGGAAGCGGTGCTGGAGTTCGCGCGTTCGCTCGGCGTGCCACTCGACGCGCAGAACATCCCCGCGGATCTGGCACGCACTGGCGTGGTGGGGCGAATCGGTGTCCCGCGGGATGCCGGAAGAACGATGTTGCGCCAGCGCGGCGTCGTTGGCGCAACAGTAGGGGCCGACCCGCTGGCGCCCGTGTCGCGGCTGTGGCGCGGACTGCAGCGCCGCGCCGATGTCCTGATCGACATGCGCCGGTTCCTCACGCTGCCGGGAAGTGACGCAGCGCGTGCGGGTGTCGATCGGGATGTGCTGCTCTTCTCGCAGCGTATCACTGAACGGGCGACGCCACGTCGCGAAGGTGCGACGTCGACCAATACGGCGGACCAATGGACGCGCGCCCGTCATGCGGCCGAACTCGCCTACCGCCACGCGTTGGCCGAGGATCGCCAGCTCTTGCTGGTCCTGCCAGTCGGACGTGGTACAGATGCGCAACGGCTTTTCAACGACGCTCTCGATCGTCAGGCGCGCCAGCAGCGTCTCGCGCCGCCGCGGACGGTGAAGGCCGGGCTGCTCTCCGCCCTGCTGACGGGTGAGGCGGGGAAGGGGCGTCTGCTCGCAGCGTCGGTGATGTCGATTGACGAGTTGACGGCCATGGCGACAGAAGCGGTCGGTGACTGTGGCCCGTGGCCCGTGGTCAGCGTTGGTCAGCGCGCAACGTTCTACGACATGCCGTCGGAGTCCACCGGCATCGCGCAGCCGCTGCCCTTGCTGTTGGTTCTGGCCACGATGCTGCAGCGTGAGGGTCGCGGTGACCTCGCGCAGCAACTCCAGGAATCGGTCTGGCTCACCCTGGCCGCGCTGACGCGGATGCGTGACGAGCTGGGTATGGTCTTTTCGCCACCGACCGACGCATTTCTGCGCGGTGTGCTGACCAACCGCGGGCGCATGCCCATCAGCACGTCGCCAGTCACCGCATCGGAGGTGCCGACGGTGCAGGGCCTGAGGCTGCGCATCGCGACGGAACTCGATGCCGCCGCCGTGCGCGACAGGGTGAATGCGGCGTTGCTGACGGCCGGTGTCGTGGTCGCGTCGGTTCGCACGCTGGACCTGCTCGATGAGAGTCGATCGGCGATGCTCGAAGTGCGACTGCGCAGTCGACTCGGTGAACCGGTGGTCCCGGATGCTGCAGCGCATGCACTCTCACAGGCGCTGATTCCGTCGATGCGATGTGTCAGCCTCGAGCCGTGGTCTCCCGGAGCGGCTGGTGACCGGGTGCGGGCGCGTCAGCCGGCCTAGCCGAAGAGTTTCGCGCGTGCGGCTCGAGCGATCGCGGTGACCGCCGGATGTTCCATCCGGCGCTCAGCCGAGACGGCATAGAACTGTTGCGTCACGTCGCTCAGCCGGCCCACGACCTCGACACCGTGTTGCAATTGGATTTCCGCCTCGAGTACCGTCGGGGCGGCGAAGAGTCCGTGGCCGTTCTGGCCGAAGACCTTCATCAGCGCGCTGTCCGCGTACTCGCCGGTCACCAGCGGGCGCACGTCATGCTGCTGAAACCAGGCGTCGAGAGCGCGGCGGATCGTGGACGCGTGCAGGGACAGCAGGAATGGAGCCTGGTGCAGGGACGCAGGAAAATCCGGTCGATAGCGCGCCGCCAGCTCCGGCGTGCCGTAGATCGTGGTTCCACTCTCGCCGAGCAGGTGGTTGAAGGCCCGTACATTCGCCGCCGGTGTCACCGGGGCATCGGTGATCAGCAGATCGAGCGCGTGCACGCTGAGCGCCGCCACCAATCGCTCGGGCGTGTCGTCGGTGCACTGGAGTGCGATCCGTTCAGGAATCGCCAGGGCGGGCTCGATCAGTCGGTACGCAATCAGCTTCGGCACCACATCGGCGATGCCGACCACGAACCGGCGCGGCCGATCGCCCACAGCGCCTGACATGGCTTGCGACAGTTCGTCGCCGAGTGAGAAGATGTCGTCGGCGTAGCGCAGCGCCGTCTGCCCGGCGTCGGTGAGTTGCAGGCGTCGACCAGTGCGCGAGAAGAGTGCCTGCCCGAAATACTGCTCGAGCGACTTGATCTGTGTGCTCACCGTCGGTTCCGTGAGGTGCAGCTCCGCCGCGGCGCGTGCCAGCGTGCCGGCGCGCGCCACGGCACGGAACAGGTGCAGATGATGATAGTTGATCTCGCCCATCGTCAGCTCGTTGCGCCGGCAGGAGTATCCACCCGCACCCGCACCAGCGGCCCGCCGAAGCGCTGACGCAATCGGACCAACAGGACGGCAGCCACGGCGGCCAGACCAATGACGAGCCCCCACCAGAGTCCGGCGGCCCCCATGTCGGACCGATATGCGAGATACAGCCCGATTGGCAAACCCACCGCCCAGAATCCAAGAATGTTCGCGATCATGGCGGCACGAGTATCTGCCGCGCCGCGCAGCGCGCCACCAGCGACGGCCTGTAGTCCGTCGAAGAGCTGAAACACGCCAGCCAATGGAATCAATGTTGCGGCGAGCGCGATCACACCCGGCTCGGCGACATACGCGCTGGCCAGCAGCCTCGGGATGGTCAGAAAAATGACGGACGTGAGCATGGAGACGCACAGGCCAGCGGTGATCGCCGCCACGGCAGCGCGACGCGCGGCGGCGGCATCACCCCGACCGATCGCCTGTCCCACCAGCACGGCGGCGGCCGCACCGATGCCCAGCGGCATCATGAAGGTGAAGCTGGCCAGGTTGATCGCAACCTGATGCGCGGCCAGTGTGCTGGTCGCCTGCGCGCCCATCAGCAGCGCCACCGCGTTGAACACGCCGACTTCGAGCAGGTACTGCACCCCAACCGGTGCGCCAATGCGCAACATGCGCATGAGCGGAGCGAGGGCAAAGAGCAACGGGTCGCGTTCGCGCAACAGTGGCCAGAGCAGGTCGCGCGCCGACCAGAGCACCAGCAATGGCAATGCCGTGCGTCCAATCACACTGGCAAGTGCGGACCCGTTGACGCCCAGCGCCGGCGCACCCAGATGCCCGTCGATGAGCAACCAATTGCAGGCCGCGTTGATCAGGTTGGCGACCAGGACGGCGACCAGAATCGGTCGCAACCGCTCCATCGCCTGGAGCGTCTGACGCAGCACCACGAACGCCATCATGCCCGGCAGGCCAAGCATTGAGATGTGGACCACGCGCGTTGCCATCGGCACGATGTCCGGCTGCTGCTGCAGTGCGTACAGCACGGGCGCCGTCGGCCAGAGAATGACGCCCAGTGGGACGCACAGGAGCGTGGCGAGCAGCAGACCGCGCTGGAGCGCGCGGCGGACGCCGCGCTGGTCATCGGCCCCCACCGCCTGACTCACCAGTGCGTCGAATCCAACCAGCGTACCCATGCCGATGACGGCGATGGTGTAATAGTAGATCAGGCCGAGTGAGACGGCGGCCAGTGCGGTGGCGGAGATGTGACCGACGAAGAGTGTGTCCACCACGCTCATCCCCATCATTCCCATTTCGGCCGCCATGACAGGGAGCGCGAGCTTGATGATCGCGCGCATGTCTGTACTGGTGGGCCGGACGAGAACGGGTGCACGCGGCTGCGCACGATCGGAGGACACTTGGCTCGGCATGGTCGCTAAACTGTAATGAGTTCGGCCCGAATCTCCCCGTCCCTGCCGCCGCAATGCCACCACGCGCCCCGGTCAATACCGCTACCACGTTGCTTGGCCTGGTGACCGGGCCGGTCAGCGCGCGCCGCTGGTGGTTGCGTGCGCTGCTGCGCGTCACGGGTGGTGGCCTCGGGGTCCTGCTCATCATTGCCGCCGTGATCGCATACCTCCTCACCTTGCGTCCGGACGTGGCTGGATCGCGTCGACTGGCGCGCAGCGAGTTGCAGGGGCTTCTCGAGCCGACGGAGCGGGTGCATTCCGCCGCGTGGGCTCGACGGCGGGAATGGTGGGATGGGTTCCGCGAAACGTACGGTATGCTTGCGCTGACCGATCGTCGGCTGCTCTTCGTGGGCATTCCGCCGCGCGAGCTGGTGACGCCCGAGCGCGGCCCGCAACAGTTCGTCATTCTGCAGATGGGACGCGATGCGACGTTGCGCGCGCAGCGCACACGGGTCGACCTTGGCACCGCGGCGGGCATCACGATCGGCAATGATCGACAGCGGCTGGCCTTTGCGTCGACCGACCGCAGCGGAATCGATAGTGTCCTCGCTGATGTGAGCCGGGGGCGACGCTCGGATGACGCCGTCGTGGAACTCGCAAGCCGCGCGAGGGAGTATGAGCGACAGGTGGCCGACAAGGCCGTGTGGCACGTGGTCGCCGCCGGCGATGCGCTTGGCTCGATTGCAACGCGGTACGGCACCACGGAGGCGCAGTTGACGGAATGGAATCGCCTGTCCTCGACCACGATCCGGATCGGACAGCGATTGCTGGTGAAGTCTGGACGCTGAGCCCGGCAGACTGGGGCCAGTCCGTTATCTTTGGACGTTATCCCCCGCTGGACCAATCGCTCGGCAACGACTCAGGAGCTGATGCAGCATTCGTGGATGTGGTCTGCCTTCGCCATCACGGTCGCAGTGATGCTGGCGCTCGACCTCGGCGTCTTTCACCGCAAGTCGCACAGCGTGCGCCCGCGCGAGGCGCTGCTGTGGAGCATCGTCTGGGTGACCCTGGCGGCCTGTTTTGCCGCCGCACTGTGGGTGTTCGACGGGCATCAGACGGCCACCGAGTTCGTGGCGGGCTACGTCGTCGAACAGGCGCTCAGCGTCGACAATCTGTTCGTCTTTCTCCTGCTCTTCGGCTACTTCAAGGTGCCGGACGCGCTACAGCATCGGGTGCTGTTCTGGGGAATCATCGGCGCGCTGGTGATGCGTGCGGCAATGATCGGTGCGGGGGCCATGCTGTTGAGCCGTTTTCACTGGCTCATCTATCTCTTCGGCGCATTTCTCGTCTTCACCGGCATCCGCATGTTGGTGCAGCAGGACAGCGAGATGGAGCCGGAACGGAATCCCGTGCTGAAGCTCATTCGACGCATCGTCCCGGTTGCTGATCACTACGAAGGCGATCG
>JBBQRH010000038.1:0-39314 GCA_038215035.1 Gemmatimonadales bacterium | reverse complement strand
CGGGGTGTGCGCTGCGGATCGAGTCGACGATCGTCGCGACCGCGGCCAGGCTACGGGCCGTGTCGGGGCGAGTATCGTAATAGTCCCAGGCCCGCAGGCGCCCGTGGACGTCGGTCGTGGCGAGTACCACCAGCGACCGGGTCGCGGGGCGGAGCTGAGCACCCAGCGCCGCCGAGGCACCGAAATACACCGCCAGCGTCACGAGATGCTGTCGTCGCCATGACATGAGTTTCATGGACGGAACCTAGTTCGCTCTGGTCCTGCCCGGCAGCGGACCCTCCCCTCGTCTTTGGAGGTAGATTGCCCGGATCAGGCTGGCGAACCGGGTCCGGCACGCCGATACGGATTCGTGACCGAATCATCACGAAGAATCACACAGTCACGGATGAAGCTGTATTCGTGACGCAGGAGGTGCTGTGCAGAACCGCCCGCTGATGATCGGAATTGCCGGGGGCACGGGCTCCGGGAAGACAACAGTCGCCCGTCGCGTCGCGGCGGCACTGGCCGACTCATCGGTCGCCTTTGTCGAGATGGACTCGTATTACCGGAACCACATCGGACTGTCGATGCCGGAGTTGCACCATTTGAACTGGGATCACCCCGACGCCTTCGATATCGAGCTGTTCGTCGAGCACCTCGATGCCATGGCCCGGGGCGAACCGATCGAGAAGCCGATCTACGACTACACCATCCACGCGCGAAGCGCCGAGACGGTCCGGGTGGCCCGCGTGGACGTGGTCGTGGTGGATGGAATTCTGTTGTTCACGGATGAGCGGGTGCGTCAGCGGCTGGACGTGAAGGTGTTTGTAGACGCTGATGCGGACATCAGGTTGGTGCGCCGCATCAAGCGGGACATGGCCTCCCGCGGGCGACCGCTGGAGGAAATTCTCGAGCAATATCTGAGTAGCGTCCGACCAATGCACCTGCAGTTCATTGAACCGAGCAAACGGTGGGCCGACGTCATCGTCCCGCGTGGTGGTCATAACACAGTGGCAATCGAAATGATTCTGGCGAAAATCCGGCAACGCCTCGCGGTCAACGGCGCGCCACAGATTCCGATGGTGGCTGATGAGCATCGGCATGTCGCTGCCAGGAGTGGGTCGCACACCGCTGTCGAGGAGCACATCGCATGACCAGCGTCGTACCGCACGTTCAGGAGCGCATTCTGGTCGTCGATGATGAGCCGGACATCGTCGCGCTGGTGGCATATCATCTGGCGAAGACGAACTACCGTGTGTCGACTGCCTCCAACGGCACCGACGCGCTCGCAATAGCGCGTCAGGAACGGCCCTCGCTGCTCGTGCTCGACCTGATGCTGCCGGGGATGAGTGGCTTCGATGTCCTTGAGCACATTCGTGCCGAGGAAAGCACGAAACACATCGCAGTGCTGATGCTCACGGCGCGCAAGGAGGAGCAGGACCGGATCCGCGGGTTGTCGCTGGGCGCAGACGACTACCTGACCAAGCCGTTCAGCCCACAGGAACTGGTGCTCCGCGTTGGTGCAATCCTGCGACGCACCAGCGGTACCTCCGACACGCCCACCGACCTGCTGCAGATCGGGCCGATTCGCATCGATCGCGCGGCACACCGCGTCGCGATCGAAAACGAGGATGTCGAACTGACGCCTACCGAATACAAGCTGCTGATCACGCTGGCTGAGCGACGTGGCCGCGTCCAGGCGCGTGGGCATCTGCTCGAGACGGTGTGGGAAGCGGCGCCGGACATCCAGACACGCACGGTCGACATGCACATCCAGCGCCTCCGCACGAAACTCGGCGAGGCGGGCGATCTGATCGAGACGGTCCGCGGCTTCGGATACCGCATGCGCGGAGGCTCGACGCGTTAGCTCGCAGTCCGTCGTTGGCTCACGCACCATAGGTTTGCCCCGTGCGCCTGACTACCCGCCTCCTGCTCGGCCTCGTGCTGGGCGTCTCCCTGTTGCTCGCGGCGGTCATCGCCGTGCTCGATCGTCGGCTGTACGCGCGCATCGGTGACGAGCAAGTGGCGCAACTGCAGAGCGAGGCCCGTCTCCTTGCGGCACAGTGGTCGGACATCGCGGCAGCTGACGCGACCGCCGATGCGGCGGGTCTGGCCACCGGACACCGCGTCACGCTGATCGACACCGCTGGCGTAGTGCTCGGTGATTCGAAGTTTGATGCGGCCGGGCTCAGGGCGCTCGAAAACCATCGAACACGACCGGAAGTCCGTGACGCACTCGCCGAGGGCACGGGGCAGGCCCGCCGATTGTCCGCCTCGGCCGGCGACGAGGAGTTGTATGTCGCCGTCCGCATGCCGCTCGGCGTCTCTCGGGTCTCGGTCCGAACCCGCGCCGTCGATGAACTGTTCGCCCGGTCACGCGTCGACATCCTCCTCGTCGGCGTTGGTGCGATCGTTGCCGTGGCGGTCTTCGGCTGGTTCTTCTCCCGCTCCATCACCGCACCGATCATCGAACTCCGCGACGTCGCGCAGTCGCTGGCGGCGGGTGACCTCTCGCGGCGCCCGGCGCTCTCGGCGCCAGGAGAAGTCGGCGATCTGGCGCGCGCGGTGCATCGGCTGGCCGAGCAACTGGGCGCGCGCCTCGCCACGCTCGAAGCGGAGGAGTCGCTGCTGACGGAACTCTTCGATTCGCTCACCGAGGGTGCCATTGCCGTGGACTCGGGACGGCAAGTGATGCGCATCAACGATGTCGGTCGCGTACTCGCCGGCGTCGACGGCGAAGTGCCGTTTTCGGTCGAGCGGTTGCCCGATGATGCAAACCTGCGCGATGCCTTGCAGCGCGCCCTGTCGGGGCAGGTCGTGGAGCCCCGCGAGGTCATGCTCAACGATCGCGCGATCTCTCTGGTCGCGCGGCCGCTGACCGACGGCGGCGCGGTGCTGGCGATGTATGACCTGACACCGATTCGTCGCCTCGAACAGGTGCGGCGCGATTTCGTGGCCAACGTGAGCCACGAGCTGCGAACGCCACTGACGATTGTTGGCGGGTATGCCGAGACACTGGTGGACGACACCGAGATGCCGATCACCAATCGGCATGCGTTTCTCCAGACGATTCTCTCGAACACCCGACGCATGCAGCGGATCGTGGACGATCTGCTCGACCTGAGCCGGATCGAATCAGGCGGCTGGCGGCCGAATCCGGCTTGGAGCGGAATTCCGGATACCGTCGCGGATGTGATGCTTGCCGCCCGACCGGCGGCGAAGGCGAAAGGGATCGTCGTCCGCGCGGACATTGCCCCCGACGCGGAGCGGGTGTTCGCCGACCCGACCGCGCTTCGCCAAGTACTCGGCAATCTCGTCGAGAACGCCGTCCGGCATACCGCCGAGGGGACGGTGACCGTCGTCGCGCGTCGGGAGGGGGGCGTGGTGTCACTTGCGGTAACCGATACGGGGGTCGGAATCCCGGCCGAGCATCTGCCACGCATCTTCGAGCGGTTCTATCGCGTCGATCCCGCGCGGTCGCGGGAGCAGGGCGGCACCGGGCTCGGACTGGCCATCGTTCGGCATCTGGTGGAGGCGCACGGTGGCGGTGTGACGGCCGAAAGTGAGGCAGGCGTCGGTACGACGATCCTGACGACCTGGCCGGTCCCTGTCACGGCTGTGTAACGGCCCCTCGGTCGGGCATCACCGGGTCCTCGTTACACGTCCGTTGCAGAATTGCGGGGATACCGTCACATCGAAGCGCGAACGTAACGGTGCATGCTTCGGCATGATGTGGGCGAGGTCACCCGTGCCCACCTGTATTTCCTCGAAACGATTCGCGAATCTCTATGTCGCTTTCCTTCGTTCGTCGGCTGTCACTCGCGTGTCTCGCGGTGTGCGGCCTTTCGTCAGCAGTCTTTGCGCAGACGCCAGCAGCGGCGCGCGGCAGGATCACGGGTCGAGTGCTCGATCCGCAGGGCAGTGGGATGTCGGACGTAGGGATTCAGATTGTCGGCACGACACTCGGTGCACTCACGGGTGTCGATGGTCGCTACACGATCGCGGGCGTTCCAGCCGGAAGCGTGACGATTCTGGCGCGGCGAATCGGCTATGGCTCGAAGACCATCACCGGTATCGTCGTTGCATCGGGCCAGACTGTCGAGCAGAACATCGCGATGGCACCGGCCGCCCTGCAGCTCGCCACCGCGACCGTGACCGCGACACAGGAGCGCGGCTCGGTCAGTGCCGCGCTCGATCGCCAGCGCAGCGCAGCCGCGATCATCAACACGGTGACCAGCGAGCAGATCTCAAAGAGCCCAGACGGCGACGCGGCAGCGGCCGTGGGTCGGGTGAGCGGCGTGAACGTGCAGGATGGCAAGTATGTCTTCGTTCGCGGACTCGGCGACCGATACACGACATCCTCATTGAACGGTGCGCGTTTGCCCAGCCCCGAGCCGGAGCGCAAGGTCGTGCCGCTCGACCTGTTCCCGGCCAGCCTGATTCAGAGCATCACCACGTCCAAGACGTTCACGCCAGACCAGCCGGGCGATTTCGCCGGCGCGGCAGTGAACATCCAGACAAAGGAGTTCCCGGCCAAGCGCACGGTCGTCATGTCGTCTTCGGCGGGATACAACTCAGCCGTCACCGGCAAGTCGACGTTCACCGCCGGCAATCAGGGGCTCGACTACTTCGCCTTTGGTGGAGACAAGCGCGCCTTGCCACCGACGGTGCGCCAATTTGGATCATTCAGCCCTGAGCCTGGCCAAGGTACGGTCAACAGCCTGTTCAGCACCTTCCGCAATCGCTGGAGTGCGCTGCCCTCGACCGGCGGTGGAAATGGCAGCCTTGGAATGTCGCTCGGCGGCAGTGATCCGATCCTCGGACAGCGCATTGGCTATCTGCTGAGCGGGAACTACGGCGTGCAGCAGAACATCAAGACGGATCAGGTTCGGGCATATGCACTGGCTCGCGGCGGCATCGACGAAGTCGATCGCTTCGAGGGCACTTCGTCCGGTACCGGTGTGCTGTGGGGTGCATTGGCAAACTTCAGCACGTTTCTCGGTCGCAACACGAAGCTCTCACTGAACAACACCTACAACCGCACCAGCGACAACGACGCGCGTGTCGAAAGTGGCGTGAGCGAAAACCTCGGCATCTCGCTCGACATCACGCGGTTGCAGTATGTCGAACGGATGATCCGCAGCTCACAGCTGGCGGCCGAGCATTCGCTGTTCGGCGGCAAGCAGCAGCTGGACTGGTCAGCGACTGCGTCGGGTGTGACGCGTCGCGAACCGGATCGCTCCGAGATCGTCTATTCGCGTGTCGGAACGGCGACGCCGGAATGGCTGGCGATCGGGACGGAAGGTGCGGTCCGCACGTTTGGTGATCTGGCAGAGAACACCTACGAGGGGCAGGCCAACTACCGGATCTCGTTCTTCGAGCCGGGCAAGGAGCTGAAGGTCAAGTTCGGTGGCCTGTATCGCGCCTCGAATCGTGATGCAGAGAACCTGGTGTACAGCGCGCAGGGCTTCGGCCTCGACAATACGCAGCGTCGACTGTCGCCGGAGAGCATCTTCGACGGCCGCTTCACGCAGCCGGGCAGCAGTGCACTCAGTCTGGTTCCGCTGTCGCAGGGTGGCAGCTACACCGCCGCCGATCGTCTGGCGGCGGGGTACTTGATGTTCACCTGGCAGGCACGGCCACGCCTCGACATCATCACAGGTGCCCGAGTCGAGAACTCGACGGTGGAAGTCAACGCCACGCCGACCGTCGGCTCGCCAATCACGACCAAGCCGAAGTTCAACGATGTGCTGCCGTCGCTGGCGCTGACGTTCAAGGCCACGGAGAATCAGAATCTGCGGTTCAGTGCGTCGCAGACGGTGGCACGTCCGGAGTACCGCGAGCTCGCGCCGTTGCGGTTCCGCGATGTCATCGGCGGAGACAACGTCGAAGGCAACGCGCAGCTGATCCGGTCGCTGATCCGCAACGTCGACCTGCGCTGGGAGTGGTTCCCGACGCGCACGGAAGTCTTCAGTATCTCGGTCTTCGGCAAGCAGCTCGACAATCCGATCGAGCGTGTGTACCTGGCCACGTCAGGGACCCGCGTGGTGACGTTCCAGAACGCAAAGAACGCGACGAACTACGGCCTCGAGCTGGAAGCACGCACCGGATTGGCCAAGCTGGCCTCGGCACTCGAGAACGTGAGCCTCTTCACCAATGCGACGTTCGTTCAGAGCGAGATCACGCTGCGTCCGGGGTTGGTGAGCGCGACCAACACCAATCGCGCGATGGTGGGTCAGGCGCCCTACATGATCAACGGCGGCGCAACGTGGAACTCCGGCAGCGGATCCACCAGCGCAACACTGCTCTACAATGTCATCGGTCCACGGATCGTCGACGCGGGCGTCGTGCCGTTGCCGGACGTGAAGGAACTGCCGAGACAGGTTGTCGACTTCTCGCTGCGATTCCCGCTCGTGAAGGGTATTGCGGGCCGATTTGATGCGCGCAACCTGCTCGACGCACGGTACCGCATCGAGCAGGGCCCCGTGACGCGAGAGTCCTATCGCACCGGCCGCATCTTCTCCTTCGGGCTCAACTGGCAGCCGTAACGGCGGACCAGCGATTGCGCAGGGGACGGGCCCGGATCACACTGATCCGGGCCCGTTTTGCGTCAGTCAGCCCACTGAGAACGCTGCGCCGTCAGCGGACTTTCGCGTCGTGTCACGACAGCCCTCGCGCGCTGTGACATGACCGTGACGCCGATGTGGACGAGCCATGACAGAGTGCGCGGAAATTCACGGTAGCCCATCAACCGGGCGGTGACACAGTCTCTTCATTCTTCTCTGCTGAGAACATCATGTCGTTTCATTTGCGTTCGCTCGCGGCAATCGCGCTGGTCGCGTCCTCGCTCGTACTGTCTGCTTGCGGTAGTGACGATCCAACAGGCCCGACCGATCTGCCGCCAGCCAGCGCGGCGGTGACGGCGCCGTCTGCCACCACGGCGCGCGTAATCTGGAGCCGGGTGCCGGATGCAACGAACTATGTCGTCCAGCGCGCAGTCGGCGCCTCTGGTGGTACGTTCGCCACCGTCTCGCCGGCGACTCAGACGGACACCGTGTTCATCGACACCGGCCTCGAGCCGAGTGCTGCCTATCGGTATCGCGTACAGGCGATCCGCGCGACCGGCCCGTCCCAGTACACGGCGGAAGTCTCGGTTACCACCGCCGCGCCGGGTACTGTCTCCGGCGTGATTTCCGGTAACATCACGGCCAACCGCACGTTGTTCGCGGATACGGTCTACACGTTGCTCGGATTCATTCAGGTTGCCAACAACGCCACGTTGACGATTCAGCCTGGCACGCGGATTCGCGGCGATACCGCGGTTGCGAACCTTGGTTCATCGCTGTTCATCACACGCGGCGCAAAGATTGACGCGCAGGGTACCGCCGCCAATCCGATCGTGTTCACGTCAGGCCGTGCCGCTGGCAGCCGGCAGCCAGGCGACTGGGGTGGACTGATCATCATCGGCAACGGCATCATCAACAAGACCGGAACGGTGACGATCGAGGGCACTGGCGTTGGCAGCAACAATCCCGCGCAGGTCTACAGCGGTGGCAACAACAATGCGGACAACAGTGGAATTCTCCGCTACGTCCGCATCGAGTTCGCCGGCTTTGCGACGGCACCGAACCAGGAGTTGAACTCACTGACGCTGGCCGCCGTCGGAAGCGGCACCCGCATCGAGTACATCCAGACGCTGGCCGGCCTCGACGACAGCTACGAGTGGTTCGGCGGCGCTGTCGACGGCAAGTATCTCGTCAGCTACGAGTCCGGTGACGATCACTTCGACATCTCGGAAGGGTATGTCGGCCGTCTGCAGTACCTGATCGCGATGCAGACGCGGATCATTGCGCCGCGCGTGGGCGCTGGCTCGCCGTCGTCAGACCCGCAAGGCATCGAAAACGACGGCTGTGATGGCGCCGCCTGCCCGACGGGACAGCTGTCCGCACCGCTGACGATTCCCGTGATGGCAAACTTCACATTGTACGGCACCGGAACGACCAACGGCGTGACGCTGCCCGCCTCGGGCGGTCGTGGCATGATGCTGCGTCGCGGGACGGGCGGGTTCTACGTCAACGGCGTCGTGAGCCGGTTCCCGGTGGCTGCGATCTCGTTCCGCGATACGACCACGTTCCAGCGCGCAACCGCGGGCGACTTCGCCCTGTCCAACATTCTCTTCGCCGAGAATGGCGCCATGTTTGATGCACAGGTGACCCCGATCCTGAGCAACACGGTACGCCAGTACACCGTCGATTCGACGGCCAACAACCTGCGCAGCGTCACCGGCACGGCATCGGCGCTGTTCACCAGCGTGTCTGCGACGCAGCCGGCCAATGGCGCCACGTTCGACTGGGCGCCAGCGACGGGCGGTCCAGCGGCGACGGGTGGTCTGGCCACGTTCACGGGCTCGCTCCTGACGCGTGCTGGTACGTTCGTGACCGGTACGGCCTTCCGCGGCGCTGCGGACCCGGCTGGCCCGAAGTGGTGGAACGGCTGGACGACGTACGCAATCAACTGATCCAGCACTACGTTCCTGCGGGCCGGCGCGAGTGTCTCTCGCGTCGGCCCGCAGGTCATTTTCCCCATCGACAATGCCCGTCGTTCGTACTTTCGCTGCGCTCCTCTGTGTCGTCGCAGGCACGGCATGCGGCTCGACAGACGCCGCCTCACACAGCGACTCGAGCGCACTCGCACGCACGCCGGAAGGCGCCCCTTACGCCTACGAGCGAGTGCCGCTGGACACCACCAGACTGCCCGGCGCCGTGGTGGATTCCATCTTCCCGATGCCGGAGATGATCCGCCGCTTTCGCTTGAATCTTCCGGACCCCAGGGGCCTCGTTGGCGGAGCCGACTCGCGCCAGTCGCTGGCCATGCGTTTCGTCGCCGCGCTCGCGACCGCCGACCGGGCAACCCTCGGCCAACTGACGCTGTCGCGCGCGGAGTTTGCCTACCTGTACTATCCGAACTCCCGCGATGCCGGGATGACGAACGGGATGCCACCAACGTTGCGGTGGGACCTGATGACGCTCAGCAGCGAGAAAGGCATCGGTCGCGCCATCGATCGGATCGGCGGCAAACCGCTGACGCTGCAGTCGCTCGACTGCCCCAATCCGCCGACCACCAGCGGCACCATCGCGATGCATGATGACTGTACCGTGCGCATTGGGCGCGCTGACGGCACCACGTTCACCGGTCGCCTCTTTGGCTCGATCATCGAGCACGCGGGGCGTTTCAAGTTCGCTGGCTACAACAACGACATGTGACGAACGCGATCTGCCGCAATGCGGCGCCGGCGCTGGTCGCCTGCCTGATGGTTGCGTGCGCTCCCGCGCCGCGTGACGCATCGCGGCCAGACACCAGCGGCACGATCGCACTCGCCGCGGCTGGTGCGACGTTCCCCTATCCAGTCTACACACGCTGGTTCTCGCGCTTCGGCGATGAGACCTCGATTCGCGTCAATTACCAGTCGGTGGGCTCCGGAGCAGGCATGCGCGCGCTGCGGGATGGAAGCGCCGACTTCGCGGCCACCGATGCCCCGCTCTCGGCAAGTGATCGCGCCCTGCTGTCTGAAAAGGGCATCCGTCAGGTTCCACTGATTGTCGGTGGCGCCGCTGTGGCGTACCAGGTGCCGGGCCTCACGCGGCAGCTGCGTCTCGATGGCGCCGCAGTAGCCGACATTTTTCTCGGTCGTATTGCACGCTGGAACGATCCACGACTGGTGGCCCTGAACCCCGATGTGACGCTACCAGGCGACAGCATCCGCGTCGTGACGCGTGGTGACAGTAGCGGCACCAGCTGGATCCTCACCGACTACCTGGCACGCGTCAGCGCGGCGTGGGCCACCGGGCCCGGACGAAGTACGTTTCCGGCGTGGCCTGTGGGGCGTCGCGTCCGCGGCAATGAGGGCGTGGCGGCGGAGATCAAGGCGACCGAGTATGCCCTCGGTGTGGTGGAGGCAGTGTACGCCATGCAGAACCGCTTGCCAGTGGCGCGCATCCGCAATCACGCCGGTGCTTGGGTCACGCCGCAAACCGGCGCACTTCGCGCGGCGGCGAGCGCGATGCTGTCGTCGATCGAAGACACCGTGGAGTTCGCGACCAGCATCAGCGACGCCCCCGGGGAGTTGAGTTACCCGATGGCCTCACTCTCGTGGCTGATCGTCCCGACACGGGGCATCGCGGCACCTCGCCAGGCGGCGATCGAGCGGTTCGTTCGGTGGGCGCTCTCGGAGGGGGAAGCGGATGCGCTGGCGCTGGGGTACGCGCCACTCCCGGAGCCAATGCGGCGTACCCTCGAGCGTCAGTGGGCTGAGCGTCCCCGCTGACCGGCGCACCGGGCGGCGATGACAATCACGGAGCGCCGCCGGTAACTTGCCTGTCGCTCGCTCCCCTGCCCCCGACAGCATGCCCGCTCGCTCGCCTCGTCGTCCCATCCCCGCCTCCCCGGCGCCGGCCATTCCGGTCACACAGCCGCGGTCAGCGCTGCCGACTCCCTCGTTCAGCGATGTGATCGGCGGGGCTGGACTCGCCTCGGCGCGGCCGCGACGCATTGCGGCGATCGATATCGGATCGAATTCGATCCGCGCCATCGTGGCGGATGTCAGCAGCACCGGGCAGATCCGCACGGTGGACGAGATGAAAGCGGCTCCGCGCCTGAGTACCGGCGTCGACGAGACCGGACGGCTCTCGGCCGACAGCGTCTTGGCGGCCATCGAGGCGTTGCAGCGGATGGTGACCCTCGCCAAACAGCTCGGCGCCGAACGCATTGAATGCGTCGCCACCAGCGCCGTGCGCGACGCGACGGACGGTGCAGCGTTCGTGCGCCAGGTCAAGAAAGCGGCAGGCCTCACGGTGCGCATCATTTCCGGGGAGGATGAAGCACGGCTGTCGTTCCGCAGCGCGCAGGCACACTTCGATGTTGGTCATGGTCGTATGGTGACCTGCGACATCGGCGGCGGCTCGGTGGAACTCGCGCTGTCGGCGGACGGTCTGGTGGAACGCCTGCTCTCGATGCCATTCGGCGCGATTCGAGCCACCGAGGCATACCTGCGCACCGGGGTCCGGCGCAGCACCATCGCGAAGTTGCGAAAGGCGCTCCGCGCAGAAATCCGTGAGCGGTTCGCGGTGAAGGAATGGCGCGGCGCCGGCATGATCGGTTCCGGCGGAACCTTCACCAACGTGGCGGGCATGTTACTCGCGCAGCAAGGGCTGGCGACGGCGCGCACGGTACACGGCAAGCAGGTCTCACGCGGTGAACTCGAGCATCTGCTGGACCAGCTGATCGAGTTGTCGCCCACCGAGCGGTTGACCGTGCCGGGGCTCAATCCGGCGCGTGCGGACATCATCGTCGCCGGCATGGCGGTCGCCGCCGAAGTGATGGCGTTTCTCGACATCCGCGACTTTCACGTGTCAGCGTATGGCATTCGCGAAGGACTGCTGCTCGAGGCAGCGGAGGTCACGCCGCAGGCCACCGATCCCGGCGAAGGCCGGCGCCGCAGCGTCCAGCAGTTTGCCGAGCGTACGCAGTACGAGGAACCGCACGCACAGCATGTGCAGAAACTGGCCCTGCAGCTTTTCGATTCCATCGGCGCACGCATCGGCTGCCTGCCGGAGGATCGCGATACGCTGCGCGACGCCGCACTGCTGCACGATACGGGCTACCACATCAGCTACAACGACCATCACAAGCACGCGTATCACCTGATCGTTCATGCGGACCTGCTGGGCATCGCACCGGAAGAACAGGTTGTGATGGCCAACGTCGCGCGATACCATCGGGGCGCTCCACCAAAGGCCAAGCACCCCATGTTCGCCGCGCTCACCAAGGATCAGCAGCAGCGGGTGCGGCGCCTGGCGGCGATTCTACGTGTGGCCGACGGTTTTGATCGTGGGCACATTGGTGCGGTGCAGCAGGTGAAGGTACGCTGGACCGAGCGTGCACTCCGACTGACGCCGGTGCCCGATCCGCGCGCGCGTTCGACGCGGCTCGAGCTCTGGGGGGCGAGCCGGAAGAGCGATCTGCTCGAGAAGCTGATCGATCTTCCGGTGCATGTGATCGGGCCGGACGGCAAGCCGGTGGAGTGGGAGGGCACGGACTCGGTCGACTGATTCGGGCGTGCGTCTACTGAGGTGCACCCGTGACGCGGCGCAGCACTCCGCGAATCGAGATCCGCGCATCACATTCTCACGCTGGCGCACTGGATTGCTGCCGAACCTCACGCTCCCAGACGGCGCGCCCAGATCTGGTCGCATTCGGGATACACGGACGAAGGCGATGTGGCGCTCAAGACCGCCATCACCCGCCCGTACGTCCGCGAGATCAGCGCCCCCAGGCGTCCTTGAGCAGAATGGCGTGCGTGCCGCGCTCCGGCTCACCATCGGCTGGCGTCCGCTGTACGTACGTGCCGTCGGTCTGCAGCAGCCAGGCCTGCCGGTTGTCATTGAGGCACGTGCGCAGCAGTGATTCGAGCCGGGGGTGCAACGCGGGGTCTTCGATCGGCGCCACCGTCTCGACGCGACGATCAAAGTTCCGCGGCATCCAGTCGGCAGAGCCCAGATAGTACTCGGGCGCGCCACCGTTGCCGAAGTAGAAGATCCGCGAGTGTTCGAGAAACCGTCCGATGATGCTGCGTACCGAGATGTTCTCGCTGACGCCCGGCATACCGCTGCGAAGGCAGCAGACGCCACGCACGATGAGATCGATTTTGGCGCCGGCGGCAGACGCTCGGTACAGCGCGAGAATCGCATCGGGGTCGACCAGTGCGTTCATCTTGGCAATGATGCGACCGCCTCGACCGGCCTTGGCGTGGGCAGCCTCGCGATCGATCATCTCGACGAATCGCGTCCGCATGTTGGCGGGTGCCACCAGCAGCTTCCGATAGAGCTGCTGCCGGCTGAATCCGGTCAGGGCATTGAACAGGTCACTGACATCGGCACCGATGCCCGGGCTGCAGGTGAAGAGACCGATATCGGTGTACAGTCTGGCCGTGCGTGAGTGGTAGTTGCCGGTGCCGATATGCAGGTAGCGCCGAATACCATCCGGTTCGCGTCGCACCACGAGCGCCGTCTTGGTGTGGGTCTTCAGACCTGGCACGCCGTAGACGACATGCACACCGTAATTCTCGAGCGCACGCGCCCACGCGATGTTGTTCGCCTCATCGAACCGGGCCTGGAGTTCGATCAACACCACCACCTGCTTGCCGCGCTCAGCCGCCTCGATCAGCGAACGCACGATCGCCGTTTCGCCCGACGTCCGGTACAGCGTGAGCTTGATGGCCAGGACCTGCTCATCGTGCGCCGCACGTTCGATGAAGTGCTCGACCGTCTCCCGAAAGCTCTCGAACGGGTGATGCACGAGGATGTCCTTCTCGCGGATTGCATCAAAGATGTTCGTGTGCTCGGCGAGCTCCGACGGAATGCCTGGCGTGAACGGCGGGTAGCGAAGCTCCGGCAGATCGATCGCGCTCGCCAGCGTCATCAGGTCGCCGAGATCGAGCAACATGCCCGGCTCGTCGACATCGCGTTCCGTCAGCGGCAGCGCCACCACCACCGCATCCTCTTCATCGCGCAGCTCTTCCATCAGTAGGGTGCGCAGTGCGTCCGGCATCCCGGTCTGCACTTCGAGTCGCACCACCTCGCCGAACTTGCGTTCGAAGACCTGACGCTCGACCACCGACAACAGGTCGTCGTCTTCCTCCACGCCGGTCAGCTCGAAGTCAGAGAAACGCGTGATGCGGAAGGCATGCCAGCTCTGCACCTCCATGCCCGGAAACAGCGAACCGAGGTTAACGCCGATCACGTCCTCGATCGGCACGAAGAGTCCGGGGCGCCCAGCCGGAACCCACCGTGCCAGCGACTTCGGAACCTTGACGCGCGCAAAATGCTCGGCACCCGTGTGCGGGTCGCGAACCCGCACTGCCAATGACAGCGACAGATTCGAGATGTATGGAAACGGATGCCCCGGATCGACGGCAAGCGGCGTCAGAACGGGGAAGACCTGGCTCTCGAAGAACCCATCCACTTCCAGCCACTCGGCCGGCGTGAGGTCGTTCATCCGCACCAGCTTCACACCGTGCGCTTCGAGCGCCGGCAGCAGGTCTTCCGTCAGGCATCGGCGCTGAAAGGTGAGCAGTTCGTTCACTCGCTTCTCGATCGCGAGCAGCAGTTCCGCAGGCGAGAGCCGCTCCTGCGGGTAGCCGCTCTGCCCATTCTTCACCTTGCGACGCAGGCCGCCGACGCGGACCATGTAGAACTCGTCGAGGTTCGAGCTGAAGATGGCGAGAAACTTGAGGCGCTCGAGCAGCGGCGTCCGTGGATCCCGGGCTTCGTTCAGCACCCGGGCGTTGAACTCCAGCCAGCTCATTTCACGACTGAAGAACAGATGCGCTTCACCAGCGGCACCCACCGAGCCCATGGCATCGGCATCGGCGTCGCCGCCACGCCGGACCTTCTTCTGTCGTGTTGCCATAGCTCGCTCAGCGGGGTTCAAGGCAGTCGCAACGGCGCTACCACGCACCGCACAGCCGGGTCAGGCCGGTCGTCCAATCACCACGATTGCATTCAAGATGAGCGCACTGAGCGCCGACAACAGGGCCGCGGCTGGAATCGTGACGATCCAGGCCCACACGATGTTGCCGGCCAGCCCCCAGCGAACGGCACGAATCCGATTCGCGGCACCGACCCCGACAATGGCGCCGGTGATCGTGTGCGTCGTGCTGACCGGGATCCCGAACTTCGACGCCACCAGGATCACGATCGCGCCACCAGTTTCGGCGCAGAAGCCGCCCACCGGCCGGAGTTTCGTGATCCGTGTCCCCATGGTGTGCACAATGCGCCAGCCACCGAACAGCGTACCGAGGGAAATCGCGAAGTACGCCGAGATCTCCACCCAGAGCGGAATCGTCGATGTGTCCGGCACGTACATGTTGCTGAGCAATCCGGTGGTGTACGGCTCGAACAGTTTGCGCACCGACGGCGATGCGAGCAGGCCCACGATGATGCCCATCGTCTTCTGCGCATCATTGCCGCCGTGCGCCAGCGACAGCAGTGCCGAACTGGCGAGCTGCGCTGGTCTGAAGAACTTATCGACCTTCCCAGGCGACACCGTCGCAAACAGCCGGTAGACGAGCGCCATCAACCCAAGCCCGAGCATCGCGCCAAGTGCTGGCGACAAGGCAATGGCCGACAGCGTCTCAACCCACTTCGGTCCCCAGTTGAGCGCACCGAAGCCCTTGCTCGCCACCGCGGCGCCGGCGAATCCTCCGATCAGCGCGTGTGACGAACTGGAGGGAATCCCGAACCACCAGGTGATCAGGTTCCAGATGATCGCGCCGAGCAGCGCCGCCGCGATCACGTTCGCGGAAATCGCGTTCTGGTCGACGTACCCCGAGCTGATCGCCTTCGCCACCGCCGTCCCGACCGTGAACAGCGCAGCAAAGTTGAAGGTTGCGGCCCACAGGACGGCTTTGAACGGCGTGAGCACCCGAGTCCCGACGATGGTCGCGATCGAGTTGGCCGAATCGTGGAACCCGTTGATGAAGTCGAAGACCAGCGCGACAGCCACGATTCCAATGACGTACGCAATCACGGCAACTCAGCTGTTCTTGAGCGAGATACTCTCGAGCGCCAGCGACACGTAGTGGCACTCGTCGATCGCCGTCTCGAGCGAATCGTACAGATCCTTCCATTTCATGACGGTCATCGGATCTGGCGTGCCCGCGAACAAGTTGCCGAGCGTCTCGTGGTAGATCGCGTCGGCCTGCTCCTCGAGCCGCTTGATGCGCACGCCATGCTCATACACCATTTGCGGCTTCTTCATGGCAGCCACCGCCTCACGAATCTGCACACAGGCTTCGCCGAGCACTGAGCAGAGCCGGATCGCCGGATCGCGCGGTTCCGTGATCCGATAGATCTGCGCCCGTCTGGCGCAGCCGTCGATCAGGTCCACCACGTTGTCGAGCCGTGTCACGAGCGTGTGAATGTCTTCACGATCGAGCGGCGTGACGAAGGTCGTGTCGACCTTGCGATTTGCCTCGGCGGTCAAACGATCGGCCTGATGCTCGAGATTCTTGATGCTCGTCTGGAATTCATCCAGGCGCGATGGGTCGCTAAAGAGCTGCTGCAACGTGTTGGCCGACTGCACCAGAATACCGGACATCTCGGCGAAGAGATCGAAAAATCGATCGTCCCGGGGGATCAAACGCACGGAGGAGGAGCTCCAGAGAAAAAATGGGTGCCGACTGCACGCCGCCGGCACAAACTACAAACGGTAAGCTAGAAGATCAGCACGGCGTTACGAAAATCGATGCGCGACCGTTACAGATTCACGCGAACGCCGCCGGCCACCTCCCTGGCCAGTCGCTGGTCCATTCGCCCAGGAATCGCAAAGCGACGGACAAGCAAGACTCCGGCGACGAAGCCGCCAACGTGCGCCCAGACGGCCACACCGCCGGTAGGATCGGCGCCAAGCATACTCAACTGAGGCAGTCCCGCCAAAAGCTGAAGCCCGAACCACCAAAGGAGGACCAGCCACGCCGGGAAGTGAAAGAAAAAAATCGGCGGGAAGAACATTCGGACCCGATGCCTCGGGAACAGGATGAGGTAGCCTCCCATCACCCCCGAGATGGCGCCCGATGCCCCGACGGTGGGAATCGGCGAGCCGGGTTGTAACGCCACGTGGAGGGCGGCGGCGGCGAGCCCGCACAGCAGATAGAACCCAAGGAACCGGCGCGGGCCCATCAGGTCCTCGACGTTGTCACCGAACACCCAGAGAAAGAGCGCGTTGCCGAGCAGGTGGCCCCAGCCACCGTGCAGGAACATCGAGGTCAGCGGGGTCACCCAGTTGAGAGCCGACCGATCGACGAGACAAGCCCACCCCGCCCCCATCGGCACGGCCAGACCCACCGGCGCGACCCGGGTCACCTCGCCGGGCACGAGGCCGAGTTCGCAGACACTCTTGATCAGGGCCGTGTTGTCGGCGCCTGCGCCTTGCACGAGGAGCCAGGTGGACACCATCAGCCCAAGAATGGCCCATGTCATGACCGGACGATTGTCGGTCGGGTTTTCGTCGCCGATCGGAAACATGACTCGCAGGTGGAAGACTGTTGAGCGGCGGAAACTAACGCCTTCCGTAACTCCCGGGCGCCGGACGACTGCCATCTGCCGCGCCGACGAGCCCACCACTGCCAACGACAGAGACGTCAGCTGCCATTTCGGCAGAAAAGAGGGGCCCTCCTCTTGCTCGTGGTGTGAGTACGTCGTAACCGGTGTGCGAAGAGGCACCAGTACGGCGATGACGGCTCCGGCGTCCTGCCTGGAGCGCGCCCGATCCGACTAACGAGGACGCTGAAGAATGGCTGACAAAGTGATTGGCATCGACCTTGGCACCACGAACTCTGTGGTGGCCGTGATGGAAGGCGGAGATCCGGTTGTGATTCCGAATGCTGAGGGTGGTCGCACGACCCCGTCAGTCGTCGGCTTCTCGAAGGATGGAGAGCGCCTCGTAGGGCAGATCGCGAAGCGGCAGGCGGTGACCAATCCGACCAACACGATCTTCTCGATCAAGCGCTTCATGGGCCGCAAGATGTCCGAGGCGACCCAGGAGAAGGGCCGTGTGCCGTATACGGTCGTCGCGGGCCAGAACGACCTCGTCACCGTCGAGATCCAGGGCAAGCGCTACACGCCGCCCGAGCTCTCCGCGATGATCCTGCAGAAGATGAAGCAGACCGCCGAGGATTACCTCGGCCACGGCGTCACCAAGGCCGTGGTGACGGTGCCAGCGTACTTCAACGACTCGCAGCGCCAAGCCACCAAGGACGCCGGCAAGATCGCCGGCCTCGACGTGCTGCGCATCATCAACGAGCCGACGGCCGCCGCACTGGCGTATGGCCTGGACAAGAAGAAGGACGAGAAGGTCGCCGTGTTCGACCTCGGCGGCGGTACCTATGACATCTCGGTACTCGAGCTGTACGATGTGGATGGCTCGCGCCAGTTCGAAGTGAAGTCCACCAACGGCGACACGCATCTCGGTGGTGACGACTTCGACCAGCGCGTGATCGACTGGCTGGTAGCCGAATTCAAAAAGGATCAGGCGATCGATCTCTCGAAGGATCCGATGGCGCTGCAGCGGCTGAAGGAAGCCGGTGAGAAGGCAAAGATGGAGTTGTCGAGCACCCAATCGACGGACATCAACCTGCCGTTCATCACCGCCGACGCCAGCGGCCCCAAGCACCTGAACTACTCGCTCACCCGCGCCAAGTTCGAGCAGCTGGTGGATGACCTGATCACGCGCACCATCCCCCCGATGGAAAAGGCACTCGCCGATGCCGGGCTCAAGCCGAGCGAGATCGACGAGATCCTGCTGGTCGGTGGATCGACGCGCATTCCGAAGATTCAGGAGATCGTCAAGAAGTTCTTCGGCAAGGAGCCCAACAAGGGTGTGAATCCGGACGAAGTGGTGGCGATCGGCGCTGCTGTGCAGGGCGCGGTACTCACCGGCGAACAGAAGGACGTCCTGTTGCTCGACGTGACCCCGCTGTCGCTCGGCATCGAGACGCTCGGCGGCGTGATGACCACGCTCATTCCTCGCAACACCACGATTCCCACCAAGAAGTCGGAGACGTTCAGCACGGCCGACGACAATCAGACGCAGGTGGAGATCCACGTGCTGCAGGGTGAGCGCGACCTGGCCGTGTATAACAAGACGATCGGCAAGTTCCAGCTGACGGGCATTCCGCCGGCAGCGCGTGGCCAGCCGCAGGTGGAAGTGGTCTTCGACATCGACGCCAACGGCATTCTGCACGTGACGGCGAAGGACAAGACGACCGGGAAGGAACAGAAGATCCGGATCGAGGCCTCGAGCGGGCTGTCCGACGGCGAAGTGGATCGCATGGTGAAGGACGCGGAGAAGAACGCCGAAGAGGACAAGAAGCGACGCGAGGCGATCGACACACGGAACCGTCTCGACAGCATGACGTATGACGTAGAGAAGAACGCCAAGGAATGGTCCGACCGCTTGGCGCCGGAGATGAAGACGAAGCTGGACGAGGCCGTGGAGCGGGCGCGCAAGGCGCTGCGCGGCGAGGATCTGGAGGAGATCAAGGCCGCGTCCGACGATCTGAGCCGGATCTACAGCGAGGCCGGGGCATCGCTCTATGCGCAGGCTGGCACGGACGCGAACACCCCTCCGGCGGCCGAACAGCCGGCGGCTGATGGTGCGCCGAAGGCCGAGGATGTGGTCGAGGCGGACTACGAGATCGTGGACGACAAGAAGTAGGAAAGTCGTACGGCAGGGTCGATCGGAAGGGCGGTTGTTGGTGGCCACGACGGCACCGCCAGCCGCTTCTCCAGAGGGGAAACGCCCTCATTCCGGTTGCCGGAATGAGGGCGCTGCCGTCCCTCCGTGACGATACTGGCGTTACGATATGGAGGGCTCGCCGGAACGGCGAGGAAACCGTTGTGGTTCTGTTCGGGTACTGACGAATGACTCTTCCCGGATCTGTGAGCACGCTATGAGCATGATGACACGAGCAAAGATCGTAGGCGCCGTTTCGGCGGCATTCGTTGGCGGACTGGCCATTGCGACGGCGTTCGAGCTGCCGCAGTCGGGGTTCGCGCAATCCTCGCGGCAGGCGGTTCGGACGCCAGGCGGGCCACGCGATGACGGCGGAGCGCCTGGGTTCGCCGACGTCGCCGAGCGGGTGACGCCCGCCGTGGTGTCGATTCAGGTGGAGAAGGATGCGCCGCGTCGCACCCCGGCGCGCCGTCCAAACGGCACGGTACCGCCGGGCATGGAGGAGTTCTTCAATCAGTTCCAGGGCCGTCAGCCACGGCAGCCGCAGGAAGGCAGTGGCACCGGATTCCTGATCTCGTCGAGCGGCTACATCCTGACCAACAATCACGTGGTCGGCGATGCGGATCGCATCAAGGTGATTCTCACCGACCATCGCGAGTTTTCGGCGAAGCTGATCGGCAAGGACCCGACCACTGACGTTGCGGTGATCAAGATCGATGGCACCGGGCTGCCGACGGTGTCATTCGGTGACGACAACACGGCGCGCATCGGCAGCTGGGTGCTGGCGATCGGCAATCCGCTCGGTCTCGACTTCACGGTGACCGCTGGCATCATCAGTGCCAAGGGACGCGGTGGGCCGACGCTGCAGCGGCCGCTCGAAAACCGATACGCCATCACCGACTTCATCCAGACCGATGCCGCGATCAACCCCGGCAACTCTGGCGGACCGCTGGTGAATGCGCGCGGTGAAGTCATCGGGATCAACAGCATGATCGCCAGCGAAACCGGCTATTACTCCGGTTACGGCTTCGCAATTCCGATCTCGCTCGCCAAGAACGTCTCGGACGATCTCATCGCGCACGGTCGTGTACGTCGTGCCGTGCTCGGTATTCAGATCAAGGAAGTCTCCGCGGAAGAGGCGAAGGCCGCGCAGCTGACGACGATTGCAGGCGTTACGGTTGGTGATTTCTCGAACGACGGCAACACGCCGAGCCCGGCCAAAGCTGCTGGCCTCGAACCGGGTGACGTGATCATCGCCATCGAAGGAACGCCGGTCGACCGCGTGGGCGCGCTGCAGCGCATCGTGCGCACGAAGAAGCCGGGCGACGTCGTGTCGGTGGATGTCATGCGGTTCGGTGACAAGAAGACCTTCCGAGTCAAGCTGGCTGAAGCGCCGAGTGATGCGCCGGTAGCAGTTGCCGACGCGGCCGCGCCGCCCCGCGAGGGCGCCGATGGCGCAAAGCCAGTTGCAGTCAGCGTCTCGGCCGAAAAGCTTGGCATCACTGTTGAAGCAATCACCCCCGAATTCTCGCGTGAAGCGCGCGTACCGGAATCGATCAAGGGCGTTCGCGTGTCGCAGGTGGATGTGGGCAGCGGGGCGCGCGGCAAGCTGTTCGACAGCGACATCATTACCGAGGTCGTGTATCCGCGCCCGCGTCGCGCCGTGCGGACCACGGAGGAACTGCTGACAGCGCTGAAAGGCCTCAAGCCGGGTGACGTGATCACGCTCGGTGTGTTCAACGTGTCGAATCAGTCGAACCGCGTCGAGACGATCCGGATCGCCGGCGAGTAGTTGGCGCCGTTGGACGAGGGAAACAGCGGCGCCCGGAGCTCTCGTCCGGGCGCCGCTGTTCTCGTGAGGCTCCAGTGGCGGGTTCAGACTTGGCCGGCTGAGCATGGTGAGCCGTTGCGGAGTTCTGGCAGGGCGTAGATTCTTTCTTGCCTCACGCCGACGTGGTGGAATTGGTAGACACGCCAGACTTAGGATCTGGTACCTCACGGTGTCCGGGTTCGAGTCCCGGCGTTGGCATGGTGGGGCGCGCGCGCACAGACGCAGCCCAGAGGGCGCCGGACGACTTCCGCCCCCGCCCGGTGCAGTCGCCGGCCCGCCTCGGGTCTCCCCGGGGCCTCCATTCAACGGCCCGTCGCCGTGGCCGCACCTGAATCCGGGCGTTTCCGCGCCACGAATGCCCTTAACCGCTCTCGACCCTCTCGCCCTGCCGTCCAGACCGGGTAACTTGCGACGTCGGGAGCTTGGCGCCGTCGACGGCACCGACCCGTTGGGCTCAACTCCGGAACTCCATGTCCCTCCGCACGTTCAGCATCCAGATGTGTCTGGCATCCCCCGTGCTCACCCCCGACCCGCTGTCCCGCGATGAGTGACCGTGATGCGCAGGTGTGCCAGCGCATAGTGCGCGAGCATGCACGCACCTTCCATCTGGCCAGCGTCTTCCTGCCGCCGCAGAAGCGGCGCGCGGCGTATGCGCTGTACGCGTTCTGCCGGGTTGCGGACGACATCGTCGATCGCGCTGATGAGGCGCGCGGCAGTGGCGAAGGCGCTGTGGCTTGCCAGCAGGCGGCACTCGCCGCACATGAAGGCAAGCTGCAAGATGCGATTGCCGGGACCAAGTCTGACCCGGTGTTCTGCGAACTCGATCGCGTGCTTCATGAGTTTGGCGTTCCCGAGACCGTGCTCCGTGAGCTGCTCGATGGCGTCGCGATGGACCTCGGAGCGGTCCGTTACGAGACATGGGCCGAACTCTCGGTCTACTGCGAAGGCGTCGCGAGCTCCGTTGGAGAGATGTGCACGTATGTCTTCGGC
Source organism: Gemmatimonadales bacterium (assembly GCA_038215035.1). Taxonomy (GTDB): domain Bacteria; phylum Gemmatimonadota; class Gemmatimonadetes; order Gemmatimonadales; family Gemmatimonadaceae; genus JACMLX01. The sequence goes on along the minus strand of JBBQRH010000038.1, from coordinate 17,224 downwards.
GTGCAAGGCGGGCCGGATGTGCGGCGGGTTGCCTTGCGCTACGCACGCACGCTCGGCCTGGCCATGCAGCTGACGAACATCCTGCGCGACGTCGGTGAGGATGCACAACGTGGCCGTTGCTATCTGCCGATTCAGGATCTGGCCGCGTTCGGTCTGACGTCGGACGAGATTCTTGGCGGAACGCTGGTGGCGACAGATCCACGCTGGCAGCAGTTCATGGCACAGCAGATCGCGAGAGCGCGGTCGCTCTATGAGGCGGCGATGCCTGGAATTCCCCTGTTGTCGCCGGATGCGCAGCGGTGCGCGTGGGCCTGCGCGATCGGATACAGCGGTATTCTCGGTGCGGTCGAAGGCATCGGATTCGACAGTCTGCGTCACCGGGCACGACTTGGAACTCTGGCGCGACTTCAGGTGCTCTGGAAAGTCTGGCGGTCGCGTCCGGTTGTGCAGAAAACGCGAGCGCACCCGATCTCGGCTGGACCGCATCTGGAGTGGGCGCCGGTGGGCGAGGCCCCTTCAGAGGAACTGGTCCGGCTTGCTTGAGCATGCAGATGGCTGATTTGACGTTTGCCCCATTCCGAGACAAGGTGGATGTGTCTCGCTCTGCTCCGACCCGAGGGAATGCACGGTGACCATTACTTCTGAACTTCAGGCCGAGGACAGCACGCCATTGATGCGCATCGCGCTGGCGTGCCTGCTTGCGCACGGGGCGCTCTCGATCTTCTCGGGCATTGCCTTTGCGACGTTTCTGTCGCCGCCATCGCCGGCGTGGTTGCTGACGCCGCAGAATCAGGCCATCACCGCCTTCGGCTTCAAGTGGGGCGGCCAGACGACGGTGGTCCTCGGCGCGCTTGCCGGACTGTTGCACATGATGGGGCGCCTTGGCAAAAAGACGGCCATCCTTGTCTTCATCGCCAGTTTCGGGATTTCACTCGGCTCGGAGCTGCTCGGCACGAGCACGGGGCTGCCGTTTGGACCCTATGGCTACACAAATCAGTTGGGCTACAAGATCCTCGGGCTGGTGCCGTTCAACATCCCGACGTCGTGGTTCTTCATGCTCTATTGCTCGCTGGCCATTTGCGGTCGCCTGCTGCCGGCGACTGATGACGGCAAGAGTCGCTGGTGGTGGGCGCTCGTTGGCGGCTTGGTACTGACGGCGTGGGATGTCTCGATGGATCCGGCAATGGTTGCCAGTGTGCATTGGTTGTGGCACCTGCCGCCGATCGCGGGGATGCCGCTCTGGCAAAACATCCTGATTGGTGGGCACTTCTACGGCATGCCGCTGACGAACTGGCTGGGGTGGTTGCTGACTGGCATCATCGTGGCGCGCGTGATGCTGTCGATCGTGCCGCCGTCGACGTGGGCGAAGAAGGTGTCGCCCTCCAATTTCCCGCTTGGCTTGTACGCGGTGAACGCGGTGCTGCCGCTGGGAATCTGTCTCGGCCGCGGCCTCTGGGGCGCATTTGTGCTCGGGGCCATCGCAATGGCGATTCCGCTTGGCCTGGCGATCCGGAAACGTCCACAATCCGCCAGCAGCCCGGTACGCGCGTCCAGTTCGCTCGGCGACATCGCTGTCGCCGGCGACTGACGCTCCGCGACGGTAGTCGGTGCTCGACTGGTTGCGATCACCGCTGTTCTACGATGCGGTTCTGGGTCTTCTGGTGGTTGAAGGCGCGGTGCTGTCGCGCCTCAAGCGCCGAAGTGGTCGAGGAATGCCGGTGCCGCAGCTCGCCGCCTTTCTCGGTGCGGGAGCAGGTTTCACACTCGCCTGCCGTGGACTCGCGGCGGGGTGGCCGAGCTGGACTCTGGCTGCGTCGCTCACGTCCGCTCTCATCTGTCATTTGTTGCTCCTGCGCGCCAGCCGTTAGACGCGGCGCGACTTTCCCGGATTCCGTCGTATGAACATCGTTGTGATCGGAAGTGGATTTGGCGGCCTCTCTGCCGCGGTACGCTTGCAGGCACAGGGCCACCAGGTCACGATCGTCGAAAAGCTCGACAAGCCTGGTGGGCGCGCCTACGTCTTCGAGCGGGACGGCTTTCAGTTTGACGCCGGCCCGACGATCATCACCGCGCCATGGATGATCGATGACATCTTCGCCACCGCCGGCGCAAAGACGAGTGACTACGTCGAGATCGTCCCGATCGACCCGTTCTACAATGTCCGCTTCGAGGACGGGACGGTGTTCCACTACAACGGACAGCGCGAGCAGGTCCTGAGCGAAATCCGGCGCTTCAATGCGGCCGACATCGACGGCTACGAAAAGTTCTTTGCTGAGACGGAGAAGGTGTTCGCGGCAGGCATGTCGCTGGTAGATCAGCCGTTCAGCACCGTCGGCAGCATGCTGAAAGTGGCGCCGAAGCTGGCCATGCTGCAGGCGCAACGCTCGGTGGCCACCTTCGTCAACAAGTACATCAAGGACCCGAGGCTGCAGCAGGTCTTCAGCTTCCACCCGCTCCTGATCGGCGGCAACCCCTTCCAATCGAGCTGTCTCTACACGCTGGTGCATACCCTCGAGCAGAAGTGGGGGGTTCACTTCGCCATGGGTGGGACCGGCGCGCTTGTCCGCGGACTGGTGAACTGCTTCACCAGCATCGGTGGAACGATGCAGCTCAATGCGGAAGTCACTGAGATTGCCGTCGACCCCGGCACGCGTCGCGCCACCGGTGTGGCGCTCACCAACGGTGATCGCATCGCGGCCGATGCCGTCGTCTGCAATGGTGAGATCGCGAACGGCTACATGAAGCTGGTGAAGCCGGAATTCCGTCCAAAGAACACCGACGCCCGACTGAAGAAACTCGACTACTCGATGGGCCTGTTCGTCAGCTACTTCGGCACCCGTGGCACGCGAAATATGTGGCCGGATGTGGCCCACCACGAAATCCTGATGGGGCCGCGCTATCAGGGGCTGCTGAGCGACATCTTTGACCGCAAGCACCTGTCGGACGATTTTTCGTTGTACCTGCATCGGCCGACGGTCACGGATCCGTCGCTGGCACCTGACGGCGACGATGCCTGGTATGTGCTGTCGCCAGTCCCACACCTCGGCGGCGACACGGACTGGGCCGCGGTGCACCAGAAGTACACTGACCGCATCATCGACTATCTCGACGCGCGGTACCTGCCGGGCCTCAAGTCGCGCGTCGTCTCGGAACATCACGTCGACCCGCGCTACTTCCGCGACACGCTCAACAGTCATCTGGGTAGCGCGTTCAGCGTGGAACCGACCCTGTTTCAGTCGGCGTACATGCGACCGCACAACATCAGCGAGGATGTGCCGAACCTGTACTTTGCTGGAGCTGGAACACACCCGGGCGCTGGACTGCCTGGCGTGATGGGCTCCGGGAAGATCGTGGCGGATGCGATTGGCATCGCGCCCGGTGCGCGCCTGCGCGGCGCAAAGTCGAAGTCCGCGCGCGAAGCCGTCGAAGAACTGATGGCGGTCTGAGCGCGCGTTCACCGGCGTCGTTTGTCCGGAGGCCGCTCCCTGCGATCAGGGGGCGGCCTTTGTCATTGAGGACAGTGGCCGAAGGATCGCCCGCGCCGGTGCCCCTTCGTGCCCGGCGACCTTGATCGGCAGCACGATCAGGTCGTATTCGCCGGCAGGGACGTTGCGCAGGTACACCCCTTCCACGATCGGGATCCCCTTCCCCAGCAGCGCGCGATGTGCGAGCGGTGCGGGCGCTGCGAATTGTTCGGCGGAGATGTAGTCCACGCCAACCAGCTTGATACCGGCGTCGGCCATCAGCTGTGCGGCGTCGCCGGCAATGTAGGCAAAATCGCGGTGAAACTGTGCCGAGTCCATCCAGCCACGCAGCGACGCGCGCGTGCGGAAGAGAATACGCTCGGCGCCCTTCCAGTCGTGGCGGCCGAGTTCAGCCGCGTTGATTTCCTGCACACTGTCGGCAATCTGGATCACCGTCGCCGGGCCGACCAGTGCTGTCAGCGGCACCTGATCGATCGGTGCACCGTCGAGGATGAAATGCATCGGCGCATCGATGTGCGTTCCGCTGTGCGCGCCAAGGTCGAACTTCGACAGTGTCAGTCCATCGCCTTTCCGCATGTTCTTGAGAAAGCTGAACAGCATCGGTGCATCCCCCTCGTACACCGGCGTCCGGCCGGTTTCGAGCGTCGCCGTCGCATCGAGCCAGCCATCAGTCGGAAGGCGCACGACCGGAGTGGCCATCTCCACCGGAACGGACGTCTGTGCGGTGCACGCGCCGAGCGCGACCGCGAACGCGACGTTGAACCAGCGACTGTGATGCGGCATCGGACCTCCGAATGTTATGCTGCGGGGAACACACCTCGACACAAGTTACAGCACTGCGTTCAGCATCAGCGTGAACGTGAGTCCGGCAATACCGACGATCGTCTCGGTGACGGTCCAGGTTCGAAGCGTCTGCGCGACTGTCATGTTGAAGAACTCCTTGATCAGCCAGAAGCCAGAGTCGTTTACATGTGACAACATCAGCGATCCGGCTCCGGTCGCCAGCACGAGCAGTTCCGGCGAGGTCCCAGGGGTGAGAACCGCGATTGGGGCGACGATTCCGGCAGCGGTGGTCATTGCGACGGTGGCCGATCCGGTGGCGACGCGAATCAACGTGGCGACGGTCCAGGCAAGCAGAATCGGCGACACCTTCGCCGTCGTCGCAACGTCGGCGATCGCGCGACCGACGCCACTCTCGATCAGCACCCGGTTGAAGCCGCCTCCAGCGCCAATGACCAACAGAATGGTGGCCGTCGGCGCGAGGCAGTCATTGCAGAACTTCAGCAATTCGTCGCGGGAGAAACCTTGCGACGTTCCAAGGGAAAAGTAGGCAAAGATCAATGCCACCAGCAGCGAGATGATCGGGCTCCCGATGAAGGCCAGCGCATGGCGCAGCGGGCTGGTCGTATCCAGTGTGACTTCCGCAGTGCTCGCACACAGCATCAGAAGCACAGGCAGCAGGACTGTGAAGACCGTGATCCCGAAACCGGGCATCGGCCGCGCAGTATCCGTCGCGAACTGCTCGGCCATCGGGTTGAACTCGGGAAGTCTGATCCGGGGCGCGATCCAGGTCGCGTAAATCGGGCCGGCGAGGGCTGCGGTCGGCAGACCGACGAGCACCGCGTAGAGAATGGTCAGTCCGACATCGGCATTGTAGGCGACGACGGCCAGCATGGCGGCAGGGTGCGGCGGAACGAAGCCATGGACCACCGACAGCCCGGCCACGAGTGGCAAACCGATCTTCACCAGCGACGTTCCGGTCTGCCGTGCGATAGTGAACACCAGCGGAATCAGCAGCACGAATCCGACCTGAAAGAACACCGGGATACCGACGATGAACGCGACGCACATGATTGCCCAGTGCACGTACTTTTCGCCGAACAGCGATATCAGTGTCGTTGCAATGCGCGCCGCGCCCCCGGATTCTGCCATCAGCTTGCCCAGCATCGTACCAAGTCCGACCACGATCGCAATGAAGCCAAGCGAATTACCCACACCGTCCTGAAACGCTTTCGTGATCGAGCCAAGCGGCATGCCAGCTGCGAGACCCATCCCGATCGACACGGCGATCAAGGCGACGAACGGGTGCACCTTGAACTTCGCGATCAGCACGACCAGCGTGACCACCGCCAGCAAGGCATACAGCAGCAGCGCCGAGTCAGGTGCCGAAGTCGTCGCGGGAATCATGTCGCCGACTCCTGTGATATTCCGCGGATGCACGTGATGATGTCCGAGACGATCTGTTCTGCCGACTCGGAGACATCGAAACGCCACGCCTGCTCGTCGGGCGCGGGCGCCTCGAGAATGGCGAACTGACTCGCGAGCAGCGAGACCGGCATGTAGTGACCACTTCGCGCCTCGAGTCGCGCGCGCAGCAGCATGGCGTCACCGTGCAGGAAGATGAACTGGATCGTCGTGTCACCCACACGCAACATGTCACGGTAGCTCCGCTTGAGTGCCGAGCAGGACAGCACGATGCTCTCGTCGCGTTCGTGCGCGGTGCGCAGTTGCGCTGCGAGCGCGGCGAGCCATCCGACGCGGTTCTCGTCGGTGAGCGGTGTGCCGGCGGCCATCAGCGCAACGTTCGCGGTCGGATGAAACTGGTCGCCCTCGACAAAGCGCACGCCGAGTGCGTCAGCAAGCGCCGCGCCGACGACAGACTTGCCGGCACCGGCGGTTCCCATCACGACATAGCTTCGGCGCGTCATTCGTACGTGTGAAGGCAGGGTCCCGCCGTCAGTGTGTCGAGGCACTGAGGCGCCGGCGCCAGAGCAGGTATGCCGGAGCGCCCGCAAGGACGACGCCAATACCGATGGCCGCCTGACGTGGCTGCGAGACGATGGTGTTGAGCACGATCACGGCTGCCGCGAGCACAAAGAGGATCGGTGTCAGCGGATAGAGCGGCACCCGGAACGGGCGCGCGGCATCCGGGCGCTTGATGCGCAGCGCAATCACCGCTGCCGCACCCAACGCGTAGAAGATCCAACCGATGAAGACGACGTACGTGAGGAGTTGCTCGAACGTCCCGGTCAGCGCCAGAACAATCGCCCAACTACAGCTGGTGATGATGGCCACCGCTGGCGTGTTGAACGTTGGATGAATCTCGGACAGGCGACGGAAGAACAGTCCATCGCGCGCCATGGCGAAGTACACCCGCGGCACGGTGATGACGGTGGCATGCGCTGCGCTGTACATCGAGACGATGATCGCGGCCGCGATCAACCAGCCGGCCGTCGGACCCATCACCTGTGCCACCGCCTCGCCGGCCACGCGATCGGACGCGGCGACGCGGGCCGGCCCCAGCGCGGCAAGGTAGGCGAAATTGGCAGTCAGGTAGATGACCATCAGCAACACCGTGCCCAGCGCAATTGCACGAGGCAGTGATCGCTGCGGGTTCTTCGCTTCGGCGGACACGAACGTGACGTACTGCCACCCCTCGTAGGCCCAGAGCACCGAGATGATCGACAAGCCGACGCCGGATACCGACGCCGGCGTGGTGGCGTGCGCCACGACGGGCAACGAACTGCCCTCGCCGAGCGCGAAGAGGACGGCACTCATTCCGAAGATCGCCAGTACCTTGATGCCAGTGGCCACGTTCTGCACGGTCGTGCTCTCACGCGTGCCGCGCACATTGATGACCATCATCAGCACGATCAACGTCGCCGCCACGACACTCTTCTGCACTGACGACATCGGCATGAACTGCGTCATGTAGTTGGCCGCCGCCACCGCCAGCGTCGCGATCGTCCCGGCACCGATCACGAAGAAGAGCGTCCAGCCGTACAGGAAGGCCGGGAACGCTCCAAAGCCATCGCGAATGAACGCGTAGAGCCCACCGCCACTGCCAGTGCCTTCCATCGCACCGAGTTCGGCGTAGCTGAGTGCGCCCAGCAGTGAGAGCACTCCGCCTACCACCCAGACGGCCATCGCGATCGGCACCGATTCTCCGCTCTGCGCCAATACCGATGAGGGCACGAGGAAGATGCCACTCCCGATGACGTTGCCCACGACCAGCAGGGTCAGGTCGCGGGTGCCCAGCGTACGCGCAAGGGAGTCGGCCATCAGGTGGTCTGGAAGGCGGGCAGCGGATCCGGTATCGCCCAGTAACGTATCGCGCAGCCACCACGAGGGCATCGGGGATTGCGAGCCGTCGGCTCGCCCGATTGAATGCGGAACGACCGCCCTCACTCATTCCGCATCGCCTGCCACTCCGCGTGCCATGTTCTCCCGATTCACCCGCGCAATCGTTCGCCCGCCCGCCACGAACTTTGCCGATGGGCTGACGACGGTGGACCTTGGCCGCCCCGACGTCGATCTCGCGCTGGTGCAGCACCGCGCCTACTGCTCCGCCCTCGAACGGCACGGATGCGAGGTCCATCACCTACCGCCGGACGCGCGGTATCCCGATTCCACCTTCGTCGAGGACACGGCCCTCATTCTGCCAGGCCTTGGCGCGATTCTGACGCGGCCGGGGGCGCTCAGCCGAGCCGGCGAAGTCGAGGCCATCGAGGCGGCGTTGCGACCAAGCTTTCCGGCACTGATGCACATCGTGGCGCCAGGCACGCTGGACGCTGGCGATGTCTGTGAGGCCGGTAGCCATGTGTTCATCGGTATCTCACACCGAACCAACTCGGACGGCGCCGCACAGCTCACGACATGGCTGTCGCAGTTCGGCTACTCCGCGTCGACCGTGGATATTCGCACCATCGACAGCATCCTGCACCTGAAGAGTGGCATCGCCGCCATCGACCCGCGACGTCTGGTCCTGATCAGCGAACTCGCCGACCACCCCGCCTTTGCCGGCTTTGACATCGTGCGTGTGCCGGGCGGCGAGGAGTACGGTGCAAACTGCGTGCGGGTGAACGATGTGGTGTTCACATCCGCTGGTCAGCCAGTGCTCGATGCGCGCTTGCGCGGGCTGGGCTATGTGCTCGAGGAGCTCGACATGAGCGAGTTCCGCAAGATGGACGGCGGATTGAGCTGTTTGTCGCTGCGGTTTTGACGCTTTATCGTGCCGGTGCGATTGGCAGGATGATGTGCGACGGGTACCCCGCGCTATGATGCACGGTGTTGTCCGCCGTCACCATGCGCCGGTTGCGGCCGAGTGGTTCTCCGGTGTTCGGATTGACGTCGAAGCGCGGGAAGTTGCTGCTCGAGATGTCGACGCGGATACGATGGCCCTTCTTGAACACGTTGGCCGTCGGGAAGGGCTCGATCGTGAATGGATAGACGCGTCCGGGCGTCAGCATCACCGCTTTATCACGGGTGGCGCGGTACCGACCGCGGACGATTGCGTCGGTGAGATTCATGTCGAAGCCGCCCGGCCACGCCTCACTCGACGGATAGACGTCGATCAGCTTGGCCGTGAAATCGGTATCGGTGCGATTCGACGACGCATGCAGCACCACCGTGATCGGTCCGATCACCGTCATGTCTTCGGCGAGCGGTTCGGTCTGGAACACGACGACATCGGCGCGTGAGCGCAGTGGCATGAACGGCGCGGCGGACGGCGGAAAGCGGGGGTCCTCACGCTGGTCGTAGGCGCCATCCTTGAGTCGTGCCGACGACCCACCACCGATCGTCGGCACGGGGTGACGTGGATCAAAGGTGTAGGTGGTGGACGCACTCGGTTTCCGCGGCGGCGACGTACTCAGTGAGCCGTCGGCATGGAAATAGTACGGCACCATGCGCGTCCCCGGGATCGGCCACGCCGGTGAATCGCGCCAGTACCCGCCATGAAACAGGCGGCCGTCGACATCCTTGTGGCCATCGCCGGAACCCATGACAAACAGGCGCACGGGCGCGTCACGCTCGACACCGGTCGCCAAACCTTTCAGGAAGTGGTCGAACCAGCGGAGATGGAACGCACCGTAGAAGTCTGCAATTGCCGCTTCGGCACCAAACGACACATCGCCCGCGTACGGCCGGACGTTGCCGCTGTGTGTCCATGGTCCCACCAGGATGCGCTGCGGGGCCGACTTGAGTTTGCCGAGGCCGACGAAATTCGTGAACGTCCCTGCCAGGAAGATGTCGTACCAGCCCCCGATGTGGATCATGGGGATGTTCGACGTCTGCGCGTAGTGTTCCTCCCAGTTCACCATCGGATCCTTCCAGAACGCGTCGTAGTCCGCGTGCTCGAAGAAGTCGAGATACCACGACTCATACTCCGGTACCACCGACAACGGGTTGAGTCCGCGGCGCATGGGCTGCCGCGCGTACCAGTCCTCGACCTTCTCCCGGGTGAGCAGCGCCTTCACATCCGCGGTCGGGGCATCGGCCAGCAGCTGACTCCACGCCCATGTCAGCTGACGGCCCATTTCATAGGTGCCGCGATACCGCACGCCATGATCCCAGGCATTCGACATGCCACCCATGTTGATCACGAGTGTGCGCAGCGACGGCGGATTCAGCTGCGCCGCACCGGCCTGTGCGTGCGCCGCAAAGGATTGTCCCCACATGCCGACCTTGCCATTGGACCAGACTTGCGTCGCGAGCCACTCGATGGTGTCGTATCCGTCGGTGGCGTCGGCCGGCTGCACCTTCAGGAACTTTCCTTCGGAGGCGTAGCGCCCACGCAGATCCTGCACCGCAACGACATATCCGTTCCGCGCGAACGTTTCAGCCTGTGTGGCGAGGGAGCCCTTGTCGTAGGGCGTGCGATTCAGCAGCACCGGAAAGCGACCATCCACCGCCACGCCGTTCCGCGCCGGGCGATACACATCGGTCGCCATGCGCAGCCCATCACGCATCGGAATCATCAGATCGTGCTCGCTCCGCAGCACCTCGTATGGCGCACTGACCGGTTGTGTGAGCGCGGGCGTCGTGGCGCAGAACGCGACGAACACAAGGGTAACGATGCGTGAACGCAGCATGCCGGTTATCGCGGAACCGCGGTTGGAGAGAGATGGCCCATGAACGGAATCACCGTCGTCAACAAACCGGTCACCAGCAGGACCAGCGCCGTCAGGATCGCCCACTTGATCGTGAAGCGCTGGTGCTCGTCAAAATCCACACCGGCCAGTCCGACCAGCAGGTAGGTGGACGGCACCAGTGGACTGAGCAGATGTACCGGCTGTCCGATCAGCGACGCGCGACCCATCTCGGCTGCGGTGATCCCGTACGCCTGCCCCGCCTTGGCGAGAATCGGGAGGATCCCGAAATAGAACGCATCGTTGGAAATGAAGAAGGTGAATGGAATGCTGAGCACACCCGTGACGATCGAGAGATAGGGCCCGAGTGCCGCAGGAATGACACCGACCACACTCTCCGCCATTGCATCGACCATCTTCGTGCCCGACAGGATGCCGGTGAAGATGCCTGCCGCAAAGATCAGCGACGCCACTGCCATCACATTGCCGGCGTGTGTTGCGAGCAGGTGTTTCTGCTCGGCCACGCTGGGATAGTTGATCATGATCGCGATCGCAAATGCGATCATGAACAGGATTGGCAGCGGCAGCACGCCCATCACCAGCGCGACCATCAGCCCCAGCGTCAGCGCGGCATTCACCGGGAGCAGTTTCGGTCGTCGCGTATCGGTGGTCGAGACGTTGTCGTCGAGCGCCGTTTCATCGGCGAACGTCACCACGCCAGCGCTGGCAATGCGCGCGCGTTCATGCAGCCCGAGCCGGTACGCTGCGTAGAGCACCCACGTCGCCGCCACCAGCATGGCTGGGATCATCGGTACGAACAGGTCGCTCGCATCCACCGCCAGCGCACTGGCGGCGCGTGCCGTCGGCCCACCCCATGGCAGGATGTTCATGACGCCGCCGGCCATCATCGTCACACAGGCCAGTACCAGCGGCCGAATGCCGAGTCGCCGGTACAGCGGGAGCATGGCCGCCGCAGTAATCATGTACGTCGTCGAGCCATCGCCGTCGAGCGAGACGATCAATGCCAGCGCCGCCGTTCCGACCACCACGCGCACCGGATCACCGTCGACGACGCGCACCAGTGCCGTCACAATCGGCTCGAACAGTCCGGCATCGATCATGATGGCGAAATAGAGAATCGCGAACGCCAGCATGATGCCCGTCGGCGCGATCTTCGTCACACCCGCCAGCATCATCGTGCCCAACTGTGCCGAAAACCCGCCGAGCACTCCAAACGCAATCGGCACCAGGATCAGTGCCGTGAGCGGGGCCATCCGTTTGGTCATGATCAGGGCCATGAAGGCGATGACCATCGAGAACGCGAGGAGCGTGAGCATTCAGGTGTGCGCTGGCGCCTCGAATTCTTCGGGCGTGACCGGTCGGAATGCGACATCGAACGTCAGCCACGCCACCTTCGCAAACGGCAGCAGCAGCGCTGGCGCCAGCGCCACGCCAAGCGGCATGAGCCAGGTGAGCGTGTCCCACGGCACATTCGGCCACGACGTGATGATCACGGTCACGAATACGATCGCGAACAGCCCTTCGGCGACTGCCAGATTGGTGAGCATGGCGCCTGAGTAGTACGAATCGCTGCTCCGGGTGAACCGAAATCGGCAGTGGCTGCAGGCCACGTTCGGCGTCGCCCATCCGCGCAGGACTTTCCCATTACCGCAGTTCGGGCACCGCAGGCGGAGGGCGCGACCCATGAGCCGCGCGAGTTGCCCCCAGGAGGGAAAGGCAAGCCCGGATTCGGTCGTCTGCGACCCGCGTGCATCGAGCGCCGGACGATCGGGGCGCGGCCTGGCACCGGGTCGCCGATCTGCATCACGGAGCTCTTCGGGCGATTTCATGCTGCAATGTAGGGGTGGGGCAGCCGCGCCCCCGCCAATTGTCCGGGTAACGCCCCCTCCGCCATCGCTCCCCTCCCCCGTTACGTTTGTGGTGATGCGCCGCCGTGTCCCGGCGGCGATTCCGTTTCTCCCGATTCCGATCCGACGATGTCGTTTGAAATTGCCATCAAGAAGGCCGAAGGTGTCGAACGCCTGCTCGGCGTGACCGTCTCGGTCGAGACCGTCAAGGCCGCCGAAGACAAGGCCGTCAAGCGCTATGCCTCCGCCGCCCGGATGCCGGGCTTCCGCCCAGGCAAAGCCCCGCTGCACCTGATCAAGAAGGCCTATGCCGAGCAGATCAAGTCAGAGGCCCTCGAAAGCATGGTCCAGGACGCGTGGAAGCAGGCACTGGATCAGGAGAAGCTCGAGCCGATCGCGCAGCCGCACGTCCACGACCTGAAGTTCGAGGACGGCCAGCCGGTCACCTTCGACATCCATCTCGAGGTGCGCCCCGAGATCGCTATCGAGACGACCACCGGCTTCACCGTCGCTCGCCCGTCCGAAGTGGTGACTGATTCCATGGTCGAAGAGCAGCTCGAAACCCTCCGGGAACAGCGCGCGGCGCTGATGCCGATCGAGGAGAAGCCGCAGCCCGGCGATCAGGTCAAGGTGAAGATCGCGTCGCAGGAAGACGGCGCCGAGATGCCGGAGCAGCGTGAGTATCCACTCGAGCTCGGCAAGGGTCAGGCGATTCCGGGCATCGAAGAGTTGATCATGGAAGCCACGCCAGGCGAAACCGTCGAGCGCGCCGTGCGCTGGCCGGACGATTTCCCTGACGAGGCCCAGCGCGGCAAGTCCAAGCTGACCCGGGTGACCTTGCTCGAGGCCAAGCGGAAGGCGCTCCCCGCGCTCGACGATGCCTTTGCTCGTGAGCTTGGCGACTTCGAGACGGTGGAGAAGCTGAGCGAGGCCGTCCGGAAGGACATGGGTGAACACGTCAAGCGCGAAGCTGACTCATCTGTTCGCGAACAGCTGCTCGATCAGGTGATTGCGGCCAATCCGTTCCAGATTCCGAACGCCTGGGTTCAGCAGGTGATGGGGGCCTACATGCAGATGTATCAGGTCCCCGAGGGGATGCAGGAGCGTTTTGCAGGGGAGTTCCGCCCCATGGCCGAGCGACAGGTCCGCCGCGATGTCGTGATTGACACGATTGCGGAGAAGGAAGGGTTGGTATCGAGTACCTCGGACGTCGACGACAAGATTGCCGAGATGGCGGCGGAGAAAGGTGTCGAGACTGGTCAGCTGTACGTCCAGCTGGAGAAGGCCGGCCGGCTGAAGGAGCTGGAGCGGACCCTGACCGACGAGAAGGTGTTCGCATGGCTGATTGCACGGAACACGGTGAATCAGGTAGCGTAGAGCAGCAGGAGTTCTCATCGGGGTCCGACCCGGTGCCACAACCTCAGCAGGATGCCCGAATCATGGCCAGCATTTACGCTCCGTATGTGATTGAACGGTCCAGCCGCGGCGAGCGGTCGTACGACGTCTTCTCGCGGCTGCTGATGGACCGGATCATTTTCCTCGGCACGCCGATCAATGATGACGTCGCGAACGTCATCATTGCGCAGCTGCTGTTCCTGCAGGCTGACAATGCCGATCGGGACATCAGCCTGTACATCAACTCGCCTGGCGGCAGCATCTCGGCCGGTCTGGCGATCTACGACACGATGAACTTCATGTCGGCGCCGGTGAACACGATCTGCATGGGCATGGCCGCCAGCATGGGTGCCTTCATGCTCAGCGCCGGTCGCAAGGGCAAGCGGTCTGCCCTGCCGCACAGCCGGATCATGATCCACCAGCCGAGTCAGAATGGTGGCGGCGGTACGGCCTCGGACATCGAGATTCAGGCTCGGGAAATCCTGTACCTGAAGGGCAAGATGAACGAGCTGATGGCCAAGCACACGGGCAAGCCGGTCGAGGTCATCGAGCGCGACACCGATCGTGACCGGTTCATGAGTGCCCAGGAAGCATTGGATTATGGCATCATCGACAACATCGTGACCAGTCGCAGCGAGCTCGCGGTGGACACGAAGCCGGCGGTGGTGGCCGCGGGCTGACCGGTGGCGGTGGCGGCGCGACACCGGTAAACGGTTGTCGTGTCGAGACTTGGAGGGGGCTGCAGCTCAGGCGCTGCGGCCCCTTGCCATCTCCGGCGCGGTGGATCCTGCATTGCGATCCCCTGCCCGGCTTGTAGCTTCGAAGAGTGGACGCATCCCCATGCGGGGGGTGCGCCGTGTTTTCTCGCCGGGTCTCGAATGTCGCACGACAAGCATCTGCGCTGTTCATTCTGCGGAAAGTCCAAGGACGCTGTCCGGAAATTCATTTCCGGGCCGTCCGTGTACATCTGCAACGAATGCATTGCGCTCTGCAATGAGATCCTGGCCGAGGACGAGGAGCGCGAGGTTGCGGAAGCAATCACGCAGGTGCCCACGCCGCAGGAAATCAAGGACATCCTCGATCAGTATGTGATCGGTCAAGAGCGGGCCAAGAAGGCGCTGTCGGTGGCCGTTTACAACCACTACAAGCGCATCAATCTCGGCGCCTCCCGCGACGAGGATGTGGAGCTCGAGAAGTCGAACATCCTGATGATCGGCCCGACGGGCGTGGGCAAGACGCTGCTTGCGCAGACCCTGGCCAAGATTCTCGACGTGCCGTTCACGATTGCGGACGCCACGACACTGACCGAGGCTGGTTACGTCGGCGAAGATGTCGAGAACATCCTCGTCCGCCTGTTGCAGGCTGGCGACTTCAATGTGCAGGAATGCGAACGCGGCATCGTCTACATCGACGAAATCGACAAGATCGCGCGCAAGAGCGAGAACCCGAGCATCACCCGTGATGTCAGTGGTGAGGGCGTCCAGCAGGCGCTTCTGAAGATTCTCGAAGGCACGGTGGCCAGCGTGCCGCCACAGGGCGGCCGGAAGCACCCGCAGCAGGAGTACATCCAGATCAACACGAAGGACATCCTGTTCATCTGCGGCGGTGCATTCGACGGCCTGGAGAAGATCATCGAGGCACGCGTCGGCAAGCAGCGCATCGGGTTTGGCGGCGCCGACAAGGCAGTGCTCGAGCGCACCGCGAAGGAACCGTTTGCCGACGTCGAACCGGATGATCTGCTGCGCTTCGGCATCATCCCGGAGCTGGTGGGTCGCCTGCCGGTGGCGGTGCCACTCGAGTCGCTCGACGAGGAGTCGCTGGTGCAGATCCTGCGCGAGCCGAAGAATGCGCTCGTCAAGCAGTACCAGAAACTGTTCGCGCTCGAGGAAGTGAAGCTCGACTTCGAAGAGAGCGCGCTGCGCGCCGTTGCCAGCAAGGCACTCAAGCGCGGCACGGGCGCACGCGGACTGCGCGCGATCCTCGAAGAGATTCTGATGGACGTGATGTTCGACCTGCCAAGTCGCGAAGACGTGACTGAAGTGCGGGTCATCGAGAGCTGCGTGACGAGTCGCGCGCAGCCACTGCTCGAGATCTCTCCCGCTCGTCGCAAGAAGGAAGCGTAGCCCTGAGCCCGGTCTTCCGGCGCGATGGGGACAAGATCGAAACGCCGGAGCGGTTGCCTGTAGTACCGCTGCGCGACGTGGTGATCTTTCCTCACGTCGTCATGCCCCTGCTGGTCGGCCGCGCCGCCAGCCTCGCCGCGCTCGACACTGCTGTCGCCGACGATTCCCTGGTGCTGTTGGTCGCGCAGAAGCGCGCCGATACCGAAGATCCAGGCAGCACCGATCTTTATCGCGTCGGCGTCGTCGCGCGCATTCTGCAGATCTCGCGGCTGCAGAACGGCACGACGCGCGTGCTGGTGGAATCACTCGCCCGCGCGAAGGTCACGCGCTACGCCATGGCCGGCGCACACCTGAAGGCGAACGTGCAGCCGTATCCGCTCGACGCGGTGCCACTGAGCGAAGACGAGGAGCGTCAGGCGCGACGCACCATCGGCACGTTCGAGGAATACGTCGCACTGCATCGCCGGTTGCCGGATGAAGTCGTGCGACTGATCGGCGGTGCCGAAACGCACGAGCAGCAGGCGTGCCTGATCGCGGCGCACCTGAATGTGAAGCTCGACGTGCGGCAGCGACTGCTCGATGCACCGACACTCGGCCTGCTCTTCGATCAGCTGGCGATGACGCTCGCGGGTGAGGTCGAGCTGCTGCGCCTCGAGCGCAAGATCGAAGATGACGTGCGCGGTGCGCTGTTCCAGAATCAGCGCGAGTTCTATCTGCAGGAGCAGTTGCGCGCGATCCATCGCGAACTCGGCAACGAGGACGGCGATGATGTCGCGGAGATCGAGGCACAACTGATCGCCGCACAGTTGCCGGAGACGGTGCTGACACGAGCGCGGCGCGAGGTGCGCAAGCTGCGCCGAATGGCGCCGCTGAGCCCTGAGGCGACCGTCAGCCGCACCTTCCTCGACTGGGTGCTGGCGTTGCCATGGCATGCGCGCACCGAGGACACGCTCGACGTGTTGCACGCGAAGACGGTGCTCGACGAGGATCACTACGGGCTCGAGGATGTGAAGGACCGCATTCTCGACTACATCGCGGTGCTGAAGCAGGTCGGCCGGATGGACGGCCCGATTTTGTGTCTCGTCGGTCCGCCGGGTGTCGGCAAGACGTCGCTCGCGCGTTCGATCGCCGGTGCACTCGGCCGCAAGTTCGTGCGCATGTCGCTGGGTGGCGTGCGCGATGAAGCGGAGATCCGCGGCCATCGTCGCACCTACATCGGTGCGATGCCCGGCCGGATCATTCAGGCCATGCGCCGCGCCGAGAGCGTCAATCCGGTCATTCTGCTCGACGAAGTGGACAAGCTGGGCGCGGACTGGCGCGGTGATCCGTCGGCGGCGTTGCTTGAAGTGCTCGATCCCGAGCAGAACACGGCGTTCAACGATCACTACCTCGAGATCGACTACGATCTGAGTCAGGTGCTCTTCGTCACGACCGCGAATTCGCTGAGTGGCATTCCCGAGCCGCTGCGCGACCGGATGGAGATC
>JBBQRH010000037.1:0-40229 GCA_038215035.1 Gemmatimonadales bacterium | reverse complement strand
CCATCCACCAGCGGATAGCGCAGCGAGAACTCCTGCACCATGCGCACCACGGCGTCGTACACGCTGCTGTCGCCGTGGGGGTGATAGCGACCCAGCACGTCACCAACGACCGTCGCCGACTTGCGATAGGGACGGCCGGCCGTGAGGCCCGCCTCGTTCATCGCATACAGTACGCGACGGTGCACCGGCTTGAGGCCGTCCCGGACATCCGGGAGCGCGCGCGAGACGATGACGCTCATCGAGTAGTTGATGAACGATTCCTTGATTTCCTCGTCGATCATGCGAGGCAGGATGCGTTCGCGGGGCCCTGGACCAGTCATGCGCAGATAGGGAAAACGTGACCGACGTCAGTCGCGTGTGCGACGCGACGTCGGGAATGCAAACCACGGAACGAATAAATTGGTGCGCCGAAGCGCGGACATCATGTCAACGGCGCAGGTCGAATACCGTCAGCCCCACGAGCGCGCGATGACGAGCAGCAACCAGCTGTTGCCGACACGGTGGAAAATGTACGTGCCACCACCATTGCTGGTCGACAGGGCCTCACCATCCCGATGCTCCATCGGACGGTGCACGGTCACCACGGCATACTCTTTCCACAGCATGGCGGCCGACACGCGCGTGTAGGCGAGAATCGCACTGCTGTCACGCACATCCTTCGTTGCCCAGTAGCGCGTGCGCAATGCCGACAACCCACGATCACCGAACACCAAACTTGTCTGAACACCACGCGCGGCGGGCAGCGCCAGCCCATTCACCGGCGGCAGCACGTAGGCAGCGGTGTCGCCGCGGGCATTGACCAGGCATCGCCCGGTCGCCGCATCCGACACCTGTTCCGTCAACCCCGCAGCGATCGCTTCACGCCCGGCCTTCCCATTCCAGACATCCCACCGCGGACGCTCACGCCCCGTTTCCCAGAGCACCACCGTCCGCAGCAGCTCGTGTCCTTCCGGCGTGTCCAACGGCGCATCCACTGCATACGCCTGAATCAGCTTCTCGAACTTGTCGACCAGGTCCGCCGTCGACTCACGCATCGTATCGGTGCTGTCACGAGGGAAGCCTCGCAACCAGCCATCGTTGCAACGATCCTGACCAATGCCGGTGAAATCCGACGACCGAAGCAAGTGCGCGCGATAATCGTGTGCGAGTTCCAGCGCGGCTTCGAGTTCATTCTGCGGACCACGCCCAAGCGCCTTGACCGTCGTGCTGCTCAGAATACGCGGCCGAAGGCCGCCGTCAGGCCCCGCGCCAGACCGGCCGCATCCCGACAGTGATCCCATCGCGAGCACGGCACTCGCAATGGAACAAGACCCAAGAAGCCGCATCCCGCGCTCACGCACACTCATACGCGAAAAGATACCGCCCTCACCTCGCTCAGGACAGGCGCGAGTCTCCAGCGACAGCCCCGACAGGCGCACGCTCTTCTTCGTCATCATCCAGCTCCTGGTCGATCTCCGCCTCTTCCGCGGCCACCTCTGCATCGATCGCAGCCTTTTCCCGTTGGTACCGCGCCCACCACGTGCGTGTCACCTCGCCTGCCAGGTCGCGATTGCCCAGCCCGAACGCCAGTGCCAGCGCCAGGGCCACCGCGCCGAACAGGATGGCAAACGCCGTCGTCACGATATCGGTCGCGACCCCTAACTCCTGCAGCGCCATGAAGATAGCAAGCACTACGATCCCGCCGCGGCCCACCCGCGCCAGCGTCGGTCCGCCGTGCACGGCACCCGCCGCCGCCAGCAGCAATCCTTCCACGAATCCGCCGAGCACGATCCCGACGATCACGATCACGACCGCGGCGATGATGCTCGGGATGTAGCTGACGAGCTCGGCAAAAACATCGTTCAGGGACTGCAGCCCCGCTGCGGTCGAGGCCACCAGCAGCACCGCAAACATCACGGCCCAGAACACGATGTTGCCGAACACGCGCGACGGGTTCACCTGATGCCCGGCGTGCTCGACCGCCTGCATCACCCCACCGCGCCGCAGCAGATCATTCACGCTCAGCTTGCGCAGCAAGCGCTCGATTCCGCGCTGCGTCAGCTTCGCCAACAGATACCCGGCGAACAGGATCACAATCGCGCCTAGCAACGCCGGCACGATTTCGCCCAGCGTTGCGAAGCTGTCCTGCAGTCGAGTCAGAAAATCCATGTCGATCAACGGGAGGATGAGCGGCGACATGATGCGTCCGCCACGCCCTAAGCTAGTACTCGCTCCCCTGTCGCAAAGAGGCCGATGCGGAGACTCCGCGATTTCCCCCGTCGACGCGACGCCGCGCGCGCCAATTCCATGCGCCTTCGCCAGCGACCCGGACACACAACGACTCAATTGCGCGTGCCTCGCTTCAGATCGAAAATCGCCGACCGGTGGCACGACGGACACACGAACCAGTCGCGCTTCCGCTGGTAGCCGAGTCCGAAGGAACCGCCACCGATCGCCTTCCGGCTCATTACCGGATGTGCCGGGCAGCGCGGACAGAGGGGCGCGGCGTCAGCGAGGACTGCCGCGCGAATTTCCCCCTGCTCCGGCAGCGAATACTGCGCCGGACCGTCCCCGCGCCCCGATGGCTCCGTCACCCATCCATCCTGATCACCACCTTCCCGAACTGCTCGCCGGACTGCAACCGCGCATACGCTGCGCGTGCCTCCGACAGCGGAAAGACTGAGTCCACCGGTGGGCGAAGCCCGCCAGCGCGGTACTCCTCCACCACAGTACTCCACTCCAGCTCGCTTCCCATCGTCGAACCGGAAATCGTCCACTGGTTCATGAACAGCCGGCGGACGTCCGTCTCCACCATCGGGCCGCTCGTGCCGCCACAGGTCACGAGTCGGCCTCCGCGTCCGAGCGAACCAAGCGAACGGGTCCACGTTGCCGTGCCTACGCTGTCGATCACGACATCCACCCCGCGCCGTCCCGTCGCCGCCCGAATCAGCGCCGGAATGTTCTCAGTCGCATGATTCAGCGCATGGTCCGCTCCCATTGCGGTAGCGCGAGCAAGCTTGGCCGGGTCGCTCGATGTCACCCAGACCGTTGCACCACGCGCCTTCGCAAGCTGCAGGGCCGCCAGCGCCACCCCACCACCGATTCCCCAGATCAGCACCTGCTCGCCAGCCTGCAGCTGTGCCTTTCCCACCACCATGCGATACGCCGTCAGCGTTGCCAGGCCGAAGCCGGCCCGCTCCGCAACCGGAACATCCGGCGATACCGTCGCCAGCCCCGATTCCGGTACCACGATGTACTCGGCCGCACTTCCGCTCCGGTCCTCACCTAGGATCTGGTACTTGAGGCAGAGCGGCTGTTGCTGTGCCAGACAGTAGGCACAGGTCCGGCAGCTGAAGCCCGGATTCAGCACCACCGTATCGCCGACAGCCACGCGTGTCACGGCATCACCAATCGACTCGACAACCCCCGTGCCATCCGCCATCGGCACCCAATCCGGTGTCAGCGCCAGCCCGGGCCAGCCTTTCATCACGAACAGATCCAGCCTGTTCAGTGCCACCGCCGACATGCGGAGTCGAACCGCGTGGGGCCCATCGATGACGGGCATCGGCAGATCATCCCTCACCGACAGCTGTTCCAGCCCACCATGCCCCCCCAGCACCACTGCGCGCATCACGAAGTCCGAGTGTGGCGTTAGTTAGTATTCTCGCGCGCGCGGCCAATCGCGCCGCGCGGGGCTGTCCAAGCGCGAAGTCTCGCGCCCCCATCGAACAGGATCCTGGCGAATGATAGCGATCAAGGTGCCACCGCTCGGCGAATCGATCGTCGAAGCGACCGTGTCACGCTGGCTGAAGCAGGAGGGCGATGCCGTTGCCGCAGGCGAAACCCTCGTCGAGCTCGAAACCGACAAGATCACGGTCGAGGTTCCCGCGCTCAAAGCCGGCATTCTGACCGCGCGCACCAAGGCCGAGGGCGACGTCGTCGCCGTCGATGACGTGCTCGGCCAACTTGATGAGTCGGGCCGTGCCTCGATCGCCGGCGCCGTAAGCCTCAGCGATCCGCCGCCCGGCGATCCGATCAACCCGCCCGTGGGTCCACCGGTTGGACGAGCCGCCGCGCTGAGCGATCCACCACCGGGCGATCCGATCAACCCGCCGGTTGGACCGCCAGTCGGTTTTGCGACGGCGTTGAGCGATCCACCACCAGGTGATCCGATCAACCCGCCAGTGGGACCACCGGTTGGCTTTGCCGCGGCAGCAATGACGACGGCCTCCACGGCAAAGTCCGCACCTGCCGCGCGAAGGACAGCCGATGAAGCAGGCGTCGACATCGGCACGGTGGCCGGCACCGGTCGCGGTGGCGTCATCAGCAAGCCTGACGTGGTCAACGCGATTGCGGCTGGTGCTGCACGTCCGGCGCCGGCTGCCGCACCAGCACCAGCACCAGCACCAGCACCAGCACCGGCTGCGGCGGCCCCGGTGCGCACCGGTGAGCGCGAAACGCGCGAGAAGATGACGACACGCCGCAAGCGTATCGCGGAGAATCTTCTGCAGGCGCAGCACAACACCGCGCATCTGACCACGTTCAACGAAATCGACATGAGCGCCACCACGGCGCTGCGTGCCAGGATCAAGGAAAAAGTCGAGAAGGACCACGGCGTGAAGCTCAGCTTCATGCCCTTCTTCGTGAAGGCGGCCACGCACGCACTCAAGGCGTTCCCGCTGGTGAATGCACAGATCGACGGCGACAGCATCGTCTACAAACACTATGTGAACATGGGCATCGCCGTCGCCAGCGAGGCGGGTCTGGTGGTGCCGAACGTAAAGGATGCCGACACGAAGGGCATGCTCGCCATCAGCCGCGATATCGCCAGCCTTGCCAACAAGGCTCGTACCGGCAAGCTGGCGATGGACGATCTCACCGGCGGCACGTTCACGATCACCAACGGTGGTGTATTCGGCTCACTGATCTCGACGCCGATCATCAACTATCCACAGGTTGCCATCCTGGGCCTGCACAAGACGCAGGACCGCGTGGTCGCCATCGACGGCAAGGTCGAGATCCGTCCGATGATGTACGTCGCGCTGAGCTACGACCACCGCGTCATCGATGGGCAGCAGGCAGTGCTCTTTCTAGTCCGGATCAAGGAGCTGATGGAAGACCCCGCCGCGATGCTGGTGGACTGACCAGTGACTTCTGCATCGATTCCGGCCGACGTCGTGATCATCGGCGGTGGCCCAGGCGGCTATGTCGCCGCCATCCGGGCCGCCCAGCTCGGCCTGACCACCGTCTGCGTCGAGATGGACAAGACGCTCGGTGGCACCTGCGTCAACGTCGGGTGCATTCCGTCCAAGGCGCTGCTCACCAGCAGCGAACATTTTGAGTTCGCCAAACATTCCGCCGCCGAACATGGCGTCATCATCAGCAAGGTGTCGGTTGACCTGGCGCAGATGATGAAGCGCAAGAACGACGTCGTCGGATCGAACACGAAGGGCGTGGAGTTTTTGTTCAAGAAGAACAAGGTGACGTGGGCTCGGGGCGCTGGCACGCTCAAGGCAGGCAACATGGTCGATGTCACCGCAGCCGATGGCACCGTGACCAGCTACGCGGCGAAGCACGTCATCATCGCCACCGGCTCGGCATCGGTCGAATTGCCATTCCTCAAGTTCGACGAGCAGCGGGTCGTCTCGAACATCGGCGCATTGACGCTCGGGTCGGTGCCGAAGCGGATGATCGTCGTGGGTGGTGGAGTGATCGGACTCGAGCTTGGCTCCGTGTGGCGCCGGCTTGGTGCCGAGGTGACGGTGGTCGAGTTCATGCCGACCATTCTGCCGGGTAACGACGATGACGTCATCAAGGATGCCACACGCATCTTCTCCAAGCAGGGCTTGGCGATTCGCACCGGCACGAAAGTGACGGCCGCTGATCTGTCATCGAAGAAGGTGATCAAGGTCACCGTCGAGAAGGATGGCAAGAGCGAGGTACTCGAAGCGGACGTCGTCCTGGTGAGCGTCGGTCGCAAGCCGCTGCTCCATGGCATCGACGCCAAGGCGCTTGGCCTCGAGCTGCAGAAGAATGGCGCGATCAAGGTGGACGACCAGCTCCGCACCAACCTGCCGGGCGTCTTCGCGATCGGCGACGTGGCGGGCGGCAAACTGCTGGCGCACAAGGCCGAGGAAGAGGGCGTGATCGCCGCGGAAGTGATTGCGGGGAAGAAGGTGCACATGCACTACGCTGCGATTCCGGGTGTGGTCTACACCTGGCCCGAGATCGCAACGGTGGGGCTCACCGAGTCGGAAGTGAAGGCGTCAGGGCGTGCCTACAAGACGGGGAAGTTTCCCTTCTCCGCCAACGGACGCGCGCGCTGTCTCGGCGAGACGAACGGGTTCGTCAAGATCATCGCCGACGCCGTCACTGACGAGCTGCTCGGCTGTCACATCATCGGCGCCAATGCCGGTGACCTGATTCAGGAAATTGTACTGGCCGTGGAGTACCGAGGCTCGAGCGAGGACATCGCGATCACGACGCACGCGCATCCGACGCTTGGTGAGACCGTGAAGGAAGCCGCGCTCGCCGTGCTGGGGCGTGCAATTCACATCTGACGACCAGTGCCACTCGCCGTGCACCTGCCATTCGACGCTCCGATTGCCGCCTATCAGGAACAGGCGACGCAGTTGCTCGCCGGCCACCGGGCTGGCGCGCCGGACGCGGTCAAGATCTTTCACGAGTGCCTGCCGCGATTCCTCGATCCGGTGGTGACCTGGAAGCCGCTTCCGGTGAGCGATGATGAGATTCGCGCCGCTGATTTGACACCTGATGATGCGCGGCTGGCACTGGCACGGGCGTACAGCTTTCGCGACTGGAACGCGTTGACGGCGTACGTGACCGAAGTCACGACAGCAGAATCATCGGTCCAGGTATTCGAGACGGCGGTCGAAGCGGTGATCACGGGCGACAGTGCTGAATTGCGTGCGATGCTCACCGCGCATCCGGCGTTGGCGTACGCGCGATCGAGGCGCATGACCTGCCAGGATCCAGCGGTGCACGGCGCCACGCTGCTGCACTACGTCGGTGCCAATGGAGTCGAGAGCTATCGCCAGCGGTCGCCAGCGAACGCCGTCGAGATCGCGACGCTCCTTCTCGATGCGGGAGCGGAGGTTGACGCGCTGGCTGGGATGTACGGTGGTCAGTGCACCACGCTCAGCATGCTGATTTCGAGTTCACCACCAGCTGACGCAGGGGTCCAGGTGCCGCTGGTCGAGACGCTGCTCGACTATGGGGCTGCCATCAATGGCGCCGGCGTGTCGGCGTGGCACTCCCCGCTGCTCACAGCCCTCACCTTCGGATTTCGTGAGGCGGCCGAGGTGCTTGCAGCGCGCGGCGCGGCAGTCGATCGTTTGCTGATTGCCGCTGGACTTGGCCGTGAGAGCGCCTGTCGAGCGCTGCTGCCGTTGGCGGACGCGGCAGAACGTCACCAGGCGCTCGCGCTGGCCGCGATCAACGGTCACGTCGATGTCGTCGCACTCCTGCTCGATGCCGGTGAGAGCCCCGATCGACTCAACCCGGAAGGCATGCACTCGCACCAGACACCGCTGCACAGCGCCGCGCTGTCAGGCAACTTGGCGCTCACCCAACTGCTGGTCGCCCGCGGTGCGCTGCTGGACATCCATGACACCCTCTGGAACACGACACCGCTCGGCTGGGCCAGATACGCCGGCCACGAACCGGTGGCGGCGTACCTGCTCCAGCATGGTGCGACCGACGACTGATCCGCGCATCACGGAACTGTGGCGCGCACCGGTCCCATCAGACGCCGCGCGAAATACGTGTACTGCATCGCGGTGGTTCTGGCACTCTGCTGCAGATTGGCACCCGAACCGTGACCACCTTCCGTCACTTCGTAAAACAGGTACGGCAGACCCATCGCGGCCATCTTCGCCGCGAACTTGCGCGCATGTTGCGGCCCGACGCGATCGTCCTTGGTGGTGGTCCAGACCAACGGCTCAGGATACGCCACGCCCGGCCGGAGGTTGTGGAATGGTGAGATCGACGCCAGGAAGGCGCGCTCCTCCGGTACCGACACGCTGCCGTATTCCGCCACCCATGATGCGCCCGCCTGAATCTGCTCGAACCGCAACATGTCCAGCAGCGGCACCGCGATGTCCACCGCGCCATACAGCTCCGGGTGCTGCGTCATCGACACACCCATCAACAGGCCACCGTTCGATCCACCAACGATGCCGAGCTTGGGCGGACTGGTCACCCGGCGCGCAATGAGATCCTGCGCCACGGCCGCGAAGTCATCATAGATCACCTGCCGACGCGTCTTGAGGCCCGCCTGATGCCACGCGGGCCCGAACTCACCGCCGCCGCGGATATTCGCCAGCACGTACGCGCCGCCCTGCTCCAGCCAGAGCTTGCCGACGTCGGCATCATAGCGCGGCGTATTCGACACCTCGAATCCACCGTACGCTTCGAGAATGGTCGGCGTGGATCCGTCGAGCACGATCGACGTCGGATGTACGATGAAATACGGCACTTTGGTGCCGTCCTTCGACGTCGCCTCGAACTGCCGTACCACGTGACGCGATGCGTCGAACCGCGGCGCGAGTGTCTTCAACACGGTCGGTGCCACATCCGCGCCACTCGCCAGCCACAGACTGTTCGGCGTCAGAAAGCCAGTGACCTGAATCAGGGCCTGATCGCTGCGCGTGTCGCCGCCCTGAAGGAAGGTCGACACATTCTCTGGCAACGGCACGGGTTTGCGCGACCACGTTCCCGCAGCGCTGCGAGTAAAGGACAGGACCTTTCCCGTCACGTTGTCATTGATCGCAACCAGCAAACGTGACCGAGTGGCAAGTGTACCACCGAGCGACTGCCGCGCTGTCGGTTCAAAAACCGGGACCGGCGCCAGCGCATCGGGCTGCCGCGTCGCACGTGACAGATCGAACGCAGCCAGCGAACCACTGCGAATCACCGTCGACCCGGAGCGCCACTCCTCGGAAAGCCGCAGGATGACCTGACCGTCGATGATCTCGGCAACGGATGCGCGCTTCGGCACATTCAACTTCACCACATCCTGGGAGCGGATGAGGTAGTGCTCGGACTCGAAGAACGTGAGGCCCCGGTAGATCGCACGCAGTTGACGACCGGACACATCGCGCAGCACAGCCGGAAAGACGAAGACATCCGACGGTGTGCCGCGGAACACTTCAACCGCCGCTGACAACGGTTGACCGCGGGCCACACGCTTGAGGATGTACGGATACCCCGATGCCGTGACTTCCCCGGGCTGCCACTCGCGCGTGACCAGCAGCGTGTCCTGCGACAGCCATGCCACCGACTGTTTGCCTTTGGGCAGCACGAAGCCGTTCGAGACAAACGCCCCTGTCGTCAGATCGAATTCGCGTTCCGTCACGGCATCCTCACCTCCATCCGATAGACTCAGCATGCAGCGCCGCTCGGCCGGTTGCAGGCACGATGCACCCTGCCAGACCCAGTTCGCCTTCTCCGCCGAGGCCAGCGAATCGAGATCGAGCACCGTCGTCCAACGTGGCGACGTCGTGCGGAAGCTTGCCAGCGTCGTTCGCCGCCACACACCGCGCACGTGGGCGGAGTCCTGCCAGAAGTCGTAGAGCATGCCGCCAATGAAGCGCACCCCCGGAATCCGGTCGGTGGCCTGCGCCATCGAGAGCGCGGACTGATACATGCCGGCAAAACGCGGATCTTTCTCGAGCACAGCCGTGGTTTTCGCATTTTCTGCTCGCACCCACGCCATGGCCCGCTCACCTGTCATCTCTTCGAGCCAGCGATATACATCTGTGGTATCGGGCGGCGCCTGCTGTGCCGGGGCAGCCGATGTCGCCAACAACGTCGTGCAGATGAGGATGATGAGTCGAGTCATTGGTCTGAACCGGAGTATGAGTGACGAGCGAGGTCGGTGCGCGCGACGTACGCTGAGTAGTCACGCAGGCACGTCATCCCAGGCGTTCGATGAAGTCCACGTCCGCCAGATCCTGAGGCCGACCCGTCGCCCGCTTGTTCCGTACGAGTGAATCGCGATCGAGGAACCACACCGGCACGCCGTCCAGGCTGCCGGCAACCTTCGCTGCCCAGGCATCGTCGAACGACACGGCATACAGTCTGGTGAGAAGGTCGACTCGGTTCGGCGCCCGTCCCAGCTGAATCATGCGGTCCGCTTCAACGAAATCAGCTGGCGTGATGTCCAGCGAGGCGAATCCGAATGCGTGCAACGCGCGAACAATCCGAGCGCCATTCTCGCTTGACGGCCGGACGAAGCAGTCGACATCGTCTGTGAAACGCGGGTATCCATGAAATGCGACCGCGTGACCGCCAACAATCAGGAAGTCAACGTCGTTCGAGCGGAACAACTCGAGCAACTCGCGCAAATCCTTGTGTATTCTCTCCACGGGCCTCCCGGTACCACGCGATGAGATCAATCGCGCGATCGAGCCGCTGCTGCGGGGTCATTGCCCGCAGCTGATCGCGATCGGCCGCCTGGGCTTCGCCCGGCGAAGCAAAGATTCTCAGCACGCGCTCCATGCTCCAAACATAGCGCGTGCGGCAACGCCGCCGCATCGGGAACACAGGCCTGATACCGATCGACGCCGGGCTCACGTATCGAGGAAGTCTGCCAGCCGCTGTCGCGTGCGATCAACCACTAGCCGTGTCACATCCGGCCGTGAATAATGGCCAGCGAGATCGAAGTTCTGTCGCTCCTCGCGTACCCGCGCGTGATCGAGCTCGGCGATCACCAGGGCCTCGCGCCCGACCACCGGCTCGACGAGGAATCGGCCATCGGGACCAGCGATCGCGGTGCCACCATTGGCAAAGAACTCGTCGCCGCTGGCCATCAACTGATCGCGCGCGAGCATGTCCTGCGGCACATCCGCGGCGCGCATCAATCCGGACACCGCGATCACATAGCTCCGCCCCTCTTTCGCCAGAAACAGCGGCAGATCGTGCGTATTGTGCAATCCGCCTGGCCAGACCGAGACATGCAGGTCTTCACCCTGGGCATACAGTGCCGCCCGTGACAGCGGCATCCAGTTCTCGAAACAGTTCAGTCCACCCACCCGGAATGCACCAAGATCGTGCACGCGCAGCCCGTGCCCGTCACCCGGCGCCCAGGCAAGCCGCTCTTCATACGTCGGCTGCAGCTTTCGATGTGCAGAGCAGATCGTACCAGTGGCATCGATATAGACGAGTGTGCAGTACAGACTGTGCCCACCGCGGTCGGCGGCACGCTCCATCACACCGAGGTACACACTGATCTCGGCGGTGCGCGCCAAGGCACAGATCGCATCGAGATCACCACGCGCGATGTCGACACCCTGATCGAGATACCGGGCGAACATCGCTTTCTGGCGCGGGTCATTGAACCGAGCACCATCGGTCCGCTCGATCCAGAACGGGTAGCCAGGCACCAGCGCCTCGCCAAACACCACCAGGCGACACCCTTCCGCCGCCGCGCGCTGGATGTATTGGGCAACCTTTGCCAGCGTGGCGTCACGCTGCAGCCAGACTGGCGCGATCTGCGCACAGCCGACTACCAGCCGGTCGCTCTCGCGCGCTTGCGGCGCGTTGACGCGAATGGTCTCCATGGAGCTCCGATCGGGGGCGAGACAGACGACGACAGCAGTCGCACTGCTGATGGGAACGATCGTACCCGCTCGTCGGTAGCTTCTCAATGGCCACGCGCCGATGTCGTTCCGCGCATGGCGTTCACGTCCACACTGCTGCTCTCATCATGCGTCGACCACTTGGCCTGTTGATCACGCTGGTCCTTGCTGCCGCCTCGCCGGTTCAGGCCCAGGGCTATCCATTCAGCCAGCGCGGCACCGTCTCGCAGCGTATCGCCTTCACCGATATCGGAATCGAGTACGGTCGGCCCACCGCACGCGGCCGGGCGCTCTTCGGTGCCCTGGTGCCGTGGGACAGCATCTGGCACCCGGGCGCCGACAGCGCGACGACGATCACGATCAGCCGCGACATCGTGCTCGAAGGCCGGCCGGTCAGCGCCGGCGCGTACACCGTCTGGCTGGTCCCACGCGCGCGGGGATCGTGGACATTCATCCTGAACCGAACGACAGGAATTCAGCATACGCCCTATCCTGGCGCACAATCCGACGCGGTGCGGGTGGATGTCTCCGCCGACGAGGCCTCACGCGTCGAAACGCTGACGTATCAGTTCCCCCTGGTGCTGCGCGACGAGGCCCAGCTGCGAATACAGTGGGGTACGACCGGCGTCTCGCTGCGCGTGAAGGCGCCCTTCCGCCCAGGGAGCTGAGCGATGTGATGCGGTATCAGTGGCCGGCACATGAGCACAGCGGGGCGACAATCCAGAGATTGTCGCCCCGCTGCACGAACGCAATTGGTCGCCGAACGCGACACAAAGGAGTATTCGCTACAAGAACCGTCCAACCACCGCGCCCAGTGTCAGAAAGACCACCGCCAGCACCGCCAACGTGGCCGGCTGCATGGTGATTCCCGATGACGTCGCCTGACCCGGCACGGCGCGAGCGAACGTCTCTGCCGAACTATGTACGGCCGGGGCTGCAACCAGACGGGTTGCAGTCGCAGGCGGCAGCGCATTCATGATCTGCGCGGCCACATGGGCAGGGGTGCGCACTTCCTTGCGCGCCGATGCCTCACGGCTGATCCGGGACCAGAGTTCGGCCTCGGGAGTGAGCTGATTGTTTGCCAAACGCGGCGCGGGAGCTTCCCCGTCGAGCCAGGCGTTCAGCGCCGCCATCGCCCCATCGGCGCGCAGCGGAACTTCACGATCGGCCAGCGGCCGATCACCCAGAGGCTTGTTTGCCGAGGGCGGGGTGACTTCACGGTCTCCCCGAGCGCCTTCTGGATTCGGTGTCATGTCCATCATCATGCGTACTTCTCCTCGAGAAGAGCCTGCAACGCTTCGCGTGCACGATGCACACGCATCTTGAGCGCGCCGACGGTAGAGTCCAGCATTTCGGCCATCTCCTCATACGAACGACCTTCGACATGCTTCATGACGAAGGCCTCCCGCAGGGAAGGCGACAGCTGGCCAAGGGCCCAGTCGAGGTCGACTCGGAGCTCACTGCGATCAAGCTCCTCATCTGGCGTCGTCAGGTGTGACGGCTGATCGTCCTCTTCGTAGCTCACGTGCGTGCGTCGGATGTTCTTCAACCAATCCTTGCACCCGTTCGCTACGATTCGAAAAATCCACGCATCGAACCGCCCACGCACCTCACCGAGATGCGAAAAGGCCTTGATGAACGACGCCTGCATGATGTCCTCGGCGACATCAGGGCTGCCGGTCATATTCAACGCATGCCGATACAGCGGATCGCTGTACTTCGTCACCAGGACAGCGAAGGCCTCTCGATCACCCGTCAGCACACGGGCAATGGATCGGGCATCGACGTCCGCCTGCTCGGCGATGTCAGCGGGAAGTGTTTGTGGGGGAGTTTGCACAGCGGCACGATAACCACCATGCGTTGTCCCCCACAACTTCGGTTCTGGCACGACGAGTGTTCCCATGGCACCCCTGAGACGACACTGGTGCGGCAACGTCACACGAACGGGCGAGCAAAGAGCAGACACTCCGCTTCAGCTCGGCAGACGATCCCATCCACTCTTTCGGATTACTGCTGAGTGCTCGCCGAGCAGTGGCGGCGGCAGGTACACCGTGCCGCCAACACTCGACGGCACGCCCGTCAGCGGCGAGGCGCCGGTGACCGATAACGCCTCGAGCACCGTGCGAACCTCGCCAACCGGAACACCGACCGCCTCGCACCGGGTCCGCCAACTCGAGGCCGCATCGCTCAGCAGCACGCGCTGAATCGCGTCGACACAGCGCTCGCGATGACGTACCCGGCCGCCATTTGACAGCAACGCGTCATCGGAGGCCAACGCAGCGTCACCAAGCACGCCGGTGAAGGCTCGCCATTGTGAATCGCTCCCAACGGCTACCACCAGTGGTCGATCGGCGGTCTCGAAGAGCTGATAGGGCACCAGGTTGGCGTGCGCGTTCCCCCAGCGGCGTGCATCCTGACCCGAGACCAGGGCATTCTGGGCCACATTGATCAGGGCTGCGACCGCGCTCCCGCCGAGCGTCACGACGAGGTGTCGTTCGGCCGGTGCGCACGAGCGCCGGCCGATGAGGGCGCCGAGAATCGCAATCGCTGCGTCTTTGCCGGTGATGACGTCGACCAACGCCATGGCCGTCTTCACCGGAGCGCCAGTGGGTTCACCCGTCACGCTCATCCACCCTGATTCGGCCTGGACGGCAAAGTCGTATCCGGGGCGAGACGGTTCGGCGGGGTACCCTCCGATGGAGCACCAGATGAGACGATCATTCTCTGCCAGTATCATTGCAGGATCAAGCCCTTTTCGCGACAATGATCCCGGCAGGAAGTTATCGACGACAACATCGGCCGTGAGGGCCAGCTCCCTCACGAACGCCTGATCGGCGGCGTTGTCGAGGTCGGCGATGATTGACCGTTTGTTCCGATTGACGCTGAGGAAGTACGCCGACTCACCCCGTGCATCGAAGGGTGGCCCCCACCCGCGGGTGTCATCGCCGGTGTCGGGGCGTTCGACCTTGATCACATTCGCGCCGAGGTCTCCGAGCGTCATGGTACACAGCGGACCGGCCAGAACTCGACTCAGATCGAGGACTTTTACACCATAAAGCGGCGATACTGTCACTGTGATGTATTGTTGATGATGGTCATTGCGTCTTGCCGTTTCTATCCTGTCTCCGGAACTTCATGGCCGAGAAGCACTTGCGCTTCCGCGACGATATCGTATTCTTCCGCAGTTGTTACTTAGCCGCGTTGCGCCAAGGGCGCGCTGACGTGGCCTGCGACGTTTCTGACGCGCCGATCCGCGACTGTATTTACCGACGCGATAGCGCCAATCAATCTGTATGGAACCCATGACTCCCGACGTGCCCGTCGCTCCCACCACGGAAGTGGCGCCGGCGCCGGTCCCTGTAAAGCGTAGCCCAGGTCACCGCGGCACCGACATCCGCGACACTGTCGCGGAGATGACTGCCCGTGCCAACGAGATCCAGTTCGAGGCCGGCAGCAAGATGGCAAATGCGCTGCGCAACATTGTGCGTGCCGCGATGGACGATACCGAACTGAGTCCGGAGAGCGCTCGCGACGTGGTGGATTACTTCCGCCGTCGCGCGCTGATGTCGACGGAGGATGCTCTGGCGCTCCTCGACGAGGTGAAGGAGTACGCGTCGAAGCGGAAGCCAGTGGAGCCCCCTCCTGGCAAGGTGGTGCCCGGTAAGCCCACCGCTGCCAAGGTGCAGCCGCTTGCGAGCCTTGCCGAGTCGCTGTCCTTGCCCGTGACGCCGATCGCCAACGCCGGTCGCCCGACCGCCGGTCCGCCGACGATCTCGTCGCCTGCTCCGGCGCCAGTGAAAGTTGCCCCACCTACGCCGATCCCCGAGCCGACGGTGATTCCGCTGGCCAAGACGTCCGTGGCGAAGGCCGCCGCGCCAAAGGCAGAGGCTTCACCGGAGGCGAAAGTCGCCGCGAAGGCTGCTCCAGCAGCGAAGGCTGAGCCGAAAGCGGCCGTGGTGAAGGCCGCTGCTCCGGCTGCCAAGGTCGCCGCCGCCAAGGCTCCTGCGAAGGCGCCGGTCGTGGCAAAAACCGCTGCCAAGGCCCCGGCGAAGGCGCCAGCAAAGCCGGCTGCGAAGAAGAAGTAATTTCCGGGTGGTTTCACCACCCGTGAAGTCTCAGCCGCCCGCACCGCCCTCTGGCGTGCGGGCGGTCTTGGTTTCCTTGGCGTCGATATTGATGGCCAGTCTACCTTCGCGATCCATGTCACTCCTTCACGTCGCGCAATGATTCCACGGGTCATTACGGCGTCGGCGCCAGCCCGGGTCGATCTTGCCGGTGGTTGGACGGATGTTGCGCCGTACACCACCGACGTGGGCGGCGCCGTGTGCAACGTTGCCATCGAGTTGCGCGCGACCGTGACGGTCCAAGCCGGCACTGCTGACGCGCCGCCGCCCAAGGAGGGGCTCCTGCGCGCCGCATGGGAGCGCGCTGCGATGCCGCCAGTCTCGCTCGGTCTGACCTCCGCGGTTCCAATTGGATCCGGCCTCGGCGGATCCTCGGCTGCCGGCGTGGCGTTGGCGATGGCGCTGGCAGCCTGGCGTGGACTGTCGCTGTCACCGCAGGCGCTGGCCGAGTTGAGCCGGAGTACCGAAAGCGAAACGATGGGGCTGGCAGGCGGGTGTCAGGATCATTACGCGGCGGCATTCGGTGGCGCGCTCCTTCTGCGGTGCGGGGCGCTTACGCAGGTGGAACAGATCCCGCTGTCAGACGCAGCGGTGGAAGCATTCGAGCGGAGGGCGATGATCGCATTCACTGGAGAATCGCGCATGTCTTCACGCACCATCACGGCAGTATTGGATGCGTATCGCGCTGGCGAACGGAAAACGTGCGAGGCGCTGGATCGGATGGCGACGCTCGCGCCCACCATGGCAACCGCCCTCGCGGACGGCGATCTCGATCTCCTCGGTCAGCTGCTTGCACAGCAATGGCAAGCGCAACGCGCGCTGCACCCGACGATCTCGACACCGCTGATCGATCGCATCGTGGACGACGTCGCCGCCGCCGGAGCACTTGGCACAAAGGCACTCGGCGCCTCGGGAGGGGGGTGCGTGCTCGTCATTGCTCGCGAAGGGCGTGAGGAGTCGGTGCGCAACGCACTCGGCGCGCACGCCCATCTGCTCCCGCTCGTGGTCTCGCGGCGGGGAGTTCAAGTCCAGTTCAACGGTGGTAGCGACTGATGCCGATTCGCCCAGGCGATGCGCGCGGGCTCACCGAAACCCTGGTGCGCATCGACTCGCGGAATCCCACCCTCGTTCCTGGTGCGCCGGGAGAAGCGGCGTGCGCGCACGTGCTCGCCGAAGTCCTCGGCGGCTGGGGGTTTCGCCTTGAGTGGCAGGACGTGCGCGACGGACGCTCGAACCTGCTGGCCCGAATCGGATCGCCGGCGCACGGCACACCAACACTGATGTTCAACGGGCACCTCGATGTGGTGGGTGTGGACGGGATGGACCATCCTCCCTTCGCGCCGACGACTGACGGGGACTTGCTGTATGGACGTGGAAGCTGCGACATGAAGGCGGGCGTGGCCGCGATGAGCGTCGCCGCCTGGCAGGCGGCGCAGCAAGGCATCCGGGGCGAGATCATCGTGGCCGCGGTCATCGATGAAGAGTTCGAGTCGCTGGGCACCCGAGCCATGCTCGAGCGCGGAACACGTGCGGACGTGGCGGTGGTCACCGAGCCGACCCGGCTGGCGATCTGCCCCGCGCACCGCGGCTTCGTGTGGCTCGAGTTCGCTTTTACAGGGCGAGCCGCACACGGCAGTCGCTATGAGATCGGTGTCGACGCAATTCAGCATGCGGCGCTGGTGCTCACAGCGCTCGAGCGGTTTCAGCAGATCGTGCTGCCGACACGGACCCACCCGCTCCTCGGTCGCGGATCGCTGCACGCGTCGACGATTGCCGGCGGCGTGGGGTGGAGCACCTATCCCGAGCAGTGCATGCTGCGCGTGGAGCGTCGGACGTTGCCAGGAGAAACGACCGACTCCGTGCTTCGGGAGGTCGCGGCAATTCTGGACGAACTCCGGGTGGTCGAGCCGAGGCTCGCCGTCACTGTCCGAGTCGATACGGCGCAGGGGCCGAGTAACGTCGCCGTCGGTGCACCGCTGGTTGAGCGCCTGTCCGACTCATTCACCAGGGTCTGCGGCCAGACACCCGCCATCGAAGGTCTGAGCGCGTGGACGGATGCCGCGCTGTTGAATGACGCGGGGATTCCGGCGGTCTGTTTCGGACCAGGCGATATTGCGCTCGCGCACGCCTCCACCGAGTACGTCCCCCTGTCGGAGATCGACCGCGCCGTGGCCGTCCTGACGGCTTTTGCCCTCGATTGGTGTTCCTGACCCTGTTTTCCCGGACGTGGCTTTGACCGCAGCACAGTACGACGCCCTCGAGCGCGCGATCGTCAATCGTTCACGCGTTGCCATCCGGATCAATGGCGCCGAGATGGTGCTGATTCCGGAGTCGATCACGCTGAAAGGCGGCCGAGAGCTGCTGGTGACGCAGAATCCGTCGAGCGGATTACCGCTGCTGATCCAGATCGATGATATCGAACGACTCGAGGTGGTGCGTTGAGCGCTCGGTATCCGCTCGTGGCCGTGTACGCAGACGAAAGCTGCCTGGGAAACGGGAAGCAGGGAGACACGCCGGGCGGCGCTGGCGGTCTGGTTGAATTTCAGCTGAAGACTGCCGAGCTGGTCTGCAGGGATTTCTGGATCAGCGAGCCGAACACGACCAACAATCGCATGGCGCTGCAGAGTGTCATTCAGGCATTCACGCACCTGTCGGCGAAGGGCGAACGGCTCAGCGTGGTGTTTACCACCGACTCACGATATCTCGTGGACGGCATGACGCAGTGGGTCCATGGATGGGCTCGCAAGGAGTGGCGCAAGGCCGATGGCAAACCGGTCGAGAATCTGGGGCTGTGGCATCGGGCGCTGTCGGTCGTCTCGACAGGTGGACATGAAGTGGAGTGGCGATGGGTGCGCGGCCACGCCGGTCATCCGCAGAACGAGTGGGCCAATCACCTCGCCACCACTGCGGCGGCAAACCAGACGAAGTCCGACGGTCTGATCGACTCGGGCTTCGCGTCATGGATGGCCTCGCTGCCTGCCGCAGTCCGCAAGAGTGGTCCGCCATCGGTGTTTCCAACCGCATCATCCTTCGTACCTGCCAGAGCCCTTCCCGCGACGTGACGCAGCCATATTCTGCAGCAATGACCGCTGACCCCACTGTTCTCGATCGGATTCTTGATCGGTTGATCCGCACGCTGTCGGCGGGCGGCCCTGATCAGTTGCAGGCGCCGTTCCGCGTCTCTGAAATCGTGCAGTCGCTGGTGCCGTACCGCACGTACCGCAACGAGTTGGGCGTGGACACGCTGCAGGACTACGAGCACGCGGTCCTCGAGATGCTGGCGGGCGAAGCGGGCTGGCTGATCTGTGATCCCGATACGGTGGCCGTGATTCGGAAGGAACTGGCGTCGCCGGATCCTGATACCGGACTGCTGCGCCGCATCCAGACCGCCGAAGTGCGCGTGGGAGCGGTGCGCATGCCGATCACGGCCAATATTCGTCCACCAGTGGCACGCCCGGACGACGATGCGCCGGTGCGCGCGACGGATACGCATGGCGGACTTTCGGATGCCGTCGCCATTGGCCTGGTGATGGATCGCGAAGATGCGGAGCTGGCGCGCGCTGAGCATTCTCCCGTCTCCGGCGGGGCGACCGCGCCATCCCCGCCACAGCAGGAGCTCGGGGCGCCGTCGGCAGCGCCAGCGCATTCAGAGTCGCCGCATCCGTCGCATGGGCATGTCGCGGACGAGACGCCACTGGCGTCGGTGGCGGATCTGCCTTTGCTCGTTCCGCCAGCCGACGTTCCGGCGAGTCCGTCAGCGAGCGCACCGCTGCACCAGGTGCATGGCGTCACCATCGCAAGTGCACAGACGCTGTCGCGCATCACACCGCTGTCGGTACCGTCGGTGTACGGTGATCCGATCGATTTTCGCGGTGTTCGTCACGCCCCGGTGGATGTGGGCGGCGTGATCTTCCTGTTTGGCATGGTGGCGCGCGAACTCGGTTTCAATGTCGAGGCGATGTCGAGTGGGTATCCGCGCTGCGAGGCGAAGCGCCAGATCGCGCCGGGGAAGTGGGCGCGCGTACGCATCGAATTCGAGCTCGAGAGTCGGCAGTTCCGTGACGCAGGTCGGAATCCGGCCTCGTGCGATCTGATCATCTGCTGGCGCGATACCTGGCCCGACCGCCCATCCTCGCTCGATGTGCTGCCGCTCGAGCGCGTGCTGCAGACCCTCTCGTCGCGCGAGTGAGCACGATGACCGCTCCAGCCGTCAACGACAAGGGTGGCCCCTGCCCGTACTGCACGGGAGCGCTTCCCCCCGGACGCGCGGTGACGTTCTGCCCGCACTGCGGGATGAATGTGACGATCGCGCAGTGTCCGGCATGCAGCAGCGAAGTGGAAGCGGCGTGGCACTACTGCGTGACCTGTGGCCGCGATGTGAGTTCGCTTCCCGGCGTTCCTGGCGCAGCGCCACGGCGGGAAACGAAGTACTGACGATCACGGCATCCCCGTTCGATCGACAGGTGCGGGGCTGCCGACTGATCGTCAGAACGTGAGCGCAGCACCGCCAAGACTGAGGCCGGCCGCCAGGCCGAAGAGCAGGACCCGATCGCCGCGTTGAATCCGTCCGGAGGCGACCGACTCGGCCAGCGCGAGCGGCATCGAGGCCGCGATGCAGTTCCCTCGGGTGGCGAGATTGACGACGATCTGCTCCTCACGGAATCCGAGGAGCTTCCAGCCAAGTTCAATTCCGTGGCGGCTGGCCTGATGCGGCACCACGGCATGAACGTCTGGACGCGTCCAGCCGGCGCTGGCACAGAGTGCGTCCATGAACGGAAGCAGCAGCGGCGCCGCCTTCCGATAGAGCTGGGGTCCGCGCATCGCGAAAAAGTTGTGCGCCGACGTCGTGCTGGGATCGTTCGGGTGATGCAGCGTGCCACCTCCGCTGATCTGACTCAGCTCGGCACCGCTGTGCCATGTCTGCAGCCTGGTGGTGTACAGCGCGCTGCCCGAGTCACCGGCGTGCGACACCACGACCGCGGCGGCGGCATCACCGAACAGCACGGCGCTCTCGGGTTCGTGCGGGTTGAGGCTGTGGGCGGCGCTTTCGGCACTGAACACCAGCACGTGTCGATGTGCGCCGCTGGCGACAAGCCGTGCGGCCACCTCGAATGCCGCCAGAAACGACAGGCAGGTCGCATTGACATCAAAGCACGCCGCAACGCCTTCTGCAGCACCGAGTTCACGCTGCACGAACACCGCGGTGCACGGAATGGCCTGCTGCGGAGTGCTCGAGGCGCCGATGATCGCTGTCAGGTCATCGGCACTGAGGCCGGCCATGGCGAGCGCGTCGCGCGCGGCAGCGGCGGCCATGAAGGCCGAACTCTCGCCTGCGCAGCGCCGCCGCTCGCGGACACCGGTCCGATCGAAGATCCAACCTGGCTCGAGTTGCAGTTCCGTCTCGAGTTCCGCGTTGGTGACGATACGCGGCGGCAGATACGCACCCAGACCAGCGATGCGGGCGGGCAACGGGGCCAGCGACGGCGGTGACGGGAACGTCATGTCGTTCATTGTCCCCCAGCCATCGGCATCGGTTCCATCGTGCGCCACGTACACACCACGCGACGGCGCTTCACGCCGGGCTGGCGCGAAGGCACGCCCTGTTCAATGGTCAGGGCAACATCCGAACAGTCGTACTGCAGCAGTTCGGCTCTGATGGTCGCGCGAAGCTGCCTTGCAACCGCATCGAAGTCCTGCCCCACTTCGACATCGATCTGGAGATGCAACGCACTCGGCGCGTGTTGCTCGATGCGATACTCGACGATGCCATCTGTCGCGAGGAGCACCATCCTTCGGAGGGCATCGGGGAAGACCACGCGCAGCGCTCCATTGGACTGCGCGAACCAGCAGAGATCATCCTGCCGTCCTTCGATTGCGGCAATTCTGCGCCACGTCGAACCACAGACGCATCGACCTGGCTCGAGTCGCAGTACGTCGCCGAGGCGGTAGCGGATGATCGGTTGCGTGTAGCGCCAGAGGTCAGTGAGCACCGGTGTCACACGCGAGCCATCGGCAGTCACAAGCGGTTCGGTCTGCAGTACCAGAACGTCCTCCTGAACATGCAACGATCCACGGGCGCAGGTCACGGCGACCAACCCTTCGGTGCACTGATAGACCTCACCGACTGGCGCCTGAAACGCCGCTTCGATTCGGGTTCGATCGTGCGGCTCGAGCACCTCGGCCACCGAGATCAGACGTGTCGGGTGCACACGCAGCGTACCCTGCGCAATCGCATCGACGAGTTGCCCGAGTAATGACGGAGGTCCGACAATGAGACGCGGCCGGAAGTCGTTCAGCGCGGCGATGACGGCAGCCAACGGCTCCATCAGATCGAAGAAACGAAACTGTACCGCTGATGACGTCCGCTCGTACAGGCGTGAGTTCGCCCTGAGGAAGAAGGCCACCCGATGCCCCGGACGCAGATCGGGGATGGCGCGCGCGAGGATGGTACCGGCCCAGCGCGTCTGCTCCTGGGGACTGACCAG
This sequence comes from Gemmatimonadales bacterium, assembly GCA_038215035.1. Lineage (GTDB taxonomy): Bacteria > Gemmatimonadota > Gemmatimonadetes > Gemmatimonadales > Gemmatimonadaceae > JACMLX01. The sequence continues at coordinate 18,041 of JBBQRH010000037.1, read as the reverse complement.
AAAGAGTCCGCGGTGGCCAGACGTTCCGCTCGAGAGCCCCACGGTGTGGCCGTCGATGGTGGCACTGAAGTCACGTCGCTGCTCCGCGTCGAGCGCGACCAACATCGCCATCTCGCGCGTGATGCCGGTGGTCGTGAAACGATCGAACGCGGCCATCATCGCCTGCTTGTCCACCGTTGGGAAGGTTCGCCAGTCATCATCAGGCAGTCCCGCCCAGAGTTCGCGGTAGAACGAGCTGGCGCGCCGCACCGAGTTGACGAGTGCCACGCCACGCCGGTGCTGCCACGCTGAGAGCTGGGGACCATGCAGCGTGGCTGAGCGCCAGCGTGCGGCCATATACGCTGTCACGATGTCGAGTTTACTCACGCGCCTTCGGCCCAGCGCAGTGTCTCGGGGCAGTGGGTCGGCAGTACCGCGACGTCGGGCCGCGCGAGGGAAAAATCATGGAGCGCGCGCAGTGTCTGCCGTAGTCCGGCGGCGGCGTCCTGCATTGCGCCGGTGATCCAGTGCGGCGGACGCAGTTCACGGAACGCGCGCGATGTCCACGCGCCATCTGCGCACAGCAGGACATCGCCATTGGCGGTGTGCACCAGCGCACCGATCTGCCCGCGTGCGTGTCCTGGCAGCGACACCAGCCGAACACTGCCATCGCAGAACAGGTCGTGCGTTGGGCCGAGGTACGGCAGCGCAGGCTCCGAAAACTGGTCGACCGGTCTGGCACGCTCCGCGAAATTTTCGGGGAAGAGACTCTGCAGAATTCCGCGACGCACCGCACCGATGCCCCGGACGCGCTGCTGCAGTGCGAGTGCGTCTCGTGAGACGACGAAGGCCGCCTGCTGGAAATCACGGAGCCCGGCGACATGGTCGGCGTGCAGATGTGACACGATGACCGTCCGCACATCGTCCGCCGTCACACCGTAGCTGCCCAGCTGCTGCAGCAAGGAGTGACCGAGCGTGGTTGGCGTGGCGTACTTGTAGAGTCGGTCAGGCCACTCCCTGAAGGCGTCGAACAGTCGCGGCGCATATCCCGTGTCGAAAAGCACGACACCCTGGCTGGGGTGCTGCAGCAGAAACGCGGGTGCGTGACATTCGACCTCGTGCCAGCCGGTTCCCGTCGCCACCATGTTCGATCGTGCGGTGCAATACCCGGTATCCATCACGACAAGGCTGACGTGAACCGTCACGATACACGTCTCCCGGCCGGACGCGCGCACGGCGCGTCAGCTGGATGAGCTCCGGAAAGGCTGGTCATCATGGTTGGTTGGAGCGGTGGTCTCACGACTGTCATTCTACACCGTCCACCGGCGCACTTCAGCCCACCGTTCGCGACAATCGCTGCAGCGTGTGCGACGCAACGGCCAGACTTCCACCGGCGCCGGCGATCGCGCTGCTGAGTTGAAGGGCTGCCAGCTCCATCTCGAAGATCGCGATCAGGGCGTGCAACGCGCCACCGCCGGAACCATACCCTTCGAGGTACGCCTTGCGCGCCTCGCGCTCCCAGAGCCGCGCAAATTCGACGGCTTCCGGCTCGCCACCGACCAACCCCGCCGCGTCTACCGCCACTTCGGTCAGCGACACCAGCAGATGCGCCACATCGCGCCATGGCGATTGCGGTTCGAGACGCGCTCTGTCGTCGAGGAGTGCGTCACCATCGAATTCCACGATGGTCAACCGACGCGGTGGCGCGATCAGCACGTTGTCGAGGCGCAGATTTCCATGGATACGATGCACCAGACCCGGCGCAGCGGACGCCGCCACCGCAAAGTCCTGCAATTTGTCGGGCAAGCGTGCGAGGGCGGATTCCAGTGCCGGTGACTCACCAAGGAGCGCCGCGCGGTACGCCCCCATTGCCCGGGTGATCGCACTCCGCGAGCGGGCCACCCATACCTCGAGATCGGCAGGAGTCGCGGCGACTGCGCCTGCCAGCATCCCCTCGCCAAACGGGCGTCCGAGTGCCGCATGCAGTTCGCGCGTGATCGTCCCGAGGGCGCGCACATCTTCGATTGACGCAGTCATGCGCGCCTGATCACCGACGAAGGCACGCGCGAGACGCGCAAGCAGCACGGCGTGCATCGTCGCCGCCGCCGGATCAATTCCTTCGAGAATCGCGCTCGCGCTCCGCTCGCCGGTCGGCGACCGAATGATCGCCGCGCCGAGCACGATCGGCGCGAGGCGCAGTCCCGGTACGCGCTCCAGGTGACGGAGCAGATCCAGCTCCGGTTGGCCGCCGCGCGTCAGGCGTCGATACACCACTGCGACCGCACCAGGCGGCAACAGCACGATGTCGTGGCGTCGGCCGTCGAGCTGCTCCGACGATCCGTCGAGGTTGCGACCGGCCGCTGCTCGCTCAGGTGTGGCCAGCCACTCCCAGCCATCCGAGCGGAGCGACGCACCGGCCGAGAGCGCTTCGCTCAGCCAGCTGCGCAGGTGTGGATCAGCCCAGGCGGAGGCGAGTGCCCCGCGGGTGTTCCCATCGGGATCCGAAGCCCGATTGAGCAGTTGAGCCTGAGCCGGGGGATCAGACAGCCAGTGCTTCACCACCGCCTGGCGCAGCACGACGGCGCCAGTGTTCTGGTGGCACTCGAACACGCAGATCGCTGCCTGTCCGGCTGAACCCGGCAGCACGAACGCGGCGACCAGCGTTTGCCGGATGTCGAGCCGAGGGTCGGCACCTTCGCTCTCGTCTCCAAACCATCGGGCCCAGGCGGACGCGGGAACCGACGCGAGGGCCAGGCGGAACCCCGGCTCGAGCTCAGGACTTCCCTCAAGCACTGGTCACCGCGATCGTCCGGACGCTGCGAGAAGGCACCGGTCCGATAGACTCGGGTATCATCCATGTTGCGCACGCCAAGAGGCTGCCGTCGGCGATGACTGTCGGCGAGGCCGCCGTTTCCTGCCGCTTCACCGCACACCACTTCCTGCGACCAATCCCATGGGCACCCAAGGCACCGCCACCGACATCGTGATCCTCTCCGCGGCGCGCACGCCATTCGGCACGTTCGGCGGCACTCTCCGCGATATGTCGGCCGTCGATCTGACGGTGGTCGCCGCGAAGGCGGCGATGGAGCGAGCAGGCGTCGAGCCGAAGGAGATCGGTCATGCGATCTTCGGCAATGTGATTCAGAGCACGACGGACACCGTCTACTTCGCCCGACACGTCGGACTCAAGGCCGGCTGCCCCATCGAGGTGCCGGGCTTGACGGTGAATCGCCTCTGCGGATCGGGGTTTCAGGCGATCGTGAATGGTGCGCACGAAATCATGACGGGCGATGCGGATGTGTGCCTGGTCGGTGGCGGCGAAAGCATGTCGACCGTTCCGCATGCCGCGCGTGGTTTGCGCTGGGGGCTGTCGTACGGTGCCTCGCCGAAACTCGAAGATCTTCTCTTCGACGGACTGACCGATTCGTACTGCCAGACGCCGATGGGTGTGACGGCCGAGAATCTCGAGGCTGTCTACCATCTCGGCCGGGCCGCGGCCGATGAGTTTGCGTTGCGCTCGCAGCAGAACACGCGCGACGCCTGGGCCAATGGGCTGATTCGGGACGAAATCGTGCCGGTGCCGGTGACCGACAAGAAAACGAAGCAGCTGGTCGACTTTGCGCGCGATGAACATGCGCGTCCCGACAGCACCATCGAATCGCTGACGAAACTGCGTCCGGTGTTCAAGCCCGAGGGCGTCGTCACGGCGGGCAATGCCTCGGGGCTGAACGATGGCGCCGGTGCGCTGGTCATTGCGCGTGCCGAGTGGGCGAAGGCGCGCGGCATTGCGCCGTTGGCGCGACTGGTCAGCTGGGGGGTCAGCGGCGTGGAACCACGGATCATGGGTATTGGGCCGGTGACGGCAGCGCGCACCGCGCTCGCGCGTGCACAGCTGTCGCTCGACCAGATGGACCTGATCGAGGTCAACGAGGCATTCGCCACGCAGGCGCTGGCGGTACAGAAGGAGCTTGGCATTCCCATGGACAAATTCAACCTGCACGGTGGGGCCATTGCGATCGGGCATCCGCTGGGCGCCAGCGGTGCCCGGATTGCCGCGCATCTCACATATGCATTGCGCACACTGGGCAAGAAGTACGCCCTCGGCTCCGCCTGTATCGGTGGCGGTCAGGGGATCGCAGTGGTGCTGGAGTCGATGAGCTGATGGGCGAAAGTCCTGAGGCCAGCGGTGGTCGGGCTGACACCGCAGACGTCGGAAGACCGTAGGGTCAGAACGGTGTGCCGCGGCTGCCGGCACGCACGCCGCGCCTGCCGTCACCACGGACGGCGCGTGGAGGGGAGTTGGGTTCAGTTGAGGTGGGTCGAGTTGGGTAAAAACATCGTTCCTCTGACAGGACAGTGATACGTGGCCGATAACGACTCGCAGGTCCCCAGTTCTGCACCAGCGCCGCTGGATCGCGGCGCCATGGAGCGCGTGCTGGCGCGTGCATCAGAGCTCGCGGCGAGTTCAGCCGATGCGCCGGACGGCATGACCGAGGCACAGCTGATCGAGATCGGCAAGGAAGTGGGGCTCTCGTCAACGGCGTTGCAGCAGGCGCTGGCCGAGGAGCGCACGCGCGTGGTGCTGGCGGAGGAGTCGGGCCTGGAAGCGCGCGTGATGGGGCCGGCCGCGGTGAGCGTGACGCGTGCCGTTCCGCATGCTCCAGAGGTGGTGCTGGCCGCACTCGAGGAATGGATGCGCAGCGAGTATCGCATGCCGGCCAAGCGTCGATTCGGCAATCGTCGGACATGGGAGCAGCGCACGGGCGTCTTCGCGGAACTGGATCGCAGTCTGCGCGGCAATCAGGCCGCGGCGACGCTCACACGCGCCGGCGAAGTTGCGGTGACGGTGAGTGCGATCGGCGACGGGCGCACCGCCGTACGGCTCGACGCCGACATCGCGCAGTTACGCGCGACGCGACGCACCGGCGGCATGGTCACCGCCGCCGTCGGCGTCGGGCTGGGCCTGGTGCCGGTGGTTCTGGGGTCGGTGCTGGCACCACTCACGATGTTGCCGCTGTTCCTTGGTTTCGCGACGATACCGGTGCTTGCCCTGGGCTTCGCCGGCTGGGCGATGATCAAGGGCCATCGCAAGCAGGCGGAGCGCGCGCAGCTGGCGCTGGAACAGCTGCTGGACCGGCTGGAGCATGGGGCGCTGCCGCGTCAGGCGTTGCCTGGTGGCGCACAACCGCTGCTGACGGAGACGATCAACGCGGTGGCGATGGGGGTGCGCGAAGTGGCGAAGGCGGTGCAGGATGCGACGGCGGCGAAACGCGGAGTGCGGTGACGGCTGGTTGTGAGCACGCGCTGCACAACGCCGTATCAGGCCGAGTCGCAACATCGTGCACGCAGCTTATGTGCGTGCCATGTAGGTCCGGAACTACACCGCCCCCAGCCGAGCGAGCACGGCGCTCCTGTACGTTCGACTGAGCGTCAGGCGACTGCCATCGGTGAGCAACAGCTCCTGATCGCCGTGAAAGAGCGGGCGCACCTCGACCACCCGACTGAGGTTCACGAGTGCGGAACGATGCACGCGCACGAATCGACGTGGATCAAGGCGCCGTTCGAGCGTCTGCATCGTCTCGCGAATGAGCATGCGCTTTCCCTTCGCGTGGAGCCGGACATAGTTGTCCGCCGCTTCGCACCAGTCCAGATCATCGAGAGTCACCAGCACCAGTCGATCACCGACGCGCACTGCGATGCGGGAAAAGGACGACGCGACGGGATCGAGTGAGGCGATCACCGCGTCCAGACGACTGGCTCGCTCCGGCTCCGCCAGCCGGAGACGTGCGCGCGTCAACGCTTTCTCGAAACGGTTCGCATCGAACGGCTTGAGCAAGTAGTCGACCGCATGCAGGTCGAACGCCGAAACAGCGTGGGCATCGAACGCGGTCGCAAAGATGATCGCCGGACGACTTGCCGCCGGCAGGGCGCGCACGACTTCAAGCCCACTTCGGCCTGGCATCACGACGTCAAGGAGCGCGACGTCCGGAGCGTGCGTCACGATCGCCGACAAGGCATCGTCGCCATTGCCGCAGGCAGCCACTAGTTCCCAGTCACTCAGACTGCGCACCAGGCGCTCATGCCCACGCAATGCGATCGGTTCGTCATCGGCAATGACGATCCTGAGGGTGCGCTCAGGCATCGGCAACCGGTATTTCTATGCCGACACGCGCACCGCCGCCCGGTCGACTGCCGATGTCGAGCGTTGCCTCAGCACCGTGCAGCACCGCAAGGCGACGGCGCGTTGCCGCCAATCCATGACCGCCGTTGGGCGCCGGTTCGGCAGCGAAGCCTGGGCCGTTGTCTTCGACGATCAATCGCAGGCGCCCGTCGTGCTCCGTCGCCGCAATGCGCAACACACCGGCCGACACCCGGCGCGCGATTCCATGCCGCAAGGCGTTTTCCACCAGCGGTTGGAGAATCAGGCTCGGCACACTCCTGCCGCACAGGCCCTCAGGCACATCGATCAGCACACGCAGGCGCTCGCCGAACCGGGTGGTCTCGATGGCAAGGTACTCCTGCAGTACTGCCAGCTCATCGTGCAATGGAATGCTTGGCGTTTCGGAGAGCGCCAGCGTCCGGCGAAGCAAGTCGCCGAGGCGCAGGAGCGTCTGCTGGGCGGCGGCTGGATTCTCCGCCACGAGCAGACCGATCGTGTGCAGCGTGTTGAAGAGGAAATGGGGCTGCAATTGCGCCTGCAGCGCGCGCGCCTGTGCCAGCGCCAGTTCCGCGCTGAGTCGAGCAGACAACACTTCACGGTGAACGCGCTGCCGCCGTTCGGCGACGGCGGTGCCGACGCCAATGACCGCAGCGTACAGCAGCACGCCGATCGGCAGGCGCGAGGTGACGTACCCGCGCGCGAGCGCCCCAATGGGTTCGGCGCGCACTGGTGCGAACATCACCAGCGCCGATCCCAGCGACGCGCCGATGTAGACGAATGATGCCAGCAGCGCTCCCGCCGCGTGTGCCGGCCCACTGCGCAGCAACGATCCACGTTCGATCGGGTACCGTCGCTGCATCCAGAGAATCCCGGGCGTCAGCACCGCCCACGTCCACCACCCCGCGAGTGAAATTCCAAATACCGGCAGCAGCGCCTTGGCTCGGTCGGATGCGGGCATGAACGCAACCGCACTGAGCGCTGAAAGAGCACCCGGTACGGACCACGCGGCAAGAACGAGGAACCACGGACGATGGCGCAGCACAGGTGAAACCTACCGCCGTAACGTGCAGTGAACACCGATCATTTCGGCGCGGCGACGAAGTCTTTCCAAGCGATGACCGGCGTCGGCTGTACGCAGAAGAGTGAGTCGACCGCCAGTCCTTCGCGCGTCACCGCACGCAGGAGGTCGATAGCCGCGGTGCGGAAGAAACCGCTGCCGGGCGGACGCGACGCAAACACGAGGTCCGCGCCATAGAGCACCTTGTGCCCGGGGAAGTACGCCATCGTCATCCGTTCGGCATAGGCACCACGCACCGGATAGAGCTCGACGCGGTTCGCCCCTGTCCCAACCGCCAGCTTCGCGTCAACAGGCACGAATCGCGGCGCACGCGGCGCGCGCGCGAGTGCATCGGGAGCGAGGGTGTGCGGAGCCTTCAGCAGCGCCGTCAGCGCCGAGATGCTGCGCCCACTCACGTAGATGGGAATGCCGAGGGCTACTGCTTCGCGCACGCCACCAAGATGCGCCCATGGATCGCTCGTCATGACCAGGCCCTTCACTTTCGTGCCGGGCCATCGCCGCGCAGCCTCGTCAATCACCTCGCGCAGATACTGCCCGCTGAGGTGCGCTTCAAAGATCAATACACCGTCGTCCTGTCGCACGAGCGTTGTCGCCCAGAAGTCCTTGAGCCGTGCCACACCTTCGACAACGTCGGGCAGGGTACCGTTGCTGCCGAACCGGAACAGCGGCGGGCTCGAGGTCACACTGCGCGCCCACTGCACGCGTGCTGAATCACCGTACTGAAACGAATCGGCCGGTGCCGCCACTCCGCCGACGATGGAGCTGATGGTCACATCGCGTTGCGGTTCGCCGTTCACGCGTGAGATGATCTGCCGCGGATACGCCAGGCCGCCCTCTTGCTGCGTCCAGTTCGCCAGCTCGTAGCTCACGGTCACATCACCGAGTTGCGCGCGTCGGAAATCGCGCGGGTAGGTCCGGATCACGCTGATACGCGTCGGGAGATGCGAGTCGCGGTCGAGCTCCACGCGGAGGCGTCCATCGGCGTACGGCCATGACACCACGTCGTGTGTCACACCATACCGTATGACGGTTCCGTCGGACCGCAGCCCCGACGCGTTGCGGCCGCGTACCAATGCGGCTTCGGGCGCGGTCGCCGCCTGGTCTGCGAAGTCGTCGAACAGGATCGGTTGGCCGCCAATCTCGCGAGGTCCAACGCGAATCACCAGCAGCGAATCGGCGATGATGTATGCCAGAGGCGCTGGCGGCGTTGCCAGCGATGACACGGGAAACTCGGTACGCCGTACGCGACCGCCTTCAGTATCACGCAGCTCGCTGAATCGACTGTACCGCGTCCGGAATGGGCCCTCGTTTCGCTCGGCGTTCCCGAGAATGTACTCGTGAAACGTGCCCTCGATTCGCGCGGTGCGAAGCGTGCCGAGGACCTCGGCACCACCCATCGCAGTGATGGCGGCGTCGAGCAGCGCCCCGGGCGAGCGAGCCGCACGTGACTGCGCTGCAACTGGAAATGGAACGGCGAAGAGCGCCGCGAAGAGCGCGAGGGTGCGAGCGAGAGGCATCGATGAAGAGTGCTGGAGGCAGCGGTCTGGCGGGGTGCCCGACCGACACCACACGCTCGCAACTCCCGACATCGCGGTGGGCAGATTTGTGGCGAGGCGCAGTCTGGCGGGGCGGAGCGGACTTGCCGGCGGGCCGTCTGAGCCGCGCCAACCGCATCGCGATGGCCGAGCCCTCAGGCCCCAGCCAGCACGAATGCCCTGAGCTTCACCCGCTCGACCAGCCAGCGCACGGCCCGATTGCTGCCAACCAGGAGTGGCGCCAGCAACAGCAGCGACTTCACTTCGGCACGGGTGATCTTCACTACGCCGCCGTGCTGCAGCATGGCGCGCGTCTGGGTGAGATCGCGCAGCGTGGCAAAGGCAAACAGCAGCGGCCAGACGCAAAACGTCCGGATGCTCCAGGCGCGACGTGGCACCATCAGCAGGTAGCGCACGGCATCTTCGAGATCGGCCCAGGCCAGTCGCACCAGATCCGTCAGCGCCGCGTGGTTGCCGTCGGAGTGGGCCAGAGACAGAATCGTGGCGTGCCCGCTCCCGTGTGCGCGCAGTGCATTCTCCGGGATGTAGATCGAGTTCTCATGCTCGGCGTCGGTCGCAACATCCTTCAGGATGTTGACCGTCTGCAGCGCCTCGCCGAACTGCCGGCTCTTCTCGCGCAGCTTCCGATACACCGACTCACTCACCGCGTGCGAGTGTTCATGCCACAGATCCGTCAGCATGTACCCCACCGTGCCGGCGACGTAGTAGCAGTACTCCTTGTACTCCTCGAGCGTCTGGATCCGGATGCCATTCGGGTAGAGCAGCACGAATTTGCGCATGCCGCGTCCCATCTCGGCCACCCACCGGTGCACATGCCGCTGCGTCGGGACCGGCAGGGAGCGGAAGAGGGCGAACACGCGATCCGATCCACCGCTCAGTTCGACGTGGGCCACATCGCCGGGCCAGTTGGCGAGATCGTCCGCCAGTGCCGTCGCCGACTCTGGATCGTCAAAACAGAGCAAAAAGCGGTCGAGCGTGGCAGCCTTCAATTCTGCGTCCAGATGCGGAGCGTCTTCAATCGTATCCGCGATGCGGCACAGTAGATACGCGGCAAGCACGGCGCGACCCAGCTCGCCCGGCAGGACGCGAACACTGAGCGCGAAGGTGCGGGATACCCGCGGCAGGGTGTCGCGGCACCAGCGCTCGACCTCGCGGGTGAGAGGGCGCTGGACAAATGCGGGCGGTTCGATGGGCGGATGATCGGCGTCCGCGAGTCCCTGATTCTCGTGTGAAGGCACAGTGAATATATGGTCGTGATTCTCCCTGAACGCCACGCGCGACCTGCGCGCCCCTCTATCCCTGAAGCGTCGGCCGCTACATCTATCGGCGTGACAACACCTCCAGGTTTCCGCGGCACCTTCCGCGACGATGACAATGCGCGTGGCGTGTACTCCGAAGCGGCCGGCATTGCGCGCATCCTCCCACGGGCCATTGCGGTGCCGGTGGACGCCGAAGACGTGACCGTGCTGGCGCACTGGGCGAAGACCACGCAGACCCCCCTGATTCCGCGTGGCGCGGGGTCATCGATGGCGGGCGGAGCGATCGGTGATGGCGTGATCGTCGACCTGAGTCGCCTGGCATCCATCGGGCCGGTCGATCCGGGAACGAAGCGCCTGTGGGTCGGCGCCGGTGCAATTCGCGACGCGGTGGACGCGCTGGCCAGAACCCATGGATTGTGGTTTCCCGTCGACCCCTCCAGCGGGGCCTGGGCCACAATCGCCGGGATGGTGGCAACCAATGCGGCGGGGCCACACAGCCTCAAGTACGGTGCCATGCGTCACTGGGTCACGGCGCTCGAGTGCGTGTTCGACGACGGGTCACGGGCGACGATTCGCCGCGGTGCCGAAATCCCGACGCAAGCGAAGAACGTGGCCGCGATCCGCCGGTTCTCGACGCAGGCGATGAGCACGATCTTCACCACCGCGATGGCGGAACCGGTCGCGAAGATCCGCCACGCCGGTGTCCGAAAGGAGTCATCCGGGTACGCGCTGGTGGATTTCGCGAAGTCGGGCGACCTGGTTGACCTGTTCGTTGGCAGCGAAGGGACGTTGGCCCTGATCGTGGGCGTGGAACTGCAACTGGCCGACCTGCCAGCTGGCCGCACATCGATCTGCGCCGGGTTCACGACGCTGGAAGCTGCCGTCGACGCGTCGGCGAAGGCCGTCGGGCTAGGTGCGGCAACCTGCGAACTGCTCGATCGGACCTTTCTCGACGTCGTGCGCACGACCGCGCCGAAGGGCAGCATCCCGACGGAGATCGAGGCCCTGCTGTTGCTCGACGCCGAGGCCGCCTCCCAGGTGGAGGCGGAGGCGTTGGCGACCGCCATCACGACGGTGTTCGAGGCGCTCGGCGCCTCCGGCCTGACGCGGGCCAGTTCGGCCGATGAGATCGCGGCGCTCTGGCATGTTCGCCACGCGGCGAGCCCGCTGCTGGCGACGATGACGGATGTGGGCACGTCAATGCAGTTCATCGAAGACGGCGCGGTGCCGCCGCAGGCACTGCCGGAGTACGTCCGCGGCGTCCGCAGCATCATGGAGCATCACGGATTTGCCGGCGTGATCTTCGGCCATGCCGGTGACGCGAACGTCCACGTGAATCCGCTGGTGGACACGTCGCAGCCCGGTTGGCGTGCACATGTCGAAGCAGCGCTCGATGAAGTGGTGACACTGACCGCAGTGCTCGGCGGGACCCTGGCTGGCGAGCATGGCGACGGGCGGCTTCGCACGCCGTTCATGGGACGAATGTGGGCCAACGATGCGATCGTGCTCTTCGAGCTGGTGAAGCGCTGCTTCGATCCGCGCGGAATCCTGAACCCGGGCGTGAAGGTGGCACTGCCCGGTCAGACGCCGTTGACGGACATCAAGTATGACACGTCATTGCCACCACTCACGGCCGCTGCGCGTCGCGCGCTGGACACCGTGGCGGAAACGCGCGGGTACGGGCACTTCCGGCTGGACCTGCTGGGCGAATAGCGCGAGCGCCAGTTCAGCGTGCTGCTGGCGCAGGCCTGGGTCGTCGGCGCAGTTCCTCGAGGACGAGCGGCGTGATGTTGACCGCGTCATCGAAGGCGATGGGCGCACCGTCTGCGGCGAGGTCAAAGACCAACGTGAGCCGTTCACGTTCGCGCACCACTTGTACCGCACTGCGCATTTCGTCGAGGAGCGGCTTTTGCAATTCGGTCAGCCTGCTCCCGGTGATGGCATTGAGCTGCGCCACCATGTCTTCAAGCGCCAGCTCGCGCGCCCGAAGCATCATCACGGCCGATTCGCGCTGTTGAGGGCGAAGGTCTGCCTCATGCCGCGATAACTCATCGACGGCGGCCTTCATCGAATCGGTCGCGGTGTGGACCATTTCGCGCGCCTTCGCCATGTCGAGGGCAAACTCGGATTCTGCCTTGGCCCGGCCGGGCATGTCCTGCAGCAGCTGTCGAGAGTCGATCACGCCGACGCGCACTTGGATCGCGGGTGCGCGCTGCGCGACGGCCGCAGCGGTTGGCGACAGCAACGCGATGAGACCGATGACCAGTCCAACGGTGCGCGAGGTGAGTTCAAGCGTGAAGGGCCGCATCGTGGATCGTTGAGAGGGAGCTGCAGACAGACCGGCGTCGTCTCAGCAGAACACCACCGACGCATCCAATGATTCCACTGCATTCGTCACGATTTCAGCGTTGCCTCACACTGCGTCGGTGCAGCGGGACTGCACCGACGCATCGTGACAAATCCGCGTGAAACAGCCCCCGGTATCTGGGGTGTGGACCGCGCATCACCTTCGGATCGAGGTCACGTTCACGTCTTCCGGTACTCCTCAATGATTTCTCTCGCCATGTCTCGCCATGCGTTCACATCTCGCGGCGTCCGTCGGCTCGCGATGCTCAGCGTCATTGCCCTGCCGCTGACACTGCCAGCGCAATCGAGAAAGGTCGAACCGCTGTTCGAGATTTTCGCGACCTACAGTCGGCCGCCGGTGCCAGGGGCTGTCGCGGACGCGTACGCGCGCTCGGGAGGGTTGCAGGCAGGTGCCGGTGTCGGCGCCGCGGTCGGCATCATGCTCCGGCGGATCGAGATATCGGGGTTCTACGAGATCGCGAGCACCTCGCTTGGCGCTGACGGCTCGCGGGACTTCTCGCGCTCCACCGGCGGATTGCGGGCCGAGTTTGCTCTGCCGGAATTCGGGGCGCAGTTCCGCCCCCTCCTCTCGGCCAGCGCCTTCGTGCAGTCGCTGGGCCGGACCTCGGTGGTCCAACGCCCCGAGTTCGTGACGCCGGTCGAACCGCCCGCGGTGGCCGTCGGCTTCGCCAATGTCTCGCAGAAGGAGGCGCTTGGGGGACGGCTCGAGGCCGGGATCGAGCACCGGGGCTTCATTGGCACGACGTGGTTCGTGACGGGCGGCGTCACGATGGCGGGCGCAGGCAACGGGGCGTGGAAAATCAACTCCAGCCGGCGTGGCGGTATCGGCGTCGCCCCCCTCGTGACCGTGGGGCTGCGGACACGCGACTGGGCGCGCTGAGTGCCGGTGGATCGATCGCCGGACACTTCACGCCCAGCGCCCGTCGAGGCTCGTCGCTGGTCTGCTCGGGTCCGTGCGCGGAAAACACAGTGCCTGCCCGACGTGGATATCTTGAGGGCAGCTCACCGCGTCCCCATCCACGCTCACCGCCCCGCCCCGTGCCTGAGTTCTTCACCGAACCCCGCTTGACGCTCCTGTCGCGCCCCCAGTTCCTCGAGCCGGAGCACCTCGGCGTGGCATGGCTGGGTGAGGCCACGGACGGCGAAAAGCTGGCGGAGTTCGCCGGACGGCTCTGCTACATGAGCCAGCGGAACCCGGCCGGACGGTCGACGCGTGAGTACCTGGAAAACATCAAGAAGCAGGGGCATGGCAGCGTCCTGGAACACGCGAACTATTCGGTCCTGTTCGAAGGAGTGAGTCGCTCGCTGACGCATGAGCTCGTTCGGCATCGCGCGGGGTTTGCCTACTCGCAGCTGAGTCAGCGATACGTCGACGAGAGTGACGCCGCGTTCGTCGTTCCGCCGGCGATGGTTGGTGACGCCGCGCTCGAGACGGCGTGGCGCGCCCAGATCGATTCGGCGCAGGCAGCCTACATCCATCTCGTGGATGAACTGATGCAGCGCTACGGCTGGGTAGCCGACAAGGTCCACCGGCGGAAAATGGCTCGGGAAGCGGCGCGCGGTGTACTGCCAAATTCGACGGAAACGAAGGTCGTCGTGACCGCCAATGCACGGGCTTGGCGCACGATGCTCGAACTGCGGTCGAGCGAAGCCGCCGAACTCGAGATCAGGCGAATGGCCGTGGCGACGTTGCGACTACTGCAGGTCGAGGCACCGGCGTTCTTCAGCGATTTCGAGATCTACACGGCCGACGATCGCCGCGAGGCAGCGCGGATCGGATTCCACAAAGTCTGAGAGGCAGGATCATGCAGCGAGCTCGTGTCGGAAATTCGGCGCTGTGGACCACGGTGTTGCTCGTGTCGGCGTGTACACCGCAACGCCCGTCGACCGCACCGACGCCGGCCGCATCGCCAGCGGTAGTCGCGCCGGCCACGCCGACACCAGCGCCCGCCGCCGGACCGGCGCCCGCCAACAGCCCACGCGTTGCATATCGCAGCGCCCCGGCCGACTGGCATCTGCTCGACCCGGCCACGGACGGCGTTGCCGGTGTCGGTGCGCGGCGCGCGCTCACCGAGTTGCTGGGCAACGCGGCGCCAAAACGGGTCATCACGGTCGCCGTGATCGACGGCGGCGTGGACACGTCGCATGTCGCACTGCGCGGGGCGCTGGTGCTCAATACGCGCGAAACCCCCGCCAACGGAAAGGATGACGATGGCAACGGGTACGTGGATGACGCGCGCGGCTGGAACTTCATCGGTGGCGTCAACGGCAACATCGACGATGACCGGCTCGAGCTCACACGGGTGGTCGCAACCTGTCGGGCGAATGGCGGCAAGAGTCCAATCGCGACATCGTGCGTCGATCTCGAGCGCGCGTTCGCGTCCGCGGTGGCGGAGGCGACGACGCAATGGGGTGGCCTCCGACCGGTGCTGACGCAGTACGATTCGCTGTTGGCGGTGGTCGCGAAGGACAATGGCGTCGAGAAGAAGGCAATCACCGACGCCACATTGAGCAAGATGCTGCCCAAGTCGGCCGCCAGCCGGACGGCGCTGCTCCAGCTGCGGGGATTCGCGGCGAATGGATTGACTCCGAACGTGTCCCGCGCTGCGCGGCGTCAGGTGGAAGGGCGACTGAGTTTCGGGCTCAACCTGGCGTTCGACGGTCGGAAGGTGGTGGGTGATACGCCGGCCATGGGGCGGCAGTATGGCAACGCGAACGTGACGGGACCGGATGCGTCCCACGGCACGGCGGTGGCCAGCGTGATCGGCGCCGTCAGTGGCGACAGCGGATTTGTCGGTGTCGCGCCGGGTGTTCGCATTCTTCCGGTCCGGGTGGTGCCGAACGGCGACGAGTATGACAAGGACGTGGCGAACGGGATTCGCTATGCCGTGGAGTCGGGGGCCCAGATCATCAACATGTCGTTCGGCAAGCCGTACTCGCCGGGCAAGGCTGCCGTCGACAGCGCCGTGCAGTTCGCGGTGTCCAGAGGCGTTCTGCTGGTTCACGCGTCGGGAAATGAGAGCGCGGATGTGGACGCAGTCGCCACCTTCCCCACCTCGAACTACAGCGCCCCGGCCGGTGGCCGCGCCGCCACTTGGATCGATGTTGGCGCGTCGAGCTGGCGCCCGGGCGAGCGCCTCGCCGCCGATTTCAGCAACTATGGCCGGACGACGGTTGACCTCTTTGCGCCCGGCGTCTCCATCTTCTCAGCGGCGCTTGGCAACGAGTATGCACGCGAGGATGGCACCAGCCTGGCAGCGCCGGTCGTCAGTGGCGTCGCAGCACTGCTGATGTCTCATTTTCCGACGCTCACCGCTGCCGACGTGAAGCGCATTCTGATGGCGACGGTGACGCCGTACCCCAACACGTCAGTTCTGCAGCCTGGCAGCGAAACCGCGCGGGTCCCGTTCGCGTCGCTCTCCGTCTCTGGAGGCATC
The DNA here is from genome assembly GCA_038215035.1 of Gemmatimonadales bacterium. Taxonomy (GTDB): domain Bacteria; phylum Gemmatimonadota; class Gemmatimonadetes; order Gemmatimonadales; family Gemmatimonadaceae; genus JACMLX01. The sequence goes on along the minus strand of JBBQRH010000037.1, from coordinate 2,205 downwards.
GTCAACGCCTACGAAGCCGTGAAGATGGCCCAACGCGAGACCGCGAAGGCCCAATAGCCGTTCCGGTGGCGACGTGAGTGCCGCGGTGCACGGAGAACGGACGAGGGCCGGTGATGCTCACGCATCGCCGGCCCTCGCTGGTACTTGACGCGACGGACCACTCCGTCACGCGACAGACATGTCAGGCTGCGATGTCATCCTCCTGCAGGTCACCGTCGACGTCACCTTCGGCCTCTCGCAGCGAGGCCAGCATCGCTTCTTCATCGAGCTCTGCGTACGAAGCGATGTTGATCGGCACCCGAATCGCAGCGCTGTGTTCTTCCTGGCCCCTGACACTGACCAGATGCGCGATGGCGGTTCGGAACTGCGGACCATTACTGCTGATCAGGATCGCTGCGTCCTCGTCGAGCACCGAGGTGGACAGCGAGAGCTCGGCCGCAACGGCACTTCCATCGGCAGCAATGCGCCAGACCGCGTCAGGACCACCGCGATTGGCTGCCGCCAGCGCCCATGCCAGGTGCGTCACAGACGGATCACCATAGAGCGTGACGACCTGATGGCGCGTTGCCGCCGGATCCGCCCCGGCCGCCCAGCGCACCGATTCGGCTACCACGCCAGCCATCACCGGCGTCGCGGCCATCCGAACGAACACATCAACCATCGTCACCCCCTCCCCGTGGAACACACGGCATCGGTGCGGTCAATTCCGCTGTGCGGGATGCAAAGGCGCCACCGTAACGCCTGTTTGCGAAGCGTGCGACACGCCGCTCCGGTTCCCTCCAGAACAACGCCAGCAAGCGTCGTACCATCTCAGATACTGCACCAGATTCGATTTCGTCACCAGAGCCACGCCTGTGGCCGATACGTCTCTGTAACAGACGACTGTTTCCGGAAATGGTTAACCCCACTTCATCACCCGGCGGCGGCTTGCCGGAGGCAGTTCGAGCCCTACTTTCCCAAACATGACAACGACCGCCGAGCAGGGACGAGCGACGATCCTCGTCGTCGAAGATCGCGCCGAGGTGCTGGAGGTGGTGTCGCGCACGCTTCTGGAAAGCGGGTATGCGGTGCTGACGGCTCAGGATGGGGAGTCCGGCCTGGCAATCGCCATCGATCAGGCCCCGGATCTGATCATTCTTGACATCGGGCTCCCAAAGGCGAACGGCCTGGATGTTGCGCGAGACCTGCGCGAGCGTGGCTTCCGCGCACCAATGCTGATGCTGACGGCTCGGGTCACGATCGGCGATCGGGTCGCAGGTCTCGATGCCGGCGCCGATGATTATCTGGTCAAACCCTTCGATGTTGACGAACTGGTGGCTCGCGTTCGTGCATTGCTGCGTCGATCCACGTTGCGCGACGAGGAACTGCTGCTCCGCGTGGGGACGCTGCATCTGGACACCGTCTCACGCAACGTGACGCGTGACGGAGCACCGATTTCATTGACCCAGAAAGAGTACGCGCTGCTCGAGTATCTGATGAAGCACTCGGGACGGGCCGTGACGCGCGAGCAGATCGCCGAACATGTCTGGAAGACGGAATTCGACCCGTCGACCAACATCGTCGATGTGTACATCAATTATCTGCGCAAGAAGATCGACGGTGCGGATGGTCCGCAGCTGCTGCACACGGTGCGCGGCACTGGGTACATGCTGCGCGCCTGACACAAACGCCGGACCGGGATCACGGCGTCGGCTGCGCACCACTACCCGTGCGCACGCTGAGGGCACGGTCGGCGTCTCGTTCGGTGCGCAACGCCGTGAGCAGGCCAGGGGAAAACTGCGTCAGCGTTGACGTGACTTCGGTGAGCAGCCAGTTCGCAGCCCATGGGTCGGCGGCCTGCGCACGACGCCACCCCTCGGTGAGACGGAGGCCCGCGGCCTGGGTATCGCCGGTCAGGGAGAGCAGCTCGACCGCCAGTGCATCCTGGATCTCACGCCCCGGGAACCACTCGCGTCCGGCGCCCGAAAGGACGTCGGCCTTCGTCAGACTCTGCGTCGCACGATTCCGATCGCCGAGGCGCAAGCGGCACAGGCCAGCGCCCGAGATCGCACCGACTTCGACATCGTGCTGTCCGACACGCTCCGCCAGCGACGCCGCCACGTCGTAGAGATCAGCCGCAGCGGCTACCTCGCCTCGCTCGCGATCGAGGTGAGCCAGATGGTAGAGCGCGAGTAGTTGCCGCTCACTGTTCTGGACCGCCGCGAA
>JBBQRH010000036.1:0-41018 GCA_038215035.1 Gemmatimonadales bacterium | reverse complement strand
GCCTTCTCGAAGCGGAGCTTGTGCGCTGACGCCGGCTTCTTCTGCGCCTCGACACTGCGCCACACGCCGTAGAGGGAACGCGGATTGCCAATGTTACGCACCAGATCCGCACGGAACGCTGCTTCGGCGCGGACCGGATCTCCACCGCGAAGCAGCACGCGACCGAGCATCTCACGCTCCGGCAGCAGCCAGTCGGGTGGTTCGTTGTAGCCCAGCGAGTCCTCGGCGGCGACGGCGGCGGTAAACAACGCCACTGCGCCCGGCATGTCACCCTTCGCTTCGGCCACGCGGGCCGCCAGGTCAGCGCGCGCGACCGCTGCGACCTGCGAGGCAAAGTTGGCCGGCCCCACCATCGCGTCCGCCGGTATCCTTGCGACTGCCGCTGTCAGTGCCTCGAGTGCCGCGGCGGCTTCGGCTGTGCGACTGGTGCCAGCGAACGCTGCGCCGCGTGCCCAGTGATAGAGCACTGTCTGCAGGCTGCGTGCTGCCACGGGGGCTGGCATCGTGAGCACATCGTCCCACTTTTCGAATCGCACCAGCACAAACAACTCCATTGCGGCAAACGGCTCCAGCATCGCCATCTGGTCGGCGATGGGGTCGGTCAGTTTCACGGTACGCACGGCGGCGTCACGCGCCTCGGCAAACCTGCCGGCATACATCGCCGCGGCCGCCTCGAACTGCAGGTTGTGGCTGTAGTACATCGCGGAGTACAACCCGCTGGTACCGGTGGCCTTGAAGTACTTCTCGTCCACCGCAGCCGCTGAGGCATTCGCACGAGCCGATCGTGCGTACTCGCCGGTGCGGATGTAGATATGCGCCGGCATGTGGACGAGGTGGCCGGCGCCAGGCACCAGTGTTTCGAGCCGACGCGCCGACGCCACGGCGCGCTCCGGATGCGTCGAGGCCTCGACGGCGTGCAGGTAGTAGTGATTGGCTCCCGGATGCAGTGGAGTGCGCGCCAGCACACCCTCGAGTGTCGAGACGATCGTCCCGGTCTCCGGTGCCGGCGTGCCATCGGCCTTGTAGAGCTTCCAGGGGCGAAGGTTCATCATGCTCTCGCCGTACAGCGTTGCGACATCCGCGTCGTCCCGGAACTGCTTCGACAACGCGCCCATCGCCACGGAGTACGCCTGTTCGCGCGGCAGCTGGTCGCCCGACGGATCGGCGACGTAGCGCTGTGCCAGCGCGGCCACCAGTCCCTGCTCCACCGAACTACCGTTGCGTGCGCGTGCAACGGCATCAGCCAGATGTGTATAGGCCGTCTTCAGGCGATCGACGGGTGCGATGTCATTGATGTTCGTGCCCAGTGCCAGCGCCATCCCCCAGTGCGGCATTGGTGAAAGCGTGTCGAGCACGGCGGCTCGCGCGAAGGAGCGGAAGGCTTCTTCGTGGTTGAAGCCGTAGAGCAGTGTCAGCCCTTCGTCGAAAAACTGCTGCGCTTCACTGCTCGAAGTCTGGATTGCACGATGGTATGCGCCCAGGTCGCCGAGCAGGGTCGTTCGCATCGGGAGCGCGGGCGGGGTAGCGGCATGCTCGTCGCGCGCCGCGGCATTTGGCGGGGCGTCCTGGCGCTTGGTGCATGCAGCAGCGGCGGTTGCGAGCAGCGCGAGACACACCAGCGTGGAACGGCATGCCATACAGCCTCCGGAGAATCATCGTGATCGCAGAATGCCGAGAAGCTACGTCATGGCTGTGGGATTGGAAATTCGATTGGTGTCGGTAAGGCAGAGTCTGCGGTACTGCTCAGCAGCGACCGTGGGGTGGACGCGCCAGAACTCAGGCAACTGCTCGCCAGCGGCCACGGACTCGATCGCGTGATCGAACGATGCTGGGGCAGCAGCCACGTCAGGCCGACGGGACTCGAGCGTTTGTGCCGCGCCGATTATGCTAGCATCGTCGAGCTTCCCATCTGGAGGAGTTTCATGCGCAGACATCTCGTGACTGGACTGCTGGCTGCCGGCCTCACGCTCACTCTCGGTGCGCGACCGGCACAGAGCCAGGACATCGTGGTAACGCTCCTCGGGACCGGTAATCCCATGCCGGCGATGAACCGGTTCGGCCCGAGCACGCTGGTGCAAGTCGGCAGCCACCGATTCTTGTTTGATGCGGGCCGCGGGGCGCTGCAGCACCTCGCGCAAATCAACACGCGATGGGCGGATATCGACGGCGTGTTCCTGACGCACTTGCACTCGGACCACGTCGTCGGGTTACCGGATCTTTGGCTGACCGGGTGGCTGGTGGCGCCCGGCCGCGATCATGCACTCCCGGTCTGGGGCCCGGAGGGGACATCGTCGCTGCTCGCAGGCCTTGCCACGGCGTTCGCCTTCGACATCGGCATGCGAATAGCCGACGAGCACGCGTCGCCTGAAGGTGTGCGGATGATTAGCCACGAAATCCATGAAGGGATCGTCTATCAGCAGGATGGCGTGACGGTCACTGCGTTCGAGGTGGACCACGCGCCGGTCAAGCCAGCGCTCGGCTACCGCATCGATTTCGGAGGGCACGCCGTTGTGCTTTCGGGCGACACCCGCGTCTCCGAAAACCTGATCCGCCATGCGGTCGGGGTCGATCTCCTCGTCCACGAAGTGGTGTCACCGGAGTCCATGCGGCGAAGTGGCCGCAATCCGGAACGCGTGCAGACCGTCATCGACCATCACACGACAGCCGAGCAGGCGGGGGCCGTCTTCGCGAGAGTGCAGCCACGGTTGGCCGTGTTTTCTCACATTGGCCAACCAGACGCGACCACCGACGAACTGCTCGCCGCCACACGAAAAACGTACGCCGGGCCAGTGGAGGTAGGCGAGGATCTGATGGTCATCCAGATCGGCACTCGTATCGACGTACGCCGCCCAGCGCCGGTGCGACCGTAGCGGGCACACACCCGGGCACAACACAGTAAACGTTACTGCTGATTGAGAGTCGCGTGAGACGTACTCCCGGAGAAGCACGGCGACCGGTCCGCGGCCCGCGAGAGTAGTGCGCCAGCCGCACTACCCGCTCGCGCGCTGGCTGGAACCTGCCAATACACTCACTCGCAACCCCGAGTGAAATCTCTGGTTCGAGATAATATCAATATCTACCTAATTTTCGCAGCGGTGAGGTCAGTGGTCGAGTGTATCGTGAAACTCGGCTGCCCCCGATCTCGTGCTGAAACACGTCATGGTATACATCCGTGATGCCGACGGGAGTCGGCGCTCCGCGCCCACTCCTGTCACGCCGACCAACATCGGCATCCGTGGATTCTCGAAATCTCGACATGCAATCCTCGGGCACGGAACGAATGCCCGAGTATTGATCACTGATCGTGCCTGCCTCGCGAGGATTGCAGCCGCAGTCTGGCGTCAAGATGAAGGTAGCCGCTCAGCAACTCACCCGTTTCACCGTCGAGGATCGGTGCCGTCGCAGACATCGCAACACGGTGCTTTCCAGGCGGGAGCGGTGCCAGCATCAGCCAATAGCCACCTTGCACTGCGGGCAGAATACCCCCGTAGCCGTCCGGGCCAATCGGACCAGCGTCGACAGTGAACGGAGGATTGCCGTTGTCCACTCGCACCAGGTGTGCCTGCATGTTTTGCACGCGCTCGCCGTCGATTGTGACGCTGACGGAGGTGATCCCGTTGATGAAGTTGCGATTCACGATCTGACGTGCGCACACGAGCTCAGAGCATGTACCGAAGAACGTCCAGATGTAGGTGGCGACTGGCAGCAAAACGTACTGCCCGCCGGGCACGATCACGTTCGCGCGAGTGGGCTCACCGCCTGAGCCCTGAGCGAAGAACACCGGCCCGCCGACATCGCCGAGCGCGCTGTACGTACCATCAGTGTCGCCCAGTACCTGTGGATTGTCGAAGGCCCATTTCCACCAGAGCGAACCCCATTCTGCGATCGTTTTGCCGGTGGCAGCGCGTACTCGCTGGTTGCTGAGTACCTGAATCTGGCCTCCGTCATCTCGGTCGGTGTACGCGTCCTGCTGGTCCTCGGCGCGCGTCTGAAGATTTCTCGTCGCGGGGTCGATTCGCGTCGGCGATGTGATACCGTCACTGCACGCTGCGACGGTCACGAGGAGGAAAAAGAAACTCGTTCGGAGAGCCTTCAAGTTGGGAGACATGGGCCATCCTGCGATCGGGGTCACTTGGACGAGCGGAAGTTTCCGGCCGTGCACGAAAGGGACACTCCCAACCGACTCTCCTCCGTGAGTTGGTTGCGGCAGAACGGGTAGTCCAGCGCATCGAATCCTTGGTAAGTCGGGATGGGAATTTACTCTCGGTGCGAGAAGCACGTTGCGTGCAACTGCGCGCGACGAGCGCGGTGTCCAGTCGGTGCGTCTTGATGGCGTGGCGTGGGAGTCCCGGCCGAAGCACCGGCTGTACATGAGGACGCCACAATTCTTCGTGCCCGCGTTCGCTAGTGCGGATGAGTACGATGCGGCCGTGTCTGCTCGCCTCGCGCCGTTGCACTGCGCACGAGATCCAAACGGTTCTCACGGCTGCCGCGCGAACTCGCCAACGGCGTATCGCGACTGCATTCGGTGGTCCACTCGCAACAGATACGAACGTTCGAGTGATCGATCAGCGCCGCTCGAATGCGATTCAGCTGGCCGGGTTGTCAGCCGCGGTTCGCTGTCCGGTCGTATGACAGCGTGCCACGTCTCCCCAACCGGAGGGCCAGGCGAGGTGAGCCTCTGACGTCGCACCATGCGCCTCAGGAAGCGAGGCACTGGTGCTGGCCCGGCAGGGCTGAATGCAGCTGCCGTCACTCCCGGTACGCAAACGGCGATCGAATGGATCGAGCCGCGAGAGGCCTGATGGCGGAACGGGTGGCTGCACCAGCCGCACGCCGTGCTCCCGGATTTCTACGGCAGCTTGACCAGCTCCACACGCCTGTTGGTCTGCCGACCTTCCGCCGTCGTGTTCGGCTGGGCCGGCTTGGTGCTGCCCAACCCCGACGCCTCGAGCCGCGCGGCATCCACATGCAGCGTCCCCACGAGGTACGCCTTGACGGCCTCGGCGCGGCGCTTCGACAGATCGAGATTGGCAGGAGCTGCCCCGACGTTGTCGGTGTGCCCCTCGATGCCCAGACGCAGGCCGTCGTGGTCCGTGACCATCGCCGCAATCTCCTTCAGGGTCGGCGCACTCTCCGGACGAATCCGATCGGAGCCGGAATCGAAAAAGATGCCCTGCGTCGCGACCCGGCCATCGGCCGCGAGTGCCTCGTACAACTTCTTCCCCCCCTCGGCAACGCGAATGCCGCCCACCGAGATACCGGGGTCGCAGTAGAACCCGACCTTGTTTCCGTGTGCACCCTGATAGTTGGGGACGTTCGCCACGCGTCGCGCATCGATGTAGACCTTGGCGTAGGAGCCATCCACCAGGATGCGCAGTTGATGCGTCAGGTTCTCACCGCCGTTGCCTGGCATTTTCGCCTCACCAGCGCTCCCGTTGGCGAGCCCGCCGCCGCCGTCCGCACTGAACGTGAAATGCGTGGCGCCGTTGGTGCTGCCATCGGTATACATCCAGCACTCGCGACTGGTGCCCCAGTAATCCATTTCGATGGTGTAGCGTGTCGGCAGCACGACTGGCAGTGGAATCGAGAAGTGCCCCGTCGTCACCACGCGCAGCCAGGTGCGATCACGAAACGTCACCAGCTCGATATTGCCATCCTGAAACTCGTACCGGCGCGGAAAGTTGCCGATCTCGTCGTTCTTGAAATCCTCATAGAAGATCGTCTTCGTGCCCGGCACGAAATCATAGTTTGCCCAGACGGCGCTGCTGCCGGCACCACTGCCACTTCCGCTCGCACCCGTCGTCACCGCGTCGCCACCGGGCGACGGCACCGTGCGCGTGGAATCGATCTTGACCGGCTTGCCGTCGGCCTTGGCCTTGTCGATGCACGACTGGTCGCCCATCGCGCAATCGACGGCTCGCTCGGCCTGACGCGCAGCGTTGTCCTCGACACGCTTTTTCACGCGACCGAGCAGCCCACCCTGTGCGACGGCAAGCTCTGGCATGACAACAGCGATCAGCACCGCGACCGACGGCAGTGCGCTGCGAAGGCGATTGGGACGCATTTTCAAAACTCCGGGCGAGGGAAATCTTTGCCACGAGCGTACTGTCGTCGCGAGAGCAGCGCGGGCTGGCTCCACGGTATCGGGTGCAGCACGGACAATGCCACCGCCAGAGGGGGTGGACGACGAGACGATAGTATCACCTGTCTGTAGGACGTTGGGAGGGGCTCACCCTGCTCATCGCGTCCCAGGCGCGTGGCACGCCGCTGGCGAATTCAGCCATGAGTCGGCGTGGCGAAGCTGGCGGGCGACTTCGGGCCGGAGCACGCGCCGGGAAGTGCGCTCCCTCTCGAAGAGTCGGGCAGATCGGACGCATGACGGTTTTTCAGGCAGCATGCCGTAGGGGAGGGTAGCGTCGGCAAGCCGGCGCGTCCGAAGTTCGCGTCATCCCCGCCCCGGTGTCTCTCCATGCGCCTTCAACGATCCGCCATCGCCGCCATCCTGAGCGTCGCCGCCGTCACCGTGACCGCCTGTGGTGGTGGCGGTGACGTCACTCCGCCGCCAGTCGCGACAGGCTCTTTTGTAGTGACAGGCTCCGCTCCGACGCTCACACTCGCACCTGGTGCGACGCAAACGCTCGTGATCACCGTCACGCGCACCGGCGGATTCACGGGCAACGTGACCCTCACGGCGGCTCCGTTGCCGGCGAACGTCACCGCGACCTTCGCGCCCGCCGTCGTGGGCGCGGGTGTGACGACAAGTACGCTGACGCTGGTTGTGGGTGCCGGCGCAGCGAACGGCATGACGGCGATCACGGTCAGTGGCACTGCCCCCGGACTCGCGACGCAGTCGGCCGGGCTGCAACTGACGATCAACACGCCCGTCGTCGGGCCAGCGTCGTTCAGCATCGCGCCGAGCGTGACGGCGTTCGTCTCGCCACCGGCGGCAACGCTGGTACACATCCCGACGATCGCAATCACACGCGATGCGGGCTACACGGGGACGATCACTTTTTCCGTGAGCGGACTCCCGCCAACGATTGCCGCCGTGGTCACGCCAGCGGTTGCGTCGGGCACCTCCGTCTCGCTTCCGATCGTCAATGCCGGTGCACCGAACGGCACCTACACCGCGACGATCCGGGCCGTGGGAGCAAGCGGTGGCGGCGAGCGCACGGCGACTGTGCAAGTCGTGGTCGGGCCAGCCACGACCGGCAACATCACGTGGCGCATCTGTTCCAGCGCGCCACGCTATCCCTCGTATTTCGTCGCGGTGAAGGACGGGAGCAGCGCATGGTCACGCGTGGTGCCGGGCGATAATGGAACGTCGTACTCGTTCAACGTCGTGCAGCCAACGGCATCGGTGGCATGGGTTACCATCGACTCTGGGGTCGCGCGCACCACCGTGTACAACGCGACGCAGGCCGAGCTGACTGCACTCGGCGCCAGCGATTGCGCACTGTACCAGAACGTGTCTTCGCGAGGGGCCAATGGTACGCTCACGGGACTGACCCCGACGCAGCAGGCCCTCATCGGCATGGGCTGGTGGTCCACATCGGCGGCCAGTCCGTTGGGAAATCCCATCGTGAACTACAGCGTGCTCAATCTGCCGGCGGGAACGCTCGACCTCATCGCGTCACGCGTGGCAACCGACGGAAATTTCCAGACGCTTGCCGATCGCATGATCATCCGCCGCGGACTGGATCCTGCGGCTGGTGTAAGTCAGCCACTGCTCGACTTCAATTCGGCGGAGGCATTCACGCCGACGACTGCGACATGGACGGTCAACAACAACGGTGGAGCGTCCTTTGGATTGACGGAGGTCTTCACCACCGCCGGCGCCTCGTCGGCCGAGCTGACGCCTGGACCGGGGATCGATCGGTCGTCCACGGCGCGCACCGTCTACGGCGTACCGCTGGCGAAGACGGTTGCCGGTGACCTGCACCAGGTGGTGCTGACGATCGGCACACTGGCAACACAGCGTGCATCGCGGCAAATCGTGACGTATGTGCGGACGGTCGGGGACCGCACGCTCGCCTTCGGCCCCGTGCTTCCGGCGCCGGCGGTCACGTCGGTGTCGGTGGCCGGCGCGGGAATGGTGCGCGCCACGGGCACGCTGCCAACTGAGTACAGCAGCGGCGTCGCGCTCGACGTGAAATCCACCGGACCCACCGCACGTTTCGCCACCGTAAACACGACACGCGGCTTCCTTGGCGGCTCGGCATCGTACGATGTGCGAATGCCAGACCTGACGCAGGTGCTTGGCTGGGACAGAACATGGAGCATCCAGCCTGGCACGCTGACGAATTGGTGGGTCAGTGGCGGTGGTCCGATTCTCGACTACTACGACGGCCGATTCATCTTCCAATCCACACGCCGCGCATGGGCCGGAGCGCAGACCGGCATTACTGCGCCGACCGACGGCAGCACGTATTTGATCGGGCGGGTGGCCGGCACACTGACGCCATGAGCGGCGGCGACGCTGTGGCAAACCAGGGCGTCAGCGGTGCCGATCCGGGTTGCCACGGTCTTTGGCCCCCCTGGCCCTTCCGCTGCCCCAGACTTGCCCCTGCCCGGTGTCTTTGACGCAGGAACCGATGAAGGACTTCCCCCATCATCACCTCCTGGAGACACTGATGTCACGGCTACGACTCGTCCTGCTCGGACCGCTGGTGCTCGCCGCGTGCAGCACCGACTCGCCCACCGCCGCCACCTCCGAAAACGTCAGTCCAACGGTGAGCCCCGCGGCGGTCCGGATCTCCGTCGTCATGAGCAACCTCGACGCACCAAAAGGCCTCGCTTGGGGCCCGGACGGCGCGATTTACGTGGTCGAGGCTGGCAACACGACCATCACCGGCGCCTGCGCTCCCGTGGCGCGCGGCGCGAACTGCTACAGCGGCACGGGCGCGATCTCGCGCCTCGTGCGCGGGCGACAGGAACGCGTCGTCTCGGGATTACCGTCGGCCTACAACGCCACCGCCCGCGACATCGTCGGCCCAGCCGACATCGCGTTCAACGTCTTCGGCAACGCCAGGGTCTCGATCGGATGGGGCGCCGACCCGGCTACCCGCGCTGGATTAGGTGCACTCGGAAACAAATTCGGGACGATCGTGCGGGTCGGTCGCACCGGACACTGGAGCGTCGAGACCGACGTCTCCGCGTTCGAGGCGGCCAACAACCCGGCGGGTGGGCCGGTGGACTCGAACCCGTACGGCCTGATGGAATGGTTCGGAGATCAATACATCTGCGACGCTGGCGGCAACTCGCTGCTGAAGGTGCACCACGGACGCGTGTCGCTGGTCGCGACGTTCCCCTCGATTGCCGTGCCGCCAGGCCCTTTCAACCCGCCATTTGCGCGCTCGGAAGCGGTGCCAACGGAAGTCCGCCGCGGACCGGACGGAGCACTCTACGTGAGCACCCTCTCCGGCGTGCCATTTCTTCCGGGTGCGGCAGTCATCTACCGCATCGAGGAAGGGCAGGCGCCAACCGTGTATGCCGCTGGGCTCACGCAGGTCACGGACTTCGCCTTCGGCTTGGACGGCAGCTTGTACGTCTTGCAGTACGCCAGCGCCCCGTTCTTCAATGGCCCGGGCTCGATCGTGAAGCAGGCGCGCGACGGCACGCGATCGGTCGTCACGACGGCGCTGACGCACCCGACCGGAATCCTGCTCGGACTGCACGGCACGCTCTACGTTTCGAACCAGGGCGATGCCGCCGGCGTGGGAGAGGTGCTGAAGATCGAGCAGTGACGCACGCCTGGTGGGTACTGGCTTGTGCAGCGCGACGGCGGAACGCTCCGACGGCGCGCTGCAACCAGTGACTCAGGTGGCGAGGAGCGAGGTAGAGAACTCCGCGGCCGATCCCTGTCTGTCCGATGGATGCTTGGCCAGTGCGCGCTGCACGACCTCGACCACGTGTGGCGGCACATCGCTGCGGAACGTTCCCAGCGCCGCCGGCTCGTCGTTTCGGATGTTTGAGAGCAGCGCGGCGTGGCCATCGGCCCTGAATGGTCGCACACCCGTCAGCATCTCGTAGAGCACCACGCCAAGCGACCAGAGGTCCGTGCGATGATCGACGCGCGTGCCGAAGCTCTGCTCTGGGCTCATGTAGGCGACCGTGCCCAGCCTGACGCCAGGCAGTGATTGCGCCTCGTCCTCGAGTTTCGCGATGCCGAAATCGATGATGCAGGCACCACGATCCGTGAGCACGATGTTCTCGGGCTTGATGTCGCGATGAATGATGTGATGCGCGTGGGCCTCGATCAGCCCATCCGCGACTTCCAATGCGATCCCCACTGCCTCGGCCACAGGCAAGGCGCCATCGCTGATGCGTTCACGAAGCATGCATCCCTCGAGGAACGCCATGGCAATGAAGAGCTGATCGTCGTCGGTGCTTCCCACCTCGTAGATCGTTGCGATGCGCGGGTGTTTCAATTCTGATACGACGCGTGCCTCGTTCGTGAATCGGCGCGCACTGACCGGGTCTGCGCTGAGCCAGCGCGACAGGACCTTCACTGCGACGAGCCGCCCGAGCGCCCGGTCGCGCCCGAGAAAAACGATCCCCGATGCCCCGCATCCGATCTCTCGGATCACGTCGTAGCGGCCGATCCGTGTGGGCGCAGCCTGCGTGGCACCGATCTGCAGCAGGCGTGATGCGGTGTCGAAATCGAACTGCCCGAGAAATGTGCGGTCTGCATTGGTGTCCGACGACAGTGACTCGTGATGTGCGAGCAATCGGCGGACATCGGCGCGCACGAGATCATCGGAACATTCGGCGTCGAGCAGTGCCGCGCGCTCCGCGGCGGGAGCGTCCAGTGCACGGGCGAAGAAGTACTCGACGTGTGGCCAGCGCGCCCGTTCGTCCGCGAGGGCGATGCGCGGCAGCGGCGTCACGCTGACGAACCGCGCAAGGCGTCGTGCAACCACGCGCGTGCGAGGGCCCAGTCCGACTTCACGGTGCGCTCGGAGACACCAAGCGCCGTCGCGGTGTCCTCGACCGTCATCCCGGCGAAGAACCGGCACTCGACGATGCGCGCCGATCGCGGATTCCGGCTCTCGAGCGCGCGCAGCGCGAGATCGAGGTCGAGCAGCTCGTGCCCGAAGGCATCGACGGCGCCAACCTGATCATCGAGGCTCAGCAGCGCCTCGCCATCCCCGCGCTTGGCGGTCTTCCGGCGCCGCGCGGCGTCGACCAGCACCTGACGCATCGCTCGTCCGGCTGCGGCATAGAAATAGGCGCGGCCATGCGTCGTCACGTTCGGATCGCCGGAGAGGCGCAGGTATGCTTCCTGAACGAGGTCGCTGGTCTGCAGCGTGAACCGGTCGTGCTCATGCGCGAGCTGGCGATGGGCGAGCTTGCGCAGTTCGTCGAACACGGCCGGCACGATGGCATCGAGGGAGCCAAGGTCCCGCGGTTCCGCGTGGGCTTCCGGTGCGGCCTCCGACGGATCGGCACCGGCGGACGACATGGCGCCTTCGGGAGATTCTGGCCGTTCCATCTGGATGGGCGAGGGCTGTATCGACGCCTGCCTTCAGCGCACTTCAGGAACGATAGGACGCGGCGCTGGCGACCGCAATTGTGACAGGCTCAGCCGTAGTGTCATCACCAGTCCACGAAATCGCCGGCGCCAAGGTTGCCGACGGGCTTCGCAGGCGGCCACGCGGCTCGGTCCTGACGGGGGACGGATGCCTCTTCGACACGTCGCCGTGTATTCTGACGGTCGACTCAGCCCCCGGACACCGTGGACCTTCTCGAACAACTGCGCACGACGCTGGGCGGTCACGTCGTCATCGATCGCGAACTCGGCGGCGGCGGCATGTCCCGCGTATTCGTCGCAAAGGACACCCAACTCGGCCGCTGGATCGCCGTCAAGGTGCTGCCGCCGGAGATGGGCGCCGCGGTGTCCATCGTGCGTTTCGAGCGCGAGATCGCGCTGATGGCGCGTCTGCAGCATCCGCACGTGGTGCCGCTGTTGCATGCCGGTGATGCCGATGGGATCCCGTACTACACCATGCCGTTCATCGAGGGAGAGTCCCTTCGTCAGCGGCTGTCACGCAGTGGGGAGTTCCCCGTCGGTGATGCGGTCAGGCTGTTGCGCCAGATGGCGACCGCCCTCGAGTATGCCCATCAGCAGGGGGTGATCCACCGCGACTTGAAGCCGGAGAACGTGCTGCTCACCGGCGGTATCGCCATGGTCACCGACTTCGGTGTGGCCAAGGCGCTCTCGGTTGCGACGACTCTCAACTCCACGGCACTCACCTCCGAAGGCTTCGCGCTTGGCACACCGGCATACATGGCCCCGGAGCAGGCGACGGCCGATCCGTCCATCGATCAGCGCGCCGATCTGTATGCACTGGGACTGATCGGCTATGAAATGCTGTGCGGATTTCCACCGTTTCTCGGACGGTCGGCGATGGCGCTGGTCAGCGCGCACCTGACGGAGTCGCCAGAGCCGCTCACGAACCGACGACAGGGAGTGCCCGCCCCACTGGCCGAGTTGCTGATGCGCTGTCTCGAGAAGCGACCCGCCGACCGCCCCCAGACGGCGGCGGAGATCATCGCCGTGCTCGATTCGCTGACGGCCGTCGCGCAGACGACACCGTCCGCGTCAGTCGCCGCACCACGCCGGTTTTCGCGCCGGTCGGCGATGCTGGCGCTGGCCGTGCTGGTGGTCGTCGCCGCTGGTGCCTGGGTCACGCTTGGGCGTCGTCCCACAAAGGCCACCAGCACCCGACTGCTGGTCGCGCCATTCGAGAACCTGACGGGCGACGCACGATTCAACGGAACCGGTCGCATCGCGGCAGATCGGCTGGCCCTGCGACTGGCGCAAGTCGGCAGCATCGATGTCGTCCCGTCGATCACCGTACTCCTTGCATCGCGTGACTCGACGCGGGATCCGCGCGACTGGCTGAACGCACTGGCCGCGGCGACACATGCCGGCCAGATCGTCACGGGCACGATCGTCCTGCGCGGGGACTCACTCGTCTTGCAGGCGCAGATCACCGACGTACAGACAGGGAAGGCCGTTGCGACGATCGAACCGGATGCCGGACTCGCGGCCGATCCGATCGCCGTCATCGATTCACTCGGTGAACGACTGCTCGGGGCACTCGGGATTCGCGATATCAACATTCTGTCCCCCAGCGGATTCCGCGCGCCAACGAACGCGGCCTATCAGCAGTTTGCGCTCGGGTTCACTCAATTCGCCATCAACGGTGATGGCGCAGCGTCGCGCCCATTCTTTGTTCGCGCCATCGCCCTCGACAGCTCGTTTGTCAGGGCCTATCAGTTACTCGGACGTCAGTATCTGAACGCTGGCGAATTTGATCGGGCTGACTCGCTCGTGAAGCGAATGGAACGTATTCCGCAGGGACTGACGGCGGGCGAGCGCCTGTTCGCGGAATTCATGAAGGCGGAGCTGCGCGGTGATCTTCCCGGAATGATGCGCGTACAGCAGCAACTCGTCGCCCGTGACTCCAGCGCGCTTTCGCTGTATCTCGTCGGCGAGTCCGCCGTCTATCAGCTCAAACCAGACATCGCGATTCCAGCACTCGAATCGTCGAGGGCGCCATACCTCGTCTTCGGCGGCGCGGCGGCGTCACTGCATACCTCCGATCTCTCGGCCGCCTATCACCTGGCTGGTGACTACGCGAGCGAGCAGCGCCTGCTCGACGAGTACGGTGACCTGATCCGCCCGACAGCGCTTCGCCGAACGCGATGGATGGCATTGCTCGCGGCGACAAAACAAACGCGGGCAGCACTGGCACTCGCAGACACGCTGCTGGCTGGCGGCGACGTGCGTGCGGCCGAAGCGACGGCCGTGGTCCTGCGAGGTGCGGAGGAGTTCCGCGCTCAGGGTGACACCGCAAACGCCACTCGAATGTTCAGTCGCGTTGTGCAATGGTTCGCGGTGCATCACGAATATCAGCTGGTGCAGTCTGCCGCCATGATTGACGGCATCGCGCTGCTGGCGACTGGTTCGCTCGATCGCGCAGCGGCACGGTTCGAGTTAGCCGCTCGCGACACGCTGCACATTGACGCTGCAGGCTGGCTTGGTATTGCGGAGGCCGCGCGTGGTGATCGCGCGCGAGCGCTGGCGATAGCCGATTCCATCGGCAACCTGCGCCGGCCATGGCTCTTCGGTGAGCACACCTACTGGAAGGCGGCGATCCTCGGCGCGCTCGGAGAACGTGAGTCGGCGGTTGAGCTCCTGCGCGGGGCATTCGGTGAGGGGAGGAAGATGCAGCGTTGGCCCACGACCAGCGAACTCGCATCACTCCACGGTTTCGCGCCGTTTGAGGCGTTGATCGCTGTGCGCCGGAAATGAGGTGCGTCGCATCGGCGCGAGAGAAGCCGTTGGTCCTTGCATTTCGAGCGTTTCGTCGATCCAACTGCTGCTCCAAACGGTGCGCGGGACCGTCGACGCCCGGGACAGTTTCCTCCGCTCGAGATGCCTGACTCTGCTTAAGCGGTGCGTCAAAGCGCTCTGACATCCAGCAATCTCTGGCACCGCCGTGACGGCAGCCGACGGGGACGCGCGGGCACTCATGATGCACCGAATGAGTGACGAAACAACCTGTGGCCTGACACCGCAGTTCGGGACACAGTCGCCGCGTGGCGAATCCCAAACTGCGGTGACAAGCCACTATTCGGTGACGAGCAGGAGCGAGCTCACGGTTGCGCAGCTGAAGCGAATCACGTCCAGACTGGCGGCTTGACCGGAGCGGCTGGGTCATTGGGACCGCCCATACAGAAACGCTTCCCGCTGGTCGCTCCCGCCTCACCCCACGCCTTCTTCTCGACGTTGCACAACGCGATCCGCACCCGCGTGTAGTCGGCAATGATTTTTTCGTGCCAGTCGTCCAGTTTTTCGAGATACTTGCATATTGCTTCCGCCGAACACTTCTTGTGGCCCTTCTTACCGCCCTTCTTACCGCTCTTCTTGCCGCTCTTCTTGCCGCTCTTCTTCGCCGCCTTTTTCCCAGTCTTCTTCGCAGCCATGAAGCCTCCGAGGTCCAACGGGTGGACAGCCATGCCCCGGTCGGGGCACGGGTACTACGGCGCGGCCGCCCCTCGCAACGATGCGAGGCGAGCGCGCGATTGCGATTCGTGCGCGCGATCGGCGAGTGCGTGCGCCGCCGCGATACGAATTTCGAGACTCGCGGGCAGATACAGCTGATGCATGAACACGCTAGGCTGGTCGAACGTACTCGAGACTCGATGTGCATCGGCGAACTGTCCGCGTGCGAGCAGGAGACGGGCGTAAAGCAGACGTTCCGCCGCGAGCGCCTCCCAGAGAGACATCTCGACCGCACCATGCGCGGCGGTGGGAACGAGCCGCTCGAGTTGCGACATCGCGCGTGCAGTATCGTGCTGCGCGACAGCGAGATAGGCAGCAACGGTACGCTGCATCAGTGAGTCGAGTCGCGTTGCCGTCGGTGCGCGTGCTTTCGCCACGAGCAATGCGTGGATCGTACGCAACTGTGGCGCATCAGCTGCGCGGGAAGCGTCGAGCGCGAGGAGCCACAGCGACGGTGGCCCCCGTGAATCGATCGACGTGTTGAGCTGTTGGAGAAATCCTGCACCCCGGCCCGCGACGTCGATGCCGGCAGCCCGATCAATAACGAAGAGGCCCACGGCCTGTGTCAGGCCATTGTCTAAGGCACTATCGACGATCGCAATCGCACGGCGTACCTCACCCTGCGCGACCAGCATTGTGTGCAGGCCGAGCAGGGAACTCCAGTATTCATCGCCCTGGGTCGGCTCAGTAGCGAGGATCGCGGAGAACGCTGCCACCGCACATCGGCGTGCGGGGATCGAACCGGCCGATTGCAGCATGGCGCCGACGCTGAAGATCGCGCGGGCATCACGTCGGGCCTCTTTGGTCCAGTTCACGTCTGCGACACCACCGCGCAGACAGCGTGCGGTCAGCTGCATGCGGTTGGCGAACGCAGAGTCTGACGCCGGCCGGAGCGTCCGCGCCGTGTACCGCGTCAGTGCAGCCAGATCGCCCCTGCGCGCGGCAATTTCGGCCAGATGCATGAGCGGTGGCGTGAACGTCGAATCGATCATGCGCGCTCTCAGAAAAGCATCGCGCGCGAACGATTCGTATGGCCAGTCCACTGGCGGTGGAATCGCTCGGCGAGCGAGCGAGTCGATGCCGATCGTGGGCAGCAGATGCAACTGGATCTCGCCGGCGAGCATCCAGGCATCGGCTGTTTCCGACGATGGGGCGAGTGCGGCGCGCAGCGCGATCACGGCGTCATCCGCTCGCCCGGAGAGAAAGCGCTCCAACGCCGCCGCAAGGGGCCGCTGTCGCGTGGCCAACGCGTCCGTGTGCCGAAGCGCAAGGCGCACGAGTGACAGCGCGGTGTCAGGGTGCGTGGTCCAACTGGCAGCGATCGCCGCGCGGAATGCTGCCGGCGCCAGCGTCGAGTCCTGCGCGACCGCGCGTTCCAGCAGGCGGAATGCAGAGTCCATCTGCATGAGACGGAGCGCACGCTCACCGCGCAGCCAGCTGTCGACCGCGGCGGCGTCGTGACCCACAAGGCCTGACACGTCCACGACTTGTGCGAGCCCATTCAGCGCGGTCAGCACCTGCACCATCGACCGCAGGGCAATATCGCTGATGCTCAGCGAATCCGGCGCTGAACTGCTGGCCCGTCGGAGGACCGTGCCGTCCTTGGCGTCGACGAGTTGGATCGCAACACTGACGGAGTCACGGCGCCGAAGGATGATGCCATCCACGACATAGCGCGCACCGGCCTTTCGCGCGACGGTGCGTGTGCGCTCCACGGATATCGCACGCACCTGAGTACGCTCCCGATCCGTCATCAACGACATGCCGTCCAGCCACTGCGACGACTCGGTACGTTCCAGCGCGCTGCCTATGAGCATTGCGAGATTGTCACCCTCGGTGCTACGCGAGCGATCCGTCTCGGTGAACGGCATCACGACCACCCGGTTTGGGTCCAGCGCCGGACCACGCAACATCCACAGCACGACGCCGAGGAGCAGGAGCATGAGCGCCGCACCGCCGGCGTACGCCCAGACGCCTCGTTTGCGTGCGGACGGCGGGATCGCGGCAGTGTACGGTGGCGCAAGGGCAATCGCGTCCAACGCCCTCATCATCGCCGTTGCATTGGGGAAGCGGTCGGCTGGCACCTTGGCCAGCGCTTGTGATACGACCGCGTCGAGTGCCGGACTGACCATCGGCCGCACGATACGCAGCGGGGGCGGTGCCTCATTCATGTGACGCGCTATCACCGCCATCGTCGATGCGCCCTGAAACGGTGGCGTACCTGCCAGCATCTCATACAGCACACAACCGATCGCGTAGACGTCGCTTCGTCCATCGATCGATTCACCCCCGGCTTGCTCGGGGCTCATGTAGGACGCGGTGCCGAGGACTATTCCCGAACTGGTGTGCAAATCCGTCGCGGCAGAGAACAGCGCGCGTGCAATGCCGTAATCGGCCACGCGAGCGCTTCCGTCCGAGTCCAGCAGGACATTCTCCGGCTTGATATCGCGATGCACGAAGCCATTCGCGTGCAGCGCTGCGACGCCACTCGCAAGTTGTCGCGCGATGCGCGTCGCATCTTCCACCGTCAACTGACGGGCCGTGTCCAGTCGCTGGCGCAGCGTGCCGCCCTCGGCAAACGGCATGACGTAGTACAGCATGCCGTCCACCTCGCCCGACTCCTCCAGCGGCATCAGTGTCGGCGCGTGCACGTGGGTGGCGATCCGGATCTCGCGGAGAAAGCGCTCCGTGCCGAGCGCCCGTGCCACGCTCAAGCGAAGCACCTTGAGCGCCATACGCGCACCGTCCGTTCGACGCAGCGCCAGCCAGACCGTCGCCATGCCGCCACGGCCGGCCTCACGCACGATCTCGTAGCGACCACCGAGATGCGCCAGCACAGGCGGGGGAAGGGCATCGCTTGCATCATCGTCGACGGAGTCGCGGTACACGTCGGTCACGGGCATGTCCCACTGGAGCGAACAAGAGCAGAGTCGATCGTCTTCCGGTCGACAGATCCAGGTGGCGTGTTGCCTCGCCCCGCGCACAGGGCGCTGATGGCCAGCCCACCACCAATGTCGCCCAGCGCGTCCGCGGCGCGGCGCGTGTACGACGCGCGATAGGCGCGTACCTGTCGCTCGGCGATGCCGGGTCGCAACAATGTCAGGCGCCTTCGCAGCGTGCTGTCGAGAATCTGCACCCGTTGTGAATCAGGACCGCGTTCCAGTGCCACACGAAGGGATGGAACGGCACTGTCACCCATGCGGATCACCACTGCCCGCTGGCCGCGCAGGCAATCGATACACTCGAGATACGCGAACACACGCGTGTCGATCACCGTGCCGTCCGGGATGATTGACCGACTGCAGCCGACGCCGGCCGACGCGACAGCAATCGAGAGCAACAGCAATCGACGATTCCACGGCGGACGGATCATCATGAACACTCGGACACCGTGACCGGAAAGGTGTACGGCGAGCCATCGGCGAACACGCGGATCTGTCCGATGCCGTTGGCATGAGGAGTGAGCGTGGCCTCCTTCGAGTCGTTGACCCCCGGCTCGACGGTCACGATGAGTGGTGTGAGGCTCACGAAGATCGCACTGCCAACCGCCATCGGCGGCGTGGAGGGCGTCAAGACAATGGTCACGAGCTTCGTTGTGCCACAGGTCAGCGAGATCGGCAGTGGAATTGTAGCTCCGCACGCGACGACATCCGTCGACGGACCATGCAGTGACCCTGGCCACATGATATCCGTGTTGAGTGTGGGGCAATCGGCGGTCGCCACAGTCTCCGGACATCCGCATGGAATCGACTGAGGCATCACACCGACGGTCTGTCGCCGCCGCGATGTCGTCCCATCAGCAGCGGAAGGGAGATTCAGCCACGATTCTTCGGACATGGTCATGCGCATGACTTGTCCGATCGAGAAATAGGTATCTCCCAGCGCCCGGCCGTCGTCCATCACATTGAGCGGCTGGTCCTGGATATCCTCCCGGAATCCTTTGAGCCCGTTTGTGTGCCCCCAGATAGGTCGCTGCAATCCGAGCGAGTGACCGATTTCATGCGCGAGGGTTTGAGTTTTGGTAGCCTCCGGTGCGATGAAGATGATCTCAGGCGCGCCTCTGACGATGCACGACGTCCCGCCGACTGGGTGGCCGAAATGGTCGGTGGCCGTTTCGACGGCAAAGACATGCAGTCGCCCTGCGCGGTAGAGCGAGGAGCTCGACTTGATGGCATCGACACTGCCGCAGCCGGTGCCGATGATCGCTGCTTCGGCTGGTGTCGCCCGACGACTCTCGACCGCACCACCAGCTTCCGTTGCGTACAGCCGCAGCCCGGTGAAGTCTTTGAGGAGCGTGCCCTCCGCGTCCGCGAGCTGGTCGCCCATCAGCAACACGCGCGCGTCGTACTCCGCGAGGTCTTTCGCGACGACGACGATCACCAGTGGCACCGCGAGTGGCTCCGGCGCGAGAGTGACAGAAAGATGGTCGCCGAGGCTGGGCGTCCACGACAGCGTTGCGATGTCGTTCGAGAAATAGAGCGCGTGGTCGCCGCTCATTACGGCGACGGACCCATGGCAGGATGAGAGTGGTAGCGCGTTCAGTGCCACATCGAGGATGCCAACGCCCTGCCGCAATTGGTCGGAGAGGCATGTCGTGATTCCGCCCGCTTCCGCTCGCAGATCGAGGAGAGCGACGGCCTCAGCGCTCGGCGCATTCTGCAGTTGGACGACATCGTCGCAGGTCCAGATGGTGACGTGCGTGACAGCGGCCGTCACGACCGTGACGACTCGGTTGGTTACGCACGAGCCAGGCAAGAGTACTTGCACCGTCTGCTGACCAGCCGCGACCTTCGGAAAGAACGCGATGCCTGACGCAGATGTAATCGCCCCCAACGAGGTGCCGAGCAACGAGACCGTCACACTGCCCACCGCGCCACCGATGCTCGGATCACGCACCTTCACAACCAGCGCCCCAGTGCTCGTCGGAGGCGGCGGACAGCCGAGCATCACGGCCATCAAGATCGCGGCCAACATGCGCGTCACGGCAGTCCGAGTGCGAACCCTCCGCCACATCCGCGTGCATGGTGTCGGCATGATCCGTGACCGTTGTCAATTGCAGGCAATCTGATTCCAGTATGCGATACCGCATTCTCGTACGCCAGACTGGACCGCCAAACCTCAGATGCGGGAGGCACCGGTGTGGTGAGGTCGTTGCTGTTCAGCTTGCCGTCAGGCGGGCGCGCTGTGTGCCTCCTGAGATGTCGATCACGCGCAGTTTTGGCGAGTCACTCGAGCCACGGATTTCAATCGCGGCATGATCGCGGCGCGCTCATGGTCACGGGCGCCCAAGTCGCCGTCAGGCTCCGCGCCATGGCGCGCCATCGCGCGGGAGTAGTGTGCCGACGTCCGCGCCTCAGGTGGTGTGACGGCAACGATGCCAAGCAGCTTCGTGAGCGGGGGGCGCCAAACGTATGCGCTTCTCCCCGCACGTATCTTTGGTTTTCTGACGTCCCCCCGCACGCCCGAGCTTTGCCATGCCGCCGATCGAACGCCGCACGTTCCTTGGACTCGCGCTGGCCGCAGTGCCACTGCCGTACCTCGACATGGATAGCGCCGGAGTATCGATACGACGTGCGTCAGACGTATCGGACCCGGTGTACGTCCGCGCCGGAATGGATCGGGACGGCGTGCACAAGACGCTCGGCATCAGCACGATCGACTTCAAGGTGACGTCGGCTGATACTGGCGGTGCCATGCTCGTGATCGAGAACACGAATCGCGGTCGAGGGGGGCCGGCGAAGCATCACCATCTGGCGCAGGACGAACTGTTCTGCGTGATCGAGGGTGAGTACGTGATCGTGATTGGCGATCAGCGATTCGATCTGAAACCCGGCGACACGATTCTCGCGCCACGCCTGGTGCCGCACGTGTGGGCGTATGTGGGGAACACGATCGGCCGGCTGCTGATCACTTTTACTCCGCCTGGGTCCATGGAGAGCTTTTTCCGTCTCGTGTCGAAGGGCAACTCGATGCCCGTGCAGGATCCTGCGCTCTGGCGGGCGCATGGCATGGAACTGCTCGGGCCGCCGCTGCCGGTGTAGCGGAGCCGAGGCGGAAGGGGTCGCCAGCGTGTGCCATGGCCGGATGGACCCACGACTATTTCCCGTGGCATCACGTGTCGATGCCGAGGACGCATACATCCGTGAATGAAACGGCACCAGGGCTCCGCCACGGCCGTTGCACAGCGGTCACATGGCGCTGCTCGTCCGTTCATCGGGAGAACACGCGCGGTGGGTCTCTTCTGCAACTCGTCGTGACACAACCCGTCACTGACACCCGCTCACAGCAGGATTCCGGTCACGCGGATCCCGCACGGGCAATGTGCCGTCAAGTCGCAGTTCGTACGCGTCCTGCACCTGGTTGCCGTCGTAGCGAATCGACTGCCGGATCATGGCCTGGCGTGTACTGGTGCTCGACAGTGTGTACCAGTTGTTGGTGGATCCGGAGTAGATCGGACCGCAGCGAGTCAGCTGCACCGCGATCCCCTTCTGGTAGACGATTCCCAGCAGGTGCTCACCGCGGGGATGCAGGCCGAGTTCGTCGAAGTAGATGATCTTCACCTGCGATGGCGTTCCACTTGCGAGTACGCCGAAGTCGCGGCCACCGACGGAGAGTGAACCAGTGAGATTGATTGGATTGTTATCGTTGCGATACGAAAGGTCGCCGCGCTTCGGGCCAGCCGAATCCCAGTGAATTGCGGTTGGCAGCGCGCCGAGTGTCTGCCAGTTGTAGCTGGTCGGCCCGCCGGTCGGCGTGAGCAGAGCCACGATTCGCGCCGCGAGTTCCTCGTGCGGTTTGCCGGTCGCCACGGGCTTCTGTGCAGCGCCGGCTTCGCACTGCTCACTGTAGAGCGCGAGTTGATTCGGCTGCAACTTCGGTAGTTCGGCCCCTGCTGAGAGCACAAACCCCTCGCCGGCACCACGACTGTTCGCCAATTGAATCGCGAGATGCAGCGGCGCCGCACCCGCACCGCTGATCCGATACCACTTGGTGCTCCCGCGCGAACCGCGCACTGGGCAGCGCGCGAGCGTCGCCGTCAGGGCTGACTCTCGCAGGGCCGCGAGGATCGGTGCTTCGCCGATGCCTGCGCCACCGTTTCGCAGATAGATGTTGAAGACCATCGTGCGCGCGCCGGTCGCGATGATGGCCATCGGCCGACCGCCGATCGTCGCCGCCCCCTGTCGCACGAAGCAACTGCCATCCGGCGCGCAGTTCTGCAGAGACGTCGGGGGCAACGGTGCCCAGCGAACGCCTGGCAACTGTTCGATGCCCCGCCAGTCTGCGGGCTGACTCATGCCGGCGAACGCCTTCACGATGGCCGCAAGCTCGTCCTCCGGTGCAGCCGCCGGTGGTACGGCGGACAGTCGCGCCGCCCAGACGGAGCTGAGGACCGCGGCGGCCACCACGACGCGGACGGTGGCGGCGTGGAATGTGGACGTCCTCGCGGTGTTGCTCGCGCCTGATCGCGCGATGTCGAGTACGGCGGTTTTCATGGCAGAGCTCCGGAAGCAGGCTGTCACCGGGCAATCCCCCGCTACGACGGTCGTGGCAGCGCGTCGTATCTCGGTGGGACTGACGGGATCACAGTGCTATACGTCAGCACATCCCGCCAGCGGTCAGGCCACCCGCCCCTTCGAACATTCAGCCCCCGGTGTTTCGCGGCCGCCGATGCGCGCCGCGGTCACTGTATCTTGTGAAGCGCTCCCGGCAGCAGAGCGCGCGCGGTCGCCCGCAGAGAACACCCTGCTGTCTTGCCCAACCCCACTTCGGAGATTCCATGAAGCGAGTCACTGGCATCGGCGGCATCTTCTTCAAGGCCAACGACGCTCCGGCACTGCAGGCGTGGTACAAGCGACACCTCGGCATCGATGTCCAGGCGTGGGGTGGTGCCGCGTTCGACTGGACCGACGCTGACGGTCAACCGGTGGCCGGAACCACCGCCTGGTCGGTGTTTCCGACGCAGGGTGACCAGTTTGCGCCCAGTACGGCCACGTTCATGGTCAACTACCGGGTGGAGGATCTCCACGCTCTGGTGAAAGCTCTCCGCGACGAAGGGTGCAACGTGCTCGAGAAGATCGATGATTCCGAGTACGGGAAGTTTGCCTGGGTCATCGATCCGGAGGGCAACAAGGTCGAACTCTGGCAACCGCCTGCCGGTCAATGACCCTCACGTGCAAAGTGCCAACCTGACCGCACCTCCCGAAACCCGAACCATGACGTTTCGTTTCTTCCGCTGGCTGCTGCTCTGGCTGTGCGTCGTATCGACCGCGCGGGCCCAAACTCCCGCCAACGGTGTCACGCTGTCCGGCAAGGTGGAGGACGCACAAACCAAGGCCGCCCTCCCGTACCTCTCGCTCCGGCTGCAAACGGAGAAGGACAGCGCGTTCGTCGGAGGGCGGCTGACCAACGAAGCTGGCGCGTTCACCTTCACCGGACTGAAGAAGGGTGTCTACGTGCTCATCGTCAGGTCGATCGGCTATCAGCCCATCCGCCGACGGGTCCTGGTCGGTGAGTTGAGTGCGTTCCTCGACCTCGGCGCACTGCTGATGATCCGCGAGACACGAACGCTCGGCGAAGTCGTGGTCACCGGCACCGCCGATGCCGTATCCGGCACGATGGACAAGAAGACGTTCACCGTTGCCGACAACCTCAGCCAATCGGGCGGGTCGGTCCTGCAGGCGATGTCGACTCTGCCGGGAGTGACGGTCGGCCAGGACGGCAAGGTGCAAGTGCGCGGCAGTGACAAGGTGGTGGTGCTGATTGATGGAAAGCAGACCGCGCTGACCGGCTTCGGTTCACAGAACGGCCTCGACAACCTCCCCGCATCCGCCCTCGAGCGCATCGAAATCATCAACAACCCCTCGGCGAGGTTCGACGCCAACGCCAGCGCCGGCATCATCAACCTCGTGTTCAAGAAGCAGGAGCAGGAAGGATTCAACGGACGCATCGGTGTGATGGGCGGCGCGGGCGCGCTGTGGGTCAAGAGAGCAAATCTGCCCACGATCCGCCCACAGTTTCAGGGCACTCCGAAATTTAATCCGTCCCTCTCGGTCAACTATCGGAAGGGCGCCACCAATACCTTCGTGCAAGGCGACTGGCTGTATTCGCCGACACTGAACAGGAACGAGTTCTCGACGCGAACCTACGACGACGGCACCGTCATTCTGCAGCAGGTGAAGCGCAACCGGCGCACCGACTACGCCACGATGAACGCTGGCGTGGACCATGCGTTCGATGATCGCAACAGCATCAGCGTCTCCGGCCTGTTCAACCGGGAGAAGATCCTCGACAACGGAGACAATCCGTACTTCAGCGGCACGCTGCAGAACCGCTATCGGCTGTGGCAGTTCCTGGAGGACGAGGTCAAATACACTGCCTTTGGTACCTCGGTGTTCACCCACCGATTCCTGCAACCGGGGCACACGCTCGTGTTCACGGGGAACTACTCCTTCCACCGAGAAGACGAGAGGTACTTCTTCACCAACACGCTGCCTGCATTCACGGGAACGGATGCGTTCAAGCTGTTGTCGGATGAACACGTGGTGGACTTGAATGCGGACTACACCAAACCGCTGAGGCAGGGACGCATCGAAGCTGGCTTCAAGGGCCGATACCGCTCGATTCCCGTCAACATGCAGTTCTTCGCCGGCGTGAACTCTCCGATCGATACCGGAGCTGGCGGCTGGGCGAAGTATCGCGAAACGATTCCGGCACTCTACGGTAACTATGTGTTCGAGAACCAGCGCATCGAACTGGAAGGTGGCGTGCGGCTCGAGGGTGTACAAGTGGACTACGACGTCAATCCCGACCACAACACGTACCAGAGTGACGGATATCGGTATTTCCAGCCGTTTCCGAATATCCGGGCCGCGTACAAGTTCGACGAATTCAACAAACTGTCACTCTTCTTCAATCGGCGCGTCGACCGCCCGAACGAAGTCGATATCCGCATCTTCCCCAAGTACGACGAACCAGAACTGATCAAGGTCGGCAACCCGGCGTTGCAGCCGCAGTACGCCACCTCGGCCGAGCTGGGATATAAAACCAGCTGGTCGACAGGGAGCCTCTACGCCGCCGCGTATCACCGGATCGTTGACGGCACCATCACGCGCATCGCGACGCAGGTACCGGGCAGTGTGCTGCTCTACAACGTTTTCCAGAATGGCGGGCGCAGCTGGAGTACAGGCTCCGAATTCGTGTGGCAGCAGACCATCTCTCCACGGCTCTCACTGAGCGCTAACGCGAACGTGTTTCGGAAGACGGTCGATGCCTTCTCGGTCGTCAATCGGTATCCTATCCCGGTACGGTACTCCGCCCCGCGGGAACAGCTCACGTCTGGCAACGTCAAGGTGAATGCGGTCATCGCGCTTCCCCGCGACTGGAAGACCCAGATTTCCAATGTCTATCTTGCCCCTGACCTCCTGCCGCAAGGGCGCATCGGGAGCCGTTATTCGCTGGATGTCGGCGTGAAGAAAGGTGTCCAGAAAGGCCGGGGCGAGATTGTCGTGAATGCCACCGACCTCCTCAACACCAATCAGGCACAGCGGACCATCCGCGGCACCGATTTTCGCATCGTGAGCAAGGATTTCCTCGAGACTCAGGTGATTCGCGTGGGATACAACTGGAAGTTCTAGTGGCGTGTAATCGAAGTTTGCAGAACATGACGCCGGATGTGGCGCCCGCGTAGCTAGGAGAAAACCGAAGCAAAACCGGTGACAATGCTAAAGTCGCCGACGCCGCCAGTCGGCGTTGTGACGCCTCGCGAGAGCCGCCGCTTTTTTCGGGCACAGAAAGCACCAACAGAAAGAAAGATCAACCAGAGAGCAAACTACCTGACGCAAAGACGCAAGGGCCACCTGCAGGATCCAGACACCTCGTCGCGATGCGATGATGAGCGGCAACTTCAGCAAGGACAGTTTGCAACAGCGCCGGCCGTAGCGCTCAGTTTCTGCTGTTCCAAGCGATCCGCGGTGCGTTGAGGCTTTGCGCCTTTGCACCTTTGCGTCAAGCAGTTGCCCTAACGTCGTTGGCGTCGTGGAAACGCCTCGGAGACAGGCTCCGATGGATACGATCGCGCCGCACGGAGGAAGCATCATGTCGCCAACGTGTCGTGGCAATCAGGCGCCTCTTTCGATGCGAGTCGGCGTTCCGAATATGTTGCCGCCCTCAGCCCAGCAGCGCCGGCGGCAACTGTTTTAGCATGCGTGTGAACACCTGCATGTCGTCGAGGCCACCGGCGAGCACGAGCGCCCCTTCAACGCGCAGTACCGCGTCTTCCGCGCGACGTCGTGCCACTGGCTTTGAGATACCCGCGTCCACCAGGACGCCGGCAATGGCCTCCATCCACTCGGCAAAAATCGCGCGGAGTGGCACACGAAACCGTGCACGTGTGCTGCCGAGCACGATTTGCGCTAACAGGCACGACTCCTGGCCGTGCACATAGAACGCGTCGAGCGTGCGAATCATCGCGTCAATACGCCTCTTCGGTGTGCCCGGTCCACGCAGCGGTTCGAAGAGCGTCGCACGGAGTTGCGCCGCCAACCGCTCGAGCACGCCAAGCAGCATGTCGTCCTTCCCGTTGGGGAAGTAGTGATAGAGACTCGACTTGCCGAGACCGGTCGCCTTCGACAGATCCGACAACGACGCTCCGTCATAGCCGGCGTGACGGAAGACGGTCATCAGGCGGTCGACGACGTCGTCGCGCGAAAGCAGTGCTGGGGGCATACCGATGGTGAAAGGGTTGTACCATACGGTACAGCGCTCGATCGGCTCCCGCAAACCACGCGACAGGCGCGTGGCACGCGCTGGCACGATTGACACGGACCAATGCCACTGGTTATGTACCGAACGTTCGGTCTTCGCTTGCGAGCTGCGCGCGGCCGGACAGACCGTTCGTCATCGAACGCACACCACCCCGGAGTTTCCGCCGATGACCATCGAACCACGCCCGCCGCTCCCGCCCTTCACCGAGGCAACTGCGCGCCAGAAGGTCCAGATGGCTGAAGACGCGTGGAACAGCAAGGATCCCGAGCGCGTCGCGAAGGCCTACACGCCCGACAGTGAGTGGCGCAATCGGCACGAGTTTCTCAACGGCCGGCCGGAGATCGTTGCGTTCCTGCAGCGTAAATGGTCGAAGGAACTCGAGTATCGCCTGAAAAAGGAGTACTGGGCGCACAACGGCAACCGCATCGCTGTCCGCTTCGAGTACGAATGGCGCGACCATGCGGGCCACTGGTTCCGCAGCTACGGCAACGAGAACTGGGAGTTCGACGAGCAGGGCTACATGCAGAAACGCTACGCGAGCATCAACGACCTGGCGATTGCCGAAGAAGACCGAAAGCTGCGGTGAGCGAGCACACTCTCGTTACCGCTTCTTCGGCACCGCGCGCCGCGGCTCTCGCTCTTCTCGGTCGTCATCGTCCACATCCACCGCCAGCGGGAAGAACAGCGACCGCTTCACCTCAGGATATGCCACGCGCCATCCCTTCGCCGCCCCCCACAGGATCCGGTTCAGTCGCTCGGTGGGTGCCGCATCGGGATCGTGGAAGTTCATCCGCGCGCTCGCCAATGCCGCCCGCTTCCGCGCCGCGGCATCAGGCCCGGTGATCGCCCCCACGCGCAGGTTCGTCTCGAACAGCGACTGCGCAGGCGCGAGCGCAGTGTACGGCGTGTAGTCGGGTTTCTCATTCATTCCGATGAAACTCGCACGCATGTCGGTCGCCACCAGATCGAACATCGTCAATGCCGGCAGGCCAAGCATCAACTCGATCGTCTTGACCATGCTCGGCTGACTGTAGAACGTGCTGTCGATCACACCACGTCGCGCGTACGGGCTGGCAACCAGCGCCACGGTCCGATGCCCATCGATGTGGTCGACGCCATTCTGCGCGTCGTCTTCGACCACCAGAATTGCCATCGACTTCCAGAACGACGACCGGCTGAGTGATTCCACGAGCTGTCCGAGCGCCAGATCGTTATCGGCCACACAAGCGGCTGGTGTGCACCAGCCGGCGCTGGTGCCCTGCGTGTGATCGTTCGGCAGGATGATCAGCGTGAGATGTGGCATCGCCTTCGCCGCCTCCCACTGCTTCAGGTGCTCGAGTACCACGCCCGCTTTCATCACATCGGGCACTTCCTGCGTCCAGCCGGGATACTCGCGCACCAGAATCCGGTCGAGGCTCGGAATCTCGCTGCGCGTGTTGTACAACCGCTTCATTTCCTGCCGACCACGTGCGTGGGTGTACGACGCATCCCGGTACATCGCCATCAGCCGTGCGCGCGCACTCGGCATCGAATCGCTCGGCGCCGGTGCATACTCGCCGAAACTGACCACACGCTGACCTTTCTGCATCGCGGCTTCCCAAAGGAAGCCACCGGATGAGTAGGTGAGCGGATCATTGCCTTCGCTTGGATAGCTGCGGCCCGAGTAGAGAGGCCACATCGGATACGCTGTCTCCGCACCCTGCGTCAGCCAGTTGTGCCCATCGGCCGAATTGCCACCCGAGGCAAAGAAGTGATCGAGCAGGACGAACTGCTCACTCAGTGCGTGCGCATTCGGTGTGACGGCGCGTCCGTACATGGTCAGGCTCGGATCACTGGCTCCCTTGCCGATATCGCCCAGGACCTGATCGAAGGTCCGGTTTTCGCGAATGATGTACACCACGTGCTGAATCAGACTCGGTTCACCGGGACGCTCCGGCACGGCCTGCGCCACGGCGCCCGCGCGCGGCGCGATCAATGGCGCGGCGGGCCCACCCGCCAGATGGAATCGATTGTTCTCCGCCACACCGGTGGTATAGGCGGCAAGTTCAGACTCGCTGGGCATCGGTATCACGTTCACGCTGCCGCGCTCCGCAAAGACGTAGCGTCCGTCCTTGCCTGCGGTGCGTCCGGTGCCGGCACCAACACCGAAGAGCGTGCCAACGGCAATCGTTGCCCCGTCGGCGCTGACGTCGATGCTACTGGGATACCATCCGGTCGGGATCAGTCCGCGGAAGCTGGCATCACCTGCGCCTGCGCCGCGCATATCGTAGAGGGCGACGGCATTTGCGCCACCGAGCGTGACGAACAGCGTGTTCCCGTCGGGTGAGAGCGCAAGGGCCGTCGGCGTGAGGCCGGTCTTCCGTTCGCGGAAGGGGGCGATCGCGAGAGTGCCGACGAGTGTATTGGTACGCGTATCGATCACACTGACGTCGTCGCTATTGCCATTGGCCACATACAACCGCTGACGTCCCAGATCCCAGACCAGCCCCGTAGGGTGCGTGCCGACGGTGATGTGATGGGTGATCGTACCGGTTGCAACGTCAATCCGGTCCACGGTGCCCGGTAACGCCAGACCACGCGCATTGATGCGAACGGGTTCAGCCGCCGGATCACAACACTGCGACGCTCGACGTTGACCGGCGCGCGGCTTGGCACCACCGAACACGGTTACCCACGCGGTTGCGCCATCAGGCGAGATCACGGCGGCAATTGGCAGCACGCCGAGCGCCACGCTTCGGAGATGCTCGCCGGTATCGGCGTCGAGGATCACGAGCTTGTCATCCGCTGGAAGCGGCAGCACGGACACGCGGTGTCCATCGGAACCCTTTCGCGATGCGATGGCCGGGCCACCAGCAAGAAAGTCGCCGAGCGTGCCCGACGCCGTCACGATCGCCGCGGCGGAGTCGGTGCCATACGACACCAGCTGCACCACCGCCTTTGCGCGAGCCAGCGGTGGCCCACCGGGCGTCCGGCTCGCGGCGACGTCGGCGGGCAGTTTGCTGACCGACGAGACCGTGACGCGCTTCGTGACCGGATCGATCGCCAGCCCGTGAACACCGGGCCGTCCGACGAACTCCGCACGTGAGAGGACGCGATTGTCGCGCCAGTTCAGGCGCCAGGCGCTCCCAGGCACGGCAGCCCACACCTCGCCGGCAGCCGTGCCGAACCGGACACCGGCGACGCGACCATCGAAGATCGACTGCACACCAGCGGGTGTGACGCGCTGTCCGACGGCGATCACACCAGGATCAGGCACCGAACGCTGCGGTGCCGGAACTGGCTGCTGAACCTGCAGGAGCGTGGCGATGAGAGCGAACACGGGAGCCTTGGCCGGGAAGGGGAGACCCGGACCTTACCGCCATGGCTTGTCAGCTGGCAAGCAACGAATCAGCGACTCTGCCTGACTTCGCGACATCGCGCCGCTCTGCGCTGCCCTCTTGTTATCGATCCCGGCCGTGAAGCTGTGCCGCGACGCTACCGATCCGGCATCGTCGTTTCGAGGCGCTTGGCGCTGAGATCCACACGATGTGTCAGTGCACCCGTGGTGAGGATCTGCGCGTAACGCGTTCCATTGAAACTCACCGCGCCGTGGGCGGCCAAACGAACCGGGGCATGCTGCGCTGGCCCGACCGCATTCGAGAGTTCGAGCACGACAAGGCCAGTCAGCGGCCAGACGAATTTCAGATCGTTCACCAGATAGCGTACGTCGCTGTAGCGATGAACGCGCGTCAGCGTCGACGGTGCTCGATCGGTGGCCCCGAGGTCGACCTTCACGATCGAGTCGGAGCCATTCATCACGATTCGACCCTGCTCATCCTTGGCATAGCGACGCACGCGGATGCGGGTTTCAGTCACGCCGACCGAGAGCGTGGCTTCGCGTCGACGTCCCTCTTCGATGTACGTGGTTGGCAGGCCGTCGTAGGCGGCCAGTACCTGGCCATTGCCATCGAGGAATCGCACCAGCGAGCTGTCGGCGGCGCCGCATGTCGCCGTGGCCTGGCACTGGAGCAGGGCGGCGATCGACGGCCGATCGTAGGCATCGCCCAAGGCGAAGTAGTCGATCATCGTGGGCGTCAGCGCGGTCGAGAGCGGCAGCGCGTCGGCAGCAGCGGCAGAATTGGCGCGGGGCGTGTCGAGCGTCAACGCGGCGGCGGCCACGGCGAGGGCCGACAGCGCGAAGACGAACGGTTTGGAGGGCTGCATCGGCATCAGCGCCGATCGATGTTCGTCGGTGCGGTCGGTGCGAAGACCGTCTGGAGCACCGGCAGATCGACGGTCATCAGCACAGCCATCAACAAGGTGCACGAAATGACGGCGGCCATCAGCTTCGGCTCTCGGTACAGTCCCTCAGGTCGCTGGGCCGCGCTGTCAGGCTTGAATGCGATATCGAGATAGATGGCCATCACCAGCGCCACCAGCGGGAACGACAGGATCAGCTCGATCCGGTAACGCATGATGAATGCGCCAAGGAAAAGCATGGCCGCCGATCCGTAGAACAGAATCGAGACCATCAGTCGCTCGAGTGTGTAATACGCAAACGACTTGCGATACGCCGCCGCGCGCGCAGGATCGCCGATATCCCGGAACTCGGCATACCGCTTGATGGCCATGAAGTAGCACCCGACCATCCAGTAGCTGAGCAGCAGCGACGCCGGCGCAATGGCGACGGTTCCGGTCATGTACCAACCGGCCAGCATCCGCAGCGGGTTGTTCACCGACTCCGAGAGGACGTCGATGTACGGCACATCCTTCGACCGAATCGGCGGGATGTTGTAGACGCACCCCATGATCCACAACACCAGCGCCGTGTAGCCGAATGGCTTGCTGACGAGGAAGCCGAGCCACACGCCGATCACCATCAACACCAGCCACTGTACGTAGGCAAGCGGAATGCTCACCTTGCCCGACGGTACGGGTCGGCTTCGCTTCAGGGGGTGCGCGAGGTCGGAGGGGGCGTCGAGCACCTCGTTGATCACGTAGTTGCTCGACGCGACCAGGCAGATCGACGCAAAGCCGAGAAACACCCGCATCCAGATGCCCGGCTCCATCGACGCGGCACCGCTGCCGAACGCCGCCACGATGCCAGGAAGGATGAAGACGTTCTTGACCCAGTGGTCGATCCGGGCGATCGAGATATGACCGCGGAGCGTCGGACGCGACACGACCGCGGCGAGTGGGGATGATTCGCTCATTGTGCTGGTACTCCTCGAAGTTCGTTTGACTTCTCTTTATGACGTGCGAGCACGCGACTCAACTCCGCGTAACTCGAAACTGTGAGAAAATCCTCGTGATTCTGCCGCGCCTGCTGCGAGATAATTGCGCACGCCACACCGGCCGCCCGTGCCGCCGCGGCATCGACCTCGGCACGATCGCCCACATACAGCGCGTCCGACGGCGCAACGCCAAGGCGCTCGAGCGACACCAGAATCCCACGGGGGTTGGGCTTGAAGACCCCAACCTCAGGTGCCTGGGCGCACAACACCGCGTCGAAGAGTTCGCCAACACCCAGTGCGGCAAGTTTGGATTCGGCAGGG
The DNA here is from genome assembly GCA_038215035.1 of Gemmatimonadales bacterium. Taxonomy (GTDB): domain Bacteria; phylum Gemmatimonadota; class Gemmatimonadetes; order Gemmatimonadales; family Gemmatimonadaceae; genus JACMLX01. The sequence goes on along the minus strand of JBBQRH010000036.1, from coordinate 8,642 downwards.
TAGTCGGAGAGCACACCCAGCTTGAGGCCTGATGTACGCAGTTCGCGGAGGCACGCCTGCATTCCCGGCTGCGCGCATCGGCCGAGCAGGTCGAGCGGTGCATGCTCCATCCACCGCGTCACCGTCGCCTGCACCACTTCTGGTGAGGCGCCGGTCGCGCGGCTCGCGTACTGCGTCTGTGCAGCTCCCAGATCACCCTCATGATGGGTTTCGCGGAGGGCTTCCTGTCCCCGCCGATAGGCACTCAGAATCCGCAGCGTCGAAAGGCCAAGTAGCGGACGAAAGACGTGGGCCAGCGCAAGCCGCAGCGCCATCGCGCGGCGAAGCGAGCCCTGACGGTAGAGCGTGCCATCGACGTCGAACACCACCGCTCGTAGCGCACGAGGGAGGTACGCGTCAGACACGCTCGTCGTCTCGCTTTCTCACGCACCCCTTCTTGCTCGAGTGAATTCAGCTGAAAACCAAGGTAGGCAGATCAGGCGCGCACTGCCAAGAGGCGATACGCAACGTCGCGCGGCACCGAGAGTTGAACCAGCGTCGCGGACGTAAGGGTGCGGACCGTCGTCCCGGGCACAGACGCCCGACGGCACCCGACGGCAACAGGGCTGACGCAGGGTTGGTGCGGTGCCACCAGGAGGGTGAGCCCAGAAAAGCGTGAGGCAATCGGGCGGTGCCTCGATGCTCGATGAAACAAGGTCAGTACCCACCCCGTACCCGGCTCAAGGCGGCAACCATCTCGACACTCCCCTGCCTCTGACTCCGGCCTTTCAGCTTTCCCCGCATCTCGCTCCCCGCCTCCATGATGCGCAACATCACGCTCGCCGCCCGCATGCTGCTCAAGACGCCGATCGTGACCGCGGTCGCCGTCCTCTCGCTGGCGCTCGGCATCGGCGCCAATGCGGCCATCTTCTCGCTTTTCGAGCAGATCCTTTGGCGGAAGCTGCCCGTGAGTGCCCCGGAGCGTCTGGCCAACTTCAAGAATCCGGGACCAATACCCGGCTCCAACTCGTGTAACCAGGCAGGCGGGTGTGACGAAGTGTTCAGCTACGCGATGTTCCGCGACCTCGAGAAAGCGCCATCGGCGTTCTCGGGAATCGCGGCTCACCGGTTGACTGGTGTCTCGCTGAGCGTCCGCAATGAACCGCGCACCGGTCGGGCGATGCTCGTCAGCGGTGGCTACTTCCCAGTGCTGGGCCTTCGGGCGACCGCAGGACGATTGCTCACCCCCGAGGACGACAAGGTGGTGGGTGCGAACTTCGTCGCCGTGCTCAGCTACGCCTTCTGGCAGAACTCCTTTGGTGGCGATCCGGCCGCCGTCGGGCAGACGGTCGTCGTCAACGGAAAATCGTACGCCATCGTCGGCGTCGCTCCCGAGGGGTTTGAAGGCACGACCACAGGCGCCCGCCCGCTGCTCTACCTGCCCATCTCGATGCAGGAGGTGATCGATGGCTTCAAGCGCTGGGAGAACCGGCGCAACTACTGGATCTACCTCTTCGGCCGCATGACGCCCGACGCCACCCTGGCGTCCGCCGCCGCATCGATCAACGCGATCTACTCGCCGATCATCAACGATGTCGAGGCGCCGTTGCAGAAGGGAATGAGCGACAAGACGATGGAAAGCTTCCGCAAGAAGAAGATCGAGCTGACGCCTGGAGCACGAGGGCAGAGCGGTGTTGATCGCGAAGCGAAGACTCCTATCATGCTGCTCTTCTCGGTGACGTTCGTGGTGCTGCTGATCGCGTGCGCCAACATCGCCAATCTCCTGTTGGCACGCGGTGCGCGCCGTGCGACGGAAATGGGCGTGCGTCTGGCGCTCGGAGCCACACGCCGCCATCTGGTCGCTCAGCTGCTGACCGAAAGCGTGATGCTGGCCCTCGCGGGCGGACTGGCATCGCTGTTGGTGGCGCAATGGACGCTGAATGTCGTAGTCTCGATCCTGCCACCCGAAGCCGCTGAGACGATGACCTTCGGCATCAGCCCGGCGGTGATCACATTTTCAGCACTGCTCAGCGTTGGTACCGGCTTCTTTTTCGGCCTGTTCCCGGCATTGCACAGCACACGCGGTGACCTGATCAGCTCGATCCGCGCCGGCGCCGGACAAATCGCGGGAGGACGCGCCGCAACACGTTTCCGCTCGTCGCTGGTCACGGCGCAGATCGCTCTTTCGATGGGGCTGCTGATCATGAGCGCGCTCTTTCTCAAGAGTCTGGTGAACGTCAGCCGCGTGGACCTTGGTGTAAAGGTGAACGACATCGCCACATTCCTGATCGTGCCTGAACGCGTCGGCTACGACAGCACACGCAGTGCGGTGCTGTTCACCCGAGTCGCGCAGGAGCTGGCGGCCATTCCTGGAGTGACCGGGGTCACCAGCGGGCTGGTGCCGCTGCTGAGCGGCGACAACTGGGGCAATGACGCACATGTGCAGGGGTATCCGTGCGGCCCGGATGTGGACTGCGGATCGCGCTTCAATGCCGTCGGGCCCGAGTACTTCAAGACGCTGGGTGTGCAGCTGAAGGCGGGACGCGAGTTCACGGCGGCCGATCAACGCGGGGCACAGCGTGTGGCGGTGGTGAACATGGCGTTCGCGAAGAAGTTCAAGCTCGGCGATAACGCCGTCGGCAAGTTCATGGGCACTGAGAGTGACGACACGCTCGATGTCCAGATCGTCGGGCTGGTGCCCGACGTGAAGTACAGCGATGTCAAGGACTCGGTGCCGCCGGTCTACTACCAGCCGTGGCGGCAGAACTCGGGCACGGGTGCACTCTACTTCTATGTGGAGACATCGCTCCCGCCGGCCGAGATTCTCGGCACGTTGCGCGCGACCATCACGCGCATCGATCCGGCGCTCCCTGTCGAGTCGCTGAAGACGATGCCGCAGCAGGTACGCGAGAACATCTTTCTCCCACGGATGATCTCGATCCTGTCGTCGGCCTTCGCCTTGCTCGCGACACTGCTGGCCGGGATCGGACTGTACGGCGTGCTGTCGTTCTCCGTGCAGCAACGGACGCGAGAGCTCGGCGTGCGTATGGCGCTGGGTGCCGACAGCGCCAACATCCGCTCGCTGGTCCTGAGGCAGGTTGGTGTGATGATGCTCATCGGAGGAACCATCGGCGTTGCCGCCGCACTCGGACTCGGTCGCGTTGCGCAGTCACAGCTCTACCAGCTCGAGGGCCACGATCCGGTCGCACTCATCAGCGCCGTGCTCCTGCTGACCGTCGTGGCGTTCAGTGCCGCGCTGGTGCCCGCGCAACGGGCTGCGCGGGTCGACCCGATGCTCGCCCTTCGCTACGACTGAACCCCCCGACACGTGGATATCGTTCGAACTCCCCCGAAGAAGACTCGTCGCAACCTGATGATCGGTGGCGGTGTGGTGGTCGTGGCTGCAATCACCGTCTGGTTGCTTCGTCTCGAACCGGCCGCGCAGACCATTGAACGATCGGCGGTGCTGATCGACAGTGTACGGCAGGGGAACGTGGTCCGCGAAGTGCGCGGCCCAGGCACACTGGTGCCGGAGCACATCCGGTTCATCACGGCCCAGGCCAGCGCACGTGTCGAGCGATTGGCATCGGAGTCGGGGCGGAAGGTCGCAGCCGGCGATGTGCTGCTCGAGCTGAGCAATCCCGATCTGCAGATCCAGACGATGCAGGCCGAGCAGCAGGTGCGGCAGGCGCAGATCGAACTGCTCAATATCCGAACCAACCTGCGCAGTCAGCTGCTCACGCAGCGCGGCGTGGTGGCCACGACCCGGACGCAACATCTCGGTGCAGTACAGGAAGCGACGGCTGCCGACTCACTCGGCAAGCGCAACCTGATGTCGGCCTTCGAGGTCAATACGAAGAGAGCGCAGGCGGAGGAGTTCACCACGCGGCTCGGGGTCGAGCGTGATCGGCTGAAGCTGATGGAGGAGGCGATCGAATCGCAGATCTCCACGCAGGCAAGTCAGGTCGAGCAGCTGAAGGCGATCGCAGCCAATCAGCGAAATCGGCTGCAGGCACTGCAGGTGCGTGCGCCCGATGCCGGTGTGTTGCAGGAGCTGACGCTGCAACTTGGACAGTGGGTGCCTGAAGGCACCACGCTTGCCAAGGTGGTGCAGCCGGGAAGCCTCAAGGCGGTGCTGCGCATTCCGGAGAGCCAGGCCAAGGACGTGAGCGTCGGCCAGAAGGCGAGCATCGATACGCGCAACGGGCTGGTCGTGGGTCACGTCAGTCGGAAGGACCCTTCGGCACTGGGCGGCAGCGTGACGGTGGACGTCACCATCGACGGTCCGCTGCCGAGTGGTGCCGTGCCGGATCTGAGTGTCGATGGCACGATCGTGATCGAGACGTTGAGCAACGTCCGCTATACCGGACGACCGGCGTTCAGCGCAGGGTCTGGCGCGGTCTCGCTCTTCCGACTGGCCGACGGCGGACGGTATGCCGATCGGGTGCCAGTGGAATTGGGTCGCAGCTCGGTGAATGTGATCGAGATCGTTCGCGGACTCGAGGTGGGTGACAAGATCATCGTGTCGGATATGTCGACGTACGCCAATGTGGCCCGCGTACGCATCAAGTAAACGCTGGATACCGGAGAACTGACCATGGCGACCGTTGATGGCAGCGCAATCATTGACCTGAGCAACATCAGCAAGGTGTTTCTGACGGATGAAGTGGAGACGCACGCGTTGGCGGATGTGCACTTCGCAATCCAGAAGGGTGAGTACGTCGCGATCAGCGGCCCGTCGGGCTGTGGCAAGACCACGCTGCTGTCGATTCTCGGCCTGCTCGATACGCCAAGCGGCGGTGACTACATACTGGCTGGGGAGAATGTCTCGCGGCTCTCGCCAGTGGATCGCGCGCGCGTGCGGAACCGGCAGATCGGCTTCATCTTTCAGGCATTCAACCTGATCGGCGACCTGACGGTGTTCGAAAACGTCGAATTGCCGCTCACATATCGTGAAATGTCGGCGAGTGAGCGCAAGGTACGCGTCGAAGCCGCGCTGGAGCGGGTCGGGATGTCGCACCGCTCAGGGCACTTTCCGGCACAGCTCTCCGGCGGTCAGCAGCAGCGCGTTGCCGTCGCGCGCGCGGTGGCTGGCGACCCCGCAATCCTGCTGGCGGACGAGCCGACGGGGAACCTCGACTCGAAGAACGGCGAGGCAGTGATGGAGCTACTGCGTGAGTTGAACCGCAACGGCGCCACGATCTGCATGGTGACGCACGACACGCGCTATGCGCAGCATGCCGATCGCGAGGTGCAGCTCTTTGATGGACGCGTACATCAGGCAGCGACGGCCGGAGCAGTATGATTGCACGGACGACCGTCAGCCGACCTCCCGCCCGATCTCGCGGCGTCTCTGCAGCCATCAGCTGGCACCACGGTGCCTGACGGCCTGCTGGTAAACACTCGGCGCGCGATGCTCGCCGTCATCGCTCACTTCGCGGTGGGCCTGTCGCTGGGGGCTCAGTCAGTGAGCGACTTCGTTCCGGCCACCGCCACCAACTGTGCCGTCACTGCTCCCACCGCCGCCGCGGGCATCGCCGCGACTCCCGGAGGGTTTCTGATGGTCCAGCCCCGCAACGAGGCCATCGGTGACCAGTACACTGGCTGCAAGCTGTTGTGGGTGGTGGACACCGACCGGATGCTGCGTGTCGCGACGCTGTACTTCGACAGTGGCGTGTTGCGGCTCGCAATTGCGCATGACGTACGAGACCCGAAAGGAGGCATCGAAGCGGCATGTGACCTGAAGGCCGGTCGTTCGCTGCTGCCAAAGGCCGGTCGTCGCGCGGATGATGCGACCTGTCGAACGATGCCGCGGGATGAGTTGTATGGACTGCGGCTTGCCACCTGGCCGCGAGGGTGTCTGACTGCGCCTGAGGCGGCGATCTGCAAGCAGGAGCCGCGCTGATCGCTTGAGCGTCGCGGTCATCCGCATACATGGTGATCCCGGTGGCACAGGTGGGAGCTCCGACGCCGTGGACGGGAGCTCCATCCACAGCAGGTGCGCCGATTGCAGAAACCGCCGAAAATGATCGAGCGGGTGCAAGATGAGGCGTTGCTGCTCGTCGGCATTCGAACACCCGCGTAATCCGGTGAAGACACCTGTGCCATAGTTGCAGTCGTGCGCCACCAGGCTGACCCCGGCGTCCTCGATTGCCACGATCCGGGTGTCGAACAAGGCGAACCGCATCGCGAGCAGCGTTATGTCTCTGGGTGCATGCGGGTGGAAGCGAATGCACCTGCGCCTGACGCGACACCTTCGCGATCACGACCAACGCTTCGGCCCTCGGCCCTCGCCTATCCAGATGCCACCACTTATGTCTGGGGCATGCCAGTCACGTATACCGTCGAAGATCAGCTCCACCCTGCCGTCGCCGTCCGCGCTCGGCGTGAGGGCCGCGACGTATGAAATCCGCCGAGCATGCCGCGCTGATCAAGGCTCTGCACGATCGTTTCGCCAGCAATCCGAGGCACCACGCTGGCATCGAGTGGAGCGCCGTAGAGGCCAGGCTGCAGGCACACCCCGCCAGACTGAACGCGCTCCATGCCATGGAACAGTCAGGCGGCGAGCCGGATGTCATCGGGGCCGACGCGCAGACGGGGGAATTGACCTTTTGTGACTGCGCCGCCGAGAGCCCCGCCGGTCGACGCAGTCTCTGCTTCGATCGCATGGCGCTCGACGCACGGAAAGAGAACAAGCCTGCCGGCAATGCGATGGACATGGCGTCGGCAATGGGCATCGAACTCCTCACCGAGGACGAGTATCGCGCGCTGCAACTGCTCGGCGAATTCGACCGCAAGACGTCGAGCTGGGTCAAGACGCCGGCGAGCATCAGAACACTCGGCGGAGCGCTCTTCTGCGACCGTCGCTATGATCACGTCTTCGTCTACCATAACGGCGCCGAGTCGTACTATGCCGCTCGCGGGTTCCGAGGGCGTTTGCGGGTGTAGCGCGTGGTGTGAATGCACACTGGCAGGTGAAACGATCGGTAACCGCAGCGGAGATGACCTTCCCGTGCCGGTCCCAGCAATCCCGTGCTTTTCACTGCCCATACACGCAATCCATCCGACCTTCTCCTCGTGCCCTTGGCCATGATCACCTTCCTTCGCGCCCTCGCCGTTGTTGCCCTGCTCGCTGCCTGCGCGCCACGCCCCGACGCCACCACGCCCTCGCGCGACTACCTGTATCTTTGGACCGCCTCGGCTGACACCACCCAGCCCGACTTCCTCGCCGTGCTCGATGTCACCGAGGACAGTGCGCGATATGGTGACCTGGTGACGACTCTCCCGGTGCCGGGGCTGGCGAACTCTCCGCACCACACCGAGCACGAGCTCCCCGCCGATAAACAGCTCTTTGCCAACGGCTTCGGCTCCGGGCAGTCGTTCGTCTTCGATCTCACCAAGCCCGACGCACCGCGTATCAGCGCGCAGTTCGGCGATGTAGACGGATATGCACATCCGCACTCGTTCCTGCGGCTTGCCAGCGGCAACGTCCTGGCGACGTTTCAGATGACACACGCGAACGGGCACATGCGCACCGGCGGGCTCGTAGAACTGACGCCGGCCGGCACCCGCGTACGTTCATCGTCGGCCGACACACCCGGCGCTGATTCCGGTTTGCGCGTCTACAGCGCCGGCATCGTACCGTTGCTCGATCGTATCGTGACCACGTCCACCGACATGGATGACCATTCTTTCGAACCGTCACGCACGTTGCAAATCTGGCGGCTCTCGGATCTTTCACTGCTGAAGAGCATCACACTACCCGGGCCGAACGGTACGCTCTCCGCCGAGCCACGGCTGATGGCTGATGGGCGCACATTGCTGGTGTCGACGTTCAGCTGCGGGCTGTTCGTCATCGACAGTCTCGAGACCGACACCCCGCTCGCAACGCAGGTGGGGGCGTTCCCGCAGAAGGACGGTACAAGCTGCGCGATCCCGGCGATCGTCGGTCACTACTATCTCGTCACGGTGCCAGCGTGGAGCGCGGTGGTGAGTCTCGATATCTCCGACCCGCGAGCACCGAAAGAGGTCAGCCGCGTCACGTTCGACTCGACCGATGTGCCGCACTGGATTTCGGTATCGCCGGACCATCGCCGGGTGGTGGTGACGGGCTACGCGACGATGGAGCACACGGTGCAGATGCTACGTTTCGACGAAAAGACCGGCCAGTTGGCGCTCGATACGCGATTCCGCGAAGCCGGGGCGGCCATACCTGGGTTTCGCATGGAGCAGAAGCAGTGGCCGCACGGCGGAACGGCGAAGGGTATTCCGCATGGAGCGGTTTTCAGTCGGCCGTAGGCTGAGCGCCTCGCGTGACGACGCGTCGGGTCAGCCGGTGTGATCGTTGACTGCGCGGCTCACGACGCTCGTACGTTCACGATCGCGGACGATGAGTCCGGACGGCAAACTCAACGGCTGATTCGTCGTGTCCGAGCTCATGCGAGCCGCCCGCTGAACCGTTGCGCTTCGCACGCATGACAGCAATACTCAGCGCATCGTGCACGCCGAACACACGCTGCGCTGAGGCCATTCGCATGCCGGAAACCGATCCGAACCGTGAAGAAGATCTTCGCCTCCTGCTGACGGATGCGATCGAAGTGCAACTGGCCGCGTTGAAGGCTGGCATCAGTTTCTGGAGTGAGTGGATCGAGCAGACGGCAGCA
>JBBQRH010000035.1:0-41064 GCA_038215035.1 Gemmatimonadales bacterium | reverse complement strand
CGTACGATCAGGTAGATGCCTGCGGTGACCATCGTCGCCGCGTGGATCAGCGCGGACACCGGTGTCGGGCCGGCCATCGCGTCCGGCAGCCAGACGTACAACGGGAGCTGCGCGCTCTTGCCGGCACAGCCGAGGAACATGAACAGGCAGATCGCCGTGACGAGTGGTGTCGCCAACGCGCCCTGGTTCCGGGCGATGACGTCGAAGTCGAGCGAGCCAAGATTTGTGAACAGAATGAACATGGCCAGCAGCAGCCCGAAGTCGCCGATGCGATTGACGACGAATGCCTTCTTGCCAGCGATGGCATTCGCGGTTTCGCCAAACCAGAAACCAATCAGCAGATATGAGGCCAGACCGACGCCTTCCCACCCGATGAAGAGCACCGGAAGATTGGCCCCCATCACGAGCATCAGCATGAACCCGACAAACAGATTCAGGTACGCGAAGTACCGGGCGAAGCCGGCATCATCGGCCATGTAGCCGACACTGTAGATGTGGATCAGCGACCCGACGCCGGTGATGACCAGCATCATCAGAATGCTCAGGCGGTCAACCCGCAGTGTCCAGTCGACCTGAAATGCGCCAGCGGTCATCCACTGGCCAAGCGACGAGGTGATCGATAGCTCGTCACCGCTGACGCTCGTCGCCAGCCAGATGCTGAGGGCGAGGGCACCCAGCATCACGCCGATTCCAATTGCGCTCACGGTCGTACGACGTCCGGACGGAGCGTGATCGACGCGCTCTCCTCGCCAGGCGGGAATCAGCGACAGGAGCCCGTTCGCCACGAAGCCGACGAACGGCAACGCCGGAACCAGCCAGATGAGTTGTGATGCGGACGTGGACATGGACATGCGTGGGGAGTCGCTATCCTCTGAGCAGCCGAATTCGGCCGAGATCGACGGTGCGATAATGCCGGAACACACTGATCACGATTGCCAGGCCCACCGCAGCCTCGGCAGCAGCGACTGTCATCACCAGGAGCACGAAGACCTGTCCGGTCACGCCGTGCAGCCGGGACAGGGCGACAAAGGACAGGTTCACGGCATTGAGCATCAACTCGACGCACATGAAGAGAATCAAGGCATTCCGGCGCGTCAGCACACCGAGCACGCCGATGCTGAAAAGAATCGCCGAGACGATCAACGCCTCGCGGATCATGTGCGCGCCTCGCCGGCAACCTTCCCGCGCTTCGCCAGCACCACCGCGCCCACGACGGCAACCAGCAGCAGCACGGATGTCACTTCGAAGGCAACCAGATTCTCGGTGAACAGCGAGTTCGCGATCGGCGCCAGCGCATCGGCATCGATGGTCGCGAGGCGATCGGTCGGCAGCGCGGACGCCCGGATCACATACGTGAGTTCAGCCAGGAGCGCGGCACCGATCAATGTGGCTGCTCCAGCCGCGCCCATGCTCCTCTTTTCCTGCACATCGTGTTCGCCGAGGTTGAGCAGCATCACGACAAACACGAACACGACCATGATGGCACCGGCATACACGAGCACCTGGGCGGCGCCAAGGAAATGCGCGCCGAGCATGACATACAGCGCCGCCAGCGCGAACATGACATTCACCAGCCAGAGCGCCGCCGCCACCGGACTGCGACGCGTGACCATCGTCAACGCCGCGCCGATTGCCATGGCTGAAAAGAGCCAGAAATGGATCGTGTAGAACGTGCCCATCACTCGCCTGCCGGATCAGCCGGATCCCACAACTCGCTGACCGGATGCGTTTGCGACGTCAACCGCTCCAGATCGTAGACGAAGCCGTCGCGTGTGTACTCTGCATTTTCGTAGTGTCGACCAAGGTGAATCGCCTCCTCCGGACACACTTCCTGGCAGTAGCCGCAGAAGATGCAGCGGAACTCATCGATCTCGAAGACCAGCGGGAAGCGGTTGCCTTGCTCATCTTCGCCCGGCACCAGCTTGATACAGTTGGCAGGACACACAGTCGGACAGAGTCCGCAGCCGACGCACTTCGCCTTGCCATCCTCGTTCGTCAGCATTCGGTGGGTTCCGCGCCAGCGCTTCGACAGCGCCTCCTTCTCCTCGGGATACTGCGTCGTGACCTTGTGCGGGTCGACCAGATGCTTGAAGGTGTGCGCCAGGCCGGACAGCGTAGCCCGCACGTAACTCACCTGCTCCACCGGCCGGTCCATCACCTTCACCTTGATCGTCATCAGTCCCCCATCCCAGGTTCCGGTCGCACGCTCGCGATGCCAGCGGCTTCCTCGCGATCCTGCGTGCGCAGCCGAAGCATTTCTGCGGCCGACATCTTGGAAGTCGTCGGGCTCACCAAACGACCTCGATCGAAAACCACAAAGACCAGGAGCAGCACCACGATGTTCAGCACCAGCAACACACCGGTCTGAATCGGGCCCGCGGTCACGCCGGCGGCCTGCAGTCCGAGCAGCACGGAGGCGATCAGGACGATGTAGCCCAGTGAAAGCGGCAGCAGGAAGCGCCACCCCAGTGACATCAGCTGGTCATAGCGGAACCGCGGCAGAGTCCAGCGGATCCACATGTACAGAAAAAGGAAGAAGCCGGCCTTCAGCGCGAACGACATCAGCGTCAGGATCGTCTTGAGCACCGACGGATCGCCGCTGTTGTCCCAGGCCGTGAATGGAATGTCCCAGCCGCCGAGGAACAGTGTGGCCATCATGCCGCTGGCGGTCAGCATGTTCGCAAACTCGGCGATGAAGAACATCGAGAACTTCATCGAGCTGTATTCGGTATGGTATCCCGCGACCAGCTCACTCTCGGCTTCAGGTAGATCGAACGGCAATCGGTTGGTCTCGGCGAAGGCCGAGATCAGGAACGTCAGAAACGCAACCGACAGATTGAGCACATTCCAGCCGCCGTACTGCTGCTGATGAATGATGCTCCCCATCGTCACGTTGCCCGCGAGCAACAGGATCGGGATGATCGACAATCCCATCGAAATCTCGTACGAGATCATCTGGGCGCTGGACCGCAGCCCACCAAGCAGCGAGTACTTGTTGTTCGACGACCAGCCCGCCAGCGTGATCCCGAAGACACCAAGCGACGAGATCGCGAGGGTGAAGATGAAACCGACCGGCAGGTCCGCGACGGAGAGGGTCACGACCCCCCACGGCGTCGGCAGCGGAGCCGCAAACGGAATCACCGCCCAACTCACCAGCGCTGTGCAGAACGCGATGACCGGTGCCAGCGTGAAGAGCACACTGTTGCCCGCACCCGGCGAGAGCTCCTCTTTCATGAAATTCTTGACGCCATCCGCAACGGGCTGCAACAGTCCGCCCGGGCCCGCGCGATTCGGGCCATGACGGTCCTGAATCCAGGCACTCACCTTCCGCTCCGCGAGCGTCAGCAGTGCCACCGTGACGAGATACACACCGAAGAAGACCAGGACCTTGATCACCGACGCGATGACGAAGGCCGTGTTGTTGTCGGTGATTGGAGACATCAACAGGGGGCCCATCAGGCCGTGACCTCAGCCGGTGCAGCCGTCACGCTGCCCTGCAGGCCGAGGTTCCGGTAACTGAGACCGGCGAATGCGGGGACGTGTGCGGCGAGGGCACCGAACACGTCGCTGGCGAGCGCGGGGAATGTGCCGGCACCCGTGGCTGTCGCCAGATCACCGGCCACGCGATAGCTCGGCCTGACCTGGGCAGGAGGGGCCTTGGCCTGCAGAAACCGCTGCACACGACCACGAAGGTTTGTGAACGTGCCGTCTTCTTCAGCGAAATTGCAGATCGGCAGCGCCACGGCGGCGAGTTCGCGCATCGCGTCGTCGAGGACGGTGCCCATCACGATGATCGTGGAGCCGGCTGGCAGCGTCGGGACCATCCCAGCCGCGTCCGCGAGAATCAGGACGTCGTCCGCCCCGACCGAGGCCAGAGGCGACGCGGAGTCGACGAAACCGAACACCTCGGCCCCGGTATGGTTCGCGGCCCGTTCTGCCCGCAAGGACAGATCCGGAACGCCGGGTAGCGGCGCTTCATGTCCGCGACGGATCGTCGTCACCGTGGTGGCGCCGACCTGCGCTGCCAAGCGGCCAAGCAGGAAGAGCGTCTCGTTCGACAGCGACGGCGACGCCAGAACAGTGACGCGTCTGGTGCCGGTCAGCAGCGCGGCAGCCTTCGCAATCGCATCGCTCCACGACGCCGTGACGAGTCCATCCGCCGTCCGCACCTGCGGATACTCGAGTCGATCGCGTCGATTGATCCAACGATAATTCAGTCGACCCGTCTCGCACGCGAAATGCTGATTCACCGCCATGTTCGGTCGCGGGCGGATCCGCACCACCACGTTGTCTCGCATTTCGAGCGTGACATTGCAGCCCTGCGAGCAGCTCGGGCAGATCGACGCGGTGCGGTCCAGCTCCCACGCACGCGCCTTGTTCAGAAAATCCTTCGACAGCAAGGCGCCCACGGGGCAGAGATCGACGACGTTGGACGCCCATTCGTGCGTCAGATCACTGCCCTCGAACTTGCCGATGTAGGCGCGATCACCGCGCTCGCTCACGTTCAGCACGGGATCGTGTGCAACGACGTCCATGAAGCGCACGCAGCGTGTGCAGAGGATGCAGCGATTGGGCACGTACAACACATCGCCACCGAAATCTTCCATCGGATTGAAGCGCTTCGGTTCCATGTACCTGGAATCCTTGCGGCCTTCGGCGAAGGTGTAATCCTGCAATTCGCATTCGCCGGCCTGATCGCAGATCGGGCAATCGAGCGGATGATTGATCAGCAGGAACTCCAGGACACCCTTGCGTGCCTCACGCGCCTTCTCCGAGTGCACATGCACCACCTGCCCCTCGCCGACGCTGGTGGCACAGGCGGGTGCGAGTTTCGGAAACTTCTCGACTTCCACCAGACACATACGGCAGACGCCCGCCACCGGCAGCGACGGGTGATAGCAGTAATGCGGAACGAGTACACCAGCGGTCTTGGCCGCCTCGATGAGATTCGTTCCCGGGGGCACGATCACTTCGCGCCCTTCGATGGTCAGCGTCACCATGCCCGGATTTGCGGGCGCCGCAGGGGCCGTCATTTCAGGCCGCCGCTGGGGAGAAACCCGGAATCATCACCGACGAGCGATTCTTCGGAATCTTCGCTTCGAATTCGTGCCGGAACTTCTTCAACCCGCTCACTACCGGCGTAGCGCAGGAATCACTCAACACACAGATCGTCTTGCCCGTCATGTTGTCGGCAATTTCGAGCAGCGTGTCGAGATCCTTCATCGTGCCTTGACCGTCGCGGATGCGTTCGAGGATTCTGGTGGTCCAGGCGGTGCCTTCACGGCATTGGGTGCACTGCGCGCAGCTCTCGTGCGCATAGAACCGCGCCAGCCGCGCGATCTGCCGGACCATGTCCTGCGAGTCGTCGAAACAGATCACACCGCCCGAACCAAGCAGCGAACCTGCGGCCTGAATGCCTTCATAGTCCATCACCGCCGTTTCGCATTCTTCAGGAGTCAGGATCGGCACCGATGAACCGCCGGGGATGATCGCCTTGAAGGATCGTCCCGCTGGCGGCCCACCACACAGGTCCCAGAGAAACTCCTTCATTGAGAATCCCATGCCCACTTCGTAGTTACCCGGCCGGGCCACGTTGCCGCAGACGGAGAACAGTTTCGTGCCCGTGCTCTTGGGGTTGGCGGGGTTGGAGAGCGACTTGTACCAATCGGCGCCATTCCTGAGCACATGCGTTGCTGCGCAGACCGTCTCGACGTTGTTGATGGTGGTGGGCTTGGCAAACAGGCCGGCGACGGCGGGAAACGGCGGCTTGATCCGCGGGTTGCCGCGCCGTCCCTCGAGGGAGTTCATCAGCGCCGTTTCTTCACCGCAGATGTAGGCACCAGCGCCCTTGTGGACGTGCACATCCACCCGCTTGCCACTGCCCATCGCGTTGGCGCCCAGAATGCCCGCCGCATACGCTTCGCGCACCGCTTCCCTGACCCGTGCGATCGGCTCCGTGTACTCACCACGGATGTAGATGTAGGCCGTCTCGGCGTAGATGGCATGCGCCGCAATCGCGGTTCCTTCCACCAGTTGATGCGGCGTCCAGCGCATCAGCTCGCGATCCTTGAAGGTTCCCGGCTCCGACTCGTCTGCATTGATGCAGAGATAATGCGTCTTGCCGTCCGGCTTCATGAAGCTCCACTTCACGCCCGTCGGAAAGCCCGCACCGCCGCGGCCGCGAAGGCCGGAATCCTTCACGACGTTCTGCACCTCGACCGGATCGGTTGCCAGCGCCTGCCTAAGCGTCTCATACCCACCACGCGCCTGCCAGCCGGCAAGCGTTCTCGCCTCGGCATCGCCGAAGTACTTCGAGAGCACCGGTGTTTCGCGCGAATGTGACGGATGCGGATATCCCATCAGTCGAGCCCCGCCAGCAAGTCCTTCACCGAGTCGACAGAGACGCATTCGATCATCGTACCATTCACCATGACCGGTGTCGCGAAACCGCAGGCCCCCAGACACTCGACCTCGATCACGGTGAAACGACCGTCGGGTGAGGTGACGCCGAGCTCACCGCACTTGGTCTCGCGCAGGAAGGCGTTCACGACATCCTCGGCACCGCACACATTGCACGGTGTCGTCGTGCACACCTGCACGAAGTGCCGGCCCACCGGATGCTGGTGGTACATCGTGTAGAACGTGACGACGCCTTGGACATACGCTGGCGTGAGCTCCAGCTCGCGCGCCACTTCCGCCATGCCATCCGGACTCACCCAGCCGCGATCTTCCTGCAACATCCAGAGCGCCGGCAGGAGGGCGGCCATCTTGGTCGGGTAGCGCGTCAGCAGCTCGTCGAGCTCGGCGCGCCGCGCGCCAGTGAACACCGGCACGTGGTCGGCGTGCTGGTCGTGTCCGTGCGGCGCCATCGCGTGCAGACTCATCGGTCGATCTCACCCATCACGATGTCGATGCTGGCATTGATCGCAATCACGTCAGACAACAGGTGCCCTTCTGCCATCTTCGCAATCGCGGAGAGATTCACGAATGCTGGTGGGCGAATGCGCCACCGCACCGGCTTGGACGTGCCGTCGCTCACCATGTAGTACCCCTTCTCGCCCTTTGGACTTTCGGTTGGCACGTAGCACTCGCCAGCGGGCGGACGCGGGCCCTCCATGACCAGCTTGAAATGATGAATCATCGATTCCATTTCACTGGTGGCCTTGCTCTTTGGCGGCAGGATCACGCGCGGGTCATCGACGTTCAGCGGACCGTCCGGCAGGCGCTCGATCGCTTGTTCGATGATGCGAACGCTCTGACGCATCTCCTCGAGACGCACGAGGTACCGGTCGTAGACGTCACCTTTGCTGCCCACGATGATGTCCCAGTCGTAGGTGTCGTAGTCGAGGTACGGAAAATCCTTGCGCACATCGTAGGCGACGCCTGAGGCCCGCAGCATGGGTCCGGAGAGGCCGTAGTTGATGGCTTCGGATGCCGACATGACTCCCAGGCCGACCGTGCGACCCACCCAGATACCGTTTCGCGTGAGCATCCGGTCGGTCTCGTCGAGCGTCTTTGGCAACGAGCGCAGGAACCCCTTCAAGCCGTCCACCCAACCCGGCGGCAGGTCCGCTGCCATGCCGCCGATCCGCGAGGCGCTGGTGGTGAGGCGCGCGCCCACCCAGCTCTCGAAGAGATTGTAGACGGTCTCCCGTTCCTGAAAGGTCCACAGGAACGGCGTGAACGCCCCCATGTCGACCGCCGTAGTGCCGAGCCAGACCAGGTGCGAAATGATCCGCGAGAGTTCCATCGCGATCACGCGCAGCACCGTGCAGCGCGGAGTGATCTCGATGCCGAACAGCCGCTCACACCCAAGTGCGTAAGCGATGTTGTTGCCCATCGAATTCAGATAGTCCTCGCGGTCGGTCCACGGGATGATCTGATTGTACTGACGGTACTCGCCGATCTTCTCGAAGCCGCAGTGCAGATAGCCGATGTGCGGCACGCAGCGGATCACCGTTTCACCATCGAGTTCGAGCACCAGACGCAGCACACCGTGCGTGGCCGGATGCTGTGGTCCAATGTTGATCAGCATCCGCTCGCTGCCCATATCGGGCTCCGAACCTGGCGCAAGATCGATCGGCATCACCGCGCCACCGGCGTCGACGGTCAGCGGAACGCGTTGCAAGCGACCGTTGGCGCCGAGTGTCTGGGTCGCCAACTCGACTTCGACCGTGCGTGTCGTGGTCGCCATGCGTCAGCTCCCAGCCTGGTCGCGCAGCAGGCGCGCACGCATGTCGGCTGGCAACTCGTGGAAGGCGTCCGCGACGCTCAGCTCTTCCATCGAGTACTTCGCGTCCGGGTTCGACAACAGCGCCTGCGACAACTGCTCCGACCGACTGAAGCGACCGCGCAGCGGAAAGTCCTTGCGGAGCGGAAACCCCTCGGCATAGCTGTCCCAGAGGAGAATCCGTCGCAGATCGGAGTGTCCGGCGAAGCGGATGCCGAACATGTCGTACACCTCGCGTTCCAGCCAATTCGCGGCCTTGTACACCGGCTCGAGACTGGGCACTTCGAGCTCCGCCTCAGGTGGCAGCGCAGACTTGAGTCGCAGAAACCGCCGGTACGGCAGCGAGCGCAGATGCCAGACCATCTCCATCGGGAGGGCCGGGTCGCGATGTTCGACGGCCGTGATGTCGACGAGATAGTCGTACTGCTGCGACGGATCGTCGCGGAGCCAGAGCGCGACCTCGCGGATTTTCGTGGCGTCGATCCAGACCGTGGTCTCGCCCCACATCACGTCATGCCGGCCAATCGTAGCGCCGAACTGCCCGCGCAATGCATCGATGGACGGATTTGCCTCACCACCGCGATGCGGCACGTTGCGAGGCGTGACGGGATCGGGGGTGCTCGCCGGAAGCGCCGATCCTGGCATGACGACAGTCATGGCGCTGACCGCGTCTGGTGCACGGAGTTGCCAAAGGGCTCCGACAATTCGTCAATCCGCGACGGCGGGATGTAGAGCCGTGACGTCGGGTCGATCGTGATTTCGTCGTATTGCGCCTGATCGGAGATCGAACGCTGCTGCATGACCTTGTCCTGCAGCATCATGATACCGTACATCAGCGCTTCCGGGCGCGGCGGGCACCCAGGCACATAGACATCGACGGGAATGATGGTGTCGATGCCCTGCACCACCGCGTAGTTGTCGAACATCCCGCCACTCGACGCGCAGGCGCCCATTGCAATCACCCACTTGGGCTGCGGCATCTGCTCGTAGATGCGCCGGATCACGGGGGCCAGCTTGTACGGCACGCGCCCGGCGCACAGCAACACGTCCGCCTGCCGCGGCGAGAAGCTGAGCCGCTCCATGCCAAATCGCGCCAGATCGAATCGACTGGCAGCCGTCGCCATGAACTCGATCGCGCAGCAGGCGGTGCCAAATGGCATCGGCCACAGCGAATTGGCTCGCGACCAGTTCACCAGGAATTCGAGGCGGGTGGTCACCCAGCCATCCTGCGACGGCGGATCGTAGGTCACGCGCGACGTCGCGCTGGCAGTGGGTGTCAGTCCCATTGGAGTGCTCCCTTGCGCCATACGTATGTCAGGCCAACCGCCAGAATCGCCATGAAGACGAGCATCTCACCGAGACCGAAAAAACTGGTTGCCCCGCGGCACACGCCATCGACGAGCGCATCCGAGCACGACAGCCGCCGAAACGCCGTGCCCCACGGGATGAGAAAGACGGTCTCGATGTCAAACACGATGAACAACATCGCCACTAGGTAAAACTTGACCGAAAATCGCTCTCGGGCGTCGCCGATCACCGGGATGCCAGACTCGTAGGCTTCCGACTTCACGGCGGTCGGGCGTCGACGCATGGCCCATTGGGAAATACCGATGATCACGGCAGCGTTCAACAGAACGAAACCGATCAACATCAGGATAGGCAGATACGCTTGGAGCCCCATTCGTGGTCAAATGCTCGTGAAAAATTTCACTAACCGGTCAAGGCAACCTAGCCCTCCAGCAGACGTACTTCAACGCTCCGGTGCTGCTCGTCGTTCGCCACGCCGTGGAACCCGCGGCGCAGCACCGGCGTCCGCTCGGTGGCACGGTGGCACCGCGCCCGCTACCTTCCCGCGCCATGCCTATCATGAACGACGCGTGGATCCGCCGCATGGCGCTGGACCACGGTATGATCGAACCCTACGAAGACCGACAGGTCCGTGACGGTGTCATCAGCTACGGGGTCTCCTCGTATGGCTATGACATGCGAGTGGCCCGGGAATTCAAGATCTTCACTAACGTCCTCAGCTCGATCGTGGACCCCAAGGACTTCGACCCAAAAAGCTTCGTCGAGTTCGAGGGGGACCACTGCATCGTGCCCCCCAACAGCTTCGCGCTGGCCCGCTCGGTGGAATACTTCAGAATTCCGCGCGACATCCTCACGATTTGCGTGGGAAAATCGACCTACGCCCGCTGTGGGATCATCACCAACGTCACGCCGTTCGAACCCGAGTGGGAGGGCTTCGTCACCCTCGAAATCTCGAACACCACGCCGTTGCCGGCGAAAATCTACGCCAACGAAGGCATCGCGCAGGTGCTCTTTCTGCAGGGGAATGCCCCTCCTGACGTCAGCTATCGGGACAAACGCGGCAAGTATCAGGCACAGGTCGGCATCACCCTGCCCAAGCTTTGACCTGAGTGTCGATTCTGCGCAAAGGGCCCGGGACCGAGTGTCGGTGCCGGGCCCTTCGTTTTGCTCTCCGTGACCGGATCAACCAGCGCCGGCCGATGTCATCTCAGGTCGCTTGGTTGCCGAAGCGACGATGAAATCGCGATTCATCTGCGAGATGACGTCGATGGAGATCTGCTTGGGACACGCCTCCTGGCATTCGCCATACAGGGTGCAATGCCCGAAATGCTCCTCATCCATCTGCGCCACCATTGCCTCCACTCGGCGATAACGCTCTGGCTGTCCCTGCGGCAGCCGACCGAGGTGCGAGATCTTGGCGCCGGTGAACAGTGACGCCGAGCCGTTCGGACAGGCCGCGACACAGGCACCACAGCCGATACACGCCGCAGCATCCATGGCTGAGTCCGATTCAAGCTTGCCAATCAGAATCTCATTCGCGTCGCGAGCACCACCAGTCGGTGCGCTGATGTAGCCGCCCGCCTGAATGATGCGGTCGAACGCGCTGCGATCGGTGATCAGATCCTTCAGCACGGGGAATGCCACCGAGCGCCACGGCTCGATGGTGATCTCCTGACCGTCAGTGAACGTTCGCATGTGAACCTGACAGGTGGCAGCCCCCTTCACCGGCCCGTGTGCCACGCCGTCGATCATCATGCTGCAACTGCCGCAGATCCCCTCCCGGCAGTCGTGGGCAAAGGCGATCGGCTCCTTGCCCTCTTCCTCGAGGTGCATGTTGACGATGTCGATCATTTCGAGGAACGAGGCGTCCGACGGGATACCCTTCGCCGCGTACGTCTCGAGACGTCCGGCACTCGCCGTATTGGCCTGTCGCCACACCTTCAATGTGAAATTCATCACTTGTAGCTCCGCTGGCTGAGCTGCACGCTCTCGAACGTGAGGGGTTCCACGAGACGCGACGGGCTTGCGTTCTCGCCATTGTACTGCCACGCGGCGACGTGCGCGAAGGTGTCGTCATTGCGCAACGCCTCACCGTCGGGCGTCTGGTACTCGGTGCGGAAATGTCCTCCGCAGCTTTCCTCGCGCTCCAGCGCGTCGCGGCACATCAACTCCCCCAGTTCCATGAAGTCGGCCACGCGATTGGCCTTTTCGAGCGCCTGATTCAGATCGGCATCGCTACCGGGCACGCTCACATTCTTCCAGAACTCCTCTTTCAGGCCGCCGATATCCTGGATGGCGGTCGTGAGCGACTCGGTGTTGCGTGCCATGCCGCACTTGTCCCACATGATCTTGCCCAGGTCGCGATGGAAGCTGTCAGCCGACCGCTTGCCCTTGATGTTGATCAAGCGCTTCATGCGGTCGTTGGCTGCGGATTCGGCCGCACGCACTTCCGGATGATCAAGCGTCATCGGCGCCAGCTTGGCCTGCGCGAGATAGTCGCCGATCGTCACCGGAATCACGAAATAGCCGTCAGCCAGCCCCTGCATCAGCGCGCTCGCGCCAAGCCGGTTGGCGCCGTGGTCGGAGAAGTTCGCTTCGCCGAGCACGTGCAGCCCGGGGATCGTACTCATCAGGTTGTAGTCCACCCAGGTTCCACCCATCGTGTAATGGACGGCAGGATAGATGCGCATCGGCTGCTTGTATGGATCTTCGTCGGTGATGCGTTCATACATCTCGAAGAGATTGCCATACCGCTCCGAGATGGCCGTGTCGCCGAGTCGCTTGATGGAATCGGCGAAGTCGAGGTACACGCCAAGACCTGTCTCACCGACGCCGCGACCCTCATCACACACTTCCTTCGCGGCGCGGCTGGCAATGTCGCGCGGCGCCAGATTGCCGAAGCTCGGATACTTCCGCTCGAGGAAGTAGTCGCGTTCCGCCTCGGGAATGTCGCGAGGGTTTCGCGTGTCTCCCTTCTTCAGCGGGGCCCAGCAGCGTCCATCATTCCTGAGCGATTCCGACATCAGCGTCAGCTTCGACTGATGGTCGCCGGCCTGCGGAATACAGGTGGGATGAATCTGCGTGAAGCACGGATTGGCGAAGGCGGCGCCCCGCTTGTACGCGCGCCATGTCGCTGTCACGTTCGACTGCTTGGCGTTGGTGGATAGAAAGAACACGTTGCCATAGCCACCGGTCGCCAGCACCACCGCATCCGCCAGATGCGTCGAGATCTTTCCGGTGCGCAGATCACGCGCGACGATGCCGCGCGCGACGCCGTCCACCAGCACCACGTCGACCATTTCGGTGAGCGTGTGCATCGTGACCGCTCCCTTGCCGATCTGCTTCTCCAGCGCCTGGTAGGCGCCAAGCAGCAGCTGCTGGCCAGTCTGGCCACGCGCGTAGAAGGTGCGGCTGACCTGCGCACCGCCAAACGAACGATTCGTCAACAGGCCGCCATACTCGCGCGCGAATGGCACGCCCTGCGCGACACACTGATCGATGATGTTCACCGAACACTGCGCCAGGCGATACACATTCGCCTCGCGGGCGCGGAAGTCACCGCCCTTGATCGTATCGTAGAACAGACGCTTGATGGAATCGCCGTCGTTCTGATAATTCTTGGCGGCATTGATGCCGCCCTGCGCGGCGATCGAATGCGCACGGCGCGGCGAATCGTGATACACGAAGCACGACACCTTGTAGCCGAGCTCGGACATCGTCGCCGCGGAGGACGCACCGGCAAGGCCGGCGCCAACCACGATGACGTGATACTTCCGCTTGTTGGCCGGATTCACGAGCTTCATGTTGAAGCGGTGCGAATCCCACTTCTGCTCGAGTGGACCCGACGGGATCTTGGACTTCAATTCCATATGCTTTGCGCCCGACTACTTGAGAACACCGAGAAGGAAGGCCAGCGGAATGACCGCGAACCCGGACGAGATGACAATGGCCAGCACTACTGGCAGATAGCGCTTCAGCGGATGCGCGCTCGGCTGCGCCAGTCCGAGGGTCCGCATTGAACTCCACGCACCGTGGAAGAGATGCATCCCGAGCGCCACCATGGCCACCAGATAGAACGCGGCCACCCACTTCACGGCAAACCCGGTGACCAGGTTCTGGTAGATCTTTCCTTCCGCGAAATCCGGATGCACCGTGCCGATCGTGAAGTGCAGGATGTGGAAGACGATGAACACCAGCAGGAGCACGCCGCCCCAGCGCAACGTCTTCGAGGCCAGCGTGCTCACCTGCGGCTTGCGCCCCGCATACCCAACCGGCCGCGCCGCACGCGAGAGCATCGTCAGCTGATAGGCCGCGGTCACGTGCAGCAGCACTGACGCAATCAGCACCACGCGCGCGAGCAGGACGAGCTCATGCAGCGGGCCGTGCAGCAACGCGCCATAGGCATCGAGCTTCTCCGCACCGGAGAAGGCCTGCAGATTGCCCGCCATGTGGCCGATCACGAAGCCGAGGCCGATCAGCCCCGTCACGCCCATCACCACCTTTTTCCCGATGGTGGAGCGCCAGAACGTCAACACCTTGTTCATCGAGCAGAATGCTCCGGAACTGGGTCAGAATGGTCGAGCGGCGGGTCGGGCACCTCGCCCAGACCCGCCGCTCGAAGAGTGCTCAGATTGTGAGTGCGGCCATCGGTTCGCGCACCGCCTGCGCGCTCTTCTCGAGCGCCGCTCGCTCGTCGGCCGACAACTCCACCTCAATCACTTTCTCGAGGCCGTTGCGCCCGAGCTTGCAGGGCACGCCGAGGTACAGTCCGGACATCCCGTACTCCCCCTCGAGCCATGCGGCACACGGCAGAATGCGCTTTTGGTCATTGACGATGGCTTCGACCATCTGCACGGCGCCGGCCGACGGGGCGTAGTACGCCGAACCCGTCTTGAGATACTTGACGATCTCCGCGCCGCCGTCACGCGTCCGCTGCACGATCGCATCCAGCGTCGGCTTGTCGAGCAGCTGCGTCACCGGGATGCCGCTGACCGAGGTGTAGCTGACCAAGGGCACCATCGTGTCGCCATGCCCGCCGAGGACCATCGCTCGGATGTCCTTGACCGACACATCCATGGCCATCGCCAGGAAGGCGCAATACCGAGCCGTGTCCAGCACGCCGGCCATGCCGATCACGCGCTCGCGCGGGAAGCCCGTGACTTCCTTGGCGACGTAGCACATCACGTCGAGCGGATTCGATACCACGATGACGATCGCATTCGGCGAAGTGGCCTTCACCTGCGTACAGACCGCCTTCATGATGCCGGCGTTGGTGTTGACCAGATCGTCGCGCGACATGCCGGGCTTGCGCGGGATGCCGGCGGTGATCACGACGATGTCGCTGCCCGCCGATTCTGCGTAGCCGTTGCTGCCGATGACGAGCGAGTCGAATCCCTCGATCGGCGCGCTCTGGTATTGGTCGAGGCCCTTGCCTTGCGGCACCCCTTCCGCCACGTCCACCATCACCACATGGCGCGCCAGTTCCTTCTCGGCGATGCGCTGAGCCGCAGTTGCGCCGACATTGCCGGCGCCTACGACCGTGATCTTGTTCACCATTTGTGTCAGTCGATCTGAGAGGTATGCGTCAGTCGCATCTGTGCTCTGATGCGGGTAACCATCACTGTCGAGTATCGACGGAAACCTAGATAACAACACCCGATGCGACAACGAGGTGCCCAGCCACGCTAACCACCGACCTGGCTCAGTGCGCGCAAGCCACCCACCTGCATCTGGAGCAGCGCGTGCTCCTTGGGCTTGCCGGCCAGTGCCTCCCGGAACAGCGGCTCGAGTGGCTGGCCGGCACGCAGCGCGTCCCGCAGGTTCACCTCGTGGTCGCCGAACAGGCACGTCCGGAGGCGACCGTCAGCGGTGAGGCGCACTCGGTTGCAGGTGCCACAGTAGGTGTGCGTCATTGGGGTGATCACGCCTACCGTACCCGGGGCACCGGGGAACCGGTAATAGGCCGCAGGACCGTTCCCGCGCGCTGGTCCGTCGTCCGCCGCCAGCCGGTCCACCACCGCCAGACGATCGAGAATCTCGCTGGTGGGTACGACGTGTTCCCACGTCAGTGCCTGCATGTCGCCAACCGGCATCAGTTCGATGAAGCGCACATGCCACGGATGATCCTGCGTCAGTCGCGCAAAATCGACGACCTCGTCGTCATTCACGCCACGCATCACGACCACGTTCACCTTGATCGGCGACAGGCCCGCAGACTCTGCGGCGATCAGCGACGCGACCGGGTCGAACGCAAAGCTGCGACGCGCAATCGCCGTGATTCGATCGCTCCGAAGGCTGTCGGCGCTCATGTTGACGCGATCGAGCCCCGCGTCTCGGAGCGGCTGTGCGAGCTCTGGCAACCGGACGCCATTGGTCGACAGGGCGATGTCCTGCACACCTCGGATGGCGCGCAGCTGGCGCACGAGCGCAGCCAAATCTGGCCGAATCGTCGGTTCGCCGCCGGTGAGCCTGATGCGGCGCAATCCCAGTGGCGCCAGCTGCGCCACGATGGCGACGATTTCCTCGTACGAGAGGATGTCGGCCTTGGGCAGCCACGGCAGGCCCTCGAGAGGCATGCAGTACGTACAACGGAAATTACAGCGATCGGTGACCGAGATCCTCAAGTACTCGATGCTCCGCCCGAACTGGTCCGTGAGCGTGACGTCGTCGCTCATGGCGCAGCCGCGCTGACATGCTGCGTCGTCGGGTCGACCCACTGCCGGTCGCCATCGACGTACTGTTCTCGCTTCCAGATCGGGACGCGTTGCTTGAGCGCCTCAATGATGAAGCGCGACGTCTCGAGGGCCGGCGCGCGGCGCGCGTGTGCAACGGCAATTGCCACGCTGACGTCGCGCAACGCAAGTGTGCCGACGCGATGCTCGACGGCGATCCGCAACCCATCGAACCGCAGCGATGCCTCCTCCGCGATCCGCTGCAGCTCTTCGGCGGCCATCGCCGTGTACGCGGAATACTCGATGCCAGTCACCGCACGCCCGTCGTTGACGTCGCGGACGGTGCCAAGAAAAAGCGTCGTCGCTCCCGTCGCGTCGGAGGTCACCTCCTCCAGCAGCGCCGCAGCGTTTATGGCCTGGTCAGTGATCGCCGTCCGGATCATCCGCCGGCCACCGGAGGAATGACGGCGATTTCCTGCCCCGCGTGCACGGCGACAGGCCCCCGGGTGTACCGCCGGTCTACCGCAACCAGCGGCGCCTCAGGCAGCACGTCGCCGCCAGGCAGGCTGCGGAGCGCGCCGACCACATCCGCCACGGTCGCTGGGTCAGGCACCGCCACCGTAACGGTGCTGGCGCCAAACGCGTCGGCGTACGAGGCGAAGAGCAGAACCTGAAGCTGATTCATGTCGGGTCAGTGCGTGAGGATGCACGAAGATAGCGCGCGGCCGCCCGGATCGTTCCAGCGTCGTGTCCCAGACGCGAACGGGGCACCCGCCCGGGCGCCCCACTTCACTCGCACCGGCTGCTATCCGCATGCGACACTTCGGCTTACCGACGCAGCTCAGTCGTCGAAGTCATCGTCATCCTCGGCAAAGCCACCTTCCGGCACTTCCTCGCCCGCTACCATGGCGCGCAGTTCCTTCGAGGGCTTGAACACCGGCACCGGGCGTGCAGACACCTCGACGGGCTCTCCCGTTCGCGGATTCCGCGCCATCCGGGTCTTCCGCTGACGGATCTTGAAAGTGCCAAACCCGCGAACCTCGATGTTCTTCTGGTCCTTCATCGCGTCCTTGATCGCGTCGAGAAACGCATCCACGACACGCGCACAATCCTTCTTGGAAATCAGCGGTCCGGCCGTGCGAGAAATCTGCTCGGTGACCCGCTCCACCAGATCGGCTTTCGTCATGGACGCCCTCAAGGAGTCAACACCCGGATGACACCGGGCTCGGGCGCGAAGCTAGCCACGTAGAGTGTTGTCAGTCAAGAGGTTGCCTGACTTTAGGCTCTTGATCGCAGCGTCGCCATGAAGTCGTGGAAGACCGGCCGGGCATCGTGAGGCCCTGGGGCCGCCTCGGGATGGTACTGTACCGCGAAGACGGGGAGGGTGCGGTGGCGAAGCCCCTCGATCGTGCCGTCGTTCAGGTTCACGTGGGTCACCTCGAGCTCAGACGAACCCGTCACTTCAGAGGCGTCACCGGCCACGGCAAAGCCATGGTTCTGCGAGGTGATCAACACCTTGCCCGTGGCCAGTTCCTTCACCGGCTGATTCCCGCCGCGGTGGCCGAACGGCATTTTCCGGGTGTGGCCGCCAAAGGTCAACCCGATGAGCTGATGCCCCAGGCAGATGCCGAACACTGGTGTGCCGCTCTCTGCCACCCCTCGGATCATCGCCGGCGCATAGCCGATTGCCGACGGATCCCCAGGGCCATTCGAGAGAAACACACCATCCGGCTTGAGCGCCAGAATCTCCTCGGCGGTCGTGGTACTCGGTACGACGGTGACCTTGCAACCATCATCCGAGAACAGCCGAAGCATGTTCTCCTTGATCCCGAAGTCGACCGCGACGATGTGGTGGGCCGAGTTTTCGGCACCGTAGACGTAACGCACCTGCGTCGCGGCAGTCGTCGCCAGATCCGCGCCCTCCATCTTCGGAGCCGCGGCCAGTGCGGCGCGGGCGGCGTCGGAGGGAGCGTCACCAACGGAAATGACGCCCAGCATCACACCCGCGCTACGCAAATGCCTCGTCAGGCGCCGGGTATCGACGCCCTGCAAGGCAGGGACGCCCGCATCGGCCAGCCACGAGGGCAGATCGCCGGTCGCCCGCCAACTCGAGTAGGTCCTCGACATCTCGCGCACGACGACACCCGAAACCTGCACCCTGCCGCTTTCCGGGTCTTCCGTGTTCACGCCGTAGTTCCCGATCTGAGGCGTCGTCATGACCACGATCTGGCCGTTGTACGAGGGGTCGGTGAAGACCTCCTGGTAGCCGGTCATGTTGGTCGTGAAGACCACCTCGGCCACGGTCGGCTGGGTGTTCGCGTTGACGAACCCCCGGAACGTCGAACCGTCCTCGAGGAGCAATACCCCGGGGACGGTATCGAGCGACAGCGCTGCTACGGTGCTGCTCACGGCTTGGCGGGTGCGGGCGTTGCCGGAGCCGGCGTCTGCGCTGCGGGAGCGGCAGGAGTGAGCGGAAGGGCGGTCCCAGCCGCCGGAGCGCCTGGCGCACCCGTGGCTGGTGCCGTCGGCGCCGGGGCGGCTGGCGTGGAGAACGCGTTATCGAGCACCGACTTGGGTGCGCGCTGCCGTGTTGTCATCAGCTGCAGGACGAGCGACAGAAAGAGAAACGCGCCACCGCCCCACCAGCTGATCTTGGTCAGCAGATTCCCCGCCTGGCGGGTCCCGATCAGCGAATCGGACGAAGAGGTCGCGCCACCGAAACTGGCAGCCATTCCGCCGCCTTTGCCGGACTGAAGCAGGATGACCGCAATCAAGACGATCGCGATCAGGATCAGGAGAACGAGCAGGAACGTGTACATCGGATCGGATGGGTCGGAGACGTCTCAGAACTAGCCACGAAAGGAAGCGACTCCGGCCCCCCGAATCAAGCGCGGACGATTGCGTTCCAGCCGTCCGCGTCCAGGCTCGCGCCACCCACCAGCACACCATCCACATCGGGGGCCGCCAACAGACTGGTGGCGTTGCCGCGGTTCACGCTCCCACCGTAGAGAATCGGGATGCCCAACGCGCGCTCCCCGATCGCCGTCTTGAGCGCGGCGATGATGGCGGCGTGCACGGCACTGGCATCGTCGGGCGTCGCCGTCCGGCCGGTGCCGATGGCCCACACCGGCTCGTACGCGAACATCATGGACGCCACCTGACCCTCCTCCACTCCATCGATGCCGGCCAGCAACTGACGCAGTACGGTGGCTTCCGTGTTGCCCGCGTCGCGCTCCGCCAGCAGCTCGCCGATGCAGAGCACCGGGGTCAGGCCGGCCCGGAACGCCGCCTTCACCTTCAGGTTCGACTCGGTATCGGTCTCGCCAAAGACATGTCGGCGCTCGGAGTGACCGACCAGCACATGCGTCGCACCCGAGTCACGTGCCATCGCTGCCGAATTCTCACCGGTGAACGCGCCCTTGTCCTCCCAGTGGATGTTCTGGATGCCAACCTCGAGGTCAGGCCGGTCGCGCACGAGTTCGCTCACCGTGGTCACGGAGAGTGCATTCGGGAAGAACAGGACCTTGCGATCCTGCTGCCGCGGATAGTGCGGCAGGAAACTCTTCATGAACGCCCGCGCATCACTCGGGCCGTGATGCATTTTCCAGTTCGCAGCAAAGATCGGCAGCTTCAAGCGGTCCCCTTCTCGTCCAGAGCGGCCACGCCGGGAAGTTCCTTGCCCTCGAGAAATTCGAGGCTGGCTCCGCCGCCCGTGGACACGTGACTCATCATTTCACCCAGTCCTGCCTCGACGACCGCCGCTGCGGAATCACCGCCGCCGACGATCGTGATCGCCCCTTTGCCGGTCGCGGCTGCCATCGCGGTGGCGATCGCGCGGGTGCCAGCGTCAAACGGTGGCTTTTCGAACACACCCATCGGACCGTTCCAGAGAATCGTCTTGGCCGACAAGATCGCACGCGCGTAGCTCTGCGCCGAATCCGGACCGATGTCGAGCATTGCTTCGTCGGAGGGAATGGCGTCGCGCTTGACCGCGTGCGCTGACTTCGGCTGATCCATGCCCTTCGCGACCGTCGCATCATGCGGCAAAATGAGCAGGCTGCCGGCACGCTCGATCAGATCCTTCGCCATTTCCACCCGATCAGGCTCCACCAGCGATTTGCCGGTTTCGAAGCCGAGTGCCTTGTAGAACGTGCAGGCCATTGCGCCACCGATCAACAACGCGTCCACCTGTGGCAGCAGTGCTTCGACGACGTCGATCTTGCCGGAGATCTTCGAACCGCCAAGAATGGCGACGAAGGGCCGCTTGGGGTCATCGAGTGCGCCGCCGAGGTAGGCCAGCTCACTCTCCATCAGCAACCCGGCCACTGCCGGTCGCAGATGTCGGGTGATACCTGCGGTCGACGCGTGCGCGCGATGCGCGCTTCCGAATGCGTCGTTGACATACACATCGCCGAGTGTCGCGAGCCGTTGCGCCAGTGCAGCGTCGTTCTTCTCCTCGCCCGGCAGGAACCGCGTATTCTCCATCAGCAGCACGGAACCATCCGCGAGCGCCTCGGTCGCAGCGACGGCGGCGGCGTCATCGGTCGTGGCGCAGAACGACACATCAACACCGGGCAGCACGTGCCGCAGTGCCGGCAGCACCGCCGCCAGCGTGAACGCCGGATCCGGAGCGCCCTTGGGTCGACCGAGGTGCGAGAGCAGTACCACCCGCGCTCCCTGACCACGCAATAGCTGGATTGTCGGAACAGCGGCCCGCAGCCGGGTATCGTCGCTGACGGAGCCAGCGTCGTCGAACGGCACATTGAAATCCACGCGCACGACGACACGACGCCCGCGCAATTGCGCGGGCGTCAGATCCTTCACGGTGCGCTTCTGCATCAGGCGAGTGTGCGGCCGACGTACTGCAGCAGGTCGACGCAGCGGCTCGAATAGCCCCATTCGTTGTCGTACCAGCCGGACAGCTTCACCATCGTACCGTCAATGACGTTGGTGCTCTTGGCGTCGATGGTGCACGAGAACGGATTGCCGATGTAGTCCACGCTCACCAGCTCGACCGTGCTGTAGTCGAGGATTCCCTTCAGCGGGCCTTCCTTGGCAGCGGCGATGAAGGCCGCGTTGACTTCCTCGATCGTCGTGGCGCGCTCGACTTCCACGGTGAGTTCCGTCAGCGAGACGTCCGGGGTCGGCACCCGGATGGCAATGCCGTCGATCTTTCCCTTCACTTCCGGGATCACCAGCGCCGTGGCTTTGGCCGCACCGGTGCTCGTCGGAATGATCGAGACGGCTGCCGCGCGTGCGCGTCGCAGGTCCTTGTGCGGCAGATCGAGGATCGACTGGTCGTTGGTGTAGCTGTGGATCGTCACCATCGACCCGTGCTTGAAGCCAAATGTGTCGCGGACGACCTTGACCATCGGCACCAGGCAGTTGGTGGTGCAGCTGGCGTTGGAAATGATGTGATGCGTGGCGGCATCGTACTTCTGGTGGTTGACGCCCATCACGATGGTGATGTCCTCGCCCTTTGCCGGCGCCGAGATGATCACCTTCTTCGCGCCGGCCGCAATGTGCTTGCGCGCCTTGTCCGCGTCGGTGAAGATGCCGGTCGATTCGAGCACGATGTCGGCACGCGCGGCAGCCCAGGGCAGGTTCGCCGGATCGCGTTCGGCCGTGATCCTGATCTCGTCTCCGTCAACGACGATGGCCCCTTCCTTGGCACTCACCTCGCCCTGGTAGGTCCCATGCACCGAGTCGTACTTGAACAGGTGCGCCAGCGTGGCCGTATCGGTGAGGTCGTTGATGCCGACGAAATCGATCGCTGCACCGGACTTCTTGGCGGCGCGCAACACGTTGCGCCCGATCCGACCAAACCCATTGATGCCGACCCGAATTGCCATGACGCTACTCCAGTGGTGAACGGCGGTCGCCAATGGCAGGCGCCCGTCCGAAGGTGACACAGCTGACGATACGTGCGCCGCCGTCCACGAGGGCGGCGGCGCATGCAACAAGTGTGGCTGCAGTAGTGACAACATCGTCAACAAGCACGCAGTGCGCACCCTGCACGTGAGGGGCACCAGCCGAAGCCACGGTGAAAGCGCGAGTTACGTTCACTACTCTCTCCCCGGGTGTCAACCGCGTCTGGCTCTCGGGCATCCGGAATCGGCGCAGCGCATGGAGGACCGGAACACCCCAAAGTGGCGAAAGGGCTTGCGCCAGCACCGCCGCCTGGTTGTAGCCGCGCTCGCGTTCACGCCAGTCCGCCAGCGGAACCGGTACCAGCCAGGCGCGCTCCCGGATCACGTCAGCGGGCCAGCGCAGGCGCGACATCTCCTGCGCCATGCGCGCGCCCACTTTCTGCCAGCCATCGTACTTGAGGGCGTGGACCAACCGGCTGGCCTCGCCATCGCGCGACATCCACGCCACCGAGCGCACAGCGCGGACGAAGGGCGGCAGTGCATCGCACCACCGGCAGGGGTCGTTCCGCTCCGCGCCATACGCCGCCGGATGCCCGCACCGTTCGCACTGTGGAAACGGAAGGCGCGCGACGCGACTCCAGCAGAGCCGACAGGCCGGCCCCGGTTCCGCTCCCAGTGCCATATCGCACACGGCGCAGACGCCAGGCAACGCCACTTCCAGCATGGCCGACGCGAGCGCCTGGCAGCGCCGAACCGCGGCCGTTACACCTGAGGCGCTGAACATCGTACCGAGTTGCGACGAGTCAGCGGCTGCGGACCGCGGCCCACATGGCGGCGCGGTCCGGGGCAACACCAAACCAGCGGTGAAACGCCCGTGCACCCTGCGCGATCAGCATGCCGAGCCCGTCGTCCGCGCGTCGGCCCTGCGCACGCGCCAGCGCGACGAACGGTGTCGGACCCGTCTGTCGGTAGACCAGATCGAAGCACGACGCCCCCGCTCGCAACAGCGCGGGGTTCACCGGCACCTGCTCGTCCTGCAGACCAATGGGTGTCGCGTTCACGACCAGATCAGCCCCGCGCACAGCACTCGCCATGAACTCCTCCACGGTGGTACGACCCACTGGTCCCAGAGGCGCCAGTGCCTCGGCACGCTCAATCGA
Source organism: Gemmatimonadales bacterium (assembly GCA_038215035.1). Taxonomy (GTDB): domain Bacteria; phylum Gemmatimonadota; class Gemmatimonadetes; order Gemmatimonadales; family Gemmatimonadaceae; genus JACMLX01. Next base: position 17,825 of record JBBQRH010000035.1, on the reverse strand, counting down.
GCGCCCCCAGATCGCCACACTGCAGTTCTGCCACTCGCTGATGGCTGCCACGACCGCGCGCGCCGATCCGCCGGCGCCGAGCACCGCGACACGGGCGTGGCGCGGAGTATCACCGAGCATGGCACGGATTGCGTCATCGAATCCGCCGACATCGGTGTTGTCCCCGTGCAGGAGTCCATCCTCGGACCACCACGTGTTCACCGCCCCGAGTCGCGCCGCCAGCGGTGTCAGCACGTCACAGAGCGCCGCCACGCGTTCCTTGTGCGGGATGGTCACGTTGCCCGCAGCACCCTCGGCAACCAGCGCGCGGAGTCGGGGTTCGACGTCGGCCGCACTCACCGCCAGCACCTCGTACGTGGCGGCAATACTCGCCGAATGCAACGCGGCGCGCTGGAAGATCGGCGAAAGGCTGTGCGACACCGGGTCACCAAGCAGCACCAGCCGCCCAGGCCGCGGAATCACCGTGACGTGGATGTCGTATCAGCCGCTATCAATCGGTCAAAAGCACGACTGATCAGTGCGTGCAATTCATCGAAGGTACTCCGGTACACGGTGATTTCTCCACCGATCGGATCACCCACTGCGCGTGAACTTTCACCGTGGGTGGCGAACGCACTGAGCAGATGTGTCTTGCCGCGGCCACCCAACCCATCAACCGCCAGCAGATGACTCGGGCTCATCGTGAGGATGAGATCACTTTCAGTGATCATCTGCGACGAAAGCTGTCGCGACCGATGCCGCGACAGATCGAGACCGTGCTCCATGGCGACGAGCAGAGAGCCTTCCGACGCGCCACTGATCCCATCTGCGGCGACGCCGGCACTCGCGACCGTGACGCCAGGCAGGTGCCGCGCCGCGGCAATGGCACGACCAATGACTTCTGCCATCGGACTGCGGCATGTATTTCCAGTGCAGACGAAAAGCACACGGAGCGTCGATTCAGGCATCGCCAAGCAGGTCGGGGACAGACTCGCGCAAAATGGTCGCGCTGATGGCGCCGGGCCGAATCACCCGCAATCGCCGTCCTGTGCAGTCTACAACCGTACTGGGCGGCGAGGGAGGCAGCCCCCCGCCATCGAGCACCATCAGCAATCCGCGATTGATCTCCGCTGGCCACTGTTCGACGACTTCGCCCGCACGCATCGCCGGCGGCACGCCCGGCCGATTGGCCGACGTCGACGTCAGCGGTGACCCCAGCGCACTGATGAGTCGCTGCAGGCCAGGGTGTGGCGTCCAGCGAACGGCAATACCTCCCTCTGGCCCGCGCAGCCGAGGCGGCACCTGTCCTTCGCCGCCAGGCAACACCAGCGTCAGGGGGCCGGGCCAGTGTCGCGCGGCGAGGTGCGCCGCCTGCGCGGAGAGCGTCAGGCCAATGCGACCGAGCATCGTACTGTCGGAGACGAGCAGCAGAAACGGCTTGGCTGGTGGGCGTCGCTTCAGGACGACGAGCTTCTCGACGGACTCGAAGTCGACCATCGTCCCGAATCCGTACACGGTCTCGGTCGGATAGGCGAGTACCCCACGATTCTGAAGGTGTGGCACGACGATGTCTATCGCCGCAGCAATTTCTGCTGGCGACCAGAAGGGCGTCACCCCGGAACGCCAGCTCACTCCGGCAGCACCGAGAGCGACTCGGCGATGCCGAAGTCGGCCTCATCGGTGACCTTCATGCCTCGCTCACTGCCGCGCACCACGACCACCGGAAAGCCATAGTGCTCGCAGAGCGCCGCGTCGTCGGTTGCCGACAGCTTGTCGCGGCGTGCGCGGGTGTGGGCCTCATCGATCATCGCGCGTGGAAACGCCTGCGGCGTCTGTGCCCGCCAGAGGCGCGTCCGATCGACCGTGCGAACGATCCGACCCTGCTCATCGACCTCCTTGAGCGTATCCACCACCGGCAGGGCGGCGATGGCGCCATGTCCGTTCCGCGCTTCGCGAATGACGCGATCGATGACACTGCCGCTGGCCAGCGGACGCGCCGCATCGTGAATGACGACCGTCTCGATGTTCTCGGGCATGTCTTCAAGTCCATTGTAGACCGACTGCATGCGATCACGGCCACCCGTGCTGACGAGCATTCGCTCGATGTCACACTGAAAAATCCACGGTGGTGGATCGGCGGCGAAGTCGCGAGGCAACACCAGGACAACCAGCGCCACATCGGGTCGCAGCTGAAAGGTCTGCAGGCTGTGCAACAGCATCGGCTTGCCGGCCACCCAGCGAAACTGTTTCAGCTCATTCCCACCCACGCGGCTGCCGCTGCCGCCGGCAACGATGACGACGCCGACGTTTGCGGTAGGCGCGGGTACCACCTCTCGCAACTCAGCCGGCCGCGCATCGCGCTCGAGGTTCGCCGCGGCGCGCGGGCCGACCTCCACGCCGTCGTGCATTTCGATCGGTACGTCCGACGTCGATTCGGATCCGTGGGTCATGTGAAGATGGTGTCGAGCAGGTCGCGGATGTTCGCAACACCGATAACCTTCAGTCCAGCAGGGGCTTTCACGCGTGCCGTCGTGCGCGCCACGTAGGCGCAAGCCAGACCGAGCCGCGCGGCCTCGGCCAGCCGCCGCTCCAGCTGCGAGACGGCGCGAATCTCGCCACCGAGTCCAATTTCGCCCAGAAACAGTGCGTCGTTCGGCAGCGGGCGATCGTACACCGACGACGCCAGCGCGGCAGCAACCGCGGTATCACCCGATGGCTCCGTCAGTCGCATGCCGCCGACGACGTTCACGAAGGCGTCGAGCTGTGCAAATCCCAGTCCGGCCCGCTTTTCAAGCACCGCGAGCAGGAGCGCCAGTCGCCGCGGATCGTACCCGGTGGTGACACGCTGCGGAGTGCCGAATCCCGCCTTGGCCGCCAACCCCTGAATCTCCACCAGCAACGGCCGCGTGCCTTCCAGCGGCGCGGTGAGCGCACTGCCACTCGAGTTCTGCGTGCGATCGCCCATGAAGAGCATCGATGGATTGGCCACCGGCTGCAGGCCGGCGGCATCCATGCGAAAGACGCCGATCTCGTCGACACTGCCAAATCGATTCTTGGTCGCACGCAGCAGCCGATAATCGGCACCCGATTCACCTTCGAAGTACAGCACGGTGTCGACGATGTGTTCGAGCGTCTTCGGTCCGGCAATACCGCCACCCTTGGTGACGTGCCCCACCACGAAGATCGCAGTGCCGATCTCCTTGGCGGCGCGCATCAGTCGGGCCGCACATTCACGCACCTGCCCGACATTGCCTGGTGCGCCCTCGAGTTCTTCCGTATGCACAGTCTGAATCGAGTCGATGATGGCGACCACCGGTCGCGTCGCCTCGAGATGCGCCAATATCGTTTCGAGGTGCGTCTCGGGCAGGAACTCCACCTCACCAGCGCCGTCGCCGAGACGATCGGCGCGCAGCTTCACCTGTAGCGGGCTTTCTTCGCCGCTCACGTAGAGCGCCGCATGCCCCATCCCCTGCAAGCGTGCGACTACCTGGAGCAGCAGCGTCGACTTGCCGATGCCCGGTTCGCCACCGACGAGTACCATGCTGCCCGGCACGATGCCACCGCCGAGGACGAAATCGAACTCGGCGAGTCCGGTCCTGAGCCGCGTGGATTCCGTTCCGCTGACCGCGCTCAGCTTCGCCGCGCGCGTTGCGATCATACCGCGGCGGGAGGCGGTCGCCGGCCGGCCGACGACCTTTGCGGGGGCGCGTTCGACGATTTCCTCGACGAGCGTGGACCATTCCCCGCACGACTCGCACCGGCCACCCCACTTCGGGTACTCCGCCCCGCAATTCGTGCAGCGGTACGCCGTCTTCGTCTTGGCGCTCACTCGTGCTGCGTTCGCTTGGAGAAGTTCTCGAAGCGCGTGTACTGCTTGTGGAAGAACAGCGGCACCGTGCCGATCGGTCCATTGCGCTGCTTGCCGATGATGATTTCCGCCTTGCCTTCGAGTTCGCTGTTCTTCAGACGGCCCGCCTCATCCCGTTCGGCGTAGATCTCCTGCCGGAAGATGAAGAGGATCAGATCGGCATCCTGCTCGATGGCGCCTGATTCGCGCAGATCGCTCAGCTGTGGCCGACCCTTTTCGTCACCGGCGCGCTGCTCCGGCGCGCGCGAGAGCTGCGACAACGCAACCACGGGCACGCGCAATTCCTTCGCCAGCGCCTTCAGGCCGCGGCTGATCTGGCTGACCTCCTGCTGCCTGTTCTCGGCGTTGGGGCCAGTCATCAGCTGTAGGTAGTCGACGATGATCAGGCCAAGCTTCGAGTCAGGATCCGCCTTCAGGCGACGCGCCTTGGCGCGCATGTCGAGGACCGTCATACCCGGCGCATCATCGATGTAGATCGGCGCCTGCGAGAGAATGCCGACGGCACGCGCGAGACGTGGCCAGTCATCGTCCCGCAACCGTCCGGTGCGCATGGCCTGGGCATCCAGTCGAGCCTCACTGGTGATCATGCGCTGCACCAGCGATTCCTTGCTCATTTCGAGTGAGAAGAATGCGACGCCGACACCTTCGGTGATCGCCACGTGCTGGGCGATGTTGAGCGTCAGCGCTGTCTTGCCCATCGACGGTCGTGCCGCGACGATCACCAGGTCGGCGGGCTGGAAGCCTGACGTCATCTGGTCCAGATCGGCAAATCCGCTTGGGACGCCGGTCACGGAGCGGCCTTCCTTGGCGATGGTCTCGATCCGTTCCATCGCCGGATACATCAGCGCCTTGATCCGCGTGAATCCATCACCGCCGCGATCCTGTCCTACCTGCAGAATTCGCTGCTCTGCGAAATCGAGCAGATCTCGTGCGGGCTGTCGTGCCTCGAACGCTTCGCCGGCAATCTGCGTCGACACCTCGATCAGGCGGCGCAGCAACGCCTTCTCCTTCACGATGCGCGCATGGTGCTCGATGTTGGCCGCTGTCGGCACTGCGTCGGCGAGGAAGCTCAGATACTCCCGCCCTCCAGCGGCGTCCATCTCGCCGCGACGCTCGAGTTCATCGGCGAGCGTGACGACATCGATGCCGCTGCCCCGCTCCATCAGTGCGATGATGGCGCGGTAGATCCGACGATGCCCCTCGCGGAAGAACATCGTATCGTCGACGACTTCGGTCGCGCGCGTGATCGCCTCGGCGTCGATCAGCATCGCCGCAAGGACAGACTGCTCCGCATCCTCCGACTGTGGAGGACGGCGGTCGCGGTACGGATCAGCTGCGGAGGGTCGCGTCGAGAACGCGTCGAGCAAGCTTGACATCTTCCCACGTAGGCCGCTTCCACGCTTCGTTGCGAAGCAAAGCGGCCGGGTGATAGGTGGCGACGAGCGGGATGCCCTGGTACCAGTGAAGCTGCTGGCGCAGCTTGCCAATGCCAAGCTTACTCCCGAGCAGTGACTGCGCGGCGAACGTGCCGAAAGCGATGATGATCTTCGGTTGCACCAGATCAATCTGGCGCTGCAGGAAAGGGGCGCAGGCACGCACCTCCTCCGGCATCGGGTTGCGGTTCCCGGGCGGGCGGTGCTTCAGGACATTACAGATGTACACCGTCTCCCGGCTGAGCTGAATTGCACCAAGAATCTTGTTCAGCAGCTCGCCCGCCGGCCCAACGAACGGTTCGCCGGTGAGATCCTCCTTCTCGCCTGGAGCCTCACCGACGATCATGACCTCGGCACTCGGATCGCCGACCCCCGGGACGGGCTGCGTGGCCGTCTGGACCAGCCCACAGCCCTGGCAGGCGGCGATTGCTGCGGCAACCTGCCCCAGTGTCTGCCACTCGTCACCGGCGGCAGCGCCAAGGAGTACGGGGCGCTCGACTCGGAGGCCAATCGGGAACACCGCGCCCTCGACGCGGAGCGTCCCCGATTTCCGCTCCGGTGGCGGCCCGCCAGCAATGCCGGGCACTTCGCCGCTAGGTGGCGGTGGCGTCACCTTCGCCGGCCCCGTCCCCTGTAACTGTTGCATCATTTGCCGCCAGTCACTGCCCTGATCGATACTCGTGGTGGGAGCTGCGTCGTGCTCGCGGCCCGGCCGATCGATCGGCGTCGGCTCTGGCGCGGCGCTGCGCGGCGTCACTGGCCGTGCGATGGGCACCGGAGCCGGCGCTGCGCGATCCGCGCTCGCGCGCTCGCCACCCTGCAGTGCACCGAGCATGCGCATCACGTCATCCACGTCCAGCGCGTCCAGCAACATCTCGGACTCGCCGAGTTCGCGTCGCTGTTCGAGATAGGCGCGAAGCCGTTCCTTGGCATTCATGCCCGTGCGTCCAGTGCGCGCGCAATGCGATCGAGCAGCAGGTCCGCGAGCTGTGTCTTCGGCATCAGCGGTGGCGTCTCTCGGCTGCCGTCCTGTGCCAGGATCACCACCCGATTGGTGTCGGTTCCGAAGCCGGCACCATCCTCGGTCGCGTCATTGGCGACGATGAAATTCAGGCCTTTGCGTTGCAGCTTTGCCGCAGCATGGGCTTCGACATCAGTCGTCTCGAGCGCAAACCCCATGATCACCGAACCTGTCTTCCGAGCACGCCGCGTGGTGAGCAGAATGTCGTCGGTGTGTTCGAGCGCGAGCGTCGGCGCGACGGGGCCCTTCTTGATCTTCTCGTCGGCGATGCGGGCGGCGCGGAAGTCCGCAGGCGCGGCGGCCATGATGAGCGCATCCGCGTCTGGCAGTGCCGCAGCCACCGCGTCGCGCATTTCACTCGTCGACGTGACGGCGACTGCATTTACACCGACTGGAACCGGCACGGCGATCGGTCCATGGATCAGCGTCACCTGCGCGCCGCGGCGCCAGGCGGCCGAAGCGAGCGCGACACCCATTCGACCGCTGCTGTGATTGGTGATGTAGCGAACCGGATCGAGCGCTTCGCGGGTGGGTCCGGCGGTGACGATGATGCGTTTCTGGCGCAGGCCCATGGCGGTCTCGAGCCACCTCGCGGCATGCGCGAGAATTTCTTCCGGCTCCGGCATCCGGCCTGGCCCGACGCCCTCGCCAAATGCCAGGGGGCCGATCGCCGGTTCGAGTACCTGGTATCCGAGGTCGCGCAGCGTCTGCGCATTCGAGAGCACCGCCGGATGGGACCACATGCCGTCGTTCATCGCGGGCACAATCAGCACCGGCACCCGGGTGGCCAGGAGTACGGCGGTCAACTGGTCGTCGGCTCGTCCGTGCGCCGCGCGGGCGAGCAGGTCGGCGGTCGCCGGCGCAACAATCACCAACGCCGCTTCCTTCGCGAGGCGGATGTGCGCCAGCGCATGACCGGCGTCGAGGATGTCGGGTGCGACCGCCCGACCCGTGACCGCTTCGAATGTGATGGCGCCGACGAATTCGCGCGCAGCGCGAGTCATGATCACGTCAACAACTGCGCCCGCCTGTGACAGCAGGCGGGCGAGCGTGACGGACTTGTAGCAGGCGATTCCACCGGTCACCCCAAGGATGACCCGGCGGCCGTCGAAGGGGCGCATCGGACTCGCCCCCGATGCGTCAGTCGGGACGACGGCGCGGCATCACGCGATAGTCGAAGTCCTTGCCATGCAAGTCTTCGAGCGCGCGGGTGGTGAGCTTCTTCTCTTTGCCGGTACTTCCCATCTTCGGGAATTCGTTGAGCACGCGCGCATACTTGGCCGCCACCAGGACGCCCAGGTACTTGTTCTGCGACTGCTGCTGCTCGGTGATATCGCCGGGGGTGAAGACTCGCATTCGTTTCCTTCTCCGTGACGCTGCTGCGCCGTTGGGTGACCAACCGCCGAACTGACGCCAGTCAATTCGGCCCTACCGAATCGCGTCGCGCAGCTCGTTGGCGAGTGCCGTCACGCGCTCCTTCAGATCCGTCAACCGCGTTCGACGCAACGCCTCGGCATCGATGATGCTCTGCACCTGCGCCACCGCGTGTTCCAATTCGTCGTTCACCACCACGTACTCGAAACTGTCTATCGTTGACAGCTCCATGAGTGCGCTGTCGACCCGCGTCGTCAACGTTGCACGATCCTCGGACCCTCGACCAGACAATCGGGACAGCAACTCGACCGCCGAAGGCGGCAACAGAAAGATCAGCACCGCCTCGGGAAACGCGTGCACAAACTGCACCGCCCCCTGCACATCGATGGTCATGATCGGATTCTGGCCGGCGGCCATCAATCGATCAATCTCGCTGCGCAACGTTCCATACCGCTTGCCGTGGACCACGGCGTGCTCGGCAAACTCTGCCCGGGCAACCTTGGCCTCGAACTCCTCCCCAGCCAAGAAAAAGTAATCGACTCCATGCCGTTCCGCTGGCCGCGGCTGGCGCGTGGTGCAGGTCACGCTGAAACCAACGTCCGGTCGCAGCTCGAGCAGGCGGCGGGCGATGGTGGTCTTCCCCGTGCCGGATGGGGCCGCCAGAATGACTGGAAATGTCGGTTTGCTCATTCCAGGTTCTCGACCTGCTCGCGCATCCGCTCCAGCTCCTCCTTAATGAGAACGACTTCTCGCTGCATGGTCGCGTCATTTGCCTTGCTGCCAGTCGTGTTCGCTTCCCGGACCATCTCCTGCAGGATGAAGCCGAGCCGCTTGCCGACTGCCTCGCTTCCGGGCGACGCGATCGCCGAGCGGCAGGCCTCGTTGTGTGATGCAAACCGACTCAGCTCTTCTGCGACATCGACCCGGTCAGCCAGAATGGCGATTTCCTGCGCCAAGCGTTGGGGATCGATCGCGAGTCCGCCTGCCAGATCCTTCACCGCTTCAGCGAGGCGATCCCGCTGCTCGATCAATCGCTGCGGTGCACGGGCCGACAGTTGGGCCAGCGCCCCCTCGATGATCACCAGCCGCTCGAGGAGATATTGCGCCAGTCGCGCGCCCTCGGCCTCACGCATCCGGACGAACGCCTGAATCGCCGTGGAAGCGAGCGACAGCACGGCCGCAGCGTCCAGCGTTGCGACCGATGCATCGTCATCGACTGCATTTGTCAGCACGTCCGGCAAGCGCAACAGCGCGGCAACGTCGACTCGGGTATCGATGCCGGCATCCGCAGGAATTGCGCGCAGTTGCGCCGCATACGCCATCAGTCTGGCCACGTCGATGCGTGGCCCTTCGCCCATGTCGCGCTCCACGCGCAACGCGAAGGTGACGTGTCCGCGACTGACGTGGCGGCGCAGCAACTCGCGGATCTCGGGCTCCATCCGTGTGAGTGCCGGGGGCAGCTTGATGGACGGTGTGAAGAATCGATGATTCACACTTCGGACTTCAACGGACAAGCGATACGGTCCCACCATCGCATCCGCGTTCCCGTACCCCGTCATGCTTTGCAGCGTGCCGATCAGCGAAGTGTCCGTCATCAGTTCCAGAAGCTCCACCGAATGCCATAGACGGTCAGCGGACCGGGCATCAGCAACCCTGGCACGGTCGAGTATGGAAGATTGAGCACATTTCGCAGCTGCGCCGTGATCGTGGCATCCTTGATCGTGAACTCTGCGCGAAGTCCAAGTGGAGTGCCACCGAACGTCGGCAGCACGGTGATCCGTCCGTCCGAGCCAAACACCGGAAACGCGGCTGAAGTCCGGTACTCAGCTTGCCCCGCCAGCATGAAGTCGAAACCGCCGGTCTTGGTGGCTCCCGTCCAATGATAGCGCCATGTCAGTTCGCTGCGGACCTGCGTTTGCGGCCGATACCAGCCCACGTTCTCCCATTGGGTTCCCTGCATGTGCAGGGAGAAGCCGCGGAAGAGCGGGCCGACGATCGTGAAGGTTGCTCCCAATGCCCGGCCTTCGAGGACCGCAGGCGCGGCGCGATCGAAGAGGGCGGGAGCGCGAAGCACGGCGCTGTCACGGATCACGGCCCCAGCCTGCAGCCAGAGCGATCCAACCTTGATTGCCACTTCACCACGCGCGGCTTTCGCGACTGGCAGAAAGACCCGCTCCAGCACGTTCGTCGAGTCCTTCGGAATGTCCAGCGACCCGGTGGTGCCGTAGGACACCGCCCCGGTCACCGCGAACCTCGCGACCGGCTGCAGCCGCACGAACACGTCAGCGCGCGTCACTTCGTCGAACGGATTCCGTTCACCCCAGCCCGAGATCGTGACGCGACCGAGATCAATTCCGACGCGCGCCGACGGCTGATGCAGCGTGCGCCCACCGACACGTCGCAGTCGCTCGGTGGCCGAGACGCGGAGTCGTGGCGACGACCAGCCCGCCGTTGCGACGTATTGCGTACTCGTGCTGGTGGTGTCTGCGCTGTCGGCGGCGAAGCCGGTCGTCAGATCCCGACTGCGGAACGGCGTCTGCTCCTTGTTGTTCCGCGAGACGGCCATCAACTGCAGCCATCGACCGCGATCGACATTTCCGATGCCGAGGCGCACGTACGCGTCGCGCTGCGCCTGTTCAAACCCCGGAATCCGCCGACCAGTCGCCAGGTAGGAATCCTCGTTGATCAGCGACAGCGTCTGTTGTGTCGCGCGCACTCGCAGCAGCGTGGCATCGATGCTCCAGGTTGGCTTCACGATACCAATCCGCGTGAAGATCGTGGTCGCGTCGCCGTCGCCGCCGAGCCGCCGATCGTCGGTGCTCCGCTGTTGCAGCATTGCCTGCACCGCGAACCCGTTCTTCGCACGACGAGCCAGATATCCCCGAAACGTGTTGCTCCGGTTGTCGCCCGTCAGCACATCCGCGCGAGTCTGCGCGGTGAGGCGTTGCGGACCGCGCCACGAACGCATCAGCAAACGCAATTCGTTCGCCCCTCGTTCGACCACCAGCTCCTCGAGTGCACCGATCGGAAACAGTGTCAGATCGGTCACGCCAAAGCTCCGCGCGTCCATCGGCTCGAGCTCGACCCCGTCGAGAAAGAGTCGGACTCGCGACACGTCGCCATTGTACGCACCAACCTGCGGCGCCAGATAAAAACGCGCACGCAGCGATGCGAGCCCCGGCACGCGATCCAGAAAGTCCGCCAGCGTGAGCGCTCCGGTGGAAAAGAGGCTGTCGCGGTTCCACCGGTGCGACATGCCGACCTCGGTCAGCAGCGGCGCCTCCGATTGCGGTAGCGCGCCATACGCGGAGTCGGCGCGCGCGATCGAATCGGCTCGCAGCTTCAACACCGAATCGACCGCAGAACGCTGCTGCGCGACGACTGGCATGGCCACGCAGAGCGCGGCGCATGACAGTACCCGGATCAGACAGTCCCTCAGCTGACCCTCGCCCGAACATATTCCACGAACGTACCCACCGGACGGCCCGTCGGACCCTTCGGCAACGAGACGAGATCGTTCTCCGAGTACGCCGTGCCCGCGACGTCGAGATGGACCCACGGATACCCCTCGGCAAACACTTTCAGAAAGAGCGCGGCGGTGATCGAGCCCGCAGCGCGACCGCCGGTGTTCTTGATGTCGGCCGTGTCGGACTTGATCTGCTCTTCATAGTCGGCGCACAACGGCAGTTCCCACCCTGGCTCCGAGGCGCGGGCGCCGGCGGCAAGAACATCCTTCACCAGTGACGGGTCGGTGCCGAACACACCCATCAGCGAGTTCCCGAGCCCGATCACGACGGCGCCGGTCAGTGTGGCCGCGTCAATGACGGCAACCGGATCGTATTTCTTGGCATAGTGCAGCACATCGGCCAGCACCAGTCGGCCTTCTGCATCGGTATTCACTATCTCGATGAAGGTGCCGTTTGACGCCTGCACCACGTCGCCTGGATTGATCGCCGTTCCCGACGGCATGTTGGTGACCGCACCAACCAATCCAACGACATTGACGGGGAGACGCAGTCGCGCAATGGCCTCCATCGCACCGAGCACGCCGGCCGCACCGCTCATGTCATACTTCATCCACTCCATTCCGGGCGCCGGCTTGATCGAAATGCCGCCCGTATCGAAGCACACGCCTTTGCCCGCCAGCACTACCGGGCGCGCATCGCCAGCGCCGCGATACTCGAGGGCAATGAGACGAGGCTCCTGCGGCGTGCCCTGCGCCACGGCCAGCAAGCTCCCCATACGCAACGCTTCCATTTCGCGACGGCCAAGCACCGTGACCTCGAGCTGATGCCGCGCAGCGATATCACGTGCCGAGTCAGCGAGCGTGTCAGGCGTACAGAGGTTGCCTGGCATCATCTGCAGTCGACGCGCAAGCGCGTAGCCGGCGGCAATCGACTCACCGCTGGCGAGGCCCGCGGCGCCGGTCGTCGAGTCTGACACGAGCACCGTGATGCGCTCGAGTGCGATCCGAGGTTCGGTCGCCGGCGTCTTCAGCTCGCGGTATTCCCAAGCGCCCATCGATGCGCCGACGACCAGCTGCTCGACGTCGCTCGCATCGACATCGGTCGAGACCATGAGTGACAGGGAGGCGACATTCGAACCGTTGGCACGTCGACCCGCTAGCTGCGCAGCACGCTTGAGCGCGGCCGATCGCTCTGTGGCGTCTCCCATTCCGATGAGGAGAATACGTTCCGGGCCAGTCGCTCCGCCCGCCAGATGGAGGACCTCGTCGCGCTTTCCCGTAAATGAAGCGCGGGCGAACGAGCGGGCGATGGCGCCACCGAGGACGCCGTCCAGTGCGGCGAGCGATTCCGGCGCGCTGCCCCCCTTCGGGAGGAGCACGGCGAGCACCCCGGTGACCAGCGTATGTGGATCTGCGCGATGGACGGCGTACGAAAGTGGCATGACGTGGCAGTTGCGTGGTCGTGAAGGCGATCAGTCCTGGCGGCGTGGCCCGATCGGGCCTGTCGAATAGGCAAGCTAGCTGGCTGGAATCGAACTTCGTATGGAGCGGCGGCGCGCGGCGACCGCTCGAGCGCCCCGCTCCACCGTGCTGTGAAATCGTCACGTAAACGCGAGGGAGTTATGGCAAACCCAACCGTGACGACTGGCTGAGTTCGGTCGTCCCGGACGCGTCAGCAGGTGGCCTCGCCATCCACTGCACCCATCCACCGCCCACGCCCCCGTGATCTTTCGTCGCCGTCCGTCGCACACGCCGTTGATCGTCAGCACCAGCGGAATGCGGCGGATCTCGTCGCCGATGCCGGCGCCTCAGGGGCCAAGCCTCCCCATGAGCGATGTGGCGCCGCGTGCGGGCACCACGCCGCAGGCTGACGTCGTCGCGGCTGTCCGCGATTCCGGGTGCGTGATCAGCTTCCTCGCCGGCGGTGGCTCACGCGCGCACCTCACGACGCGGGTCTACGATGTGATCACCTCGACACAGGGCTGCGGCCTGGGCCGCGGCGGTTCAATGGCGACGTTCGCGGAGCAGTTCTGCGACTCAGCAGAGGGAAAGCGGCGTCTGGTGCAGGCACTGGCAGTCCATCGGCCGGCCAGCGATCCAACCGCGTTGCTGACGCGGATGGCGATCACCTCATGGGTGCGCACCGTCGGGCTCGCGGCGCAGGCGCACGATGTGAGCGAGGCCGCCGCGACCGGATTGCCGGACTGGCATACGCCAGGCGACATGTAGGAGGCCGACTCGTCGTGGGCTTGTCAGTTGGGCGTATCTCCACCACCGTGGGTCATGCGATTCACCATCGGAAGTCAGCGCACGTGGACGAACATCATTGCGTTTGGCCTGCTCGCACTCGTGTTGCCGACAGGTCTGGCGGCGCAGAAGGACAAAGGCCCGCCTGCCGCAAGCCAGGGTTTTGACAGCGCAGAATGCCGCAGCGGGTGCGCGCTGGACACGCTCACGATCGACGTGGATCGTTCGAAACGCGCGCAGCCAGGTGCTGTTTCTGCCACACTGATTCTGCTCGACACCATCGCCATCCCGCGGCGCGGCGCGCCTCAGGCGCCCCGAGAGCGCACGGTACCGGTTTCGGTCACTTGCGACTCGGCGCCGTGTGCGGCCGCCATGGCCTCGGCCCGGCTCGCCGACAAGCGGCTCGATGACGCACGGGTCGTCCGGAGAGCCGTCGTGAGCTGGTCGTTGCCCCCGCAACTCCTGCTGAAGCTGATGCGCGCGTCGTCGGTGAGCGTGATGGTGGATGGTCGCGCGCATGCGTTGACGGAAGGGATGGTCGCAGCGACGCGAACACTGGTCGAGTCGGTGCGAACCACGATCGGCACGTCCCCGTACTCCGCGCGCGCGCAGCTGTTTGTTGCGTCGTTTGTCATCTTCGGCGTTCCGGGCGACAGTACCATGGCGGAGGATGTCGGTACGGCGACCGAGCCGCTGATGATTCCCGATGCCACGACGCCCGCACCGACCAGGGTCGCCACGCTGACCCTCGTCGGCCGGGGCGCAGACGCCGCGGCCCTCCTGGTGCAGGAAGACGCCACTGGTGCCGCGCCGATTTTCGGCGTGTCCGAAGCCGTGACGATCACGTTGCCGGGTCGCTCCGGCAGGCGCGGCGTCGTGACCGGCAAGGTGCTGGCACGGCAACGTGTGGAAGTTCTGCGGGACGCGTGCCTTCGCGCGAAGGTCTGGACGTATCTCGTCTCGCTCTCTCCTGCGGACCTGAGTGCGGTGCAACGCGGCGGCGCGCCGTCGCCCCGACCCGGCGATGGGATCGATCGCTGGAGTGGCACCGCGGTGAGGGAGGCGATTGCGGCGCGCATGACTTCGGCGGAGACCCGGAGTCTCACGGCCAGCCGACCGGTCGTGGCTCAGTTCGTCCGGGAACGCGCCAGCACCGGAATTCGCGACCGTGACGTACAGGTTCTGGCGGCGCTACCCAAGGGGGCCGGCTTTGTGACGAACTTTGGCGTCATCGCTCGAAATGGGGCGGGTGGCTGGCGCTTCCCTGACTTTACGCTCCGCCCGGCGGTCTGCCCCTAGCCGCGCGCCGCGCGCGAGTCCTTATTCGAGTGTCACCGTCGCTGTGGCGCTCGACGCGAACGCGGGGACGCTGGCCGTAATCGTCGTGCCCGCCCGACACGTTGCAGAGGACGAGGCTCGTCACCACGAACCAACAGGGAGAGGCATGAACGCATCCGTCTCGAATTCCGAAGATGAAGTGCGGGCGATGGGCGGGGCCAAGGATTCGTCGCGTGCGACCAGCGCAATCATTGCTGAGGGCGTGCTTGCGGGTGTGATCGCAGCCAGCGCCGTCGCAGCCGTCTTTCTGGTGGTCGATATCGTGGCCGGCGAAGCATTCCGAACACCGCGTCAGCTTGGCGCGATGCTGCTTGGGATGTTCGGGGCGGCGCCAGGCAGCGGTGATCTGGCCACTCCGCTGGCACTCTACACCCTGCTCCACTTCGTGGCGTTCATGGGTGCAGGCATCCTCGCCGCCGCGATCGTGCAGGTGACGATGAAGCAACCCGCCGCCATCCTGCTGTTCGTGATTCTCTTCTTCGCCTTCGAGGTGGTGTTCACGGGCTTCGTCGCGTTCCTCGATGTGTCGTCGGTGGGCCACGTCACGCCGCTTCAGGTTGCGTTGGGCAATGTCGTCGCGTCGGTGGCGATGGCGCTGTTCTTCCGCGCGCGGCATCCATCGCTGCGGTCGATCGGGCGGGCGTTGTCGGCTGAGGAATAGGCGACTGCTCTGAGAGGTGGATCTCTGGCCTTTCATTGTCTCTGACACGCGGCGCTGAGTCTCAGTCACGCCATCACAACGCCCGGATAGCAGAACGCCGCCTCAGGTGATCCCCGAGGCGGCGTTCTGCTTCTGCTACGTATCCGTCGACTTCAGTATCAGTTGAAGGTGTAGCGCAGGCCAAGCTGCAGGCGCCACACGTCATCGATGTTCACCGTCCGCTCGAAGGTCTGCGCAGGCAGGTTGTTGCCGATGTTGCGCAGGCGGAAGAGCGGGATGCCGCTGGCTGGCGTCGCCAGTGGAATCAGTGGCTGGTTGGTGACGACGCGCTGTGCACCGCCCCAGTTCTTGTTCAGCAGGTTGCCGACGTTCAGGATGTCGGCGCGAATCTGGATCTTGTTCTGCTGGCCGCGCACGTTCCCGAAGATATCCTGCGTGATGCTCAAGTCCGCACGGAATACAGTCGGCAGGAACAGCGCTCCGCGCTCGGCGATCCGACCGCGGTTCTTGCTCAAATATGGATCCTGGCTGACATAGTTGTTCCACGCCGTCAGCTGCTCGGCGGCGGTGAACGTCTTGGCGATCAGCGCCGCGTTCGTCGTCACGGCGCCGCCGGCTGTGATCGAGTAGGCCGCGAAGGTCGTTTCGTTGATGTTGTTCGGGATGTAGATCAAGTCGTTCGACGTTCCACCATCGCCGTTCAAATCGCCACCGTAGGTGTAGCTGGTGTTGCCGAGCGTGCGCAGTTCGTTGAAGACCGAGATGCCGGTCGCACCGAAGCCGAAGTACTGCTTGCGGTATGATGCAACCAGGAAGGCGCGGTGCCCCAGGAAGCCGCCCGAGTAGCCAACGCCCGGGTTGTTCGGGTCTCCGGTGTGCTGATTGGAGCTCCAGCTTCCAAACGCGATCGAGCCCGGATCGACGGTGTTGCGTGATGAGCCGTAGCTATACGCCGCCTTCGCGAACAGGCCGCTGGAGAAGGCCTTTTCGAGAGAAGCAGACGCGACATAGGACGTACCGATGCTCTGATTTTTCAGTACGATCGCATTGTCGATGTTGGTGTTGATGCGATTGACTGTGCCGCCGCCGATCCAGCGCGGGCGCGTGTCAGGACCGACGAAACGACCGTTCGGTGCCGACAGATTGGCATTGATGTAGTACGTGCCGTTGACGTCCTGATTGTACAGATATTCAAGCGTGCCGATGATTCCCCACGGCAGGCGCTGGTCAATGGCGAGGTTCGAGCGCCAGGTCTGCGGAAAGCGATAATCGCGGTCCGTGAACGCCAGTTCATACGCGGCCGCCGGTGCACCAGTCACCGTCGTCGGCTTGTAAGCGTCCGGATCCGGGTTGAAGGGGCGGTTGAGCACGGGCACGGGGGTGGTTGACACGAGTGCATCGAAGCCCGTCAGGGTCCCGTTGGCGCCGACCTGGTTGGACACCCACACGTACGCCGGACTGCCGGTGAAGATGCCGCTGCCGCCGCGAACCTGTGTGCTCCGGTCGCCGCGGGCGTCCCAGTTGAAGCCGAAGCGAGGCGAATAGAGAACATTCGCACCGGGAAGCTTGTCGGTGCGATAGGTCTGTGCCTGACCGATTTCATCACGGAAAGTCAGGTTCGGCACGTTCGCATTGGCCAGCGCCGTGTTCTTGAACTTCGGAACATCGACTCGCAAACCGAGGGACAGCTTGAAGCGCGGGGTGATCCGGAACTCATCCTGCAGATAGGCACCGGCGTACAGCACATCCAGCGGCTGGATCGGCTTCTCCTGGCCCGGGATGTTGTTGTAGCGCACCTGGAAGCGGTTCAGCGCCACGGTCGACGTCGTGCGACTCGGATTGGTGAGGTACCCGTTCGCATCCGTGTAGAAGTCGGCCAGCGAGTTGTAGACGTACACGCTCTGTGAGCCCGGGAAGAACACGTTCTCCGAGCGATATCGCTGTGCCGTCACACCAAAGGTGACTTCGTGGCGATCGGACGTGACGGTCAGGTTGTTCTGGAACTGGAAGGTGTTGTAGCGGAGCTCGTTGTTCGGCGTGAACGGCTCGGAGCCGAACGAGAGGTATGTCGTGCCACCCTGCAGGATGTCGACCAGCGGGAAGAACGAGCCGCGCGGTTCGCGGCTTTCGTCATTCTTCGTGTAGCCGATGATCAGGTTGTTCGACACGTTCGAGCTCACCTGCGAGTTCCATTCTCCGACCAGCGACTTGATGTTCTCGAGAATCGCGTAGTTGGAATTTTGGAAACTCATCGCGTCGGTTCGATTGTTCCGGTTGCCGAACCCGAGCGAGTTGGAGCTGGAGGCGATGACGTCCGTCTTCGAATCGAGCTGGATGTAGCGGAGGCTGAACTTGTTGGCGTCGTTCGCATTGAAGTCGACCTTCGCAATCACACGCTTGGCCGGCGTCTCGAAATTGTACCCGTTGACCGGGCCGGT
>JBBQRH010000034.1:0-41284 GCA_038215035.1 Gemmatimonadales bacterium | reverse complement strand
GAGCATCAACCCGCAGTGGGCGCCGGATGGCAAGAGCCTGGCGTACATCACCGATCGCAACGGTGTACCGAACGTGTTCCTGTACGACTTCGGCACGCGCGAGCACTATCAGCTCACGAATGTGGCGGGTGGCGTTTCGGGCATCACTGAGTTCAGCCCCGCATTGTCCTGGGCGCGGACGGCCGATCGCCTGGCGTTCGTGCATTTCGAGAAGAAGGGCGATTATACCGTCTGGACGGTCGACAATCCGCGCGCCCTGAAGAAGGAGCCGTACCGCGCCCCGGCGGCCGCCGCGCCGGCACTGATCGCATCGACGGGTGGTGCCAACGGCAGCATCACCGTCACGGCGATCCCGAGTGTTCCTGCGCCGACGACGCCGCCGGGCACTGTGGCCGTCGTGCCGACAGTGCCCACAACGACGGCGCCCGGGCTCCCGGCGACACCGAAACCAGCCACCACACTCCCCGGCGCCACCGCGCCGAAGCCCGGCGACCCGATACCGGCGCTGGTCTCTCCTCCCCGGAATGCTGTGGCCGGAGTGCCGGGATACGGAACCCGCTCAGTCTATCGCGCCTCTGACGGATTGCGCTCATCCGACTCGTTGCCACCGGCAGGCGAGCGCGACTCGAGCGTCGTCACGGTGAATCAGATGCTCGACAGCGCCGATCTGGCGTTGCCGGACCCGACCCGCTTCCGCGACGGTCCGTACAAGGTGAGCTACGAGGCCGACTACGTTGCGCGACCGAGCATCGGCTATGCGCAGGACAACTTCGGCCGCGGCCTGTTTGGCGGCACGACGATCGTGCTCAGCGATCTGCTTGGCAACAACAAGCTCGCGTTCACCGCACAGGTGAACGGGCGCTTGCAGGATGCCATCATCTATGCCGGATACACAAATCTGGCAGGCAAGCTGCAGTACAACACGGCGATCTCGCAGTTTCCGTTCTTCTTCCTGAATGGACAGGATTTCGCCGAAGTCTCGCCGGGGATCTTTCAAGAGACACAAATCCTGTCGCGCTTCGTGTTGCGTGACGTCGCGATCACGTCGCTCCTGCCGCAGAACCGATTCAAGCGATTTGAGCTTGGCCTCGGCCTCCAGAACATCGGACGCTCGAATCTGAGCGTTGCGCGTCGGTTCAATCAGCTGGGAGAGAGTACGCAGTTCCAGATTGTCGGCGAGGAGAATCTTGGCGCGCTGACGTTTCTGCAGCCGAAAGTGGCGTTCGTGTCGGACAATACGATCAACGGCTACACCGCCCCGATCATGGGCCGCCGGATGCGTTTTGCCTACGAGCCGACATTCGGCAGCCGCCAGTGGAATGAGGTGACGGCGGACTACCGCCGGTACGATCCCCTGCTCTTCAACTTCCTGACCATCGCCACTCGCGTGACCGGGGTGTTCCGGGCGGGCCGCGACGAAACCTTCTTCCCGAACTACATCGGCAATCCGAACGGACTGATGTGGCTGCGCGGATACGATCGCGTCAACGCGCTCGATTTTGGCTGCAATCCAGCAATCGGCGCATCGGGATCGTGCAGCAACACCGAACTGCTCGGTTCCAGGGCAATGGTCGCCTCCACTGAACTGCGCTTTCCGCTGATCCGTCGGTTCGAGCTTGGCGTGCTGCCGGTCCAGTTGCCACCAGTTGATGGTGCCGTGTTCTACGAAGGCGGTCTGGCGTGGGGCGCCGGCCAGAAGGTGTCGCTCAGCCGGCCGGCGAACTACAACCCGGATGCACAGCGGTTCCTACTGCGCAGCTACGGCTATTCGATCCGTCTCAACCTGTTCAACTTCGCGCTACTGCGGTGGGACTATGCGATCCCGCTCGACCGACCGGAGCGGAAGGGCTTCTGGCAGTGGTCGCTTGGCATGTCGTACTAGACTCGGCGACGAGAGCACGACCCGGCGGGCGCCTGTGAAAAGCAGGCGCCCGCTGCATTTCAAGGCGTTTTCAGCCTGCTCTGTCACGGCTAGGTTACGCGCGTGAGATCCCCCCGGTTTTTTCTCGCCCTGGTGCTAGCCGGGTGCAGCGTCGCGGATGACCGTGGGGCGACCGCTGCTCCCGTCGCCCCACTCGGCCCCGATGCGATCGTCCTCCGCGTTCCCGCACAGGGCGGCGCTGCGCGGGCGTATCGCTATCCGGCGCTCGACACCGTCATCTGGAACACGAGGGCGGCTCTCCCGGCCCAGATGCGCGCGGTCGGGTTCAACATCGACGCAGGGACGCTGGTCATCAGTGATGCGGCGGGGTTGGCATGGCGGCTGACTTTCGGCAGCGGACAGCTCGACCGGGCGATGGCGACCCCACTGGCGGAGACCGCGAGTCTCGACGGGACGAGCATCTTCGGGACCAGCGCGGGCGCCGTGCTTCGGCTGACGCCCTCCGAGCAAAAACCGTGGCAGGTGCGCACCGTCGCCACGCTGAGCCAGTTGCAGCCACTGCGCGACGGTGGTGTCCTCCTGGTCGGCCAACGGGGATCGGAAACGATCCTGACCCGTTTCCGGCCTCCCGCGACGACCGCGGTCGACAGTGCGGTGTTTGCCGGTGAGGCCCGCTTGATCTCGGCAGCGGGTGGAGATCGCTACTACCTGAGCGATGGCCCCAGGGGACTGGTGAGCGTTCGGGCACGCGACCTGAAAACGCTCGCAAAGATCAGCATCGGTGATTCGCTGCGCGCGACCGCTTCATCGCCGAGTGGCGATCGGGTCTACGTGCTGGGCGCCGAAGACGATGAAGCACGCGTCCAGGTGATCAACAAGTACACCGACGACATCGCGGCCCGCATCGACGTTCCGGCGGATGCCAACGCCCTCCGAATGGATCCGCTTGGCCGCTATCTGCTGGTCCATTTCGGGGGCGATGCGGACTCGGTGCTCGTCATTGCGGTGGCAACCGACAAGGTGATCGGCCGCCTCGTTTCGCCATGGCGAGTCGACCTGCCACTGGTGTTCCCGGACGGTCGCCTGGCCACGCTGCGCGGGGACGACGTCGTTGTGCTCACGGCTGACGCGTTCCGACCGGCCGCGGTGATCCCAGGGGGCGCAAAGGACATCTGGACGGTGGTGCAGTGGAATGGCTTTCGGAGGCGAGCCGGTGACGCCCCGATTCGCGCCACGGCGGCGACCAGTGACACCAGCCGTCGGGCAGGCCGCGATTCGCTCAAAGGCGAGCGCACGAGGGACTCCGCTGGCAAGCCGGACTCGATCAGCCGGCGTCTCGATTCCACGGCGGTTCGTCGTCAGGCGATGCGCGACAGCCTCACGCCGCGAAGCGATACCACGCGCCGGCCGCCTGTGGTGCCGGACACGCAGTCGAGGAGCCGCGCGGCGGCCGCCCTGCCGTCGACCGTCGGTGAGCGGGGCACATTCGTCGTCCAGTTCGCGGCGCTCAAGGCCGAGCGTCCAGCCCAGCAGTTGGCCGCGTCGATCAAGGCGAATGGCGAGAAGGCGCGTGTGGTGGTGACGGCAACGAACGGTGTTGAGCTCTATCGGGTTATCCTTGGTCCTTTCCGGACACGCGCGGACGCCGAGCGCGCCGGCCAGGCCGCGGGTCGCGACTATTGGGTTTTTGAGGGGGGATCGAACTGATGGCAGCTGGCCTCACGCTAGGGCTCGACTGGGAAGCACTGGGCGCCGACGCGTCACCCTCCGTTGCGGGGGCGCACGCCATCCTGGTGACCGGCAAGGATCCCATCGCCGCAGCCCGTGCGGCACTGGGGATCGGTCGCGCGCAATCACGAACCCGGCGTGTGGCGATCGGCGATCTGGTCGGTGAAGTCGAACCGTTGCAGAGTCTTGTCACTGGTGATGACCCACACGGCATCATCGACAGCTTTCTGTATGGCGTGTCGCTGAACAAGATCGCGCGACAGGTCGACGAATCGGGTACGCTGTTCGTGATGCCGAGTGGCACCGAACCAGTGGTGACGCCGGACATCCTGCGGAACGAGCGCTGGAGTCGTCTGGCGGCTGGATTCCGCGAGGTCGGTGCGCTGCTGGTGTTGGTGGCGTCGAGTGATGCCGAGGGGGTGCACGAATTGGCATCGATGCTTGACGGCGTTGTCGTGGTCGGCGATGCCACCTCGGTGTTGTCGGTGCCGCGCAATTCCGTGCTTGCGCATGTGGACGCCCCGCCAATCGTACCTGCGGCACCACCTGAACTGGTCGAGGCGGCGACGGCACCGCCAGCACGCAGCGCCGCAGCCGCAGCCAAGCCCTCGCCGGTGGTGCTGCCTGCACAGGACGTGGTTGAAAAGCGCGTGTTGACACCATTCCCGGCGCGCAACATTCGGAAGCAGGGCCTGATCGCCGGAGCGGTCGCGATCGCGTTGGCCGCCGCCTGGTTTGCATACAGCCTTTTCAGCACGCCGTCCGCGGCAACGGGCGTTGCGGCACCGACGACGTCGGCCGTGAACGTCGCGGATTCAGCGTCGGGCACTCCGGGGCCCGTCGCCGAACCCTCGTCCGCACAGCTGGATTCCGCGACGCTGGTTCGAGTCGCCAATCCGAAGGACTCGCTGCAGGCAGCGGCGTTTGGCGTGGTGATCGTCGCGACGAATGATGAAGCGCAGGCGTTGGCGCGTTGGGCGGATCTTGGGTTGAACCTGCCAGCAGGCACGGTGACCATGGTTCGCATTCGGGGAGAACGCGGGCGGTTCTTCCAGATGCAAGCCGGCGCGTACGGCAAGGCGCGGCAAGCCGATTCACTGCTCGGCGCGCTGCGCGCCAGCGGCAAACTGAAGGCCGACGCGGGACGTGTCGTTGCAACGCCGTATGGACTGATGCTCGAGAGCAAGGTGTCGCGCCGGGCCGCGCAGAACGTGGCGGATGGCTACGGGCAACGGCAGATCGCCGCCTATCCGTTGCTGCAGGCTGATGGTAGCGCGACAATTTTTGTCGGCGCATTTGAGTCGCCCGAACAGGCGATTCCGTTAATGGCCGAGCTGAAGGCCAAGGGCGTCGGCTCGACGCTCTACTACCGGACTGGGAGAAGTTTCTGACGTGCGCCTGACCAAGTTGACACTGCACGGCTTCAAGTCGTTCGCGGACCATACGGAAATGCTGTTCGAGCCTGGCGCGACGATGATCGTCGGTCCGAATGGCTGCGGCAAGTCGAACGTCTCGGACGCGGTGCGTTGGGTGCTCGGCGAGCAGCGCGCGCGCATGATGCGCGGTGCGAAGATGGAAGAGGTCATCTTTCAGGGATCGTCCGCCCGTCGTGCCGTCAACGTGGCGGAAGTGTCACTGCACTTCGACAACTCCGACGGCGTGTTGCCGGTGGCGTTCAAGGAGGTAGTGATCACGCGCCGACTCTCCCGCTCGGGAGAAAGCGACTATTTCCTGAACCGCGTGCAGTGCCGCCTGCGTGACATCCACGATCTGGTGCGCGGCACGGGGCTTGGGGCAGACAGCGGCGTCGTCATCGAAGCGAAGATGATCGATGCGCTCCTGAGCGACCGACCGGACGATCGTCGCGAACTGTTCGAGGAGGCTGCGGGCGTGGGTCTCTACCGCGATCGTCGGCGGAGCACCGAGCGTCGATTGGAGGAGACCACGGTCGACCTGTCGCGGCTCGACGACCTGATCGAGGAAGTGCAGAGCCAGGTGCGATCGCTGTCACGCCAGCGCAAGAAGGCCGAGCGGCACGTCGAGTTGACATCGCGGCGGTTCGCGGTGGATGTCACCCTGGCGGCTCGTGAGCTGGAGAGCTGGGCCGACGAACTGACGCAACTGCAGGCCCGGCTCGAAGCGCTGCGTGATGCCGTGCCCGCCGCATCCGAACAGGCGGAGACCGCGGCCCGTGATCGCGAAGCGGCGCAACGTGCGCGCGCAGCGGCGGAAGCGATGCGGGCAGAGCTGGCGCGCATGGCGCAGGCCCAGCGCGAGCAGGCAAATCAGGTGGAGCGCGAGCTGCGCGTGGCGGAAGAGCGCCAACGGAACGCAATGTCGCGTCGAGAGCGCGCCGATGCCGAGTTGCAGGACGGCGAGGCGCTCGGACAGCGGGTCGTGGCAGAGCGTGAAGATGCAGAGACGGAGCGCGTGCGGCTGCAGGCTGAACTCGCCGCCGCGGTCGAATTGCTGACGGAGCGCGCCGGCGCGGAGGAAGAAGCGAGGCGCAGCGTCTCGATGGCCCGACAGGCGGTGGAGGGGGCGGAGAAGACGTTGCGTGATGCGCGCGACCAGGTACGCCGCCTCGAGCTCGATCGTGAAGGGACCGAGCGCGAACTGGCGGAGGTGCTCGCACGCGATACAGTCCTCGAAGCGGAAATGGCAACGCTGGCCGATGCGCTCGCGACGGTTGCCCGTGACACCGCTGCGGCGGAAGAAGGCGTCGAAATCGCGCGGGTGGAAGTCTCGCGTGCGAGCGGCGCGCTGGATGGCGCGCGGGCGGCCGCCCAGACCGCGCGTGAAGCGGAAGCGGATGTGCGCCGCCGTCTCGGTGATGCCGACCGGCAGCGCACGTCGCTGCAAGGCAGAATTCACGGTCTCGAAGCGCTCGATCGGGATCGCGTCGGTCTGGCTCCAGGTGCCGCGTCGGTCCTGCGTGAGCGTGACCGGTTCGGTGCTGGTGCCGTGCTCGGCCCACTGTCGGATTTTCTGTCTGCCGACAGCGATGCGGCCATACTGGTCGAGCGCTATCTGGGCGCCACTGTGCATGCCGTGGTCGTGCGCGACCGCGAGGTGGCGAGTGCCGTGGCAGTGTGGCACGCGAGCGCGAAGCCCGGTCCGGTGCTGTTGCTGCCGCTCGACGCCATCAACGACGTATCGAGTGGCGCAGAGGCGCTGGCGACTCGTGTGCGCGCCACCGAGCCCGCACAGCGCTGGGTGCGCGCGCTGCTCGGCCAGGTGACGCAGCTCGATGGCGGCAGTGGATTCGTCGACTCGCGCGGTGCCATCTACCTGCCGGGTGGTGAATCGGCGCAGGGCCCGATACAGCGCCGTGCAGAGCTGGCGATGCTGCGTGATGATCTCGAGCAACTGGATGCAGATCGCGCCAGGATCACGGCGGAAGCCGAGGTCGTTCGGGCGACCTTGCAGGCAGCCGAGGCGGCGGTGACAGCGTGTGCTGACGCCGCCACGCTTGCGCAAGGCGATGTCCGTCGCGCGGAAGAGGCGCGCGCGGAGGTGGAGCGCCGCAGCGCACGCGCCCAGCGCGAACGCAACGATGCACAACTGCTCGCCGAGAAACTCGCGGAGCGGCGTGCATCGCTACAGGCGCGGGTGGCCGATGATGATGCCAAGGCGGAGGAGCTGCGCGCGGGACTGGCAGGCTTCGAGGCGGTGATCATCAGCTCGCGTCAGCGTCTGGCCGGGGCCGACGAGCTGCTCGAAGAGGCGCGCGAAGGTCGCACGATCGCGCAGGTGTCGCAGGCACAGTCGCAGGCGCGCGTACAGGTGGCGCAGGATCGCGCGTCACGCCTGCTGCAGGAACAGGCAACCGCCACTGCGCGTCTCGAGACGCTGCGTACCGAGTTGATGCAACTCGCCAATGCGGACTCCGCACTGGCGGAGCAGATCGCGACGCTCACCGTGCAACTCGAAGAGCGTCAGATGGCGCTGTCCGAGCTCGAAACGCGATTGATGGAGTCGGAAGAGGGACTGCGTTCGGCCGACGCCTCGTTGCGCACCGGCGATGAAGCACTCGAGCTGGTGCGGCGTCAGGCCACGCAGATGGCCGAGGAGCTGCATCAGACCGAGCTCCGGCACACGCAGCTCGAAGCGCGCCGGCAGAACATCCGCGAACGCCTCGAGACCGAGTGGCGCAAGCCGATCGCCGAGCTGCTGGAAGGCTTCGAGCCGCTGGAGATAGAGGCCGACGCGCTTCGCGCGGAGAACGAGTTGCTGCGGCAGCAGCTCGACCAGCTGGGCCCCGTCAATCCGCTCGCAGTCGAGGAACACGAGGAAGAGGTGAAGCGCCTCGACTTCCTTGCTGCCCAGCGCAACGATCTTGCCGAAGCCAAGCTGTCACTGCTCCAGGCGATCAAGGAAATCGATGCCACGGCGCGTGAACTGTTCCTGGCCACGTTCGCCAAGGTGCGTGAGAATTTCAAGCAGATCTTCCAGACGCTGTTCGGTGGTGGCGAATGCGATCTGCGACTCGAAAATCCCGACCAGCCGCTGGACTGCGACATCGAGATTCACGCCAGCCCGCGCGGCAAGAAGACACAGCGGATTCACCTGCTCTCGAGCGGTGAGCGCGCACTGGTCGCGCTGTCGCTGCTGTTCGGCATCTTCCTCACGCGTCCGAGCCCATTCTGTCTGCTCGACGAAGTGGACGCGCCGCTCGATGATCAGAACGTGGGTCGCTACGTACGCATGCTGAACGAGTTCAAGGCACGGACCCAGTTCATCGTGATCACGCATAATCCGCGTACCACCACCGAAGCGGCCGATGCCGTTTACGGTGTGACGATGCAGGAGCCTGGCGTGAGTTCGCTGGTGAGCGTGCGCATGCGCCGGCGCGAGGGTGACGCGGGCCCACTCAATGGTGGGGTCGACCCGGATCCAGGCGCGCCACCGGATGGCGGTGGTCACGTGCTGTCCATTCCGGACGCGGCATCGGAGACGGTCGCAGCGGCGGCGTGAAGAGCGTCAGCGCCGGCCAAACGCGGGCCGAGGCCAAGGAGCGATCCGAATGCGGTTGACGATTGTCGGTTCTGGCACGATTTCGCTTTCGCCGACGCGCGGGTGCGCCGGGTACTTGGTCGAGGCGGGTGACCTCCGGATCCTGTTGGATGTCGGGCCCGGCGCAGCGCACACGATGGCTCGGCATGGCCTGGATTGGTGGGGCATCACGCACGTGGTACTGTCACACTTCCACCTCGATCACATTGGCGATCTGCCGACGCTGATCTTCGCGTGGCGTCATGCTCGTCTCGAGCCGCGGTCGGCTCCCCTCACGATCGTCGGACCGGCTGGCACGAAAGACCTGCTGACCCGCTGGGCCGCCGCGCTGGGGGACTGGCTCGTGGTGCCTGGGTTTCCTGTCGAGATCGTCGAAATTGCCCTGGAATCGCCCGTCACCCTTGCAGACGGGGTCCTTCTGACGAGCCGAAGTGTACCCCACACGGCCGAAAGCGTGGCATATTCTCTCGAGCACGGTGGCAGGCGGCTGGTCTACACCGGGGATACCGGCGATGACCCGTCACTGGCCGAGTGGGCGGCGGGGTGCGATCTGCTGCTGGCAGAGTGTTCCCTGCCCGACTCGATGCCGGTTCCGATCCACCTGACGCCGTCCCAGACGGCGGCGCTGGCGGCGGCGGCGGCACCGGGCATGCTGGTGGTGACCCATATGTATCCCCCGCTCGAGGGGATCGATCTGCGCGCCGAGCTTGGCGCGCGCTGGGCCGGGCCGACCGTGATTGCCACGGACGGGCTCGTGCTCGACTGCTGAGGACGCGACGCGATGCTGGTGATGATGCAACGGAACGCCACGCCGCAAGAGATTCAGGCGGTGTGCGATGCGATTCAGGTGCTTGGCTTCAATCCGCTGCCGATGCCTGGAGCGCTGCGCACCGCGATCGGCGTGGCCGGCGACGATGGGCAGGTGGACACGTCGCATTTCGAGGGCATGGCCGGCGTGGCCAGTGTGCTCTACGACTCGAAGCCGTACAAGCAGGTGTCGCGGGAGTGGCAGCCCGAGAAGTCGCTGGTGTCGATCGGGAGTGGCGTCGTCTTCGGTGGCACTGACGTGCCGGTCGTTGCCGGCCCGTGCAGCGTGGAGGGTGAGAAGGAGATTCTTCACATCGCACACCTGGTGAAGGCCGCTGGCGCCGTTGCACTTCGCGGTGGCGCATACAAGCCGCGCACCTCGCCGTACGCCTTTCAGGGCCTTGGCGAAGAGGGGCTTCGGCAACTCGCGCTGGCTCGCAACGAGACCGGGCTGCCGATCATCACTGAAGCGATGGACGAGCGTCAGGCGGATCTCGTGGCCAAGTACGCCGACTGCATTCAGCTCGGCGCGCGCAACATGATGAATTTTTCATTGCTGAAGCATCTCGGGAAACTCGGGGTGCCGGTCCTGCTCAAGCGCGGCATGTCAGCGACGATCACCGAGTGGTTGCTGGCTGCCGAGTACATCATGTCGGAGGGCAATCGCAAGATCATCATGTGTGAGCGTGGCATTCGCAGCTACGACAGCGCCACCCGCAACGTGTACGACCTGTCGGCGATTCCGGTCATTCAGCGGTTGTCGCATCTGCCCATCATCGGCGATCCGAGTCATGGCGTCGGCATCCGCGATGCCGTGCCTCCGCTGGCGCGCGCCACCGTCGCGGTCGGTGCTGATGGTGTGATCGTCGAAGTGCACCAGCAGCCGGACAAGGCGTGGAGCGATGGCGCGCAAAGCCTGCATCCGCCGCAGTTCGACGAGATGGTGCGGAGTCTGATTCCGATTGCGGAGGCGGTGGGCCGTTCGATCATGGGAGCGGGAACGGCGGTCGCCTGACCGGGGTAAATTCATCGGCACCGCAGCGCACTCGCGGTGCCCTTCCCCGTTTCAGGACTTCGTGATGCACACACTTCGCACGGTTGGCGCCTCGCTGCTGCTGTTCCCTGCCGCGCTCATCGCGCAGTCCCGCCCGGTGGCACCCGCTGCGGCGGCGGCGCTCGAGCGGACCGCACGCCTCTACACCGGCACGCGCGGACTGCGCGCGGAGTTCACGCAGCGCATGACGAATCCGATCACGTCGAGCGTGACGTCGAGCGCGGGCAACTACCTGCAGCGCGGCCCCGGCGTGTTCGCGGTCACGTTCACGCAGCCTGCCGGTGATCGCATCGTAAGCGATGGCACGACGCTGTGGGTGTACGTGCCGAGTGCCACGCCGGGGCAGGTGCTGAAGCTGCCGGTGGGGGCGGGCGCGCCTGGCGGGGTTGATCTGGTGGGACAGTTCTTCACGTCACCGTCGCGCAAGTTCACGGTGAGC
Source organism: Gemmatimonadales bacterium (assembly GCA_038215035.1). GTDB lineage: Bacteria > Gemmatimonadota > Gemmatimonadetes > Gemmatimonadales > Gemmatimonadaceae > JACMLX01. Next base: position 30,358 of record JBBQRH010000034.1, on the reverse strand, counting down.
GATGGTGGCACGGCTGCGGTGGGTGGTGCGTCGCTGAAGAAGCTGGTGCTGGTGCCGAAGAGCGACATGGGCTTCAGCCGTGCGGCGCTCTGGGTGACGCCTGCGGGTGGCGAGCTGAAGCAGTTGGAGATCACCGAGGCGTCGGGGCTGGTGCGCACGTTCAGCTTCACAAGCATCACGCGGACGGCCACGCTGCCGGCGGGGGCGTTCGGGTTCGTGGTGCCACGCGGGGTGACGGTGGTGGATCCGGCGGCGATGACGCGGAGGATGTGAGGGCTGATTCTCGGTCCTGGGACGTGCTACCGCAGCAGTCAATCGTAAGATTTACTTCGGCATAATCAATCTTTGAGTTGTCGATTTGACAATTCATAAATTGACAAATGCAAAATCAACAGTAAGATTGACCTTCGTACGGTGCCGCAGGCTGCGGAAGGGCGAGCGACCGCCCCTCTGCACGCGGCAGACCTTCGGAGGAGCAGCGATGGCGCGATATGGTACGCGGATAACGGACGCGGGGCAGCTTCGCACACATCTGGTGGCGTTTCGGCATGCCCAGCGCCTCACGCAGGCGGACCTTGCCGAGCGACTCGGCGTCTCGAAGCAGCGGATCAGCGCCATCGAGAGTGCGCCTGATCGCATCACGGTCGGTCAGTTTCTGACGATCCTGCGTGCACTGCGCGTCGAACTCCATCTCCAGACGCCGGATGAGGGTGGCGCGATGGTCGTCCGCGAGGGCTGGTGATGGCGAGTGGCCCGCTGATCCTGTGGATGAACGGAGCGCTGGTCGGGCGCTGGTGGCAGAGTCGGGGCAATGATTCCCGGCTCGAATACGCGCCGGAGTGGATGAGCGACCCGCGCGGACGCCCCGTGTCGCTGTCGCTGCCGTTCACCTACCCTGACGGCACGATTCGCGGCGAGCTGGTGGACCGATGGTTCGACAATCTGCTGCCTGACAGCGACGCCATTCGCGGTCGGCTGGCGTCGCGTCATCGCGTCAGTCCGCGCGACTCGCACGCGCTGCTCGCCGCGATCGGCCGCGACTGTGTGGGTGCTCTGCAGATCGTTCCTGAGGGCGAGGCGCCAGGTCGCGTCGACAGCATCAGGTACACGGCGCTGACGGATGAGGATGTCGCGTCGCGGCTGCTCTCGGTGCCGAGCGCGCGACCGTTCGGCCAGAACGTGGACGATGATGACACGCTGCGTATTTCGATTGCCGGGGCACAGGAAAAGACTGCCCTGCTGCGCCATGACGGGCAGTGGTGTGTGCCGATCGGCGCGACGCCGACCACACACATCTTCAAGCTGCCGCTCGGTGAGGTCGCCGTCGTCAAAGCTGACTTCAGCACATCGGTCGAGAACGAATGGTTGTGCCTCACGCTGTTGCGCGCCATGGGATTGCGTGCCGCCACGAGTGAGATCGGGCACTTTCCCGGTCCGCAGGGCGACGTGTCCGCGTTGATCGTCGAGCGGTTCGACCGGATGCACACGGTCAGCGCCGAGGGCAACGCATGGATCGCCCGGCTGCCGCAGGAGGACTGCTGCCAGGTCAGCGGCACCGCGTCGTCCATGAAGTACGAAAGCGATGGAGGGCCGGGGGTCTCACGCATTCTCGACCTGCTCGCAAACAGCGACAACGCGGCCGCCGACGTCTCGACGTTCGTGCGTGCCCAGCTCGCGTTCTGGCTGCTCGCTGCGCCGGATGGCCACGCCAAGAACTTCTCGATCGCCCTGCAGGCGGGTGGGCGGTACACGCTCACGCCGCTCTATGACGTGTTGTCGGCGTGGCCGATCATCGGCCCCGGGCCCAAGGAGTGGAATTATCGGGAGGTGTCCCTCGCCATGGGGATTCGTGGGACGTCGGGGTTGCATCGACACCTGCACACGATTCACGTCACGCACTGGCGGCGGCTGGCGGCATCGACCGGTGTTCCGTTCCTCTTCGAGAGCATGGTGGCCATGGTCGACGCCATTCCCGCCACGCTGGCGCTGGTGGAACCGCAGCTTCCGGCCGGCTTTCCGGCGTTGGTGTGGGAGCGGATCCGCGATGGGCTGCTGGCGCAGCGGGCGCGGTTTCAGGCGGCGCTGGTGGCGGGGGATGACAAGGCGTGATCATCGTGCTGCAGCGTCAGCAAATCGCCAGCTCGTCAGCGTTGACGAACCATGCCAGCGGCAACCCACCTGCGCGGACCTCTGAGGCCGGGCCGTGATCCCTTTCACCCCCGCCCCACACCCCGACGAACGACCGGCGCGCTTTCCAAGCCCGTTCGATCGCGCCGCAGTGCATCCGCTCGCGCGCCGCGCTGCGCTCGAGACACTCGAACTGCTGCAATCGCCCGCGGCGTCAGCGTGGGCCCTCGATGCACCGGACAGCGGAAAGATGTTCGGCGTGCTGGTGGTCGAAGCGCCGGATCATTCGGTCGGCTATCTGCGCGCGTTCTCAGGGATGCTCGGCGGCCACTGGCAGGTCGACGGCTGGGCACCGCCGACGTTCGACGTCGCGGCGCGCGACGCCGTCTGGATTGCGGGCGACACCGAGATGCGAACGCTGGCGAGCGCGCGCGACGCATTGGCGCGCGAGGCCACTGGCGACCAGGCTGTGCCAGCGCTCCGATTGTTGGACGCGCGACGCGCGGCGCGCTCACGCGAACTGCTGCCGCTGATTCAGGACGCCTATCACTTCACCAACGCACGTGGCGAGACGCGTGCATTGCGCCACCTTTTCGCGCCAGCACATCCACCTGGCGGTGCCGGCGACTGCGCCGCGCCGAAACTGCTGGCACATGCATACCGGCTGGGCCTGCGCCCGCTGGCGCTGGCCGAGTTCTGGTGGGGTGCACCGCCACGCTCGGCGGACCGTCGCCCCGGATCGTTCTATCCCGCCTGCCACGGCAAGTGCGCGCCGATTCTCACGCACATGCTGCTCGGCCTCGCCGCTGATCCACCGCCGGTCTTCGGCGCTGACGCCATTCCGTCGACAGAACCAGTTGCGGTGTACGAGGACGCGCAAATCGTCATCGTCAACAAGCCGTGCGGCTTGCTTTCGGTACCAGGGCGCAGCGCGCAGTTGCAGGACTCGGTGATGTCGCGGTTGCGGGAGCGTTATCCGGAGTCGACGGGCCAACTGGTGGTGCACCGCCTCGATCTCGATACATCGGGGCTGTTGCTGGCGGCCAAGGACACGTCGACGTTTTCGTCACTCCAACGGCTCTTTTCGCTGCGACAGATCGAAAAGCGGTATGTCGCGTGGCTCGATGGCGACGTGACCGGCGACAGCGGCGTCATCGAGCTGCCGCTGCGGCTCGATGTGGATGATCGGCCGCGCCAGATCCACGACCCGGAGTTCGGCAAGAGCGCGGTGACGCGGTGGCTGGTGCTTGAGCGCATCGATGGGCGCACGAAGGTGGCGCTCAGCCCACTCACCGGTCGCACGCATCAGTTGCGCGTGCATGCCTCGCACCCACTGGGGCTGAACGCACCGATCATCGGTGATCGCCTCTATGGTCGGGAGGCGCCGCGCGACGGACAGCGGCTATTCCTGCACGCCGAACTGCTGGCATTCGTGCATCCTGGTTCGGGGGTCGCGCTGCGAGTGGAGTCGCCGGCGCCGTTCTGAGCACCGTGGCGCCCGAGGGGCGGAGCCGCGATCATGCCTACGGTGCGGGCTGGCCATTGCGGGCAGTGGCTCCGCGGATTGCTCCGGTGCTGTGTCTCTGGCGTCCCGCGGGCACCTGCCGAATGCGTTGGCTTCGGTGAGGGGGGCCTCCCGGTCGGAGCGTCGACAATGCACCGGCCCCGGGAATACTTTTCCTGTCAGCCCCGTCCCAACTCCCGTGTCTCTCTCTGCCGCCGCCCCGACGCTCGACGAGCAGCATGCGCGCTTTGAAGCGTTGGTGCTGCCGCATCTGGATCGACTGCTGCGGTTTGCCAAGCGACGGGTGGCGTCGACCGGCGACGCCGAGGACGCGGTGCAGGACACGTGCGTGAAGGCATGGTTGTCGTTTGCCGACCTGCGAGACACGGAGCGCGTCCGACCCTGGCTCTACCGGATTCTCCGCAGCGTGATGAGCGATGCGATGGAGAAGTCCGACCGACGTCGTCAGCTGGTGGACATCACGCGGCTGGAGCAGGCTCACGAGGAACTCATCGGTGGGGACTCCGACGTGGTCTTCAGTGAGGTGGCGGCGAAGCTCGACAGTGAGATGCTCGCACGGGCGCTGACGATGATTCCTGAAGACTTTGCGACCGCCGTCGAGCTGCATGACATCGATGGGTTCAAGTACCATGAGATCGCAGAGATCGTCGGCATCCCGATCGGCACCGTCATGAGCCGTATTTCGCGTGGCCGCAGGTTGTTGGCCGGAACCATCCTCGCCAACCGGCGCGCGTGGGGACTTGGCGCGACCGATGTGACTCCCGGCGTGCGGGCGCTGCGCCGCGGCGACCGGAGTGTCCCATGAGCGACCTGCATCTGAACTTCGGCGCGCACCCGCACGAACGTCCAGGTGACGATGACGCGCGAGAAGCGCGCCATCAGGTGTTGGCGACGCTCCTCGGTGCGTATGCCGACGGTGAACTGCCACCCGAAACGTCCTCGCAGATCGATGCGCATCTGCTGGGCTGCACACGCTGCCGTCGCGAGGTTGGCATGCACCACGCGATGCACGCGCGCCTGGCACAGGAGCCAACGGCCACTGCGAGTCCTGCGCTGCGTGAGCGCATCAGGCAGCAGCTGGCCCTCACACCTGCTCCCACCGCGGAGTCGGGGCCGTCGCGTACGCCGGTGGCGCGGTGGTGGGCCGCACGAGGCGCGCGGATTGCAGCAGCGATGGCGCTGATCTTCGGCATTGCACTGTTCGCGTATGATGGCGCGCGCGTGCGCTGGGCGGTGTCGCCCGCACCATTGACGTCGATCGATGCGACGCGTGTGCCGCTCTTCGCCAGCATCCTCGCTGACTACCGGCGCGTGACGGCCGGAGATCTGCCTGGCCGGGCGCGGGATCTGGACGCCGTTCGTGCGGCGGTTCCCTTCCCGGTCGACGTGTTGCACGATCCCTCGCTCCGACTGCTGGCGGCGTGGAGTACCGACCTCGATGGCGAACCGGCGGCAGTGCTCGCCTATCGCTGGCACGACCGGCTGGTGCTGGAGTATCTGATTGCCGAGCCGGTGTTTTTCCGGCACCCGGGCATGCGCGCTCCGGTGGCTATGGGGCGCCTGGTGAGTGCCTCCAGCGGCGCACAGGGTATGGTGGCGTGGGCGGCGCCGGAATCCGGTGCAGTGCTGATTGGCGAAGTGCCCCCAACTGCGCTGGCGGCATTGCGGGTTGGTGGTGGCGGGCGCTGATTCTGAGCATCCGTTGCACACCACCTTCGCTGGGACTGGCGCTTCGTGAGGGCCATTCCCGGGCCCGCCGCTGTGAGGATTTGTGATCGATCCCGTGACCCACAGGCGCCGGCGCGTGATGTGCATCCCCGGGGCGCGCGCAGTGTTGCTGTTTGTGCTGGTGATGCCTGCGGGCGTTGCGGAACTGAGGGCACAACAGCGCTCGTCATCCACTGACAGTGCGGCCACAGACCCCACGTCACCCGATTCGATTTCGGCGAGACTCCGGCGTGCCGAAGCCGCGATCGCGCTGCTGCGACAGCAGTTGGCGGTTGAAGCCAGTACCGTCGTCCGGACACGCTCGCGCCTGCAGATCGAGCTGTCCGCGCGCGTGCTGCTGAATTCATTTCTCACGACCAATCGCGTGAATACGGTGGACGTGCCGCAATTCGGGTTACCGGCGGCTGCGGTGCCGCCGACACTGCCAGGCAGCGCACCACCAGGCTCGCCCGGGACACGCGCCCTGGGCATGTCGGTGCGCCAGACACGGCTCGGGGCGGCGCTGAGTGTGGATAGTGTGATTGGCGGCATATTCGAGGGCGACGTCGAGCTCGACTTCTTCGGTGGGGTCTCCACCGGTCCGGGCGATCGACGCCTCTTTCCTGAACCGCGGCTGCGCGTCGCGCGCGCGCGCCTGCGTTGGGACCGTGGCTCGATCTTCGTTGGATCGGAGACACCGTTGATCTCCGATCTCAATCCGATCAGCCTTGCCTCGGTGGGCGTTCCGGGTTTCGTCGCGGCGGGCAATCTGTGGAACTGGTTGCCACAAATCCGCGTGTCGCGCGATCTGCTGGTACTACCGTCGGGTGTCAGGCTCGGAGTCCAAGGTGCCATACTGGCGCCATTTTCTGCCACGCTCAACACTGCAGAAACTGACGCGGTTGATGCGGGGGAGCGCTCCGGTCGACCCTACCTTCAGGGCCGCATGAACGTCAGATGGGGCGAGGGCGCTTCGGATCTTGGCAGCCCGAGCGATGCGTCGCTGGGCGGCAGTGGCGGCGAGATTGGCATTGGCATTCACCGCGGGTGGGTGCGCGCCGCCGGTGATTCGACCAGTACCAGCCGTGCCGTAAGCGTCGACGCGCGCGTGATGCTCGCGCCGCGCGTGGAGGTCCGTGGCGAAGCCTATCGCGGACAGTTGGTCCGCGGCCTCGGAGGCGGCGGCATCGGCCAGGGATTCGGTCGGTCGCTGAGTGGCGCCACCGTCGGACCACCAATTCGCGACGTCGCGGGCTGGATGCAATTGAACGTGCAGGCGCACACCACCTTGATCAGTGGTGCTGGCTGCGGCAAAAACAGCGTCAATCGTGACGACCGTCCGATCCGGTTCGCGAACACCGCCTGCGCGGCGCATCTACTCTGGCGTCCAGCGCAGCCGTTGGTGATGGGGATCGAGCTCCGGCAGGTGCGCACCCGCTACTCCGACCAGACGAGTCGTGCGAACCATGTGAACCTCTCATTCGGGTTTGAGCTGTAGTGTCGTACCGCGTCGTATTGCGACTGACCACACTTGTGACGCTGCTGCTCGGCATCACGGCCGCTTCCCCGCAGGCGGGAACAGTCAGCGGGCAGCTCACGGTGCTGGAACGCACCGGGAGTGCACGGAATGATCTGGGTACCGCAATCATCTATCTCGAGTCGCTCGAGGCACGCACCGAGTCAGACCGCGGCACGGTCAGCTCCGACGCCACGATCGCCATGCGCGGGCGGGAGTTCGTACCGCACACCGCGGTGATCTCGAGGGGAGGGACGGTACAATTCCCGAATCAGGATCCGTTCAGCCACAACGTCTTCTCGAACACCGATCCTGCCAGCTTTGACCTCGGCCTGTACCGTCGCGGCGCGACGCGGTCCACGACCTTTGCGCAGCCCGGCGTCTACGCCATCTACTGCAACATCCACGCGAGAATGGTCAGCTATGTGATCGCGGTGCACGGCCGGCACGTCGTGCGTGCCGGTCCTGATGGGCGATTCGTACTCGCTGACGTGCCGGTCGGACTGTATCGGCTGCACGTCTGGCACGAACGCGCAGCTCACCTGACGCAGGAGATCAGCGTAACCGCTGCCGGTGCAACCGTGCAGCTCGCGCTCGATGCCCGCGGACACGTTCCAGGCGGACACCTGAACAAGTTCGGTGCACCATACTCATCAACCCGCGCCGATCGGTACTGAGCAGCCCTGCCATGCGACCATCAACCGCGCCATCGGCGCCAGATTCCGGCAGGACACTGGGACTGACTGGTCGCGTGTTCCTCGGTACTGCATCGATCGTTGCAGTGGTGATTCTGGCGGCGTTCATGATCACATCGGCGTCGGTCCGTCGCGCGGGTGAGGGCGCGGCGCAACGCGGCCTGGAGCAATCAGCCGATCTCGTCGCACAGTTTCTTGCGGGCCGCAGTCGCAGCCTGCTGGGCGGCGCCCGTGTGTTTGTGCAGGGACCATACTTCCGGACGCTGGTGACGGAGCAGCGTCGCGACGACATCCTCGACCAGGCGATGGAAGCGAGTGAACAACTCGGTGCCGACTGGGTCTTCATCACCGACGAGCGTGGCGTGATGCTGGCCAAGAGCGATGAACCGAGTGCGCGTGGTGCTGCCATGGGTACCGTTCCGCTGGTCGCCGGAGCGCTGCGCGGGTTGACGGCCAGCGGGTTCGGTGTGTCGCGTGACTCGCTGTTGTTTCAGGCCATCGCAGTGCCGATCAGATCGCCATTGGGGGCACCGATCGGTGTGCTCGTCGCGACCAGAGTCGTCGATTCCATGCTGGTTCGGGACGTGAAGGCGACGACGTCGAGTGATCTGGTGTTCTATGTCAGAAATCCGGACGGGACGCGCACTGTCTCGGTTTCGACACTAGGGCGCGCCTCGGACGTACGCTCGACCGTGGCTTCGATTTCGGATCGCGGCGATGAACGAGGGCAGGTGCAACCCGACCTGCACATCGGCACGGTGCGGTATCTGGCGCAAGGGAGTACGCTGACGACTGCGGGCGGCGACGTCGTGGGCGGGTTCGTCGTGCTCCGCTCCCGCGACGCCGAGCTGACGGGCCTTGCCAGTCTTCGCCGCTCGCTGGCGATTGCTGGCGTGATCGGCCTCCTTCTCAGCTGGCTGGCTGCGTTCGTGGCCGCGAGGCGAATCGCGGCGCCCGTGCGCGCGCTCTCCGGTGCAGTCCGTCGTGCATCCGAAGGCGAGTACGACGCGGAAGCGGACGGTAATCTGCGTGCGATCGGCTCAGGCACGGAGATCCGGGATCTCGGCATCGCATTCTCGTCCCTGATGGCTGACTTGCGCGACAAGGAATTGCTGACCGGGTTGGCGCCCGCGCGGGCGCCGGCATTGCTGGAGCCGGAACCGATGACGCGCGGCGGTGCGCGTTTCGCGATCGGAGGCGGACTGCCGCGCGGCCAGACCAGTACTCGTTCGGTCCTCATCCTGAACATCGGCTCCGTGCTGGCCAACCGCTACCTGATCGAGGCGACACTTGGGAGTGGTGGGCTTGGCATCGTGTACAAGGTGCGCGATCGCGTGATCGGGGAATCGGTGGCACTCAAGGTGTTGCGCCCGGACGTGGTCGCACGCGAGGTGGCGGGCGGTGGCTCACTGGCCGAGGAACTCCGGGTTGCCAGGCGCATCACGCATCGCAATGTGGTGCGATTGCACGATCTTGGTGAAGCGGACGGCATCACCTTCCTGACGATGGAGTTCGTCGACGGCGCGTCACTGGCGACGATCATCGAGACGCGTGGTGCGCTGCACCCGACCGCCGTACTCTCGATCGCGCGGCAGTTGCTTCGTGCGCTGAGCGCGATGCATGCGGAGGGCATCATACACGGTGACCTCAAGCCGGCGAACCTGCTCATCGGACCGAATGGTGTCCTGAAAGTCTCGGATTTCGGACTCGCGCGCGTGGGCCACCGTGCACGGCGCGAGCACCCGACAGCCCCCGTGCCGCAAGCAGCGTTGCCGCAGATCGCGGGCGCCGTGATCGGCACGCCGGAGTACATGTCCCCCGAGCAGCTGATCGGTGCCCCACCAAGCGCTGCCAGCGATATCTACGCGGCCGGTGTGGTCTTGTACGAGTGCCTCCGCGGTACGACACCCTTCGACGCCGAAACACGGGTGACGTTCATTGCGCATAAGCTCGATGCCGCCAGCGCCCTGCGTGAGCAACCAGCGCCTCGGGTGCTGACACGGGCGACGGCACTCGAATCGATCGTGGCTCGGATGATGGCGCCGACTCCCGATGCACGACCGCAATCCACGGCAGCGCTCACCGACGAACTGGCTGCGCTCGACTGACCAGGTTCGCGTCGAACGTTTTCTGGCCGGCCGACGGCACCGTGTTCTGACTCAGCCCGTGCCGGCAAACACGGTGGTCAGGCTGGCCGGCAACGACGGCGTCCCGCCGGCGTGCGATGCCACGAATGACGCCAGTCTGTTTGCCTGAAGGTTGACCTCGTCGAGTGACCAGCCGTTGAGCAGTCCGATCGTCATCGCTGCCGTGAACGAATCGCCGGCCCCGACGGTGTCGACGACGCTGGTGGGTATTCCCGGATGATCCGACCACGCATGCGCCGTTCGCAGAAGACTGCCGAACTCACCACGCGTGTACGCGACGGCCCGGAGCTGCCATCGCTCAGCCAATTGATCGATCTGCGCGCGCGTATCGCCAGTCAGTGACAGCATCGCCGCGAGGCGCGGCAGCTCCGTGTCATTCACCTTCAGCACCGACGCGAGGGCAAGTGATTCCTCCACGATGGCGCGCGAGTAGTACTGCTGGCGCAAGTTGACGTCGAGAATGCGCAGTGCGTCGGTGGGCGCGGCGGCCACGAGGTGCCGAACGGCACGACGCGAGGTCTCGGCCCGTTGCGCCAGCGTGCCAAAGCAGATGGCGTCGGCCGCCGCAACCTTGCGCAGCGCGTTCTGGTCGGCCTCCAGCGCGTCCCATGCCACATCGGAATGAATCTCGAATCGCGGCTGACCCATCGCATCCACATCGACGGTCACCGTGCCTGTCGGACGCGTGTCGTCACGCTGCAGACATTCCGCATTCAGGTGCATGTCGCGGAGGCGAGTGAGAATATCGTCGCCGAGGGCGTCCATCCCGATTCGCGAGATGACACACGCGTCAGCGCCGAGCGCACTGGCATGATAGGAAAAATTTGCGGGAGCACCACCAAGCTGCGCACCCGATGGCAGCAGGTCCCAGAGAATTTCGCCGATCCCGACGATGCGATGGGGCACGTGAGACTCCAGTGTGTCGTGTAGCTGCCGCCGTTGCCGCGTGCCTCACCGCGACGCAACGCCGCCCGTCACCTGCTCAGGCCAAGCCCAGCTCTCGTTGGATCGCTTCGAGCGTTCGGCCCTTGGTCTCCGGAACCATCGTCCGAACCCAGACCAACTGCAGCACCATCATCAGGCAGAAGAACAGAAAGACATACCCCGGCGCGAACGCACTCACCATTCCGGGGAAGAAGGTGGTGAGCAATGCCGCGAAGATCCAGTGCGTGAAGCTGCCGAGCGCCTGCCCTTCCGCGCGGTGCCGATTGGGGAAGATCTCGGAAATGAAAACCCAGATGACTGCCCCCTGCCCAATCGCGTGCGCTGCGATGAAGGCGAAGATGCAGGCAGGAACGATGCTATAGTGCTCGGTGAAGAATGCCCATGAGGCGAGTCCAAGCGAGAGGATGTATCCGAACGAACCGATGTAGAGCAGTGTCCGGCGTCCGAGCTTGTCGATCAGACGCAAGCCCACAAAGGTGAAGATCAGATTGGTGATGCCAATGCCAACCGACTGCAGCAACGCCGCCTTGCCGCCAAGTCCCGTCAGCTCGAAAATCCGGGGGGCGAAGTACAGGATCGCGTTGATGCCCGACATCTGATTGAAGAAGGCGATCAGGAATGCCAGGAGGATCGGCACCCGCAATTCACGCGTCCAGAAGGCCCCCGCACCGGGACGCGGTGCGGCGGCAGCGGTGATTTCATCAGCTTTGGCAGCGATGGCGGCGGGCGTGGCGGCGGGTTCGATCAGTTGCAGCACCGCGATCCCTTCCGTCCGCTTGTTCGCACGACTGAGCAGCCACCGCGGGCTTTCAGGCAGCGCCAGGCAGCAGATCGCATAGATCAGCGACGGCACCGCCGCGACGCCGAGCATCCAGCGCCACGCATTCTCTCCCGTTCCCGCGAGCAGTGCATTCGACAGGAATGCCACCAGAATGCCGAACACGATGTTGAACTGGAACATCCCGGCCAGCAGGCCACGCTTGTCGGGCGGTGCGATCTCCGAGATATAGAGTGGCGCGGCGATCGTCGAGACCCCGATGCCCAGGCCGCCAAGGACACGCGCAATGATGAAGGAGTACACATCGCCGGCGAGCGCCGACCAGATCGCACCCACCAGATACAGGATGCCGATGAACAGCAGCGTTGGCCTGCGTCCGAATCGATCCGTCGGCCAGCCACCGACGAGTGACCCTATGACGGTACCGTAGAGTGCTGATGCCATCGCGATGCCGTGCATTCCGGGGCCGAGGCCCCACAGCGTCTGGATCGTCTGCTCGGCCCCGGAGATGACGACGGTGTCGAAGCCGAACAGGAAGCCGGCCAGCGCAGAGGTGACCGACCAGAAAAAAATGCGCGGATTCATGTCGTTATGGTGCAGGAATTACTGGGCAGTCGGCGGAGCCTGCACACTGGATCGCGCGATGAACTACTTGAACCGAAGCCGCTTCAGATAGGCGACACTGCTGGTGATCGAGGCCCAGGGATCCTTCGGGTTGTCGTGCTCGACGTAGAAGTGCTGAATACCAGCCACCTTGCGCTGCGCGAACAGCTGCGCCCAATTGATCGTCCCGTCACCAACGCTGCGCATCTCGTTGGTGGGCGCGCCAGCCGAATCCTTCACATGTACCATTGGGAACTGGCCGGGGAATCGCTTCCAGTACGACACGGGGTCCTTGCCCGCAACGCTCATCCAGTACAGGTCCATCTCGAATTGGATCCCGCTCCCCTTGGTGCGGTCGAGCAGAATTTCGTAGCCGTTGGTCGCGCCGATGGGATCAAACTCGAAATCGTGGTTGTGATAGCCCATGGTGATTCCTGCGGCGCTGGCGACTTTCTGACCCGCGAGCAGCGCATCGGCATGGGCGTTGTACTTCTCGGCTGACCCACGATCTGGAGGAGCAAGCCAGGCGAGATTCATCCACTTGTGCCCGATCGTCGCGGCGGTCTCGACCAGCTGCGGAAAGCCCGGACTCTTGAGCAGTTCGAGGGAAATGTGCGTGGAAGGCGACGAGAGCCCATTCGCCTTGAGCGCGTCCCGAATCTGCGCGCCGGTGCGGCCGAAGTAGCCTGCGAATTCCACCTCGCGGAACCCGAGCTGCGCAATGCGCGCGAGGGTGGGCTCGACGCCATCCTTCTCCATCGCGCCGCGCACGGTATACAGTTGCACGCCGATCCTGCGTATCGACGCGTTGGCCGCGAGCAGGTCGGCGCCAGACGCGAGTGCGGTCTTGGGCCAGAGGGCGCCGGCGGCAGCCGTGGCACCCAGCGTACGGAGGAAGTCTCGACGGTCAGTCATGGCCGGACCTTACGGCGCGTACCGCGTCCCGTAAAGTCCGGCAGTCAGCCTGGTGCGTGCGACGCGTCTCAGCCGGCGCGCCCGGCGCGCCCGGTCAGGAGCGCCGCACAACGGCGTCACGGCAGCTAGCGCGCCGGCGTCAGCACGATCTTCCGGTACTCGACAGACGTATGGTCGCCCTGCAGGTAGATCGGCCCCGGCTCGCCCTCATTGCTGTCGAGCGCCCCACCGGTGATGCCGGGAATGTTCTGCATCGAGATCACCGTCTTGCCATTCAGTACCACCGTCACCAATCGACCGACGAGTGTGACGTCGTAGGTCTGCCATGCACCTGCGTCAAGCGCGGCGTTGGTGTTCGGCGTCAGAAATCCGTACACGCCGCCGGTGTGGGTGCTGTACGGTTCCATGCCCTTGCTGTCCTCCACCTGCAGTTCGTGCCGGCCGCGCAGATAGACCCCGCTGTTGCCATTCTTCGGCACGCGGAACTCGACGTGCAGCTTGAAGTCGGTGAACGTACGCTCGGTGATCAGATTCGCACCCGATTTCGCGTTGGTGAGAATGCCATTGATCACCTGCCACTGGTTCGTGCCGGCTGATGGTTTCCACCCGGCCAGATCACGACCGTTGAAGATGTTGATCGGCGCGCCCCAGCGCACGACACCCTCGCGTACCAGCGCCGGTGCGCGCACACCGGTGAATGGTGCTTTGGTCCCATTCGGCTCCGTAATCGATCCGCTGATCTTGCCATCCGTGAGCGTCCCCTCGACGATCATGTCGCCGGCCCCCTGCTCCCACTGCGGCGGAATCGCGAAGCGGAACGCAGTGCCCGCGTACGTGACCAGCGACACGGGCCGCGCGCTCCCACCACTCGAGACAAACGCGCCGACCAACGACCGATTTCCCGAGAGCTTCACTTCCATCCACGACGGGTACGTTCGCGTCGCACCGGTCACCGTCAGATCCCACCGACCAATGAGCTCCTCACCAGGGATGAATCGGGAGTCGGGCGAAAAGTCGACAGAGGAGGCGGGTACCGCGACGACGGTCGCGGGTATCGTCAGCGTGAGTGCCAGTCCGAGCGCGGCAATACGTCGCATGTGCAGTACCAGAGGAAAGCCGTCTGAGTCAGGGCCCGCGCGCGGCGGGGAGCTGCCGTGGGTGGCAGCCGACAGAACTGAATACAACATTGAATGTCGCGACCTGCGCGCGTGGAGGGAACGCCCGGTACCTGCCGCTGTTCACACCCGTCGGTTGGACGGCCCCGCATCGGTGCCCGTGCTCAACGCTGCCAGGCAGCGCCGCGCCAACCTGGCGCGGTCTCCAGTGTCACCGCAACCCGTCGGCGTCGAGCGCTGTCTCCATCGCCGCGACATCGGTCGGATCGTCGCCGCGATCCCGCATCAACGCCAACGTCGCGCGCGACAGGACTTCGTAGACGTCGTGATACGGACGGGAACCGTGCAATGCCGTGGTGTGCGCACGGACGGTGGCCACATCACCACGCGCGATCGGGCCAGTCAGGGCATCCAGCGCGCGAGGCGCGGCCGCGAGATTTTCGACGCTGGCTGCCATCAACGCACGCACGGCCCGATGCGCCGCCACCGAGTCCACACCGATGCGCGAGAGCAACCCTTCCGCCAGCGCCGCCAGCGTGACAGGAAAGTTGCTCGCCATGACGGCTGCCGCGTGATACGCGGCGCGTTCGGCGCGCGGAATCTCGATCGTCGTGGCACCAAGGCGTGCGGCAAGCTGCGACGCAACCTGATGCGCGGCCGCATTGCCTTCGATACCGATCACCGACCCCTGGAGCCGGAAGGATGCGAGCGAGGGATCGATCAGCGGAAGCAACGGATGGAACGTTCCGTAGTGCACACCGACCGACGCGAGACGCTCACGCGCGGCCGGCTCGGCACTCCCGCTGACCTGCAATACCACCGTACCCGCCCGCACACCGTCCTGCTCGCGCAGCTCATCGAGGGCGACATCCAACTGGCCGTCACGCACCGCGACCAGGATTGTCGAGGCATTTTGAACCGCCGCCGGCCGCGTGGCGAGCGGCGGCGGTCCGTGCTGATCAACGATGCCGGCGCGATCGACCAGCGCGTGCGCGACTCCAGCCGCGCGCAAGGCGGCGGCAAGTGCGCGACCAGCACGCCCCGCCCCGACAAGGACAACCGGCTCGATTGAACCGGCACCCGACGTCACGAGCGACCGCCGGCCTTGCTTGGATGTTCAGCGCTCGCGCGGACGAGCAGTGCGTCGCGGCCTGGGGCATCGCGCAGCAGAATCAGTGCACGCTGCATCACCGGGTCATCGGCGGTACGGCGCGCGAACTCCGCGTCGCGACCAAAGACGTACCGCGATGCCTCATACCCGATCAAGCGATTCACTGCGGTGGCGTTGGTTTCAAACACCGAATCGGGGACGATCGCCCCGCGACTGCGCACGCCGGTCAGCAACGTCGAGCGCATCGCAGGCGTGACAGCGAATGACGCGCTGGCCAACGCGCCGGAGGCCTTCAATTGCAGCGCCAGCGCCGTCAGTGCGTCGCGGAAGCTCGGTACGGCACGACCGAGTGTCGCCTGAAGCACGGCGCCCTGCTCGATCGCGGCGGTATCACGCGCAATGACGTCGGGGGTGATACCTCCGCCACCGTAGACCACACGCCCCTTGTCCGTCTTGAACTCGGCGCGACCCGTCACCGCGGAGTCAGCGTCAGCGTCGTTACCGACCGCATCACGGGCGCCGCGCGGCGACGCGGCGTCATCCGAGCGCCGCCGGATCGAGATACTGCGCCCAACCGGCGTGAACCACAACGAAGTCGTCAGTTTCAAAGCGCCCGCGGTGCCAGCGTCGAACACACTCTGTGCACTGCCCTTGCCGTATGTCGTGGTCCCGACGACCACGGCGCGATCGTGGTCCTGCAGCGCACCCGCCACGATCTCTGCCGCGCTGGCGCTGCCACGATCGACCAGCACGACGATCGGCAGTGCGGACCACTTCTGCGGCAACTTGTCGGTGAAGGTGCGATTCGACTCCGGTGTGCGGCCACGCAGTGTCACGATCTGCTGGCCGGGGTCCAGGAAAAGGTCCGACACGGCCGCACCCTGCTCCACCAGACCGCCCGGATTACCCCGCAGATCGAGCACCAGTGACTGCATCCCCATACGCATCAGCGAGTCGACACCAGCCGCCACTTCGTCTGCAGTCGAATCGCTGAAAACACTGACGTCGACGTAGCCGACCTGCTGCGGCAACATGGCCACCCGCTGCACGGCCCGCAGGTGGATCATTTCTCGCCGGAGCGTGAAGGTCATCCGTCCGTCGACGCCCAATCGCTCGACCAGCAGCACCACTGTGGATCCCACCGCACCGCGCAATTTTACCAACGCTTCATCGGAGGTCAGGCCCTTCGTGTCGAGCGCGTCGATCTTCACCACACGATCTCCCGTCTGCAGTCCTGCTGCCTCCGACGGCGATCCTGGTAGCGGCGCAATCACGGTGATCCATCCATCCCGCACGTCGACGCGCAGTCCGAGGCCAGCGTACTGGCCGGTGGTCTGCTCTCGGAACCGCTTCAGCCGATCCGCGACCAGGAAGACCGAATGCGGGTCGTGCAGTTCGTTGACCATCCCGAGCATCGACTCGCGCCAGAGCGAGTCGGCAGGCAGTGAATCAACGAACTGATTCTGCACCGTCTCGAGCACCTGCTGAAAGAGGCGACGCCCATCGACGATCGTCGGCGTTTCGCGGCGGAGCGTGCGACCCATCAGCCAGCCGCCGGACACCATGGCGAGGCCGAGGATTGCCGCGACGGTAAGGCTGCGACCCTTGTTCATGCCCTGCTCTGGCGTCGTGGATGCGGCTGGCCCGAGGACCAGATGGCACGGCGTGGGGATGGGAAGCCTGTCATGCAGTAAGCACCGCACTCGCGCCTGCGAGTTCCACGATCATTGCCAGCACATGCGCCGTGATTGCCTCCACCGCCCCGTCGGCCGGCACCGCCACGATCGGTCCGCACTCGGGGTGAGCGGCCTGCCAGGCTGGTGTGACTGACGCCGCATACGCATCGGACACCCGCGCATCGAACGCCGCGCCGTACCGCTCGAGGCGATCGGCCACGCCGCGGGCCGCGCGACGGGCTCCAGCGGTCGCCGGAGAGAGCGTCAGCAGCACCGTCAGGTCTGGCACCAAGCCCCCCGTCGCCAATGCATTGGCCGATCGCACCAGCGTATCATCGAGACCGTGGCCAGCGATCTGGTAGGCGTATGTCGACACAAAAAACCGATCGGCCACCACCCACTCGCCACGCGCCAGCGCCGGCGCGACGATTTCGGCCACCACCTGCGCCCGCGCCGAGAGGAAGAGCAGCGCTTCGGTGGCCGGACTGATCGTCGAATCGGGATGCAGCAGCAACGCGCGGACCTGCTGCCCGACCTGCGTCTGCCCAGGCTCACGAATGGTCTGTACCGTCAGGCCACGTGCGCGCAATGCCTCGGCCACCAGCGGGAGTTGCGTCGTCTTGCCGACGCCGTCGCCCCCCTCCAGCACGATCAAGCGCCCGCGCGCCGCCGCCGAGTTCATGACAGCGTGATGATCTTGCTGACGGCACCGGTCCGAATGCCTTCGGAGATCCATTCGTTCACGCGAACCATCAGCTTGTCGAAGTTGGTCTGCGCAACGATCGCCCGCTGATACACTGGGTTGAGCTCCACCTTCCGGAGCAGCGTGTCGAGTTCCTCTTCCATCGCCTGTGGCGGGTCTTCGCCGCGCTCGATGAACTCCTGCGCCTCGCTCCGAAGCTGTGACAGGCGGCGCAGCACCGTCGATGCCTCGGTGTCCTCCGTCAGCAGATCGTTCGACCGCTTGAGCGCCTGATATTCCGTCGATTGACCGATCGTGCGGCCAAGTTCCTTTGCTTTCTCGTCGAGCATGGGTGGTCCACTGCGAAGGGAATTCGCGCGGCCGGGGCGGCGCGCGGCACGTGCAAAGTTACTGCGGCCGCGCAGGCTTGGCGCCGCCCTCAGACCCAGCTGGGGAGGTCACGGTTTCCGTCGTCCGGCGGCCGATCACGAACCGGTCCCGGCCAAAGGCGTCTGGCAACAGCCGCGTATCACGCCAGCGCCCCTGGCCAAGGAGGGCCAGCGTCTGCGGGCCCCGCCGCGCGTCGATCTCCATCACCAGGATGCCTCCCGGGGTCAGGCGTCGACCCGCCTGCTCCACCAGCGCACGGATCACCGTCAACCCGTCCCGACCACCGAACAGCGCGATCTCAGGCTCCCATGCCTTGACGGCGTCAGGCAGCAGCGGTCGCTCGCTCACCGCGATGTACGGCGGATTGGAGACGATGACGTCAATTCGTTCATCGCTCACCGGCTCGAGCAGGTTTCCCTGCAGGAACTCCGTCCGCGCGTACTCCTGCTGCAGCACGGCACGCGCATTCATCTCGGCGACCTCCACCGCGCCCTCTGAGAGGTCGGTGCCAATCACACGTCCGGCCGAGCTCTCCTGCGCCAGCGCGAGTGCGATCGCGCCCGAGCCGGTGCCAACATCCACCACTGTGCTTCCACGGGTGATGTGCGGCAGCGCCAGTGTGACCAGTTCTTCGGTCTCCGGCCTCGGGATCAGAACGCGTTCGTCGACATGCAGAAAGAGATGCCGGAAGGCCGCGCGACCAACCGCGTATGCCATTGGCGCGCCGGCGAGACGCTTGTCAGCCGCATCCTCGGCAGCATCGATCAGAAGATCGGTCACGGTATCGGCTGCGTGCAGCATCGACCACGATCGCGGCGCATCGTGCAACGCAGCCAGGATCTCACGTGCCTCGTCCATCGGCGATTCGAGCCCGCCCGCGAGTCGTGATGCAATGGCGTCACCGAGGGCGGCCACAGTGCGAGGCCGCGTGCCGTCAGCCACCAAGTCGTTCCTTCACTTCGGCTTCCTGAAGCGCCGCGATGAAACCACCGATGTTGCCGTCCATGACGGATTGCATGCCGTGCATGGAGAAGCCGATGCGATGGTCCGTAATGCGATCCTGCGGATAGTTGTAGGTGCGGATCTTGGCCGACCGATCACCCGTGCCGACCTGAGCGCTGCGCATCTGCGACCGTTCCGCCTCCAGCTTGGCGAGCCGTGCGTCGAGCAGTCGTGAGCGCAGCACCTGCATCGCCTTGATCTTGTTCTGCAGTTGCGACTTCTGATCCTGCTGACTGACGACGATACCACTGGGGATGTGCGTGATGCGCACAGCCGAGTCAGTCGTATTCACGCTCTGCCCGCCAGGCCCCGACGAACGGAAGACATCGATACGCAGATCCTTGTCTTCGATGGTCACGTCCACCTCTTCGGCCTCGGGCAAGACGGCCACGGTCGCCGCCGAGGTGTGAATTCGCCCCTGTGTTTCCGTGGCTGGTACGCGCTGCACTCGATGAACGCCCGACTCCCAGCGCATGGTGCCGAAGGCGCCGCTGCCGTCGATCCGGGCGATGACCTCCTTGATGCCGCCGAGCGTGCCATCAGACATCGACATCACTTCGATACGCCATCCCTGGCGGGCAAAGAACCGCTCGTACATCCGCCAGAGATCGGCAGCGAAGAGCGCCGCTTCGTCGCCGCCGGTACCGGCACGGATTTCGATGATGGCGGGGCGATCGTCGAGCGGATCCCGAGGAATCAGCAGCGGCTTGAGGTCGTCATCCAGTTGCGACAGGCGCGCCTCGAGTCTGGCGACCTCGTCGTGGGCCTCCGCCGCAAAATCAGCGTCGTCGCCCGAGGCCATCTCGCGCGCTTCGATCAGCTCCCGCTCAGCCTGCCGCAATTCGACTGCTAGTCGGACGACGTCCTGCAGGCGTTGATGTTCCTTGCCGAGACTGGCCAGCAGCTTGGCGTCGCGGACGGTGCGAGGATCGAGGAGTTCCTGTTCGACCATCGCGGCGCGAGCGACAGCGTCGTCGAGGCGATCGCGCAAACTCACCGGGGGCCAACCTGCAGGTGTGACAGTTCCATAAGTCCAAGGAAACAAACAGCTTGGCCCTTTGAACTCAAGCGCGAAACTGGTGTATATTCCATTGTCGAACTGCTCGATCTCGTGCTTCGGCCCGAGTGTGCCGTCCGACGGCCTGCAATCGTCTGTACCGCAGGCATCCCTCTTTCAGGAGTCGTACATGCGTGTCCCCCTCGCTCGTCGCACATGGTCCTCGATTGGGGCGTCCGTCCTGCTCGGGCTGACCCTGGCCGCGCTGCCGATGGCGGTCCATGCGCAGGCTACGCCGGCGCTTAAGCTCAGCGTGAGTATTCAGCGTCAGGCGTCGGGCCCCATCATCACGATCACCGGTTCGAACTTCACGCCGAATGGTCCGGTGAAGCTCACCGGTTCGCCGCCGCCCAACACCAGTCAGGCAATTGCGTTTGGTCCGATCAAGGCTGACGCGACCGGCGCATTCAGCGTCCGGAAGGAGATGCAGTGCACGTCGCAGAGTCAGGACGACGGGTTTCTGGAGGTGACGTTCACCGCAGTCGACGAGACGGGTGGGCGGCGCAGCACTGCACGCGAGAACGCGACGCCGTGGATCTGTCGATAGGCGTCGCACCGCACTAGGCATGATGCCAAACGCCCCCCGATCAGGTGACTGGTCGGGGGGCGTTTGGCACCTGTGGCGCTCCGGGTCAGCGCGACGTCGCGGCCCGCAACCGGAGAATCACGCCGTCGTCGTCCGACGATACCGATCCGCCGCCGCGACCACCGCTGCATGTCCGGGCAGCAGCAGCGCCGCCATCTCGAGCGCGCTCACGGAGTGGCCCAGCAGCACCGCGCCGGCGGTCCCGATGACCGCAATCACCAGCAGCCACCGCAACGCACTGCGCAGGCCCGTCGGCACGCCACCGCGCATCACCATTACCGCCGCCGCCACGCCAAGCAGCCAGGCCGGACTGGCCAACGCCACGGTCGGATTGTTCGCCATGAACACATGCTGTGTCGCGAACCATGCGAGTAACATCACGGTGCCGACCAGCGCGACCACCAGCGACCAGAGCGCCATGGCGACGACCGCTCCACCCCTCCCTAGCCGGCTGAGTCCGAGCACGACGAGCCCTAAGACCAAGCCAATCAGTGCCGCGATGGGCACGCGCGACGCCACCGTGTTGGGCTCGGTGCCGCGTGTGGCGCGAAACAGTGTGTCGACCGGCCCAGCGAGCATTCTCGCTGTCATCCCTTCGGCTGCCGGCAACTCGATCCGCTTCACCGACTCTGAGAGTGATTGCGGCAGGAACGCTTCCTGCCAGCCAGTCAGCGGGGCATCCGCATCCACACCGAGCACCAGCTCCGCGCCGAAGTACAGCGGCGCGCTGTACGCCAGCAGACGGCGCGTGTGCCAGCGGTAGCTGCCCTGCCCGGGCTGTGCCTGCATCGCGCGCTTGAGCGCACCGCCGGTGACGGCGTCGATCGCATCGCGTGCCCGCGTGCTGCAATTGTCACGATAGTAGTCGTAGCGGTAGTACTTGTTCTCTTCCCGCGCATTCTCCGCCAGCGACGCCACCAGCTGCGCCTTCTGCATCGGCGTCAGCTGCAACGCCTGAACGGTGACGGTGCGATTCAGATAGCGATACTGCTCCATCGTCGACTCGAGGGAGTGCGGCTCCATCCAGTACTTCGTATCGCCCGAGAGAAACCGGCCGATGAAGTTCGGCTGTGCGAAGTCGAACATGCCCCAGTTGTAGACCAGCGGCTGTCCGGACGCAGCATCCCAGACGACGATCGCATTGTGCCCGAACTTCTCGAACACCTCCTCGCCTTGCCCCATCGTCATCAGCAGCACGGGCTGTGCCGACCAGTCGATCTCGGCTTGTGCCTTCAGCGCCTGTGGCAGCACACCCAGCGCCAGCGCCAGCAGCAGAACGAGGCGCAGCAGTGCCCCGCGCGCCCCGCACCGAGCGCCGGACGTGCACGTCACAGCCGAACTTCCTTCCCCTCTTCCGCACTCCGATAGATCGCTTCGACCAGGCGTTGCACCACGATCTGATCGACCGGCGGTTCATAGGCCACATCGCCGTGCAGCACCGCCGCAAAGTGGGCCAGCTCGGCGCGATAACTCTGGATGAATGCACTGTCGCGTTGCGCTGCACCGGTTGGCGACACATCGACCGCGCGGCCGTTCAACTCCTTCACCACCCGCAGTGGCGCCAGGCGTGCGGTGCCTTTGGTCGCCAGCACCTCGAACCACCACCGATCTTCTTCGCCGACGTAGCCCCACGCCGTATCGATCGCCACGCTCAGCCCCGAAGCGTACTGTACATGCACGTACATCGCGTCTTCGACCGAGCGAACGCCACTGCCGCGCTCCATGCTGGCCGTCACGCGCACCGGATCCGGAAAGTCCGCCAGCCAGCACGCCAGATCGAGCAGCGGCACACCCTGATCGAGAAAGATGCCGCCGCCCGCTTCGGCACGACGCGAGCGCCATCCGGCATCACCGCGCCGCGTCTTGTACGCGCCAGCACGGATACCGATCAAACGGCCCAATTCGCCACCATGGATGAAACTCTCGAGATTCTGTACCTCGGTGCGGAACCGATGATTGTGTCCCACCACCACTTTCATCTCGTACTTCTCGGCCGCGGCCAGAATCCGCTCCACCCCCTTGGTGGTCAGCGCCAGCGGTCGTTCGCAGAGTACGTGCCGTTTGGACTTCAGCGCGCTGAGCACATGCGACTCGTGCAGGTGGTTCGGCGTGGAGATCAGCACCGCGTCAACCTGCTCGAACTCCAGCAGTTCCTCGATGTCGGTGAATGTGTCCGGCACGTTGAAGCGCTCGGCGAGCGCACGCACCTTTGCACTGTCATTGTCGCAGAGTGCGGCGAGCTGCACACCGCGCATCTTCGAGAGCACGGGGAGGTGGGCGAGTTGTGCAATGGCGCCGGCGCCAATGACACCGATCCGAAGGTCTGGCTTGGTCATGCCGGGGAGGGAGGGCTGAAGGCGAACATGACGGCTGGGTGGAGGCGCGAACCGACGACTGCGATATCAGAGTTACACCGCATTCAGAGCAACGGCGAGAGCCGCGTCCCCGGATAATACGCCGCGAGAATCGACCGTGCATCCTGCCCCGCTCTGGCGCGGCCGATCGCCCCCCACTGGCTCATGCCCACCCCGTGCCCGTTGCCGACACCGCGCAGCAGAATGGTCGTACCGA
Organism: Gemmatimonadales bacterium; assembly: GCA_038215035.1. Classification (GTDB taxonomy): domain Bacteria; phylum Gemmatimonadota; class Gemmatimonadetes; order Gemmatimonadales; family Gemmatimonadaceae; genus JACMLX01. The sequence goes on along the minus strand of JBBQRH010000034.1, from coordinate 7,210 downwards.
GCACCTCGAGCGAGAACTTCGTACTCGGCAGAATCGCTCCGTCCGTTCGAAGCACGAAGCGGATGTCATTCCCGCGCAGCATGACAGCGCCACTGCTCGTGCCAAGTTCGAGGCCCGTCACCCGTCCCGACGGCCCGGTGGACACGACGCGAACCGTGCGCACATCGCCCACGCTACCCACGCCGGCGTCGCGCCCATAGGAGGCGAGCAGCCGGCCTAGCTCCGTCAGATTGAAGCGCCGCTCCCACCCTCGATTTCCGCTGACGTCACAGAAGCAGTCACCGGATGGCGCACGATCATCAACGGCCCGAAGGTATGGTTCGCCGCCGCGCTTCCAGAACACTTCGTCGGCAGCCGCCGTGATCGGTCCGCCGTGCGAGTGATACGGTGCCGTGATGATGCGGTCGCCCCACGTCAGCACGAGGCCCTGCGTAGCCCGGACGGCGGCGTCGGTTTCGGGGCGTTCGACGCTCATGCCGCCATACACCTGATCGGAGACCGTGGACGTCAGATCGAACAGCGCGCGACGTTCACCCATGCGCGCCGCAGCGTACGACCGTGCCGCCACCGCCTGCGCCTGCAACGCCGCCCGGTCACGCGGGTCGCGCGAACCAATCTCGCCCGGCAGCACGCCCCGCAGATAGTCTTCCAGATCGACGCGATTGACGACCGCCACGCCGCCACCGTCGGCGATCAGGTCGACGCTGCCGCGATATCGCCGCCCGTTCCAGACCACACCACCGCCGATATCCCTGGCTGGTGCTTCACCCGTCGCGAGCCGGCCGAGCAGCACCCGAACCGTCTTCTCATTCAGCCGCAACGTGGTGTGCGATGACTCGACGACGCTATCCTCACGTTCCTGCGCTGGCAGCGCGGCGGCAGGCAGCAACACGGCAAGGAGCAGCGCCGCGCCGCGCATCTGCGCGCTACGACCGGGCAGCGCGAATCGCATCGGAAAGCCGCTCGAGCGTATCGGCGACGACATCGTCACCATGGGCCGCGCTCATGAAGGCTGCCTCGAACGCCGACGGCGCGAGGTAGACGCCACGCTCGCGCGCCGCGTGGAAAAATCGATTGAAGAGCGGTACATCGCTCTTCCGAGCTTCGGCGAAGTTGGTGACGGGACCTTCGTGAAAGAAAAATCCCCACATCGAACCGGCATGCGAGGCGCTGAATGGGACGCCCTCGCGCTGCATGATGTCGCGCAGGCCCTGCACCAGGCTCGCGGTGCGACGCTCGATGATCGCGTGCAATTCGGGAGTCAGGGCGGTGAGCGTGGCCAGCCCGCCCGCCATGGCCAGCGGATTGCCACTCAACGTGCCGGCCTGATACACCGAACCACTCGGAGCGACCTGTTGCATCAGGTCACGGCGCCCGCCGTAGGCCGCCACCGGCAATCCGCCGCCAATCACCTTGCCGAACGCGGTCAGGTCCGGCGTCACGCCAAAGCGTTCCACCGCACCACCCCACGCAATCCGGAACCCCGTCATCACTTCGTCGAACACCAGCAGCGCACCCGTCTCGTCGGCGATCTCCCGCAGTCCGGCAAGGAATCCTGGCAGCGGCTCGATGAAGCCGGCATTGCCGATGATCGGTTCGAGCAGGATGGCGGCCAACGGAACCTGCCGCGCGATGGCGCGCACCGCATCGAGATCGTTGAACGGCGCGGTGTACGTCAGCGCAGCCAGCGCGGCCGGCACGCCTGGTGAGTTAGGCAGATTCAGCGTGGCGACGCCCGAGCCGGCCTTCACCAGAAAACTGTCGGCGTGGCCGTGATAACAACCATCGAACTTGAGAATGGCTTCGCGACCGGTCGCCGCACGTGCCACGCGCGCGATACTCATCGCGGCTTCGGTGCCACTGCTGGTGAAGCGCAGCATCTCGATGTGCGGCATACGCGTCACGATCAGTTCCGCGAGCTGCACCTCGAGCCCGGTTGGAATACCAAAGCTGGTGCCGCGCTGCATCACGTCGTGCACCGCGTCGAGCACGGCCGGCGCGGCGTGACCAAGTACCAGCGGCCCCCAGCTGAGGACGTAGTCGATGTACCGATTCCCATCCGCGTCCCAGATGTACGGGCCTTCGCCGCGCTGCACGACGAACGGTTCGCCACCCACGCCACCAAAGGCGCGCACCGGCGAATTCACGCCACCGGGAAAGAGCTGGCGCGCCCGCGCCATGATCGCCTGCGACTCCGTTGTTGTGACTACTGCGGTCATCGTCCAAAACTCCCGATCGAGGAAGAAGCCACCAAGGGCAACGTGCGCGACACCCGTTCGCGTTGCATCAGCGCGGGCGGCAACGACACGACACCGGTCGCGGTCGCTTCGAAGTCATAGTCATCCACCACATCGGTAATCCTCGCTTCGACCAGTGACCCGATCGGCGCATCGGTATCCAGATGTGTCACACCATCAATGTCATCCGCCTGCCATGGCGCACGTGCCACCGCCAGCACATCATCTGCGCCAGCACGATCAATCAGCAGCGATATCGTCCGCCCGATATGGCGCTCGTATCGCTCGGCCGTGATCGCTGCTTGCACGCGCTGCAGCATGTCGAGCCGCTCGTGCTTGACCTCGTCGGGCACGTCATCGATCATCGCTGCAGCCGCCGTGCCCTCCTGCGCGCTGTAGGTGAACGCTCCCACGCGATCAAACTGCATCTCCTGAAGGAAATCGAGCAAAATCTCAAAGTCCTCGTCGGTTTCCCCGGGGAACCCGACAATACAGGTCGTCCGGATCGTGAGATCCGGCACGGCATCGCGGAACCGGGCTACCTTCTCGACGATCGTCTTCCGCCGCTCTGGTCGACGCATGCGCGCCAACACCGCGTCGCTGCCATGCTGCACCGGCATGTCGAGATACGGCAGGATCCGCGAGTTGTTGGCGACCACTTCGAGGAAGCGTGGCGTGATGCCCGCGTTGTAGAGATAGAGGTTTCGGAACCAGGGAATCTCCGTCTCGCGCACCAGCGCCTCGAGCAACTCTGGCAAGGCGGTGCCATCGCGCCGATCACGACCGTAGTGCGCCAGATCCTGCGCGACCAGACTCACTTCGCGCGCTCCCTGCAACTCGAGCAGCTGCGCTTCTCGAATGACGTCGGCCAAGGCAAAGCTGCGATGCTTGCCGCGCATGAGTGGAATCGCGCAGAAGGCGCACCCGTGATCACACCCTTCGCTGACCTTCAGGTAGCGCACGTGCGGCGCGTCACCGCTGAAGATGCGTTCACCCGGGTGCATCATCGGCGCCGCGTCAACCAGCCCACGCTGTTGCAGCTGGGGAATGAGCTGATCGACATCCGTTGTGCCGAGAAAGAGATCGACTTCCGGGATCGCCTCAGCCAGCTCGTCCTTGTGCCGCTGCACCATGCACCCGAGTGCCACCACTGCCTGGCAGGCACCGTCGATCTTGTGTCGCGATGCCTCGAGGATGGCGTCGATCGATTCCTTCTTGGCGGCGTCGATGAACCCGCAGGTGTTGACCACGATCACCTCGGCCTGGCTGAGGTCGTCGGTATGTTCGCCACCGTAGGCCGCCAGTTGCGCGAGGTAGCGCTCCGTGTCGACGGTATTCTTGTCACATCCCAGCGTGATGAAGCCGATTTTCATGGGGGGAACATACCGGGGCCCGGAACTCCGGGAGCGAACTCGGCCGGATGATGCGACTTGTGCCTCGAGCATATACTTTCATGCCTGCAGCAAGCTTCTGCCACTCCGCGCCGACTAGGTCATGAATCAGCTCACGCTGGACCAGAAAATTGCGGGCTTGCGTCGGTTCTCCAGGTTTTTCGCGCAGCGGCTCGGAGCGCTCGAGGCTGGGCCGGCTGGAAGCTCATACTCGGCCACCGAGGTCAGGGTCCTGGCCGAGCTTGCTCAATACGAGCAGCGGACGGTTACCGCCCTCAGCCGTTCGCTCGGCCTGGATGCCGGCTACCTCAGCCGCGTGATTCGCCGACTGGAGACGACCGGCATCGTGTCCAAGTCCCCCGACTCGGCCGACAGCCGACAGCAGCCGCTTTCGCTCACGACCGATGGTCGCGCCGAGGTGACGACTCTCGAGGCCATCACCACCACGCGGTATGCCGCGCTGGTACGTACGCTGCCCTCGCACACCCACGAGCCGCTGCTCGATGCGATGGAACGCATCGAGTCGGCGTTTGGCATGGATGTGCCAGCGCGCGACGCGTCGCCCTGGCTCCTGAGGCCACACCGCGCAGGCGACGTCAGCGCGGTCACGCAGCGGGCGATCGCCTCGGCGACTGAAGAGTTCGAGCTGAACGGCGCCTACGAGGCGCGTCAGCTTCGCGTTGCCTCCGATTTTCTTGACCAGTTCGACGCGGCGCGCGATTGCGGCTGGATGGCGGAGCGTGACGGGGTGGTGATCGGCTCGGTGCTCGTGCAGCGCGGCACCGGCAACACCGCGCGCCTGACGATGCTGCACGTCGAGTCCCGAGCACGCGGCATCGGGATCGGCCGCCGGCTGATCGCGGAAGCGATTGAGTTCGCCGCACGCGCGAACTACGCCTCGATCGAGCTGGAGCTGTTCGATGTCATGAAGGCGGCTCGGTTCTTGGTGCACGCCGCTGGCTTCCGGCATGCAGGCGAGACCGCCGACGAGACGTTCGGGCGGAGCCTGTCGCGGCAGCGCTGGCAGCTCGACCTGCCCCTGCGCGCCACCGCACTCTGAGCGACCCGGCGTTCGTGTGCCGCGGTGGTTGCCGGAAGGCCTCAGCGGCACTCCGTCGGGTGGCGACCGATCCAGCGGCTCAATTGCCAACGGCCTGTAACATTCTGGGGAACCGGCCGGTGCCGTGAGAAACCCTCCCGCGTGGCGTCGTCACACTCTTTACCCCGGCAGGACGACGGTCCCTCTCATCCAATCCTCCCCATGGCACTCCGCAAACTCCTCCCGACAGTGGCACTCGCGGTCCTCAGCACCACGCTGCACGCCCAGACGACGATTGGATCTCCGGGCGGCAGCAACATCGGCCCATTTGGCGGTGCGCCGTTCAACCGGACCCTCGGGCAAACCTTCACCACCCCGACCGACAACCGGCTCGACCGTTTCTCCTTCTTTGTCGGTGGGCAGCCGACGACGATAAATTTCCGCGCGTACGTGATCGGGTTTACGATCGATTTCCGCGGATTCTGGGTGGCGACGAGCGCGACACCGTTGTTCGCATCGTCAGTGCTGTCGGTCACGACGAATGGTGAATCGCTGTCGCGCATCGATGTCTCAACTGGTGGGCTGTCACTCGTCGCAGGGCAGCAGTATGGAGCGTTTCTCTCGACGCTCGACGTGGTCAACTCTTCGACGACCGGAATCATCTTCTCCAAGAGCCTTGGCAGTCAGTACTCCGGCGGCGAACTGGTCCGCTTCAACGGTGCCACGCCTGAGTGGAACTCGCAGTTCTGGCCGGGATCTCAGGGTGAAGATCTGGAGTTCGAGATGGTGTTTGGTCGCGCCGGCCCACAGGCGGTCGTGCCTGAGCCTTCGACCTATGCGTTGATGCTCACCGGTTTCGCCGGTCTGGCCATGCTTCGGCGCCGTCGGTTGCATTCGGCCTGATTTTCGGGGACTTCGCTGCTGCAGGGCTCGCGCTGCTTCACCGAGAGGCGGCGCGAGCCCTGCGCCGCTCTCTGCATCAACGGCGACGACCGGTGAGGCTGCTAGCGGCGCGTCGACTTTCCGTTGTGCAGCCGACGAAGGCGCTGACATGGGGGGCGTCTGTTGGTCGAGCGAGAACGCGGCCTCTGTGATCCACGGTCACCTATCACGGTTCACGCACCTTCTCGATCCAGCCGTCGCCGACAAACATCCGCATCGGCTTCCCCGCGACCTCCACGAAGCGCACCACTTCGCCCACCTCGCCGCCGCCCGATGGCGCCGTGTAGCGGAACCGTCCGCCGCCGAGTGGCGCGAGCGTCACCGACGTATCCACCGCCGCGGCGTTCGGTGTCATGAGCACGAGCTTCTGATTGAGCAGCACAACCTGCTGATCACCCCAGACACCACGGTACAGGCCTGCGAAGCGTGCCCACGATGGGTCCCACGCCACGGCGACCGGTGTGCCGCGAGCGGCCTTGGCCACGGCCTGTCCGACGGTTGCCATCAGCTGTCGGGCAATCTCGGCAGGGTTCGAGTCGTTCGTGTTCGTCAGCACGATGACACCCACCTTGTCGTCGAGCTGGAGTGACGTGAAGGTCGTGTTGCCAGGATATCCGCCACCGTGGCCGACGAACGTGCGGTTGTTGACGCGCTGCACGTCAAAGCCAAGCGCGGACCCAGACGTCCAGTTCTCCTCGACCGAGCGCACGCGGTGCAATTCGCGCCACGAGCCGCTGCTGACGATCTGCGCACCGGCGCGCGGTCCACGACGGAAATTCGCGGAGACGAACCGCGCCATGTCCTCGATGTTTGACGTGATGCCGGTCGCGGCCGCCATCCCGCGGGCGTCCACAAACGGAATGATGTCGCGCGTGCCGTCGGGCATCCGGCGTGTGTACGGAACGGCGAGCCCTGGCACCACCTTGTCCACACTGGACGACGTCATGGCCAGCGGCAGATAGATGTGGCGCTCGACATACTCTGACCACTTCTCGCCACTCACCCGTTCGATCACCAGGCCCGCAATCGCATAGGCAAGGTTGGAGTACTTCCATCGCACCGATGGCGCGAAGGCAGCCTGGCGCTCGGCATACTGTCGGCGGATGTCGTCCTCTGACGGGAACTCGTACGATCGCCAATGATCACCCGCCTCGCGCTGCAATCCGGAGCTGTGCGAGAGGAGTTGCTCGATGGTGATCGGGCCATCGTCGTCGCCAGCGGGCTTCCCGGTGAACCATGGCAGATACTTCACCACCGGATCGTCGAGCCTCAGCTTCCCTTCTTCACGGAGCTGCATGATGGCAATCGCGGTGAACAGTTTGCTGTGCGACGCCATCCGGAACTTTGTCTGCGGCGTCATCGGGAGCTTCGCCTTGACGTCGGCGAACCCGAATCCAGTCGCCCAGACGAGTTGCTGGTCGCTGACCACGCCGATGGCAACGCCAGGCAGACCACGGTACGCGATCTGTCCTTCCATCCAGGCCGAAAACAGGCGCTCGGCGCCAAGGACGTCGGGGTCGGCCGCAACGTTTGCCGCGGCTGCTCGCACGGCTGGAGACTGCGCGTGCGTGGCGGTGGCCGCGAGTTCGGCCGTGGCGAGG
>JBBQRH010000033.1:0-41664 GCA_038215035.1 Gemmatimonadales bacterium | reverse complement strand
CAGGGTGGCATGGCGACGGTGTACCTCGCGAATGATGCGAGACATGATCGTCAGGTCGCCATCAAGGTGCTGGGGCCAGAGCTGTACTCGCGCAGTTTCGCGGAGCGATTTCTCTCCGAGATCCGCGTCACGGCCGGACTGCAGCATCCGCATATCCTGCCGTTGTTCGACTCCGGCGCGTCTGATGAGCTGTTGTACTACGTCATGCCGTATGTCGAGGGCGAGACGTTGCGGAACCAGCTGCAGCGTGGCGCGCAGCTGCCCGTCATGGATGCGATACGCATTGCGACCGAGGTGGCGAGCGCGCTCGATTTTGCTCATCGCCATGGCGTGATCCATCGCGATATCAAGCCCGAGAATATTCTGTTCCAGGACGGCAACGCACTGGTTGCGGATTTCGGCATCGCGATTTCACTGTCGAATGTCTCCGGAGAGCGGCTGACTGCCACCGGTTTTTCGATCGGAACGCCGACATACATGAGCCCCGAGCAGGCATCAGGGGAGCGCGAGCTCGACAAACGGAGCGATGTTTACGCACTGGGTGTGGTCCTCTATGAAATGCTTGCTGGCGCCACGCCGCACGTTGGACATTCCGCGGGTGAAGTGCTGGCCAAACTGCTCACCAGGGATCCGGCGCCGCTGACGTCCGTCCGGGGTGACATCACACCACAGCTCGCAGCGGTTGTATCGAAGGCGCTGGCTCGCGACCCCGACCGGCGTTGGGAGACGGCGGCAGAGTTTGCGAGCGCGTTGCGCGTACCGCCGCCGGTCGCAGTGCCGATGGAATCACTCCAGCCGTCAACGAAGCGTCCACGCGGCTGGATTCGCTCCGGTGTTGCCGTACTGGCGGTCGCGGCGTTGAGCCTGACTGCGTGGCGTTTCTGGCCGAGGACATCGCCGATTCCCGTAGTGACTTCGAAACGACAGGTGACGTTCGTTGGTCGCGTCGAGAACAGCAGCATCTCGCCGGACGGGCGCTTCGTAGCATATGCGACAGCCGAGCCAGACAGCCTTGCGGTGTTCGTGCAAGAGCTCTCCGGTGGCAACGCGATTCGCATCGCCGCGTTTGGCACGGCCGACCTGAATTCACTTGCCTGGTCGCCGGACGGCGCACGCCTCCTGCTGACGGCTACGAGTGGCACGAGCCCGATTGCGTACCTCATCCCGCGCCTTGGTGGCGATGTGCGTGCCTTGCCGGCAGCCGCGCTGGTCGGTGACATCATGGTGCTCGGTGCATGGTTGCCGGATGGGGAGCGCGTGTCGCTCTGGCCCCGCTTCGATCGGAATCCGCCCACGCGGATGGCGATCATCAATACGAAGACTGGTGAGTCATCCACGGTCGGCGTCGGGAGCTTCGAGAACAACCTGCAGGGCAGCTGGTCGCCTGATGCAGCGCGACTGGTGATGTCGCACGCAGTCGACACGTTGCAGGAAGTCTGGATTCACAGGAGCGGAGCAGCGTCCGCTCGCATGTATTCGACCGTCTACCCCGATTCCACGCTGGCAAATCCGCAGTGGTCACCGGCTGGCGACGCGGTGCTGGCACTCCGTGGACTGACGGACCTGGTGCGCATCCCACTTCGTCGGGATGGCACGACGCCCGATGGCGCTCCGCAGACGCTGGCAACAGGACTCGAGGCATGGGGGTGGGCTGGTGATGAGGTCAATCATTCGGCGCTCTCGTTTTCTGCTGATGGATCGCGCGCGGTGTACACACGTTCGGTCCAGCATGGAAACATCTATCGCCTGAAGGCGGGTGGTGGCACATATCCGATCACGGCGACCACCACCAGAAAGGTTGGCGGCACCCTGTCACCAGATGGGCAGCGTATCGCGTATGCACAGCGAGATGCGAATGGCTGGAACGTATACGTGGTCGATGCGACGGGCGGAACGCCACGGCAACTCACGTTCGCCGGCACGGTGATTGGGCTGACGCGCACATCGTGCCTGGGGTGGTCTCCCGACAGCCGGCGTCTTGCGGCGGCCATCCGGGTTGGCGCGCAGATCCGGGTCGGCATCATCTCGGTGAACGGCGATCGGGACGTACAGGTGTTGCAATCACCCAAGCCGGAATGCACCACCGGCATCAGCTGGAGTCCGTCGCGGCGGATTGCGTACGCCACTCAGTCCACGCTGCATCTGGTAGACCCCGACACGGATCAGGATAGCCTTTTCGTAGCGAGCGAGCCCGGCGCCACGATGTACAATGCCATCGCGTCAGCCGATGAAGGGTCGGCCGCATACTATCTCATGGGCACGACGTCCGAGAGGTCAGGGCTCTACCTCTTCGAACGTGGCAAGCAGCCCAGGCGGCTCGCGTCGGCCGTTCCGCTGGGATTTTCCGCAGACGGATCAGGTGTCCTTGCGCGGCCCATCAACTCCCGGGATTTGTGGTATGTCGGACGCGACGGTAAATCGCGCGTCATCTGGCAAGCCGCAGCGCGCACCGATGATTGCACCCACACGCCCATTGGCAGGCGGGACGACTTTACCTGCACGACGCTGACTGCCGTGTCTGATGCATGGTTGCTCGAGTTGAAGAACCGCTGACGTCCCGTTGTGACGTGACGTTGAGTTCCTCTCGCATTGCGAAATGTGGCATGGGCGACGGCTCCCGCGCGAAATTCATATTCCGCCGACAGACGCTCTGGGGCATGCGCCGGAATAGGTAGAGCTCGCGTGCGACCTCAGGCATGAGCCGTGCTCTTGTCCCTGCGCGACAAATGATGCTACCGTTTGCCGAGACGTGCTGTCACTGGCGCGAATCATCGCAGTCAGTTCGCTGGAAGAATAGAAAGTGAGATTTGCGTTCACAAATTCTCCATGGATTCAGACGTCGGAACGACGTACACAAGCGACAGTGTACCCAGCGGAAATGAGTGGCGGCGCGGAGTCACCGATGAAGTCTGGCACGTCGGGGAGATAGTCTGCCCTCGCGCAGCAACGCAACGCTCCAGACGACCAACCACAGCGGCAGAATCGCGTTGTTCACGTCGGCCACGACCGACACCGCCGGCGTCACGTTGCGCCACATCGCCACCAATCCAATCACACCGGAAGCGATGCCGAAGCCACTGACCCACCGCGGCAGTCGTCGATCCGACCATGCCACGGCGCTGAACAGCACGAACATGAGGTTCAGCAGCAGCTCGCCCAGAAACTCCCCGATGTAGCGACCGAGCATCATGTTGGCCCCATCGTAGAGCACCGACAGCGTGGCGCGTTGATCTGGTGACGCGGTGCCCCACGCCTGCGCGAGCTCCCACTGCACACTCGGCCAGCGGACCAGGCCCACCGTCATGCTGATGCCGGACAGGACGGCGAGCAAGGAAGCGAGCCGGACGACGGTCCGATGCTCAGGCGCGTCATGTAGTACAGATAGCCCAGCGGCCGCCGGCACCAGCAACAACGGAATCGCGGCATATAACGCCCAGACGGCGCGTCCGCTGGTACCCAGCGTGAGCAGTCGCGGCAGCACCTCACCAGCCGATCGGTCGAGGATGTCGGGATAGTCGAAAGAGCCCGCGAGGATGGAAAAGACGGCGATGAAGCCGATCGCGGCGAGGAGCAGTGACGCCCCCGCCAGACGTGGGCCTGTCATCACCATCGTGGGTGGCGCTGCGAAATCGTGCGCAGTCTGCTGTGGCATTGATGTGTCTATCGAGATGAAGGTGGTCTGGTCGCATTCACGTGAGTGAGCAACGACATCGGGTGTGTGAAGACGGCGATCCGGGGTCATGATCGTGCCGACGCCAGGCGAGACGGTGCAGGCGCTGTGTCGTAGTCCATCAGCGCCGCGTACGAACCGACGGCATGCCCAATGGCGACCAGTGCGGCGATTGCGACACGCTGCAGCAGCACGGGTGCACCCGCGAACGTGAGGTCCGCGTCCTGCAGGCAGCGGGCGAGGTGAAACACGTTGCGTGGCACGCCGGCAGCGGTGCTGTGACCGGCGTTGGCAAGGCCATACCAGGTGCGCAGAAAGCGCTCAAATCGCGCGGGCGGCCGAATCTCGGTGATGAACGTCACCCAGGCATTCGACTCGTTCAGGAAGCGGTGCGACTGCCCTGGCGTCACGGTCACCGAATCACCGGCCAGCAGTGTCATCCCCTGACCGTCCACACTGAGACGCAGTGCACCATCGAGTACTTCGAACCGTTCGGAAATTCGCGTGTGCCGATGCATTGGCGACCCAGACGCGTGCGGCGGAAGGTCGAATTGCACCTCGAGCACGTCACCCTCGGCGTCGGTGCCTCGGTGCAGGAACACCATCCGGTCGCCAGTGACGGAGTTCACCACCGCCGTCCAATCCGTCGTGGGGGTCATCGTGCCGGTCCGAGCCGCATGTCGAGACCAACGGTCGGATTGATGCGCACTTCGCCGTCGAACGTGTTGAGCAGGCCGACGCCCAGTCGACCCGCAACGGGACCGGCAATCCGGCCGCGCACGCCGGCGTCGGTCAGGAATCCGCTCTTGAAACGCTTATCCAGACTGACCACGACGCTGGGCGACAGATACAGAGCGGCCCCCGTGGACGCGGTGTAGACCGTCGTGCCGAATCGCAGGAAGTTCGTGTTCCGGCCCTTCGCCTCTCCGTCGGCCTTCAGGATGGTCGGATAGAATCCCGCGTGAATGCCGATCTGTCCGAAGCGGAGCTCGATGCCCGAGGACGGGTTACGGAATATCGTGAGATACAGCTGGCGATCGTTGGTCCGTTGCGCCGGCAGCGCGGTTGGCAGGACGAGCAGCGTGACGAGCGCGAAGAAGACGTGACGGTGGCGCATTTCCAGCTCCAGTGACAGTGAGGATCCGGTGTCGCCCGATGGCGTCCCGGCTGTTCTCAAGGCTAGGATTCTCAGCACCGGCGCGCGGTGACGTGACGCGCCGGATCATTGACGAAATGCGCCAGTCGGCGCGTACGGAGCCTGGAATGCCGGAAACGACCGTCGCCGCGACTCTGGCCATCGACATGCTGCAGTATCTGGAGCGACGTGGACACCCTGTCGCCGACGTCTGCCGAGAGGCGGGGCTCGATCCTGCCATCCTCTCGCGCCCTGATGAACGCGTCCCTGGATCGCGGATGGCACAGCTGTGGGACGTGGCCGTGGCTCGCACCAACGATCCCCTCGTCGCGGTGCACATGGCCGAGGCGTTTCACCCTGCCGCGCTCGACATTCTTGGCTACGTGGTGCTCACCTGTCGCACCATTGGCGACGTGCTGGCCTGTCTCGCGCGGTACGCCGGTCTGCTCAATGACGGACTACGAATCACGGTGACCCATGATGGACCGCGATCCATCGTGCGCATCGAGATCGTCGACTCGCATCGGCAGAATCAGCTGCTGGTCGACTCGCGCCACGCGGTGGATGCCATGTGGATCGGACTCGCGCGCCAGTTGCGCGCGATGTCCGTCGAGCCGATCGTGCCGCTCGAGGTCCGCTTTCGGCATCGGGTCACGGATGATCGCGAATACCGGCGATTGCTCGGCGCGCCAGTGATCTTCGGTGCGAGCGAGAATCAATTCATCCTCGCGCGCACCGACCTCGCGCGTCCGCTGCCGTCAGCGAACCCTGCCCTCTTCACCGTGTTCGAGCAGCACGCCGACGCGTTGCTGGCCGGACTCGAGTCCGACGGGTCCGTCGTGGGGCGTGTCTCGCGTGTCCTCGCGTCGCGACTGAAGGGTCGGGCGCCTCCGGTGGGTGAAGTGGCGTCCGAGCTGGCGATGAGTGCGCGCAACCTGCAGCGGGCGTTGCAGGCCGAAGGTCGCACGTATCAGCAGGTACTCGACGACGTACGCAGCGGATTGGCGCGTCGATACCTCGCGGACGAGACCAACTCCGTCAGTCAGGTGGCGTTTCTGCTGGGATTCTCGGAAGCCGCCGCCTTTCATCGCGCGTTCAAGAAGTGGACAGGGGTGACGCCGGCGGTGGCTCGCAACATGGCCCGAGTGTGACAGGAGGAGAGACTGCGTCGCTGGCCACATGGCTGGTGTCGACAGGCATGCCTTGGCCGCTGGAAATACACGACGTCGAGTGGATCACAGGTTCGATGCGACTTGCCCAAAGGAGACGGTCTGGTGAAGCCCGCCGTGCGGCATGCAGTGCTCCACCGGGGCGCCATGTCAGTGGTGCGCGCCACTCTGCCCATCTGGTGTAATCATGCCGGCCGTCGCGACCGATCGCACGACGTCGAAATGCGCCATCATGCCGGCCTCGTGGTGCTCGAGGATGTGGCAGTGGTACATCCAGCGTCCGGGTCGATCGTCGGGTAACCACGCGATGCGGATGCGACCGCCTGCGGGGACGTTCTCCGTGTCCTCCCACGAACGGAATGCGGGAGGTGATCCGTTGCGCTCCAGCACCTGAAAGAAGAATCCATGCAGGTGGAAGGGATGGTCCATCGACGACCGGTTGATCACGTCCCAAACCTGCAGCTCCCCCACGACGACAGGAGCCGCCTGATAATGCACCGTGTCGTTGATCAGGAAGTCGACGTCGGGGCTGCTGCTTGCGCGTTCGGTGAAGACGACGTCGCGGCTGGCGACGACCAGCCCGGCGACGAGCGGTTCAATCGTCCTGAAATGATCGGGGATCGCAGCGCGTGAGGCCGCGTGCGGTCCGACTCGTACCGAAGCGAAGCATTCGGCAGGGCGGACCCCCAAGCCCCGATCATAGGCCAACGATTCGACGGAATGGCTGGTCCCGTCATCAAACGGTCCAACCGCGATATCGACTCGATCGCCAGGCACGAGCAGTGTCTCCGTCACAGGGATCGGTGCCTCCAGGAAGCCACCGCCCGTACCCAGAATCCGAAAGGGTGATCCGCCGATACTCAACCGCACGTATCGCGCGCTCGACGCGTTCACCAGTCGCCAACGCTCAACCTGTCCGGCGCGCATGATCAACTCGGGCTCGGCCCTTCCTCCGACGAGGCGCGTCCGGCCTTCTCGCCCATCGCGCCGCTCCACCCAGTCGCCAGGAGGAACGATCGATCCATCGCGATCCAGAATGATGTCGTCGAGCACCAGCACGCGCTCACGGTCGACCGTCGGTTCATCGGCCTCGCGCACGATCAGTGCGCCATAGAGACCGCGCTCCATTTGCACTGTCTCGTTGTGATGCGGGTGATACCAGAATGTCCCGGCATCCGTGAGCAGGAAGCGATACGTGAACGTTTCGCCCGGTGCCACCGGCCGCTGGACGATGTCGGTGCCGTCCATCGGAGCAGGGAGTCGCAATCCGTGCCAATGGAGCGTGGTCGCCTCCGGCAACCGATTCGTAAGGCGGACCTCGAGTACGTCGCCAACGTTCGCCTCGATCGTCGGGCCTGGTATCTGCTGATTGAACGCCCAGGCTCGTGTGAGGATGCCTGAAACGAACTCCCAGTCGACTTCCTGCGCCTCGAGCGTGACCGTGACGACAGAGCATCCGGGAGCCGGTCGTGCGTCGCTGAACGCCTGCGTGTATTCCTCGGCTGCGTTGGCGGACGCGGTGTGCAAGCCGCTGTGGCCTCCGTGATCCACGTGTGCCGTGTGCTCCGTGTGCGCCGTATGTGCCGAGTGATTCGATTGTGCCGGATGCTGAGACATGCGTACCTCGAGGAGGAAAGTGAAGATTTGCGATATCAAGGGCTCGATGCGAGGAACGAGCGACGTGTCCCCCTGACGCGAATCATCGGCGTTCTGACGAAGAACTACTTGAACACAAGGGCTGACCTGCCGGATTGCCGTTGCGCGTTCGTGGCAGCGCGTGATGCTCGCGGCACCGATGGCCACAAGGAACGCTCCGTGCGCGGAGAATGGCACTTCGGGTCGCGGGCGCCATCATCACACACGTGCAACCATCACCGCACGACGGCCGAGCTGCGCGTTGCTGTGACGACGTTGCGTACGGCACTGATGACAAGATCGGGTCGAAAGAATTGGATGTAGTGTGATGCGTCCTCCACCAGGACATTCTGCCCCCGGGCGGACCATGTCGCCTCGTCGTCGTGGAGCGCGCGCCAGGCCGCCAGCCTCTTGGCGCCCTGCACGCTCGTCAATCCCATCTGCGCGAGGTCGGCCGGCGAGTCTGGCCGCATGGCGGTCAGCACGATGATTGGTCGCTCTCCGAGCGACCGCATCATCCCGGCCTGCTCCAGCGTTACCGGAATCGCCTCCAGCTCGCTGGTCAGCGCACTGAGTGATGTCGAGAGAAACGCGGGACTGACCGCGCCGATGATGTGCGGCCACGACGCCGGGTTCGGCGGTACGGGAAGGAGTCGCACCAGTCCGGTCCACGCCAGTGCCGAGCCGATGCGAGGAATCGTGGCGGATGGCAGTAATGATGTTCCAACCGACTTCGCGTATTCGATGAACTGTTCAGGATGACTCGCATCGACGAACACGATACCGGTCACTTCGGCGGCGAACAGCTGTGTGAAGATCATCGCGTACGGCCCGCCGATGGAGTGTCCGACCATCACCCATGGTGCCGCTTCGCCGCTCGCAATCAGTGCGGCGTGCAGATCGCGCGCAGCGTTCCTGACGTCGAACGGGCCGGATGGCGGATCGCTCCACATGATTCCCGCGCGGCTGTAGGCACAGACCCGCGACGTGCGTGCGATCGAATCGTGCACTGCGGCCCATGCCAACGAACCGTACGCATCCAGACCTGACTCGAGGACGACGGTCGGCAATCCGCTGCCGCGGCAGTCCAGTTGCAGTCGCCGACCCTTGCCAACGTCCACCAGCTTCCCCGGCGCCGGGAAGTTGGCGACCGACCGGCGCCGAGCCATCTGCTCGTAGGTACCACCGATCAGCAGTGTGGCGGCACCGACCATCGTGCAACCGACCACGCCGCGCCTGACCCACCGCGTCGAGTTCATCGTCCGGCACCGATGACGGCAGCGAACGTGTGTCGCCCAGTGCGTGTGCGCACGATCAGGCGAGCCACAATGATCGCTGCCGTCACGTCGTAGGCGAAGCAGAAGGCCGGCCACCATGCCGGCACTCCACGGTTGACGACCATGCCGGAATGAAACGCATCCAGCACGCCATGGGCGGCAAGCGCCGATGCCACGATCCAGAGGTTTGTTTTGAATCCGACGACGGCCGCGACGATGAATGCAGATGTCAGCAGCAGCTCGGGAAGGACGGCCTCCAGCGAGCCGTCGATTGCCGCAAAGAGCAGGTAGTACGAAGCGACGACGATGACCATGGTCGAATAGAACGATCGTTCGCGGTCGAGCCGCGACGCGCTGGCGAGTGCCCCGGTCATCAGGGCGATTGTGATTCCAAAGACGTAGGGCATGTGGGTGGGCCGGGTTGCGGGTGGCCGCCGGACGTCGTTCCTTCGGCGGTGCCACCAACCTCGCCCACCGGTCGGCTGGCGAATTGAACGCAGCGGCTGACGTGCGATCGAGTCGGCGCCGGGCCGGGTGATCCGGCTTTGGCGCCTCTGCGAGTCGCGCTTGTTGACTGCGTGGCCTTGACCGTAGCTTGGGGATTCACCGACCGGGGCCGCCAATGGGGACGTTGACTGGCGATGTGCAGCTCTTCCTGTGGGATGCCGGCTGTGCCTTCATCGGCAGTGCGCCGGGCATCTATCCGGTCCACGCGCACCAGGCGATCCAGATCTCGTGCGGCATGACGGGTCAGGTCCGGCTCCGCTCGTCCGACGACGAGCCATGGTCGAGCTACGACATGGCCATCGTTCCCTCACGACACCCGCATGCGTTCGACGCCACCGACATCGCGTGCGGCATCGTGCTCTTCGTCGAGCCGGAAACGCGTGAAGGACGCGCGTTGACGGAACGCTACCTCCAGCACGGGATCGCGTCGCTCAAGATGTCAGAGGCGGCTCCAGCGATCGACGAGATGTTCGCCGCATTTCTGGGCCGGAGTGGGGAGACGATCATCGTCGACGCGCTTCGCCGTGTTGTTCGCGAGCTGACGCAGGGAGTTGAGGGGGCGCCCGTCGCGGACGAGCGCGTCGAGCGTGCGGTTCGGTACATCAACGCACGGCTATGCGGCACGATCACGCTTGACGAGGTTGCCGCCGAGGTGTGCCTGTCACCAGGGCGCTTCAGGCATCTCTTTGCTGAGCAGACAGGCATGGGGCTCCGGCCCTACGTCCTGTGGCGACGGTTCATGCGTGTCTGGCAACTGACCATGCACGGCGCATCACTGTCGCACGCCGCGCACGAAGCCGGCTTCGCCGACTCGGCGCACCTGTCGCGCACGTCACGGCAGATGATCGGCGTTGCTCCATCGGCGTTTCGGGTGTCGCAGTCGCCCGGTGCGCTCATGGCCCGACAGGTCGATCACCGGTGACCCGGACGATCGGCGTGGGCCAATTCATGGCCTGGGACGGCGGGTGCCTGTTCATCGGCCACCATCAAACAGCGCTACCAGTGCATTCGCATCAGGCCATCCAATTGGTCTTTGGGACAGGGGATGTGCACCTCGTGCGCGCGGGCGAAAACGAGCCGTGGCTGCCGTACTCAATGGCAGCGATCCCGTCGCGACAGCCGCATGCCATCGACGTCACGGGCGCCGACACTGGTGCAGTGATCCTTGTAGAACCGGAAACCCGGGAAGGGCGCGCCATTACGAATCGCCTCCTGCGTGCCGGCATCGCGGACGTCGGAAGTGACGACAGCATCGGGATTGGCAGGCAGCTCTTCGCCGCACGGAACGCCGGACGTCGTGACGACGTCGTGCGGCTGGCGCGCCTCCTCGTGCAGGCGCTCTCGGACGGCGTCGAGCCCCCCGTCACGACCGATCCGCGGATTCTCCGCGCCATCGAGTATCTGAACGCGCATCTCTCCGGCACGATCGCGCTGACTGACGTGGCGTCGCACGTGTGCCTTTCACCCAGCCGGTTCCGCCACCTGTTCGCGGAGCAGACCGGCATGGGTCTGCGCCCTTATGTGCTCTGGCGCCGATTCATCTGCGCGTGGGAGTTGATTGCCCAAGGGGATACGCTGACGTCAGCTGCCCACGCGGCGGGCTTCGCCGACTCGGCGCATCTCAGCCGAACGTCCACCCGCACGTTTGGCTTCGCTCCGTCGGCGCTGCAGTTCGTCACGGTAGGCCTCGATCAGAAACGGCCGCCTCACTGAACAGCCGAGCGGGCGAGGATTGCCGCGAGCGGAAGCACGGCCGCACGACGACTGCCAAGCGGCCGTGCAAAGCCGATTCTCGTGTACGAGGATCGCATGCCGCTCGGCCCATCCGTGACTCGGCTCTCGGCTGATCCCCACCGGCGGGTGCCAACGCCGTGGTTGATGCCGAATCGGACGCTGATCGAATACGCCGATCCGCGCAGCAGCAGTCGCCGTTCGAGCAGGATACCGGTGTGCGCGAGAGCCGTCGTGCCAGACAGACCGATCTCCCGGAAGGGATGGGCGATGCCGTCATTGAACGCAAAGTCGCCACGTTCCTTGACGTTCACTGCAAGATTCGCGACGCCGACACCGAAGACGGGATAGATCGACAGGCGAGGTGTCTGGATGGCCGCGAAACCCACGTCGAACTGACTCTGGCTGCCTGACGAACGCGTACGGTACGTCGCGCCGGATTCGCTTCTGGCGAGCAGTGACTGCACGCCGGCGCCGATCAGGAACCGGCCCGCGCGCAGGTCGACGCCGAAGCCGACGGTCATCGTGGCGCTCGCCATCTTCGGCAGGCCAGCGGTGACGAACCGGTGATCCAGCTCGGGCAGGCTAAAGCGGGCGTAGCCAAGCATGGTCTCTGTGGATCCGATCGTGAATCGCGGCCTCGTCGAATCGGCGACCGTCACTGGCTGCGTGACGGCGGGTGTCGTGACCACGCTCAGCGCGATCAGGTGAAGGGCAATACGTGACATTGGGAGCATCGTATCCTCAGCGTGATGGGAGCGTGACGTCCGACGATCGTCGGCACAGGCTGAGAGTATTTCCGTGCGATGTTCTGTGATTGAACGCAGGGGCTGGCATCGCGCAACGAGGTCAGCCCCTGCGTTCAAGACCGGATGGTGGTGGCGCGTGCATCCTACCGACGTCGCAGCAGTACACGGATGCCGTCGCTGGGACGCTCACCCTACTCAGGCCACGCAGATGCGCTCTTCACTCTTTCGTTTCAGGTCGTCCGTCCGCTCCCTTGCTGCCGTGATGGCGCTCGCACTCCTCCATGGCTGTGCCATGTTCATCAAGCCACCGGCGGATCTCGACTACGGCCGCGTGCGGACCAGCGAAGCCGGTCTGTATCGCGCGACCATCAGGCCCGATGGCGATTCGATTCCGCAGGGAAAGTTGCAGAAGTGGACGCTCCATCTCGAGACCGCGGCCGGTGTCTCGGTCGACTCGGCGAGCGTGTCGGTCAACGGCGGGATGCCACAACACGGGCACGGCCTTCCGACGAAGCCCCTAGTCACCAACGCGCTGGGGAACGGCGATCATCGTGTGGAAGGAATGAAGTTCAACATGGGTGGCTGGTGGGTCGTGCGATTTCGTGTGACGGCTGCCGCCGGTGCGGATTCCGTCGTGTTCAATCTCAAGCTTTAGGGGCCGTATCATGTCACCGACATTGAGAGTGTCGCTCGCGGCGGCGATCGTCACCGCGACTCTGGTTCGGGCGTTGACGTCGGACGTGGTGGCGCGGCCCGCGTTCACCGGGCGGGAGAAATGGACCATGGCCGAGCGCACGATGTTGCGGTCGTTGTCGCTCGCGAGCCTGGATGCGTTGCCCGCGGACCCGTCGAACCGTTACGCGGATGATTCGGCGGCGGCACAGTTGGGGCGCCAATGGTTCTTCGAGACCCGGTTCAGCGGCAATGGCCAGATCTCGTGCGCCAGCTGTCACAAGCCGGACAAGGGCTTCCAGGACTCGCGCCCACTTGGCGTAGGCGTCGGAACCGCCGGCCGGCGGACCATGCCGATCGCAGGCGCGTCATACAGTGCATGGCAGTTCTGGGATGGTCGTTCCGACAGTCAATGGTCGCAGGCGCTCGGGCCGCTGGAAAGCGCCGTCGAGCATGGTGGAGACCGAGTCGCGTATGCGCAGGTCATTGCGGCAGAGTATCGCAGGCCGTACGAGTCTGTGTTTGGTCCGCTCCCAGACCTCCGCGGGCTTCCGGCCCATGCCGGCCCCGTCGCCGATACCGTGCGCCGGCTGGCGTGGTCGCGGATACCGCCGACACGGCAGCGCGAGATTTCGGCGCTGTACGCAAACATGGGCAAGGCGATTGCCGCGTTCGAGCGCCGGATCCGGCTCACCCCGACGCGCTTCGATCGCTACGTCGACGCCGAGTTGGCGCACCGTCCGCTGGCTCCGGCCGACTCACTCTCGGTCGAGGAGCAGGCCGGACTGCGCCTCTTCATCGGCAAGGCAAGCTGCTCGAATTGCCACAACGGCCCGTTGCTGACGGACAATCACTTCCACAACACTGGCGTGCCTGTGGTGCCCGGCGTGACGACCCCAGACAGCGGTCGCACCGTCGGCGTCCGGCAAGCGCTGTCGGGTGAGTTCAGCTGCGTGAGCCGCTACAGCGACGCAAAGCCAGACGACTGCGAAGAGCTGCGGTTCGCTGTCACCAACGGTGCGGAGCTGGTGCGCGCGTTCAAGACGCCGTCACTGCGGAACGCCGCAACGCGGGCTCCTTATATGCACGCCGGACAGTTCCGGACGCTGCCCGAGGTCCTTGCGCACTACAATCGCGCGCCGACGGCGCCGGCCGGAACGAGCGAGTTGAAGCGCCTCGGGCTGAGTGTCACCGAACTGCGTCAGATCGAAGCGTTCCTGGCCACACTCGTCAGCTCGCTCGACGTTCCATACACCAACGACGCTCCGCGATCCTCCACTCAGCCGGTGCACTGATATGCCGATTGCACTACGACTGTCAGAAGATCCGTCACCCAGTATTACGCCATTGCCGGGGCTGACCGTGGCACCGGAACGTGGCGTAACCGCGATGGCGACGCTCCAGGGGCGTCAGGAACAGGAGATATGCGACCGCTTTTTGCTCGGGCACCGCGCCTACGTTGCGCACATGAATGGCGTCGCTGCGGCATGGGGGTGGGTCGCAACCTCGAGTGCCGCGATCGGCGAGCTTGGGGCCATCTTCTCGATTGGGAATCGTGAGCGGTACCTGTGGAATTTCGTGACGCTCGCGCCGTATCGTGGGATGGGGATCTATCCGCGTCTAATCGACGCGATCGTCGTCGCCGAGTCAGCGGACGCAGACAGGTTCTGGATCGCCTACGCGCCGGAGAACCATACTTCCGGTTCTGGTATCGGTAGGGCAGGGTTCATGACGATCGCGGAGATGTCATTCGACCGGTCGGGCCACCCGGCACTGAAGGCGATCGACCCGTCTGATCAGCGCGCGGCCACCGCATCCCGCCTGACGGGCATCCCAACCATCGAGGAAGCGCTGGCGCAGTGCTGGCGGTGCGTCCGGATGGGCCGAACCCTGGAAAAATCGTGCGCGCCTGGCCTCTGCTCGTGCGACTACCAGAAGCCGGAGAAACCGTGCGCCGCCTGACGGCATCACCCAGTACCCATCACCCCGGACTCGAGAGAACTGATGACGCATAGTAAGCGAATGATTGATGTGAGCCACACCGTCGAACACGGTATGATCACCTACAAGGGATTTCCGGCACCGGTCATCTGTGATTGGGTCAGCCGTGAGGCCGCGCGTCGGAGGTACAATGGTGCAGAGTTTCAGATCGGGAAGATCGAAATGATTGCGAACACGGGCACCTACATCGATAGTCCGTTTCATCGCTACGAGAACGGTAAGGATCTCTCCGAGCTGCCGTTGGAATCTGTGGCCGACATCCAGTGCCTCGTCGTGCGCGTCGATCCCGCGGGTGGCGCCGCGATCGATAAGATCCCACTCTCGAAACGCCAGGTGGGTGGCCGTGCAGTCCTGTTTCACACCGGCTGGGATCGGCACTGGCGCACGGATGCGTATCTCGATGGTCACCCCCATCTGACAGCGCGCGCTGCTGACTGGCTCGTCCGCGCGGGTGCTGCGCTGGTCGGCATCGACTCGATGAACATCGACGGTATCGCCACCGACGATCGCCCAGTGCACACGGCATTGCTGGGCCGTGAAATCCCGATCGTCGAGCATCTTCGCGGCCTTAGCGAGATTCCGGACCGAGGCGGCCGGTTTTTCGCCGTACCGGTCAAGGTGAAGGCGTTTGGCACGTTTCCGGTTCGTGCGTTCGTGTCGGCGAATCGGTAAGCGCAGCGACGTGGCGCACGGCGCATCAGGCGTCGTGCGCCACCTCAGCTCGCGGTTGTGGAGTCGCAGCGCTGGGAGACCTGTTCAGCGATGAACTCGGCATCCGCGCCGATCCCGCCGATCAGTGACGAACTCAGGCGATGCTGAAAGCGTAAGCCGAGGAAGTAGAGGCCCGGCACGCCGCTGATGACGCCACGCTCGTGCACCGGGAGGCCATCGTCGCCGAAGATCGGTAGCTCTATCCAGTCGAAATTCACTGCGAAGCCAGTGCACCATACGATGACACGTGGCTCGATCAGATCTCCGTCAACCACGGGTATCCCGACCCGCTGCTCCTCAAGGCGGCCGATACGGAGGATCCCTGCACGACGGATCTCGCGCTCCGCAATGCCGATCAGCGCGTCGCCACCGCGCATGCTTCCTTCCCGCATCCGTCGCCCCAGGCGCGTGTCCAGCGTGGCGCGACGGATGACAGGCCAGATCCAGTCAAAGATGTCGCGGCCGAGCAATCGGCGTGGGATGTGGCCCGTATCGCGTCCAGCGAGCCACACCTTACGAAAGCGCGCAAGTTCGAGTGCGATCTGTGCGCCGGAGTTTCCGGCGCCCACAACGAGCGCCGGTCCATCCGGCAGCTCGAACGGGTTGCGATAGTCACTTGAGTGCAGTTGGTGAATTTCCGCTGACAGGTGCGCCGAGATGCGCGGCACACGCGGGGCCTGGTGCGGCCCGGTCGCGACGATGACCGTGTCAGCCTCAATCCTCGATTCGCGACCGTCCACGTCGATGACGAATCGTTCCCCGTCATGGTTGAGGGACCGTACACGTGTCTCTACACGCACCGGCAACTCGAATCGCTCGGCATAACGCTCGAGATAGTCCGCGACCTCGTCCTTGTCGGCCAGATACGCCGGCGCGGCCGGGAATGGCAGCCCCGGCAGTCCGCTGAAACGCGCCGGAGTGAAGAGACGAAGCGAGTCCCATCGCCTGCGCCAGTTGTCGCCGACGCGAGCCTCGTCGCACAGGATGACGTGGTCAAGCCCACGTGCTGCGAGGTGATGACCGACGGACAGACCTGCCTGGCCTCCGCCGATGACGACGGTCTCGAAACGTTCGACACGACCTGCGCGACGTACTGGTGAAGTGATTCTGATGCTCATGAGTATGGCTCGACGTGAGTAAATCCGGTACCCGGGTAGCGCGGCACGGTCCGCACGACTGGAGAATCGCGGATGGCGTCAGTGTTCGATTGAACGGATGGGCTGCGTTGGGTCATTTGCTCGCACCATCCGCGCACCGTGCGTCTCAGTTCAGCCGCTGCGTTCAAGGCGGCGGTTACCACCGCGCGTACCTTCTCGGCGTGTCGCATACGAACGGTGCGCACGCACATCGTCTGATGAGGAGAGACAGATGTTCAGCCGGATTGAGAAGTTGTCCACCATCGTCAGTGCGTCGCGACAGGCGCGACGCCCCGCGAGCACTCACGTGCCACGTAGCGTCCAGCACGGTGCGGTTGCGCTGATCACGGCGGCGCTTGTCTACGCTGTCGCCACGCAGATAACGCAGGTCTCCGACGCGCGGCCAATCGTTCACCCCGCCGCGCCAGGCCTGGTCGTCGCGAGCCTTGGCAGTCGTCCGAGCCACAACGGTCACTATCGAGTGGAGGTGATGTCGGTCTCGTCGCTCGCGGTCGGCACAACGCAGCGCTGGGTGGTGCGGCTTCGCAGGGCGAATCAGCGTCGCGTCTCTGGTGCGCGCATCGCGGTTCAGGTTCGCATGCTCGACTCCGAGGAACCTGCGTCGCACCCAGCGGTCGCGTCGTACCTGGGCGGCGGTCGGTATCAGGTCGAGGGCATACGATTCGGACACTCAGGATGGTGGAACGTCGCACTCGTCATAGATGGCAGGTCCGGTGTCGACAGTGTCGCGTTTAACGTCGTGCTGCGATGACAACCGAATGCGGGCACACGCTAGCCCTCGCGATGCGCAGAGGCTCATGAAGCGCCCGCGCCGTCACGTCGAACTTCAGCCTCGTCGTTCAAGTGTACCGCACGAACAGACGCAACGTTCAAGCATGCGCGGTGATTGTCGCGCCACATGCCCGCACTCTGCGGCGAATCAGAAACGTTCACCTTGAGAGCATACCAATGTCTACCATCTACCTCCGCCGAGCCGTTCTGCTGACTGGCGTTATCGCTACCCACGCAATGGGCCAGAACGCGAGTCATCGCGACTCGAGCATGTCACCCTTCGCACAACTTGCTCGACGGAGTACGGCGAGTCTTTCGCTCATCCAGACGCGTCCACAAGGCGCGTTCGCGAATCATGTCGGAATCGGCTACGGGATCAACGGTGCTCTGCTCGTGCAACTCGACCATGCCGGCATACTGAGCGTACGCGCCGACGTGGGCGTTGCGACGTATGGCAACCAGTCAACCCGAACGGCGCTCAGTGAGTCGGTCGGCGATCGCGTGCTGGTCGACGTGAAGACTCTGAACTATCTCATTCCGGTCACGCTTGGCTCACAGCTGTCGTGGCCCAGCGGTCGTGTCCGACCGTATCTCAATATCGGCGTCGGCGCTCAGGGTTTCATGACGGAAAGCCGCGTGGAGTCCACCAACGGGGGGCCGGCCATTGCCAGTACGACCAACCATACAGCATGGGCCGCGGCGTGGGGGGCGGGCGGTGGTGTTGCCATCCCGCTGCGCACTGGCAAGACGCCGATCCAACTGGACTTCGGCGTACAGTACGTGACCGGCGGGCGAGCATCGTATCTGTCACGAGAGAGCATTGTTGATCTTCCGGGTGGCACGATCCGTGTGACTCCTCAAGAGAGTTCGACGCACGTAGTTGTCGTTCGCTTGGGCGCCAGAATCGGGCTGTGACGCAGTGGAATATCACCGTCACGCGGATGCGGTGGTCACATCGGTTTGAAGATTGGCGCCATAGTGCGACCCGTCGGAAATGGGAGACGGGGTCGCTGCGCGCTAGGAGTTGACGATGACGTTTGGGGGCCGGACTGAGATGTCTGCCGCAGCGAATCGAGTGGCGAGCGGTGCCGCTGAGCAGCGGACTGTGGTAGGATTAGATTTCTACAAGGTCGCCCGTCGACCGTCCGCCACGCCGCGGCATGTCGACGGGGGCGTCAATCGTGAACCGCCCGAGTGCCGTGGCGATGTACTCGCGCACCAATGGCTCGGAATCGTCCAGGACGCGCGTTGGCAGGGCTACGTCCTCTGTGTTGCCAACATTGCCCAGCACGGCGGCAGCGTCTCGATTCACGCCACGCAGTTTTGCACCTTTGATCTTCGGCGGCCTTGATCAGAACAGAGAAATCGGCCTGCGACATCGCTAGCAGGTCACGCGCGACCGAGCGCGGATGCTTCCCAGCAAACATTCAGACGTGGTATGAACGGTGCCCCGCCCGCCAGCGCCTGAGGGAGCTTGGCATTCCACGGACACATGCCTTGGGAGATGTGTCGGTATAACTGCTTTGCATTCGAAACCGTCAGAGGTCACCGAGCCGCCACGCCGCCACCGCAATAGCGCCCAAGCGATACCCTGATTTCGGACGACCGCCAGTGCAGGGGGCTTCGCCCATCGTCGACACAGTTGCGACGTCCGTCCGATCCGCTTGAGTACTGCAAGATTCGCTGGTGCAATCATATGCGATCGGATATAGTCTAGGATGAACCCGGTTCACATCCTTCGCCTCGCGGTCGGCCGGACCCAGCAGGAACTCGCCACGCTGGCGGGCACCTCGCAGTCGGCGATCGCCGCGTACGAAGGGGGCCGCAAGAGCCCGACCTGGCGCACCGTCGAGCGGCTCGCGCATGCGGCAGGCGTCACGGTCGAGGTGCGGTTCGTGTCGCCGCTCACACGCGAAGATCGGCGCTCACTGTTACTGCATGAGGCCATCGGCGAGCGACTGCGTGCGGAGCCTGACGCCGTACTGACCCGCGCGCGCGCCTCACTGGCCCGCATGCGCGCATTGCATCCCGGTGCTCGGCTGCTGCTCGACGAATGGCGGTGCCTGCTGCGGCGCCCGCTCGATGCACTGCTGCCGGTGCTCACCGATCCCATGCCATGGGCGCGCGAACTGCGACACGTCACGCCCTTTACCGGCATCCTGTCGGCTGCCGAACGCGCGCAGGTGTATCGGGCGTTCGCGCAACGCGAACGTGTCGACGCGTCGGACCACTCTGCGGCGCTGGGCCACGCGTCATGACCCGCGACGCCGGCACGCGATCCGCGTGTCTTCACTGTCGCGCGTGGATGGATCGTAGCAGGAACGACGTGCCGAGCGTTCCGGCCACCCGACGCCGCCTACTGCGTCGAGTACCGTGCGTTAGTGAGAACAAGGGGCTGCGTTGTTGCGTTGTGCGTAAGCCGGGGCGTCACCGCACAGGGTGGCGGGTCCGCGCAGCGCACCGCGTGATGGCGCAAGCGACGAATTAATGACTCAACCGATGGAGTGACGGTGATGGGCGACGAGAAGACAGGAAGTGACGCGCCGGACGTGGCGGTGTTGGCAGGTGGCTGCTTCTGGGGTGTCGAGGAGATCCTGCGGGCTGTGCCGGGGGTGCTGGACACTGACGTCGGGTATACCGGCGGCTGGCTGGAGAACCCGACGTACCACGACACGCACGACAGCGCGTCAGGACACGCGGAGGCCATCCGAGTGACCTTCGACCCGGCCGTCCTGAGCTACGAAGTGCTGCTCGAGCGGTGGTTCTTCAAGCTGCATGATCCCACCACACTGAATCGACAGGGCAACGATGTCGGCACGCAATATCGCTCTGCCATCTTCCCGCAATCGACTGAACAGCAGGCCACAGCCGAGCGCGTGATTGCGCGCGTGAACGCGTCGGGGAACTGGCAGCGTCCGATCACGACGAGCATCGAGCCGGCCGCGCCGTGGTATACAGCCGAGTCGTATCATCAGGATTATCTGCGGAAGAATCCGAACGGCTATAGCTGTCACTACATGCGGGAGTAGCGGACGCTCGACCTGTAGGTGAGCAGCGAGCCCACCAACACCGTCGCCCCAGGGGGCGTCGCCGGTCGCAGTGTGCCGAGTCGGCGTGCGCGGAGATGCCTGCGAAAACTTCCTGTTCCACGAACACACGCTCTGGGATAAGTGTCGGTGTGACCGTCTTCGGATCTCCCTTGAAATCGGAGCACGAAGCGTGCGAAAGTCGCAGCGTTAGCGCCGCTTGCTGGCGTCGCTGTCGTGCGGGCGCAGTGAGCGGCAGTGGCGGGAGGGACGGGTCACTGAGCGCAAGGAGACGGGCGGATGGGGAACCTGCTGTTCGACCTGCGCGGTGTCGACACGCGCGTCCTGGTCGCACGTCCACTCCGACCGCTACCGCTACCGCTTTTGCCGGCGCGTGTATCGCATGTTCGCCACGCGAGCCGCGTCCAGCGTCAGGTGCGTCACACGGCCCGCCGCGTCGCGCTGGAACCGCGCGACGTAGATGGAGAAGCGGAACGCATCCGCTGCGGTGGCGGGCTGCAGCTCGGTCAGCGGCAGCCCGCGCCCGGCGATCATCGCGCGGTCGCCCTGCACGATCACGTGGAGCGTTGCGTCCACGGAATCGCCTACGTACGTGCCGGCGTACACGCGCAGCGTCGCGGCCGACGCGGGCGGCCGCACCTTGCGCCGGATTGGTGGGCCCGCGGACTCGCCCGTCGCGACGTCGCGTCCAGTCATCAGCAGACCGCCCGGCGTCGAGTCGGAGGCCGCGAACGTGAGGTGAACGGTGGCCGCGCCAAACACGACCTCGAAGCGCCCGTCGCCGAGCGCACGGGCGGTGACCGGGAAGCTATTCGGCATCGTCACGACCAAGGCGCTGTCGGGCACGTCGAAACGCATGCCAATGTCCCGTCCGTCCAACAGGACGTACTCGCCGACGTAGCGTCGCAGTTCGGCGATCGGTACGGCGACCGTTGCAGCGGCGGGAGGCGCCACGGCGGCAGGCGCGCGCACGCCGCCGGCGGGCCCGATGAAGAGCGCGGCCACGGTGGGCCCAAAGCTGGACATACCTCCGTACGCGTTACACAGGGTGACCACGGAGAGGTCGGCGTCAGGAACACGTGTGAGGTACTTGTAGTCGCCGACGCCACGGTAGACGACCGTCCTCATTCCGGACTGCTCGCTGCGATGAATGCCGTACGCGAAGCCGTCCGCGCGAGCGGATTCGGGCGCGCCTCGTTCGAGCGAGGCGAGGAGCGACTCGATACCCTGTGTAGGATCGCGCAGCGCACGTGCCCACCGCGCGAGGTCATCGACGCTGGTGGTGACCGAGATGCCGCCAATGGGCGAGACGCGGTAGCGCAGCAGGGTGCGCCAGCCCCCGGCGACCGGCTCGTGGAACAGCGCGTGCGCCGAGGTCGCGAGACCTTGATCGGCTCCGATCCGCGTGGCACGCATGCCGAGCGGCGTGAGGAGCCGCTCGGACAG
Source organism: Gemmatimonadales bacterium (assembly GCA_038215035.1). GTDB lineage: Bacteria > Gemmatimonadota > Gemmatimonadetes > Gemmatimonadales > Gemmatimonadaceae > JACMLX01. Next base: position 19,986 of record JBBQRH010000033.1, on the reverse strand, counting down.
GAAGTCGTGCATGGACCGGTTCGTGACGCGCTCGACCAAAATCCGCAGCAGCGCATAGTCCGTATTGCTGTACATATGGCCGCGTCCGGGTGGGAAGCCGAGCGTCCCCCACCGCGCCAGGATCCGGAAGAGCTCGTCCTCCGACAGTCGGTCGGACAGGTCGAATCCCGGATTGAGCGAGCCATAGTCGGCCAGACCACTCGTGTGGTGAACGAGCTGGCGCACGGTAACGGCGCTGGCGTAGGCAGGCACCTCGGGTACGTGACGCCGCACCGCGTCGTCGAGTGAGATCGCCCCGTCGCGCGCGAGCATCGCCACGGCAAGCGCGGTGAAGATGCGCGCCTCGGAGTACGGGATCCAGGTCGTCGTCGCCGTCGTCATCGGCACGCCGAAGCCGATGTGCGCCATCCCGTACGCCTTGTGGAACACCACGCTGTCCTGGTGCAATACGGCGACGGCGCAGCCGGGTGTCGTCTGCGAATTGTACGCCGCGAACACGGCGTCAATACGAGCCGACGGCGGTATGGATACGACTTGTGCACCCGCCGTTCGTACCACGCCCGTGACGGCTCCGGCACTCCACACCGATGACACGAGGAGCGAGGTGCGACCGACCCTTCGAACATGATCATACCAGCGCATCGCGTAACCGGCAAAAAGTGTGGTGAGGCGGCGGGTGAGAGGCCGAACTATACTTCACTTACCGACACCGCACTCCTCGCGCGCGGCGCAGCATGCGAGTGCTCAGGATGGTCCTCCGACAACATCGTTGTCCATCTCTGACGGACGGGTGGTGTTTCGGTATGACGGTTTTGCGTTCGAGCTCGGCGGCGGGATGCGAACTCACGGCAAGCCATTGGTTTCCAGCCTCGGGGCTACGCGACCGCGCCGCGCCTCGTCGAAACTCAGAAGCTGATCCTGGGTCACTGATCATCATCGGGCATCGGGCGCATCTCGCACCGGAGCACATCAGCACAGCACGGCGCACGATTTGTCGGCCATCAGACACCCGCGCGACCAGCGGGAAACTCGTTGGCGCCATGATCGACGACACCGGCTAGGTCTGCATCGAGCATCGACCAGTACGGATGACCCGTTGTCGCCGACTCGACGGTCGCAATTTGCTCGACGGTCGCGGCGCGAAGGAACGGAAAATTAGCGAACGGTTGCTACAATGCTTCGGCGCCGAGCAGCAGTAAGAACGAATGCCGCGAGACGTGCGTGAATTCAGCGACTGAAGTGTCGGACCAAGGCATGCCGAATTTCAGGCAAGTACCGTCGAACGAGCGGGAACGAGGCGAATCGGGCCTTCACCAAGGATCGTCGGGATGTGAATGGATGCTAGCGCTCCGAGCTGTTCTTGCGCACCTCACGCCTGACGGAAGGATGAGTCGGGAGCAGCGCCGCGTCCCGCCTCTCCCCGCTGCTCATTCGAGCAGGGCTCGCGTGCGCTGCAGAACCTGCGCCACGACGGCCGCCGGCAGCACCACCGCGTGCTGGGCATGCCGAGCGCGCCAGTCCAGACAACTTCACCTGATCGGCGAATGCCACGCCCTGAACCGGGCAGTCGGCGGGGAGTACGACCTCAAATGGGTAGCCTTTGGCCTTTGTGGTCACGTCCACCTCGGCGCCTTCGTGCAGGTGCGCGTCCTCGGCCAGCGCGCTCGGGATCCGCCCCCCGAGACTGTTGCCCCACTTCCGGATTCTGGTCCGCATGTCCGCCTCCATTTGGAGTGAGCAAATGACTCGTCTGCGCATGGAACATGTGCCGAGGGCCGGTGAGCCAGCGGCCGATCGTTGCGCGGACGTGTATGCCCTAAAGTGCCTCGACTGTGAGAGAATGGTGCGTGTAATAAAGGTCAAGCGATTAGACTGAGCTGTCCGCCCGGTCGCTGACTGCCGTGATTCCAGTTCCCAACGCTGGCATGGAGCTCCGCGAAGCGGATGAACCGCAAAATCTGCTTTTGCCTCCAGCCACCGGATCATTGCATGGACATCATCACGTGGATCGTCGTTGGACTTGTTGCAGGTTTGCTGGCCAGTGCTGTGGTGGGCGGCATCGGCTACGGACTGATCGGTGACATTGTCGTCGGTATCGTCGGTGCCGTCATTGGCGGATGGTTGTTTGCCGCGCTGGGCGTTTCCGTGCCATTCAATGGCATCATCGCAACGATCTTCGTCGCGTTTGTTGGTGCCGTGGTGCTCTTGCTGCTCATCAGAGCGCTCAGGCCAGGGCCGCGCCGCCGCGCCTAGCCACGTAAGAAACCTCGCGTTGGGTCTGCTGGATCGCCTGAACATTCAGCAGACCCGATGGGTGCGTTGTTTTTTGCTGGTGCAGCCTTTTCACGGAAGTTCACACGCGGATCGCACACCCGTTCGCCACAGTCAGGGTGCGTGATGCACGCAACCCAGGATGCCCCGCGGTGGTGTCGCCTCGTCCGACCCGGTTCAACATGATCATCACCGTGCTGAACGATCTTTTGTGACGACGCGACGGCGAAACGGGCGATCGTCAGCGTGTGGCTTCGTTCGCCAGCACTGCCGCTGCATTCCGCTTCAGCCCCGCCAGCTTCGCCCGCTGCATCGGCGACTTGCGGAACGCCGCGCTGAACGCCGCCTATCCGGCGCCAGAATGTCCGTCGCCAGCGTCACCGCGTCCTTTTCCGCGATGAACTCCCGCGCCGCGAACGGCGACCCGTCAGCCAACGGCACCGAGAATTTCTGATTCCACGGACACACACTCTGGGAGATGTGTCGGTATAACCGTACTGAGATCCCGCTCACGACGGGCTCTCGCACGCTGCGGACGGCGGCGGGTGGTCCCACACTGCAACTCCGTCGTCACGGTGGCTAGCGCAGGGTGCGCGCATGTCCGAGGACGTTCGAGCCATACGACACAAGACCACCGTGTCCCTTCCGCGAGAGCACCGCACCGATAGCGACGATCCCGACGCTTGATATTTACCCGGATTTTATTAGCTTTCTTTTTACCCGGGTACAAAAGACTCAAGACACTGTCCCTCATCGCCATGGACCGCAGAGCGGCTGCCCGTACGTACAAGGAGGCCCGTCGTGATATGGGTATCTTTTGCGTCAGGAACCTCGTGACCGGCGAGACCCTCATCGGACGTTCCACCGACGTGCGCGCTGTCCTGAATCGCGAACAGATGTCGCTGCGATTCGGCGGGCATGCAAATGCCCGACTCCAGCGCGACTGGACCGCGCTCGGCAGCGCCGCGTTCACGTTCGAGGTGCTCGACACACTCCCGTGGCCGGATGACACGCCGACCTTCGACCCGACGGCGGACCTGAAGGTGCTGGAGGCGATGTGGCGTGAGCGGTTGCAGCAGGATGGAGGAGGCGACTACGCCGCGCCACGTGCAGCACGGACGCCCCGGTGAGCACGCAACTCGTCACCGCCTTTCGCGGCCATCAGCAGCTGGCGGCGGGCCCGCTCCGCGATGTCGCACGGGTGGTCTGGCACTCGCTGCGTGAAGCGCCACCCTCGCTCTCCGCCGTGTTGGTCTTCGATGACGCGACAGGACAGGTCATCGATCTCGAGATGCGCGGCGATGAGAGCGACATGTTGGCGCACCTCGAGGCCAGTGCCCGCCGGCACAGCATCGCCAACGTTGATGCTGCGCCGGCGCCTGTTGCCGTCGGTGACGCCGAGCAGGCTGGCGGTGCACGACGCGCCCGCGGCCGGCCTCGTCTCGGTGTCGTGGCGAGGGAAGTGACGTTGTTGCCACGGCATTGGGCGTGGCTCGGCAGCCAGCCGGGCGGGGCGTCGGTTGCGCTGCGCCGCCTCGTGGATGACGCGCGTCGCGCGAATGCAGCCTGCGAGCATGCCCATGCTGCGCGTGGTGCCGCCTACCGCTTCATGCACGCGATCGCCGGCGACCTGAGCCAGTTCGAGGAGGCGAGCCGCGCGCTCTTTCGCGACGACAGGGATCGCCTCGGCTCGATTCTCGACGCCTGGCCACGCGATGTGCATGCCTTCGTCCTGCGGCTCCTCGAACAGCCTGCGCTAGCTCAGAACTCACCTGACCCACTCGCATGAATTCGGCTCTGATCAACTCATCGCGCAAGCAGCTACTGGTCGATTTCTTCCGCGACGTATGGAATGCGGGGGACGTCGAGGCCTGTCGGCGCTATCTCGCGCCGTCGTACACGATCTGGCATGATCCCGGTGATCCCTGGGAGGGCCAGACACTCGACTGTGGCGGCTTCGAGGATCGGCTGCGAACTTCACGCGCGCCGTTTCCAGATCAGTGTTTCGAGATCGTCGGATTGTTCGAGGATCAGGATGCACTCGCTGTGTCATGGACCTGGCACGCGACGCACCTCGGCGATCTGCCTGGCTTTCCTGCCAGCCGCACGCGCATCACCATGTCCGGCATGACCTCGTACAGCTTCGCGAACGGGCGTCTGAGCGGACACTGGCAGGTCGTGGATCGGCTCAGTGTCTTCCAGCAGTTGCAGGCGCACCGTGCCACGGGCCCAGGCTGAGCGGCGTGGCTCGATGGGGGCGGCCTGCCCGCAATATCGACTCGAAGTCCTCACGGCTGCTCCGGAACAGGGCGAACGGTATCATTTGCCGAGTGACGCGGAGTCGGGCTCGATGCCGGCGCGCACTCCTGCCGGTTGGTCGCACGGGCCTTCGCGAGCACTACGGCTTCATTCCGCCGTAAACCCGCCAGCTTCGCCCGCTTCATCGGTGACTGCCGGAACGCCGACTGAGCTGTTCCTGATCCAGCGCGAAGATACCCGTCGCCAGCGTCACCGCGTCCTTACCATCCGAGCACGGTCTCAGCCGGAACGGCAAATCCGCCGCCAGCTCAACAGCGAACTTCCGGTTCCACGGACAAACGTCTTGGTAGATGCATCGGTTTGACTGTTTTGAGGTCCCGCTCGTTTCCACGCGCGCGTGCGCCGACGGAACACGACGGACAGCGACACGCACAGTCTGCCCCGCAGCAGCACAGAGTCTTCCTGCCAACGCGGCCCGACCACGCGTCAGCCAATGCGTCGCCCGAAGCGCGATGCCGCCCGTCGCGCGGCAGAACTTGACGAGCTGCACCTCGAACAACGGGCCGTTGCTCATGCGCACCCAGCGAAACGGCGCGGCCATGGCATTGCGGGCAATGATGCACGAGCGGTCCATGGTGAGCTGAACGCGCCACGTGTCAAAGTCGCCGACGGGCACCGCGACGCGCTCCGAGTCCAGCACCTTGACCGCGAAACCGGCGAAGGCGCCTGTGCCGCTGGCGAGGACCGGGAACGTGAACTCGAGTCCCTCGCGCCAACGGACTCTCCTACCGTGACATACGCTTCAGCGCGTCAATCGCGTAGCGGTTGGTGGGGTCGATCTTCAACGACGTCTCGAAGTGGCGTCTGGCGCGCGTGATGTCACCCATGGCCAACGCCGCGTCCCCCAGCCCGTCGTAGCTGTATGCCGAGTTCGGATGCAGCGAGATATTGTACTCGAGTATGGCGATCGCGTCGGCGAGTCGCGCCGCCTCGAGCAGATCGTAGCCTACGTCCAGCAGAGTTTCATCCAGCGGCAATGTTGGCGTGTCACGACGGGTCACCTTGACTTGCGTCAGCGTTGCCTCAACGCCGCGCTCGATCACGGTATCGTAGAGTCGATCGCGCAGCGGCAGCGTCGGCATGATGTACGCGTCACCGAACGCGATACGCGCGAGATTCAATCCCGTACCGGAACCGGAGGCGCGGTCGCTGTTGCTCAATACGATCACCGTCAGCCGATCGCGCAGAAAACGCAGGATGTACGTGGAGAATCCTGCATGACTTCCGCTGTGGTCCACACGGGCGCGGCCGAGCGACTCGCCGTATTGCCAGCCGTAGCCATAGCCGTTCAGTACCGGTGTGAACATCTCTTCCCGAGAGGCCGGAGTAAGCAATTGGTTCGCGTACAACGCCTGATCCCAGCGAAGGAGGTCCGTCGTTGTCGATTGAATCCCTGCGGATCCGAGACTTGCCGACGGACTGGCATGCGTGGCGCTGATGAAGCTCGTGCCGAGCGAGTAGTATCCCGTAGCGCGCTGGTCGACGAGCAGGCGGCCTTCGTTGAAGCGCGTGTGCGTCATGCCGAGCGGTTCGGTGATGTTGGTGCGCAGGACATCACCGTAGGGACGCTTCGTGATGCGCTCGATCACGACTCCGAGGAGAAAGTAGCCGGAGTTCGAGTAGCGATACTTCGCGCCCGGTGTGAACTCCAGCGGCAGATCGCGGAACAGCGCCAGCAGCGACGTGCGCGAGTACGTACGGTGCGCGAGCTGCTCGTCCCAATCGGGAAGCGAGGTGTAGTTGGGGACACCGGAAGTGTGCGACAGCAGGTGACGAAGTGTGACAGGTTGCCACGCCGCCGGACAGTCCTCGATATACTTGCAGATGCTGTCGGTGACGTCGAGCTTGCCCTGCTCTTTCAGCTGCATGATGAGCGTGGCCGTGAACTGCTTTGCAACGGAGGCGAGCTCGTAGACCGTGGCGGTGCTGTTCGCCGCACGCAGCTCATAGTTTGCCATGCCATAGGCGCGACTCACCAGCGGCACGCCATCGCGCGCTATGAGAATGGTTCCGCTGAAATGCGCATTGCGAACGGCCGCCTGCATGTACGTGTCGACCTTGTCGTTCAGCACCTGAACGGCGGCTGACGCGGCGGGTCGCGCGGCGGCGGGTGGCACGGTGGCCGACTGAGCAGCCACGGGCAACGCGAACGAGAGGCCGAAGGCGGCCTGCAGCACACACCGGCGGTAGATGAGCGAGGGTGACTCGAGCAGCATTGGAGATCTCTGAGGCGGACGTGAGGACGAAGGGCGGTCGGTCTCTGCTGCCCCAAAGCTGTCGCCGCGCCGTCTGACGCCATAGAACAGAATTAGCGTGCACTATCAGAGTTGCCGGTATTCGCCTGGCCGGAAGCGCGTGGCGCCACGAAAGGTGCGGATGAAGTGACTTTGGTCTGCAAATCCGCAGGTGAACGCGATCGTGCCCAAGGCGATAGCCGATTCTCCGATGAGCGGGAGGCTCCGACGGATCATGAGTCGGCGGCGGTATTCACCAAGCGAACAGCCGAAGTAGCGCCTGAACTGCCGCGAGATCGTCACCGGATGCGTGCCGCATCCAGCGGCGATGTCGACCAGACCCATGGGCGTGTGAGCGTGCTCCTCCAACAGCTGCGTGACGTGCCGCACCCACCCCGGGGTCGGTCGTTCGTCGCGTTCGTGAGCGTAATCGAGGAGTTCGAGCGCCAGGGCCTGCAAGCCGAGCGGCGTGTGCGCGTCGTTCGCGTGCAGCTCGTGCAGCATCCGGATCATCAGAAACGGTGCGTTGCTGTTCTCGTGCACTGCGCGCGCGAACTGGTCTTCGGTGAGATCATGGCGCGAAAGAAACGCGGCACCAAGCTCCACGAGCGCCGATGTGACGCGGGTCGAGGACACCTCGGACGAGTGCGATTCACCGGCGTGATAGAAGTGCAGATCGCCCGCTTGTCGCCGGTACGAGCGGCTCGATCGCCTCTCTATATCGCCCCCCTGCACGATGAGGCAAAGGTGTGCACTCTCGTGAAAGTGCGGATCGTGCGTACCCTCGCTGGAGGCAGTGCGGGTCATGCTGACAATGACGCTGTCGCACGCGCGCGAGCGCACGATCTGTCCCGTCGATTCTCCACTGCGGAGTGCGATCATCTGCTGCCGGATCGTGGTAAGCCCGGCAAGAGCGTCTCGTACGCCGGCCGGTCTGCAGACTACGGGACGGCGGAGTGGCCAGTTTCGGGTATCGAGCGACGCAGAACGGCGTGGCGATCGAAGGCAATCGTCAAACCTTGGCCATCGAAGTCGATGTGTAGCTGCCCCGCTAACGTGTGGTGCGCGTCAGCGTTCGGCGTCGTTGGTCAGCACCACCTCCGCATTCCGCCTGAGCCCCGCCAGCTTCGCCCGCTTCATCGGTGACTTTCGGAACGCTCCACTGAACCCATCCTGATCGAGGGCCAGGATGTCGCTCGCCAACGTCACCGCGTCCTTCCCCGCAATGAACTCCCGCGCCCGGAACGGCGAATCCTCAGCCAGTTCCTGCGCGAACGTCACACTCCAAGGACAGACGGACTGGGAGATGTGTCGGTATAACCGTTTTATGGTCGAGCTCGATACGGGGAGGCGAACGCTCGGCATGCCAAGGGTCGAGCAAATCGCGCTTGCCCCGACGACCGGTCAGCGGAGCGGCGACCATCCGCTGTTCCGAGCCTGACCTCGTCCAGCGTTGACTTTCCTCGGCGCGGATTCAAGATTCATGAAGCGTGAATACACACCTTCGTCCCCGGGTCTGTCTGATCGATGCCGCCCCTGAAACCGCAGGATGTCGCCGTAGCGATCCAGCTGGCGCTGACGCCCGGGCTGACCTACGCCGCGCTCGCCGCGGCGACCGGGATCAGCCAGGGCGAGGTGCACAATGCCGTCCGCCGGCTACGGGGCGCTCGCTTGGTACTGGCGGACGCGACGCAGGTCCACGGTCCGGCACTCGTGGAATTCCTGTGCGCCGGCGTTCCGTACGCGTTCCCCGCTGACGCTGGTGCTGAGTCGCGCGGGGTGCCGACCGCACATGCGGCGGGCGTGCTCGGTGAGGGATTCAGCACAGAGGCGTCCCTCGTCTGGCCCAGCGTCGAGGGTCGTGTGCGCGGCGCCAGCGTGGTCCCGCTCTATGCCGGGGCGGCCGCCACGGCGGCGCGGAACCCCGCGCTCTACGAAGTGCTCGCGCTCGTCGATGCCGTGCGCCTCGGCCGAGCGCGAGAGCGCACGCGTGCAAAAGAGCTGTTGCGAGAGCGAGTCGCTGCGGCCTCCGCGCCGTCTGGACGTTCGGAGTGAGCGCTGCGCAACGCAGCCCCAATCGGGACCGGCTGCTGCGCACGTCGCGCCTGCTCCGACCGCTCCTCGAGGAACTCGTGTTCGTCGGCGGGCAGGTCGCGGAACTACTCGTCACAGATCCGGCTGCGGTTCGTGTCCGTCCGACGGATGATGTCGACGTGGTCGTGCCGGTCACCACGCGCACCGCATACCACGCGCTGCAGCAACGACTGATGGCGTTGGGCTTCGCGCCGGACACTCGTGCGGGCGCACCGGTCTGCCGCATGCGCACAGCGGACGACCTGCTCCTCGACGTGATGCCACTCGATGAGGCGATTCTCGGGTTCAGCAACCGCTGGTATTCGTATGCGCTCGCGAGCGCGACCGCGTTGACGCTCGAACCGGGACTGGACGTGCACATTGCCTCCGCCGCCGCATTTCTGGCGATGAAGTGGGAGACATTCGCGAGCCGCGGTGCTGCTGATCCCATGAGCAGTCACGATCTCGAGGATCTCATCACCATCGTCGCGGGTCGTGCTGGGATCGTCGACGAAGTCCATGCAGCGCCCGACGAGGTCCGCCACTTCATCCTCGAGCAGACCGCCGCGTTTCTCGGAGCGGAGTGGGCGCCAGCCATTCTCGAAGGCAATCTCCCGGACGCGCGACGGGTGCTGGGATTGATGGATGCCGTTCTGCGGCGATTTCAGCAACTGACTGCCGCAGCATGATCGTACTGACGCGCGACGGCCGAGCAAGCCGACGGTGCACACAGCGCGGCCGGCCAGACCAGACGACGAATTGAGTGTCACCAGAATCCGCCTCGATCTCGAGGGCGAGTCACTGGTCGCCGTGCTGAACGACTCGGCTGCCGCCAGAGACTTCTGCACCCTGCTGCCACTCGACCTGACGCTCGACGATTACGCGGCCACGGAGAAGATCAGCGATCTGCCGCGGCGTCTCGCGACAACCGGTGCGCCAGTTGGCGCCGCTGGCGTCATCGGCACCATTGCGTACTACTCGCCGTGAGGCAACCTCGCGATCTTTTATCGCGACGCTGCGTATGCCAGCGGGCTTGTGATTCTCGGGCAGATCGCTGGTGATGTGGCGGTGCTGCAGTCGCGTGCTCGCATGCGTGCGCGCATCCAGATTGACACGGCCACGTAACCGCCGCAGGCGGCAGGTCGCTGTACATAATGGCGGTGATACGCACGCGGACGATCTGCCGCACGGTGGCGGGGTTTCTGGAATCAGCGATTCACCGATTGCGGCGATTGTCTATCACGGTCTCCGCGTTCCGCCTGAGCCCCGCCAACTTCGCCCGCTTCATCGGCGACTTCCGGAACGTCGCGCTGAACGCGTCCTGATCCAGCGTCAGAATGTCCGTCGCCAACCTCACCGCGTCCTTCCCCGCGATGAACTCCCGCGCCCGGAACGGCGAGTCCTCAACCAACTCCTGCGAGAACTTCACGTTCCAGGGGCAGACGCTCTGGGAGATGTGTCGGTGTAACCGTTTTATGGTCGAGCTCGACACGGGTCTCGGAACTGTAGGTTCAGCAAAGGGTCAGCGCGCGTCTGTAGGTGCCTCGCACACGGTCTGGAGCGCGGAATCTGGCCGTGGTGGCGCACGCTGAGGCAGGATCCCACGCTGCCATTGCTGGCGCTCGGTAGTCACGCCCCGCTGGCAAGAAGGGCGCTGACACGCCCTTTCTTTCGTCCGGCCCTCTCACCACTCGCTTGTTGTCCAACGAACGGGAGCACTGAACGATCCCTTGCGATTTCGAGTGTCAGAGACAAGATAGTAATTGACTACTTTCTTTTGAGACCGCATGAAGACCCAGCCCAAGTACCTCCGAGCCAGCGATCGTCGACTCGCCACGGTCGAGGCCGTTGTCGCGCTGGCGGCGAATCATAACCCGAGCGAGATCACGACCACCGCGATCGCGCACCAGATGGGACTCACGCAGGGCGCCGTGTTCCGGCACTTCGCGACGAAGGACTCGATCCTGGAAGCGGTGATGCAGTGGGTCGCCGCAGGCCTCATGTCCCGCGTCGACGCCGCCGTACACGAGACGCCGTCGCCAGTGCGCGCGCTCGAGGCGCTCTTCATGGCGCATGTGGACTTCGTCGCCTCGCACCCGGGCGTGCCACGCATCATCCTCGCCGAACTGCAGCGCGCCGAGCCAACGACGCCCAAGCGCATCGTGCAGGCATTCCTTCGGCAGTACGGCGTGCGGGTGTCACAACTCCTCGCCGACGCCAAGGAGCAAGGACAACTGCACGCCGCGCTCGATACCGAGGCGGCCGCGATCCTGTTCGTCGGCACGATTCAGGGACTCGTGCTGCAGGGATTGCTGGCCGGTGACGTCGCCCGGATCCGGCGCGACGCCCCGCGAGTCTTTGCCATCTACCGCCGCGGTGTCGAGGCTACGGCATGACGAGCCTTCCGCCCAAGGGACGGACGATGGCGCTGGCGGCGGTATTGCTGGTGCTGCTCGGTCTCTTCGCCTTCGTCGCGCTGCGCTCGGGTCCACTGGCACCGGTCGCGGTCACGGTGGCGACCGTGCAGTCCCGTTCAGTCGCGCCAGCGGTGTTCGGCATCGGCACCGTCGAGTCGCGCTATCGCTACAGGGTCGGTCCGACCGCCATCGGGCGTGTCACGCGAGTGCTGGTCGATGTCGGCGACCACGTCGTGGCGGGCCAACTGATTGGCGAGATGGATCCGGTCGATCTCGACGAACGCATCCATGCACTCGCCGCGGCGTACCAGCGTACCGAGGCTTCCGTGCGCGAAGCGGAACTCCGTCAGGATTTCGCGCGGACGCAGGCGGAGCGCTACGAACAGTTGCTCGCGGTGCGCTCGACGAGCGAGGAGATCGTCGCGGCAAAACAGCAGGATCAACGTATCGCTGATGCCGCACTCCTCGCGACTCGAGCCGAGCGCGCGCGCGCTGGCGACGAACGCGCGGCGCTGGTCGCACAGCGCAAGAATCTGCGACTCGTCGCCCCGGCCGCTGGGCTCGTGAGTGCGCGCGATGTGGACCCGGGGACCACCGTCGCCGCCGGACAGACCGTGGTGGAGATCGTCGACGCGACGAGCCTGTGGCTCAGCGTGCGTTTCGACCAGAGCAGTGCGCTTGGCCTGCAGTCCGGACTGCCAACCCAAATCCTGCTGCGTTCGAGGCGAGGCGCACCGCTGCCCGGGCGCGTCGCGCGCGTGGAGCCACGCGCCGACGCAGTCACAGAAGAGACGATGGCCAAGGTGGCGTTCACGTCCGCCCTCGATCCGGTACCGCCGCTTGGAGAGCTGGCCGAGGTGACGGTCAGCCTCCCCGTGACCGCGACGGCTCCAGTGATTCCCAATGCCGCCGTGCAGCGTGTGGATGGTCGGGCCGGCGTATGGATGATCGAGCGCGGCGATCTTCGGTTTGTCCCAGTCACGCTCGGCGCCTCCGATCTCGACGGCAATGTGCAGGTGCGCAGCGGGATCAGTGTTGGCGATCGCATCGTGGTCTACAGCGCGAAGGCACTGAGCAGGCGCAGTCGCATTTCAGTGGTCGATCAGATACCCGGTCTGGCAAAATGATCAGCCTCGCCGGTCGAGACATCCAGAATGAATGGGGCAAGTACGTCTTCACCGGAATCGGCCTCGGGCTGCTGATCGGCGTGACGCTGACCATGGCCGGTGTGTATCGCGGCATGGTTGATGACGGCAAGGCACTGCTCGACAACAGCGGCGCCGAACTGTGGGTGGTGCAGAAAGAGACACTCGGCCCGTACGCGGAGCCGTCGAGTCTCAACGACGACGCGTACCGCAGTATTCTGGCCGTGCAGGGTGTCGCGCAGGCCGCCAACATCACCTATCTCACGATGCAGGTCCGCAGCGATGAACGCGATGTGCGCGCGATGGTCGTCGGCATCGCGTCTGGCGAGGCCGGTACGCCCGGGTGGCCGCCCTACCTCATTGCCGGGCGTCAGATCACGCGCAGCCACTATGAAGCGGTGGCCGACATCGCCGCCGGATTCGCGCTTGGCGATCGTGTACGGATTCGCCGCAATCAGTACACCGTGGTGGGTCTCACCCGGCGGATGGTGTCGTCGGGGGGTGATCCGATGGTCTTCATTCCGCTCAGGGATGCGCAGGAGGCCCAGTACCTGAGGGACAATGATGCCGTCCTCCAGAGCCGGCGGCGCACGTCCGAGAACCCCGCCTTCAACCGGACTGGCGTGCCTGGACTGCTCGACGCGGTTATCACCTCGCAGAGCCGCAATTCATTCGTCAACGCGGTCCTGGTGCGGCTCCGACCGGGCTATGCATCGCACGACGTCGCTGCGTCCATCGAGCGCTGGCAGCGGCTCACGGTCTACACGAGGCCGGAGATGGAGGGCATCCTCGTCGGCAAGCTGATCGCGACCTCGGCCAGGCAGATCGGCATGTTCCTCGTGATCCTTGCCGTCGTCAGTGCGGCGATTGTCGCGTTCATCATCTACACGATGACGCTTGGCAAGATTCGCGAGATCGCGGTCCTGAAGCTGATCGGCACGCGAAACCGCACGATTGCGAGCATGATCATGCAGCAGGCCCTCGGACTCGGCCTGATCGGATTCGCGGTCGGCAAGATCGCCGCCTCGTTCTGGGCGCCGTTCTTTCCCAAATACGTATTGCTGATTCCGGGAGATACCATCGCCGGATTCTTCGCCGTGGGGTTGATCTGTATGCTGGCCAGCCTGATCGCAATTCGCGCCGCGCTGCGTGTCGATCCGGCCGACGCCATTGGAGGATAGGCGCATGACAACCGGAATTCGCATTGAAGGGCTGACGAAACGGTACGGCCAGGGCGACACGGCTGTGGACGCACTCAAAGGCGTGGATATGTCCGTGGCCCCGGGCGAGGTGGTTGGGCTCATCGGCCCGTCGGGCTCTGGCAAATCGACACTCCTCAAGTGCCTCGGTGCCGTGATCGAGCCGACCTCGGGGCGTATGATCCTTGGCAACGACGTGATCTACGACAACGGATGGAAGATCGATGACCTCCGAGCACTCCGCCGCGACAAGATCGGCTTCGTGTTCCAGGCGCCGTATTTGATTCCTTTTCTTGATGTCACTGACAACGTCGCGCTATTGCCGATGCTGGCAGGTGTGGCCAACGTCATTGCCCGCGAACGTGCCGTCGCACTACTCGGCGCGCTCGACATCGCACACCGCGCGAAGGCGATGCCGTCACAGATCTCCGGGGGGGAGCAGCAGCGTGTGTCCATCGCCCGGGCACTGGTCAACCGTCCCCCGGTGATCCTGGCCGACGAGCCTACCGCGCCGCTGGATAGCGTGCGGGCGCTGACGGTGATCCGGATCCTGCACGAGATGGCGCAGCGGTACGAGACCGCGATCATCGTCGTGACGCATGACGAGAAGATCATCCCGACCTTCAAGCGGATCTACCATATCCGTGACGGAAAGACACACGAAGAGGTCGGCGAAGGCCGCGCGCTCACCGGAGCAAATCATGAATGATCGGCCAGTCATTCGCCGTCCTCCCGCCGAGCTTGGGGTCCTCGCGTCCACATTTTCATCCGGAGGCGACGATACACGCCGCTGAGGCGCAGCGCGGTCCGTTGAGGAATGACCACAGATGTCACGAAATCTCCCGTTTTTGTTTCGGCACTGTTCCTCCGAGCATACGCCGCAGGTTGCGGCGCACAACCCACCGCCGAGGCCATCCATGACGAAGCCATTCAATACAGAACCGCAGGCGCATGAGGTTTCATTCGTATCCCTGCGCCTCATTGCGCTCATCGCATCGCTTGCTGCCTCGGCCGTAGGCTGCGGCGGCAAGCAGGATATGCCTGTCCGGGGCGGCAATGCCGTCGGAGGTCCCGCGGCGTCGATCGCGTCGGATCCCGACGTCAGGATTGCCGTTGTGCTGCCGGTACAAGGGCGACATCTGATCCTTGCCGAGATGCGTGGAATGCTGACGTCCGTTCAGCAATACGTCGACGCGGCGGCGCGACGTGACACGGCGGGGATGCGGGCTGCGGCGCAGGCGTCCGGGATGGCGGCGGCACGTGATCTTGATCCGGCCATGCAGCAGCGCCTCCCCGCTGAATTCCTGCGCCTGGGGATGAGTACGCACGCCGCATGGGATTCACTTGCTGCGGATGTGAGCCGTGGCCTTCCGACAGGACAAACTCTCGGTCGGCTGGGGACCATCATGGGCAATTGCGTAGCCTGCCACGCCCAGTATCGGATCAACGTGGAACGCTGAATTGCTGATCACGACTACGTTGTGCGGATGAACGCGGTTTCGAGTGAGACGCTGCGTCGGCAGTGGCGTCTCGAGCATCGCATTCGTTGAGTTCACACACATCGCGACCAACATGTTCACAGTACGATACGTCAGTGAACTGAGCCTTCGCGGTGAACGCGCAGAGCGACTGCTTCGTTACCTGCTGGACCACGGAGCCGACGAATTTTCAATCACGGTCATGGCGTTGCGGGACGCACAGGCGCCGTTCGCCGATGCGTTCGAAGACGAGCTGGGTCCCTATGAGCGGTCGCCGACATCGCGCCGGACCTTCGCGGTCGGCGACGCAACGAATTTTCCCCGCACGGTTCGCCGGTGGACGTTAAATGCCTCATCACTCACGCGACTCCTGAGTTTCATGGATTCGGGAGTGTTTCATTCGCCCGCCGGCCCCGATGGATGGCTCGAGGACCTCGCGATCTACCGACACGGCGAGCTTGCTCTCGGTCTGCTCTCGCATGAGCAGACCGGTGTCCTGCGCCTCACGCTTCAGGAACATATGGAGGTGACAACACTGGGCATTCGATCGGAAGCGAATCCGCCACACTAGGAGGTGCGCGATTTGGCGCGCGCGCACATCAACGCCATCTCACTGGATCACGAGCTGACTCAAATGCTTGCCGTACGCGTGCGCCTCCGCGCACGTCAGGTCAGGCGCAGCCACCGCAGCACCCGGCCGCGTCATTCCTCACGATGCGCACGTGCCACGCTCCATTCTCCGCTTTGCCCTCACCCCACGTGAGCGGTAGCGACGGCTCGAGGTGCAGCCGTGTACGAAGGAGCGCGGGATCTGAATCGCAGATGACCTCCAGTGCGCCGCCTGCTGGCAGGCGCTGCAGGGCACTGGACAGTGTCGCTTCGTAGTGCAGCGGATTGACGAGGCGAAGGTCGACGTGAAGGGCGGACATGGCATGCGCTCCTGGAAGTTCGGGCTATCGTCGTACAGCGATTCGAACAGTCGTCAACTAGCCTCGATGGCGCGATGTCGACGCGACAGGAGCACGGGGGCGGGCGCGGACGTTGCTGACGCGATATCGGCAAGCGTGTACTGGTCCAGATGTTGGAGGAACGCCACAAGCGCACCGTCGAGAACGCCCGCCAGCGCGCAGCGCCCGGTCAGGATGCACCCGTTGTCCGCGCTCATCTGACACTCCACCAGGCTCCAGTCGGGCTCCATTTCCCGAATGACGGAGCCGATGTTGATGCGCGATGCGGGTTGAGCCAGCCGAATGCCGCCGCCGACACCGCGAACCGTGTGCAGCACCCCCATCTGTCCGAGCCGATGTGTGCTCTTCCGCAGAAGTGCCTCCGAGATACCGTACGCCTCGGCCACTTCCGGAATTGTGCACAGGCGATCTGGGTGGCGCGCCACATACATGAGGAGGCGCATCGCGTAGTCGGTCATCACAGTCAGGCGCATGCGTGGTCAGGCGGTTGGTGTGTGTCGAAGCATCCACGGCGTGAAGCGCCCCACGTACAGGCCGAAGGCTGCGACCCACGCCACGGCGGAAAGCTGCAGGAGGTGCACAGCCCAGGCGGAAGGCCACAGCGCGCCAATACGAAGCAGCGCGGCCGCGCATACGAGCCCGTAGCTCCAGACCATGCTGCCGTCGAGCGACATGCGCCGACCGAGATGACCCAGTGCCGTGCGCGTGACCATGCCAATGATGAGCACGGAGAAGCCGGCCATCGCGATGAGGTGCACCGGCAGCACACGCGGCATCGGCAAGCCCGCGATCTGCGCTGCGCTCGCTAACAGGCCCGCACCAAGCCCCGCGTAGCCGAGATAGAGAATCCACAGCAATGGCCGGGTGCGCACCGCCAGTGGCTTCCACGCAAGCACCTGCCACAGCGCGATGGCACCTGCCACCGTCAGTGCGATGACCTGCAGTGATCTCGCGCCAGCAATGAGCGAGACGATCGAGGTGAAAGCGGCGGAAACTTGCAGCTGTCCCGTGCGCACGTGCATGGGAATCACGAGGTCCGGCACCGCGCGCATCGCGAAGAATGGAATCACCCGTCGTGAGATGAGCAACGCGATGAGCGCCATGCACCGCAGGCCGACCTGCAAGCGCAACATCAGGTCGGCGTACTCTCCTCCGCGCCAGGCGACGAGGAGAAACGCGAGGTCCGCGATGCCGAGCGCTCCGATCAGAAACGGAACGGCGTAGTTGCGACGGTTTCGGGCCAGAAACACCGCACGCCCCATCGCCATCGCGGCGAGAATGAACAGCGACACCTCGGCGAGCGTGGCGACCCAGAAGCCGACCGGCCCCGAAGCAAGGAAACCAACGCGAGCCGTCAACCAGAGCAGGCAGAGCGTGCCGAGCGCGCGTTGGCCGAGCGGTCGGATGCCTGTCCACGACGCTCCGGCCGTGAGGAGGAAGCCGACGGCGATCGTGGCGACGAATCCCCAGAGCATCTCGTGGGCGTGCCACGCAACGCCAGTCAACCGCGCGCGGAGCAGGTGCGGCGCGAACACCCAGACGGCAGCGACAACCGCGGCCCACGCCGTGCCGGCGAGATACAGTGGCCGGAATGGGTCGCTCAAGAGGGCGACGCCTTTCGACTGCTGCACCGCGACATCTGTGGCCGGCGCGACGGTGGGGCTTAACGGCAGGGGCATGCGCATGTGGACAAAGATGGAGCGCGGATATACCTTTAAGCAAGCGGTGCTGTTCGGCTGTGGCGAGCGGGCTGTGAGGTGCCGACGACAGGCGCGACGAGCGTGTCGGGCTCGCGCTTACACCACGTCGTCCGTGCGCGGGCGACATGGCAGGAAGGGAGACGCCGACTTCTTTGGCCGGCCTCCTCAAGTATCTGCCCGTCCCACCCGGAGATTCCCGTGCCTCGTGCCTTCCGCGTATCACGCCACTCGCGTGTGATCATGTCCACTGCCTTCGCAACCACGCTCGTCCTGGCCGTCGGCTGCGGGAAGTCCGCGTCGGCCGATCCGAATCCACTCGCCGACCGACCCTCGGGGGCGCTGCCGGTCGAGACGCTCACCGTGGCCTTCGCGCCTGATGTGCCAAAGGCCATTGCCAGGAAGACGCCTGCGCATGTGGTGATCAACCTGGAAACGCGCGAGGTCAAGCGTCGGCTGGCGGACGGTGTGGAGTACACGTTCTGGACATTCGGGGGCAGCGTTCCCGGCCCGATGATGCGCGTGCGAGAGGGAGACGAGGTGGAGTTCCACCTCAACAACCATCCCACCAGCGTGATGCCGCACAACATCGACCTGCACGCCGTAACCGGACCAGGTGGCGGCGCGGCCTCATCGCTCACGGTGCCGGGGCACAGCTCGCAGTTCACGTTCTCGGCGCTCAATCCCGGGCTGTACATCTATCATTGCGCGACCGCGCCGGTGGGCATGCACATCGCCAACGGCATGTACGGTTTGATTCTGGTGGAGCCGAAGGCGGGCCTTACGGCCGTGGACCGCGAGTTCTACATCGTGCAGAGCGAGTTCTACACCACGGGGCGGTACGGCGCCGGAGGACTGCAAGCGTTCGACATGGATAAGGCGCTACATGAGGACCCGGATTACGTGGTGTTCAACGGATCCGTGGGCGCCGTCGCCGGCAAGAACGCGCTGAAGGCCAACGTCGGCGAGACGGTCCGCATCTACGTCGGAAACGGAGGGCCCAATCTCATCTCGAGCTTCCACGTGATCGGTGAGATCTTCAACCGCGTCTATGGCGAAGGAGGCACCATGGTCAACCAGCAGAACGTGCAGACCACGCTGGTTCCATCCGGCGGCGCTGCCATCGTGGAGATGAAGCTCAACGTGCCGGGTGACCTCATCTTCGTCGACCACTCGATCTTTCGCGCGTTCAACAAGGGGGCGCTCGGCATGATCAACGTCGCCGGCGCAGCCGTACCCGGCACGTACTCTGGCAAACAGCATGACGTGGTGTACCTGCCCGAAGGGGGCGCCATTCAGGCCGTGCCAGTCGATTCCACCGTGGCAGTCGAGCGAGAGCTGCCACGTACTGAGCTGCTGGCACGCGGGGAGCATGTCTACAAGGCCAACTGTGCGGCGTGTCACCAGCTGGTCGGTCAGGGTGTTGTCGGGGCATTCCCACCGCTGGCGAAGAGCGACTACCTGATGGCCGATCGTGAACGGGCCATTCGCGTGGTGATGCATGGAAAGTCCGGTGCAGTCATGGTCAACGGCACGCAGTACAACGGCGTCATGCCCAGCCTGCAGCTCTCCAACACGGACATCGCCGCGGTGCTCTCGTATGTGCGCAGTACCTTCGGCAACAATGCATCCGACATGATCACCGTAGCCGAAGTGCGGAAGGTGCGTAGCAGTCCAATACCAAAGGAGTGAGCTGGTGAGATCCGGCCTCCGGCTGTGTGACGCGCGGCGCGACGTGCTCCCACTGCTCGCGCTGTGTGGGTTGGCCGCAGGCGCAGACGCCCAGGACGTATCGCGGGCCTCTGTCCCGCGACGCCCGGCGATCAACGCGCACGCAGCGATGCTGACCGTTGCAGCCGGGCGCTATCGCCCGCTGTACACGGCAGACACGCCGATCGACGGCATCCCGGTGCGCGCATTCCTGCTGGCGCGCACCGCAGTAACCAATGCGGAGTATCTGCGATTCGTGACCGCCAGGCCGCAATGGCGCCGCTCGCGCGTGGATGGCATCGTGGCCGATGCCTCGTATCTCCGGCACTGGTCAGGTGACCTGACGCTCGGCGCGAATGTGCGAGCTGACGCGCCGGTCGTGAACGTCTCATGGTTCGCGGCCTCCGCCTTCGCGGCGTGGTCCGACGCCCGCCTGCCCACGATGGCCGAGTGGGAGCTGGCGGCCAGCCGCTTC
>JBBQRH010000032.1:0-42015 GCA_038215035.1 Gemmatimonadales bacterium | reverse complement strand
CGTCTATGTTTGACGAGCTCAGCGAAAAAATCGGCGCCGCCTTCTCCAAACTCCGCGGCAAAGGCGTCCTCACCGAAGCCGATATCAAGGACGGCCTCCGTGAAGTGCGGCGCGTGCTCCTCGAAGCCGACGTCAGCTTCGGGCTGACCCGCGAATTCCTCGAGCGAGTCGAAAAGAAGGCGGTCGGGCTCACGGCGCTGAAGACCATCCGCCCTGAGCAGCAGCTCGTCAAGATCGTGCACGAAGAGCTCACGGCAATGCTTGGCGAACGGCGCGAAGGGCTCAAGCTCAGCACCGTTCCGCCCACCGTGGTGCTGATGGTCGGGCTCCAGGGCTCCGGCAAGACGACGACGACGGCCAAGCTCGCGCTCCGTATGCAGAAGGAGCAACGTCAGGTGCGCCTCATCGCTGCCGACGTCTACCGCCCGGCGGCCATCGACCAGCTCGAAACGCTCGGCAAGCAGCTCAACGTCCCGGTCTTCGCCCGCCGCGATACGACCGACGTGGTGCAGATCGTGCGCGATGGCCTCGAAGTGGCGCGGCGAGAGCGCGATCGCATCGTGTTCATCGACACTGCGGGCCGGCTGCAGATCGACGACAACCTGATGAACGAATTGCGCCGGGTGAAGGAGGTAGCAAAACCCGACGAAATCCTGCTCGTGGCCGACGGCATGACGGGTCAGGACGCGGTGAAGATTGCCGAAGGCTTCAACAATGCCCTCGGGATCACCGGCATCATCCTGACGAAAATGGACGGCGACGCCCGTGGTGGCGCGGCGCTCTCGGTCTACGGCGCCACCAAGAAGCCGATCAAGTACATCGGCGTCGGCGAAAAGGTGGATGCCCTCGAGGAGTTCCACCCCGACCGTATGGCGGGTCGGATTCTTCAGATGGGCGACGTGCTGTCGCTGGTCGAGAAGGCGCAGGAGTCGTTCGACGCCGACGAGGCCAAGAAGCTCGGAAAGAAGGTCCGCCGCGAAGGCATGGACCTGAACGACTTCCTTGGCGCGATGAAGCAGATCGAAAAGCTGGGGCCGCTGGAGGGGATTCTGAAGATGATCCCCGGGGTCAACACCAAGGCCCTCAAGCAGGCCAAGATGGACCCCAAGCGGATGCGCCATGTCGAGGCGATCGTCCTCAGCATGACCATGGCCGAACGGAAGAAGCCCGACCTGATCAATGGATCGCGGCGCCTCCGGATCGCCAAGGGGTCGGGGCGGACGGTGGCCGAGGTGAACCGGCTGCTGGACCAGTTCCGTGACATGCAGAAGATGATGAAGAAGGTCACCGCCAGCGGTGGCCGGAACCCTTTCGGCCGGGGTTAGCTTTCCCGGCTCGGTCAGAAATGGCTGGCTGGCTGGACCCCCACCCCCGGGTGCACCCGACGAATTCTCGTCGGTCGCGAGGAGCCCGGGCCGACGGTGATCGAATCACGATGTGATTCGCGAGCGCGTCGCGTACGACGATCGGTGCTCGATCGGTCGTGCGACATCACGTCCCTCAGAGGATGCCCAGATGGTTCGTATTCGTCTCCGCCGCGTTGGTCGCAAGAAGGCCCCGGTCTATCGTATCGTGATCGCTGACAGCAAGAGCCCGCGCGATGGCAAGTTCATCGAGATCATCGGCACCTATTCGCCGCGTCTGACTGAGGGTGCCGTGACGATCAAGGTCGATCGCGCCAATCACTGGCTCGACGTAGGTGCGCAGGCGTCGGACACCGTCCGCTCGCTGCTGCGCAAGGGTGGCGTGCTCAAGGCGCGTCACGAAGCCCGCCTGGCGAAGAAGCTGACCGCTGCTGCGGTGCCGCTCTCCGAAGGCGCGAAGGCTGAGTAAGTGAGCGCGCCCGCGCTCATGATCGTCGGGCGCGTCCGCAAAGCACACGGCATCCGCGGCGAACTGCTGGTGGAGCCCATCACCGACGCGCCCGATACGGTCTTCGTATCGGGCCGTCGGCTCTTTGCGGGTACCGCCACCGGTGATCCGTCACCCGATGGTCAGGAATTGCACATTACGGCGGTGCGCCAGCACATGGACTCGGTGCGTCTGACGCTGGCTGAAGTGCCGGATCGGAGCGCCGCGGAATTGTGGCGCGGGCGCTTCCTGCTGGCTCCACAAGACGAGCTGCCGCCACCCGCCGACGATGAAGTGTATCTGCACGATCTGATCGGTATGCGTGTGGTACATGCCGACGGGCGCGCGCTTGGGCAGGTGGTGGATACGTACGAGTTGCCGCAGGGGCTGATGCTCGACGTGCGGCCGGTGAACGGCGGCGCGACGTACTTCATTCCCTGGATTTCCGATGTGCTGGTGCTGGTGAATGAGTCGGACCGCTGCATCACGGTCAATCCGCCGGAAGGGTTGCTTCCCGAAGGGCTGCTGCTGGCGGAAGGACACCCGTCAGACGAGGGGTGAGCATGGACGGAGACGATGCAGTTGCCGGTGCAGCGGACAATGAGCAGCCGCGTGCGCCACTGACGATCAACATCGTCAGCATTTTTCCCGAGTTCTTCGCGGCCCCGCTCTCGCTCAGCATTCCGTCGCGTGCGGCGGCGGCGGGCAGCGTGCGATTCAACCTGGTGGATCTGCGCGACTTCACGCACGACAAGCACCGCACGGTGGACGATTATCCGTATGGCGGCGGGCCGGGGATGGTCATGAAGCCGACACCGTTCTTCGAGGCAGTGGAACATCTGGGTGCCCGCGCGCCAATCGTGCTGATGTCGGCCCGAGGCACGAAGTTCACGCAGGCCGACGCGCATCGATTCGCGAGCGGGACCGAGCTCACGCTGCTGTGCGGGCACTTCAAGGACGTCGATCAACGCGTGGCCGACCATCTGGCGACGGAAGAAATGTCGCTCGGTGACTTCGTCCTGAGCGGAGGAGAACCGGCCGCGCTGGTGATCGCCGACGCGGTGGCGCGACTGCTGCCCGGTGCGATGAGTGATCACGATTCGGCGGCGACCGACTCGTTCTACAACGGCGCCGGCGTCAGCGCGCCGAGTTATACGCGACCCGAGGAGTATCGCGGGCACCGTGTGCCTGACGTGTTGATTTCAGGCCATCATGCGAAGATTGCGGAATGGCGCCGTCTCGAGAGTGAGCGTCGGACGCGAACGCGTGATGCTTAGGGCGCCCGGCCTGGTCGTCGTACTGGCCGGCTTCCTGGCCGGCTTCCTGGCCGGCTGCGATGGCGCGGCCAGGACGAAGCCGGCGCCGATCCTCGCGACGGCGCGCGACAGTGTCCCCGTTGTGGCGGCACCGAGCCGCCCGATTGCGCTGGATACCACGAACCGTCTGGTGCTCGAGTTCTGGCCACTGGCGATCGCGTCTGGCCGGCAGCTGGAGGAGACGCGGAGGATCGTGGAGCACCTGCAGGCCGATCTGACGCTCGTGGACGGCTTCGAGCGTGCGACGCTGCTGGCCAGCGGCGACGGGAGTGCGCTGCTGCTGGTCGCCGAGTGGCGCGACGACAGTGCGGCAACCCGTGCGCGGTCCTCGTTGGCCGGATGGCTGCGGATCGACAGTGACACCGCCAGGCAGCGTCGCCAATTCGGGACGCTGACACCGCGCGTCGCTGTCCGACGGACGGTGGGAATGCCACTGGTCCTCGGCGAGGCCGCGATGCTGCTGTTCACTCGCTACGCCCTCAAACCCGGCCATTCGTTCGGGGCGTTGGCGTCCCTGACCGACAGCGACCTCGCGATGCGGGTGTTGCAGGATACGGCGGCGCAGGGCGGGGCCACTCTGGCGTCTGCGGACAGTGGCGCGCTCTATATGCTGCTGCAGGCCCGCACTGCCACCGCCCTCGACCCAGCACTGCAAGTCAGTGGAACGCTTCCCTTCTGGGCACCGTTTTCGGCGAGAGAGGAGCAGCATCTGGCGGTCGTGGCCACGGTGTTCCACCGGTGAAGCGCGCCCGCGTGACTTTCAGCCCCCGCTACCAGTCACCAGACACTGCCCCGACGCTGTTCGTCCGGCTCCAAGCGCACAAACCGGGTCAGGGACCCACTCGTGAAGATTCTGCTGCTTCGCACTGCGATTTTCATTGTCGGGACGTTTTTCCGGTTCGTGATGTTCATCGGGCTCGGGCTGATCTACTGCTATCTGATTGGCATCGAGTGCCTGCAGACCGTGCCTGGCTCGATTCAGATGCTGGTGGTGAGGCTGATTCCGGCTACCGCGGCCGGGTTCCTGACGGCGCTCACGCTGCTGCGGACTGCGTACGGATCGGAGGCGGTGCTGTCGTCGAAGCAGAGCGCGGTGGCGGCGTTGATCTGTGCGGTGATTCTGGACGGGGCGTACCTGTTCGGCACCGAGACCATGCGCGGGATGGTGGTGCGGCGGAGTGTGCAGTTCGTCTGCGCCTTGATCGTGGTGCTGGGCATCTGGGCGTACCGCGTGCGCGCGCAGGCACGGGCGCGGCAGCTCGACGCCAAGGGAGTTCTGGCGGATATAGCGACCGGCTGACGCCGCAGCGCGGCCGCCCAGCCACTACCATCCGGCCGCCGGGCGAGTTAACTTCTCTGGCTCACCGTAACAACCCCAGCCGGCGCCGCTCCACGCAGGCGCCCCGCAGAGCGTGATATGCACCCGTTCATCGAGACACAAAAAGAGTGGATGCGCGAAATTCCCCCGTTTCGCGCCGGAGACACGGTTCGTGTCAACGTGCGCGTGAAGGAAGGGGAAAAGGAGCGACTCCAGGCCTTTGAAGGCACCGTCATCGCCCGCCGCGGCAGTGGCGTCAGCGCGACCTTCACGGTCCGCAAGATCTCGAACGGCGTTGGTGTGGAGCGCATCTTCCCGGACCACAGCCCGATGCTCGGCGAAATCATCGTCGTGCGCCGCGGCCGAGTGCGCCGCGCGAAGCTGTACTACCTCCGCGGTGTCACGGGCAAGGCGGCCCGCATCAAGGAGCGCAAGGTTCGCGTGGCCGACAAGGCTGCCGGCTGATCCTGCGCCGAACGCCCCATGCCTGCACGGACGCAGAGCTGGGGCGCGCTCGAAGCAATGGCACGAGAGACAGGCCGCAAGCGAATTGTCGGCGTGGATGAAGTCGGACGGGGCCCCCTTGCGGGCCCCGTTGTCGCTTGTGCCATCCTCCTGCCGGCCGACTGCACCGACATCGACGGCGTGGGCGACTCGAAGGCGCTGCGTGCCGTCGATCGCGATCGACTCGCGATCGACATCCGCCGCGTGGCACTGGCCGTCGGCATCGGTGCCGCCAGCGTAGCCGAAATCGACCGCATCAACATCTATCAGGCGACGGCGCGCGCAATGCGCCGCGCGATTGCGCGGATCCCCGGCCCCTACGATCTGCTGCTGATCGATGGATCGCCGTTCGGTGCGCTCGGCCTGCCACATCAGGCGGTAGTCAAGGGTGACGCCTGTTGCCTGAGCATCGCTTGCGCCTCGATCATCGCGAAGGTCACGCGTGACCGCCTACTGGCATCACTTGGCCGACGGTATCCGACCTATTGCTGGAGCTCGAACGCCGGCTACGGCACGCCCGCACATCTGGCGGCTCTGTCGGAACACGGCGCGACGCCGCATCATCGACGCAGCTTCAGACCGCTCCGCACCGATCCCGACCTCTTCACTTCCATCGAGCAATCCGAATGAGTGCACATCCCGTTTTTCGCGACGATCTTCTCGCCGGACAGGTGGCAATCGTCACCGGTGGGGCGACAGGAATCGGACTTGGCATCAGTTCGACACTGGCTCAGCTCGGTATGCATGTCGTACTCGCCAGCCGAAAGCCTGAACACCTGCAGACTGCCGTCGCGGCGATCACCGCCGCGGGCGGCAGCGCCAGCGCGGTACAGGTGGACGTGCGGGATCAGGAGCGGGTGCAGGCGATGGCAAAAGAGGTGCACGAGGCACACGGTCGCATCGATCTGCTGGTGAACAATGCCGCGGGGAATTTTTACGCGCCCTCCGAATCGTTGAGCTCGAATGCATGGAAGAGCGTGATCGAGATCGATCTTTACGGCACGTTCTACTGCACGCAGGCGGTGTTCCCGTACATGAAGGCGCAGGGCGGGGGGCGGGTCGTCAGTACGTCGATGACGCTACACTATCGCGGGTGGCCCCTGATGGCACATGCCACGGCAGCGAAGGCAGGTGTCGACGCACTGACGAGAACGCTGGCGGTGGAGTGGGCAGAGCACGGCATTCGCATCAACGCCATCGCACCGGGCCCGATTCCGACGGAGGGCGTGCGGAAGGCGTTCACACCGCCACCTGGTGCACCGGTCCCCGATCTGTTCAGCGTCGAGAAGGCAATGGATGCGTTCGCTAAAGGCGCCATTCCACTCAAGCGATGGGGCACACCAGAGGACATTGGACAGATGGTCGCGTATCTCGCGAGTCCAGCGGGCGATTGGATTACCGGCGCGATCTTCGTCATCGATGGTGGAGAGTGGCTCGCTAAGCCCAAGCCTGGCAGTTAGTTGAAAATCGTGGCACGAAACTCGCTTCAGAGAGTTTTGCGTGACGAGAGCCACCCTACTCGTCCTAACTTTTCTAAGGAGTTTCCTGCGATGAACACCTCATTTCTTTCGGCCTCGGTCGTTCGTACGGCCGCGCTTGCTTTGACCGCCCTGTCGATGACTGCGTGCGTGCGGAGCGGCACTTTCAAGCGTGAGATGACGGCGACGCGTGCCGAGATTGCGAGTGAGCGGACGGAGCGCCTTCGCGCCGACAGCATTCTCGGTTCCGACCTGGTCGGTTTGCGTACCGAGCTCAAGAAGGAGCTCGCCGACCTTCGCACCGAGTTCGACGCCAAGATCGTAGCTGCCGGCAACGGCATGAAGGTCATGCTGCCGGTCTCGTTCGCATTCGATGACGCGATGATCAAGGACACGGATCGTGCCGCCCTCGAGCGCTTTTCCCAGATTGCCAACAAGTACTACCCTGGCGCCGTGATCACGGTCGAAGGATTCGCTGATCCTGCTGGCTCGCAGACCTACAACCAGCGCCTGTCGCTGGCGCGCGCCGAGAACGTGAAGCGCGAGCTTGCCACGAAGGGCATGGACGCGTCCCTGATCCGCACGATGGGCTTCGGCTCGCTGCGTCAGGTCGTGCCGGGCGCTCAGAAGGATGAGCCGGGCGCAGATCGGAACCGCCGCGTGGTCTTCGTGATTGAAAGCGCAGACGTGAAGGCGACGGAAGCCGCCACCACCACGAGCAACCAGTAGTTCTGCCCGAGAGCTTCGGAGGCTGGCGCGACGTAGCGTTGGTTTCCTGAGAGCTCCGGACCTTCCAGGAGGCCGACGCGACGCCGCGTCGGCCTCCTGACGTTTCAGGGGATGCATCGGGGGACGTGTCAGCGGATGTGCGCGGCAGCGGTGCCTCCGGTACTGCTGCCGTCTGCGTTTGTCTCGTCGGCGACGCTGCCGTCTCGATTGTGCGTATCGGCGTAGACACCGAAGCGGGAGCCAGTGAACTCAGGGCTTCATCCCGGTGTGTTACGTGGTGAAGTTCAATCGTCTCCCGATTGAGCGCCCGCTGTCTTTTCACTGGTCTGCACCGTGGCTGTCGGCATCCCTCTGGTTCCCCGGTCGAATCGAATGCGAGCCATCGCACTCGGCATCGGGCTCGTCGCGCTGACTGTCGCAGGGATCCGTCTCACCGACCGAGCGGACGCGCGGCGCGCGGTGCGGCGGGCGCTTGCCGATGGTGCCCGCCTTGATGACTCGCTGACGACCGCGATGCGAGTAGCGCCGCGTGCACCGGTTGCGTTCGGCTCGGCGCTGGCGCTGGCGTACTTCGCTCGGCTCGAACTCGGGCTCGGGAGCCCGTTCCGGCTGATCGATCTGGCGCGCTCGGATCCCAGGCTTCCGGCAGCCTGGCGCCCGCGCGTGGCGCACGCGCTCCTGTCACGCATCGCGCGGGACAGCGGAATGATGCACCCGCTGGCGTCCGCGCTTGATATCGCCATGCCGAAGTCCGAAGCCGCCGCGCGTGCGCTCATGCATCTGGTGGACAGCGTGATGACGCTCGAAGGTGATTCACCTCTCGCGCTGGATGCAATCCGGATCGCGTCTGCGCAGGCCAGTGCGCGTGGCGTATTGCGCTCTGGTGCGGTGCCGCTGATGAACGCGGCGGCACTGATGGCATTTGATCGCGTCCGGGCCCGTCGCGATGTGGCACGTGTCATCGCGATGGCATCGCGTGATGACGGAGATCTGCTGCAATTAGTCGCGCTCTGGCGAGCGGAGCGTCGGTTTGCCGTCGAGCGGCCCTTGCTGGCCGACGCTGCGCCGGCAGCGCGGCGTATCGCGGCACGCATTCCGGCGTTGCGCGCGGCTATCGAACGCGCAGTGCAGGACGCCGATACCTCGACGGCGCTGGTTCGCATGCCACCGTCACCGCTCCCGTCGAGTGCTGCGGAGGCCCTTTCGCTGTTGATCAGCATCCGAACGCGACCACCGCAGTCGCAAGTTGCGCTCGGTGTGCTGGACGCGCGCGAGTTGGCTGTCGATCGCAGCGCGGCGACATCACCTCGCATGTCGCGCATGCTTCTCAGTGCGTCGAATGAAGAGTCGCTGCTGCTGACGCAAGCGAGGGTATCGCAGGATTCGATCCTTGCGCCGATGGCTGCAGCGGCAGCGTTGCTGGCCGCCCAGAGCATGCGAACACTGGCGCAGGAAGCATCTTACCACCCCGGCGTGCTCACGCTGCGACCCGAGCAGGTCAGCGAACGGCTGGGACTTGCGTCCCTCACCTTCGGGAAGGACGTGCCTGCCTCGTGGCATGCGTTCTACGCGCGCGAGTTTGCTGCGGCAGTCGATGCGATGCGCGACGTGTTCCCGCGCGCGAGTTTTGTTGGATTGAACGTGAGAATCGGCGACCGTGTGTCGCGGGGCGCGCTGGCAATGCATGATCCGCGGTCTCGGACCCTCTCGCTACCACTGGCGACCGGCTTCGGAGCGGTGGGCCACGAACTGATGCACGACCTCGACTGGCAGACCGCTCGCGACTACGCGAATCGGCGGGGCACCTACGCGACCGATAACGCGTGGCATGGTGCGCGGACGCAACCGATCGCCGCGCCCCTGGCCCGTCTGGCTGAGTTCGTTCCGATCGGAATCACCAGCAGTGCCTACACCGCCGAAGCGCGGCGACCGGCGGAGCTTCTGGCCCGTGGGGCTGACTGGTTCCTTGCCAGCGCATTGGCCAAGGCGGGGCGGATGAACGGAGCGCTCAGTGCCGTGCAGGACGGCTGGATCCGCGGGTATGCCTCAGCTGCTGGCCCGGCTCCCTTTGGCGACCACGGTGCGGCTCTTTCGGCGCTCTTCGACGAAATGCCGGCGCTCGCCGTCAGAGTCACCCCCAAAAATGACGCTGACGCCCTGCCAGACCTCGGTACAATTGCCAGGGCCGCATGGTTCACGCCGCTGGAGAGTTCCTTGGCGATGCCTGCCGCGGTTGGCATGCCGCAGTTGGTGCCTGATCGGTCGGGCATCAGTTGTTCCCCCGTTGCTCGCCTTCGCCTGGCCTCCGTCCGGACGACGGCCGAGGCCGTCGCAGAGGAGTTTCTTCGTCCACGGGTGACCCGGGCGTTGCGACGCTGGGCGCGAAGCGCCGACACCGCCCAGCTGTCGGTGGATGAGCGGATGCTCCGGCTCGCCCTGCTCGGCGCACCAGTCAGTCCGTCGGTCGTGGATTCCGCCCAGCGGGTCTGGGAAGCGTCCGCCTGGCGTTCACTCCCTTGTCTGGCTGCCTGATCCTTTAGTTTTCGAGCATGTCACGGCTCCTGCTCGTCTCGCTCGCCACAATCCTGACTCTCATTCCGGTCACGCTGCTCGTGCCGGGCCTGCGGGAACTCGTCCAGGTGACGCATGGTGGCAGCGCCTCCGCCGCGCATGCCTTCATGACCGTGAACATGATCAGCGGCATCATTGCCGTGCCGATCGTGATGCGGCTGCAGCGACAATTTGGGACCGTCCGAATCTGGGTCGCAGCACTGCTTGCGCTCGACGCGGTGGTCTTTCTTGGCATGCGTTCGGCGCCATCACTCTCAGCGCTGTTTGCCTTGCGCGTTCTGGACGGTGCGTTGCATCTGCCGGCGATCACCTTGCTGATGGTGGCCGCCAACCGGATGGCCGGTCCACGGCGCGGTGGATCGCTTGGTCTGCTCGGGTCGAGCCTGATGATCGGTGTGGCGATCGGATCGCCGCTCGGTGGCCGGCTGGTGGATCAATCGCCGATGCTGGTCTACCTCGTTGGCGCGGTGATTTTCATCGCGGCCGCAGTCGTCTCGTTGTGTATCTCTCTTCCGCGTGAGGAGCAGACGGCCACGCCGAGCCGGCGTTACGCGTGGAACACGCAGATTCAGCTGGCGTGGGTCCCGTTGACGTATGCGTTCATGGATCGCTTCGTGATCGGTGTCTTCGTCAGCACATTCACGTTGTTTCTGGCCGATGTCCATCACGCGACGGGTGCGCAGCGCGGGACGCTGATGGCGTTGTTTCTGGTGCCGTTTGCACTGTTGTGCTGGCCGGCAGGTCGATTGGCGGATCGGATTGGCTGGTACCGGCCGCTGGTGATCAGCAACGTGCTGTTCGGCGTCGTATTCGCGATGTACGGTCGCGTGTCGTTTGCTGCGTTGCCGCTGCTGATGATCCTGAGTGGTGTGCTGAGTGCGTTGATGTTTGCACCGAACCTGTTGCTGACCAGCGAAGTGGCCCGACGTGCGGGCGATGGCATCTTTGGCGCGTTTCAGATAGCCGGCTCGCTGGGATTCCTGGTCGGCCCTGCGCTCGGCGGTGTGCTGGTGTCGGTCCTTCGCGATGACACCGACGCAGTGGATTACGACAGGATCTTCATGCTGGTCGGTGCGCTCGAGGGTGTGCTGGCGCTGGCAAGTGCCGTGGCGCTCGGTCGGTTGTTGCGGCGGAAGGCATTGCTGCCCTACACGGCCGCGTCCCAACCGGTTCAGGCGCCAGGCTGATCGTCGCGAAGTCACCGCAGTGCTGTGCCATACTCGCTGCGCGAATTCGAATCGCATCCCTCCGGTAGCGTGAAAGACGAAGCGCCCCGCGATCACATCGCGGGGCGCTTCGTCACGTTAACAACTGCGAAGACTACGGCTTCTTCATCGCTTTGCCGGCTTCCATCGCCGCGGCGCCTGCCTTCACCATCGCATCACCAGCGGCCTTCTTGCTGCTGTCTGCCATGGCGCCCATCGCGCCCTTGGTGCTGTCGGCCATGGCGCCCATCGCGCCCTTGGCGCTGTCGGCCATGGCGCCCATTGCATCCTTGGCGCTGTCAACCATGGCGCCCATGGCACCCTTGGTGCTGTCCATCGATGCGGCGGCGGCGGCGGCAGTGGAATCAATCGCGGCGTTCTCCTTGGGAGCGCATGCGGTGAGAGCGGCCGTCGCGATCAGAGCAGTGAACACAAAAGCAGATCTACGCATGATTTAAATCCTGACAGAGGTTTCAGTGGAACGGGGAACAACCGTTGGACAATACTGACGGTGCACATATCGCGCCATGCACGATTGGTTCCCAGTTATGACGGGCTCGTCCGAAGACTGGGGTTCACGGCTGATCGCTCCGACCCTCGGCGTGCATGGGGCCGCCAGCCTGATCAGGGTTCGCGCAATGGTTCTTGGTCGTGCCATGTCCCGAGTGGGATTCGAACCCACGACCTACGGATTAAAAGTCCGCTGCTCTACCAGCTGAGCTATCGGGACGACTCGCCATCAATCTAGGCGATTTCTGCTCTCGCTGCCTCTGGCTACGACCAGGTCGCCCAGCCGGTCACCCGATATTGGCCCCACGCCAGAACCTCGTAGACGAGCCGCTGCATGAGCACGAGGCGATCGCTGGCGGTACGTGCCGGCCAGCCAGCCGGTCGCCAGGGCGCCGCAACGCAGGTCACGGCCAGCCCCATGGCTTCGACGGTGGCGCAGGCTCGCCGCGTGTGCATCGGCGAGGTGACGACGGCAACGCGCTTCCAGCGCTGAAGAAACGCCTTCCGCGTCAGGCGCACGGCTTCATCGCGCGTGGAATACACGGAGTCGATCCATTCGACCGGCCCAGCGGCAGGCGCCAAACCGATCAGCGCCCGCTGATCGGCGAGTGAAGAGATCCCGTTCTGTCGCTCAGTCGATCGCACGACGCTGACGA
This sequence comes from Gemmatimonadales bacterium, assembly GCA_038215035.1. Taxonomy (GTDB): domain Bacteria; phylum Gemmatimonadota; class Gemmatimonadetes; order Gemmatimonadales; family Gemmatimonadaceae; genus JACMLX01. The sequence continues at coordinate 29,877 of JBBQRH010000032.1, read as the reverse complement.
TCAGCGGAAGTGCCGGACGCCGTGCACGCAGCGCGATGCCGGTGAGCAAACGGTCCACTCCCTCGCCCGAGACCAGACCATGCGAGTTGACGGAGTTCGAGAAGACGAACACCGCGTCGACCGCGTCGAGGTTCACCGCATCATTCCGCACGAAAGGCCGTGCCACTTGCGGGACGATCGGGGACCAGATGCCAATTGCCACAACGGTCATCATGACCGAGAGCACGACGAACATCGGTTTCACGAACCAGTGCCCGAGCAGTGCACCGACGGCAAACGCAATCGGCATTGCCAGCGGGCGCTGGAAGCCGAGTGCCGCGGGAAGCCCGAGGATCACGGCGGTCGCGAGGATGAGCAGGGCAAGGAGTGCACCGTGCAGTGGAGCTTCGGCCAGCTGCTTCAGTTTCGCGACGGAAATCATGACCGCAATCTATCGCGTCAGCGGCGAGCTCGGTTCAGATATCAGTCGCCAGGGAGCATGACCCAGACACTCGGCCGACCGACATTGCAATGCACTGCACGAGACAGCCCCCCGAGGCCCGCCCAGCTGAGGAACAACATCATGCGGGTCGCATGCCACGCGCCGCTGGCCTGGCCGCTGCCGCCCGCGACACTCACATCACCTTCCAGTGCGCGCAGTCGCGCATGGCGTGATGGAACGGGATGAAAGATGGCCTCGATCCGAGGATCACGTTCCGCCTCGTCGTCCTGCCATGCGTCGAGCTGCGTGATCGCTGATGCGAGCACCGGGGCGGCATGCGAGCGCAGTGCCCAGCGATCGGCCGCCAGCACCGCCACGCGTGACACCGTGGGCAGGAGCAGTACCCCGACGAATGACCAGAGCGTAAACCACGCCATAGTCGTGACGAATCCTGCCGCCGTCTGCAGGTCGGCGCGGGGCGCAGCGGTGGCGAGCGCAAAGCCGAGCGTATTCCACGCCAACGCCACCAGCACACCGCGCCGGCGGAGTCCCAGCGTTCGCACGCCGAGCCGGCGATCGAGCGCAACGGCCAGTTGCTCAGGTGTCAGTGCCGTCACCCATCGCTGCGGAATCCACAGCTGCCGTGCGTCAATCCCGGACCAGCCGCCAACGAAGGACACTTCATCAGTCTCGATCTCGCGCACCATCGCTGACTCGAGGCCGACTGCCACGCTCGCCTCTGCGAGTGCGGGTGATGCGTTGCGCAGCCCGAGCCCGCCAACCAGCCACGCAATGACCCCCTGCCGACTCAGGAGTACCACCTGCAGCAGAAGGAACACCAACAGCGCCATGGTGAGGCCGAACTGCTGCCGGGTGCGCAGCAACAGGCCCGCGGCGAGGGCGAACCAGACCCACTGCACGGTGATGCCTCGCAGCCAGGCGGCGGTCCATCGCAGCACGCCCGGCGATTCGCGCACGACAACCAGACCGCCCGCGATGTCGAATGGCAGCAGCAGCGCTGCGTGCAGCATCCATGTCACTGCGATCACTGCCAATGCGGTATCGAAATTCGCATCGACCCACGGATGAATCAGGCGATGCGGCAGATCGAGTGTGACCGCGGCGAGGCAGACGATGACGGTCATTCCGACGGCCGAGATGCCGAGCCAGAGCCGTTTCCGTGCGTACGTCATGAACGATGGGTGCTGGAGGAGAGCGCGTACAAGGCTACGCAGTCGCGCCATGCGCGTGTGACAACACGCGGCCGGCAAGTGCAATACCGCTCAGGAGCGCGCCCTCGACCCGTGGCCCGCCGCACCAGTCACCACCAGCACCAAGGCCCAGGGCACCATCATACAGTGCCGCGTCGCTCGCCACGGGCTCAGGCAAGGCGAATCGCCACCGGTGCGCAACGCGGTGCACGGGCGCAGTGGTGCTGCCGATGACCGACTGGAACGCGGTGGACATGGCCTCGGCGATCGCCTCGGGGTCGGAATCGAGATGCGCCGCCGACCACGCACGAGTCGCATGCAGCACCCACGATTCATCGGCGGGGCGGCCTGGTTTGCTGGTGTTGCGGCTGATCCAGCTGAGAATCGGGTCGTCGTTGAGGAACGCCCCGTCAAAGGCGAAGTCAGGCCGCTCGGCCAGCACCACCATCGTTGCCATCGTCGCGTGCATGGTGGCCGCCGTGGTGCGTGCCGCGAGCAGCGGAGCTACCGGAGCGAGCAATGCTTCGGCCTGCGGTGCAGGGACGCAGGTGAGGACGACATCAAACGCGCCAAGGTCGCTGCCAGTGTCGGAGAGCAATCGCCACTGTCGCCCTTCGCGTTGCACCGTGGTCACCGACGTGCTGAGTTGCACGTCGAGGTCTGTGGCGAGATGTGCGCCGAGCGCGCTCATGCCGGGGACGCCGACCCATCGCCGGACACCGGTCTTGGCCGGTACCCATTGTCCGTCCTCGCGCACCGCGAGTACACCGGGCCAGACTCCGATCACACCTTGTTCCTGCCAACTCTGCACCAGGAGCCGAAGGCGCTGGTCGCGGACGGTGAAGTACTGCGCCCCGTGGTCGAAGCTCCAGACGCCATCGCGGCGCGTGGCGCACCGGCCACCGAACCCGCGCGACTTCTCGAACACGGTTACCGCCACGTTGTGGTCGGCCAGCGTGCGCGCGCAGACCAGCCCCGCCAGGCCAGCGCCGATGACAGCGACGCGCGTCAGCGACGGGTACGCGGCCCGCGACACGTGCGTCGTGTACTTCGCGACGTTGACACGAGACGCCTGATCCGAGACCGCTCGGCCACGTACTGTGCCGTGTACGCGATTTGGCGGAGTGAACGGACGGTCGAACTGACCGAGACACCACAGCAGGCCACCGTACGACGCGGGGTCGCGCCCGTCCAGCGCATAGCGATGATTGAGGTCGATCGAGCTGATCAGCGCCTGCTCGGCATTCGGCGTCCAGCCAGCGAACGCCTTGCCCCAAGTCATGCGAACGCTGTTGTGAATCTCACCGTGCGCCAGCAACGACCGCTGCATCATGTTCCAGAATGCGCTGCTCGTTCGACCGCGTGCGAGACGTTCCCAGTCATAGAGTTCGCGGTGATCCTGCTCGTGTTGCCGCAGCGTTTCGCGCGCCCACGTTGGTATGGCAGCGATCGTGCCGTGATCGGGTTTCTGGAAACAGAAGGTGTAGGCCAGCTCTCGCCAGATGAGGAGTTCATCGAGCCACTTTTCCGCACCCGGTCCTGGCATGGCGCTCGCTTCGCGGGCGAGACGAAGCGGCGAGACCATACCGTAGTGCAGGTACGCCGACATCCGGCTGACACCGTCGCCGCGCGAAGGGTCGTTGCGCACGCGATCGTAGCGATCGATCCGGCCCGACGCGACAAAATCGTTCCACCGCGCGTACCCAGCTTCCGATCCGCCACGTGTGTCAGTGACCGGCCCGACTGCGTGATCGATCCGACACTGCGCAACCAGCGCCGGGAGATCCGACGTCCCGAGGTCGATCGGGTCAAAGGGCAGTTCGGGGACGAAGCTCGCCCCGGCGTGCGCAATGTCGCTCCACGGGGCAGCCACACGTTCGTGGCGCAACCTGGCCGTTGCTTCGCGATACGCAAAGGCACGATCGTATGCCCTCGTGGTCAATTGCATGGGCACGACGCAGGCCGTATCCACCTGCCAGACCGGCGTGTCCACGGCGTTGCACAACGCCGCGGTCCACTGCGCGAGCGGCGCTACTGGCATCAGTTCAGTGACGACCAGCGCGGCCCGTGCCGCCAGCGTGACGAGATGTGGTCCGCGGTGCCCGTCGCGCTCGAGATGAAAGGCCGTACCAAGCCCACGCTGCCTGAGCGCAGTGGCGAAGTCGCGGGCGCCCTCCAAGATGAACATGTGATGTCGATCACTCGCATACGGATATCGCTCCGACAACGCGTGATAGACGAACACGGGCAGCCCGAGCGAGGCGCCCAGGCTGACGGCGACATCGAGGGCCGGGTTCTCGTGCGCGCGGACGGCGGTGCGCACCCAGTACAGGATGAATTCACCGGTTCCATCGACAGGCCGCGAGCCGGCGACGACGCTCACGCGCTCGGCGAGGCGTGGCGGAAGATCGTGGTGAGAAGTGGGCACAGACCGGAGCGAAGGATGCAGACGATGGCGAGCCGACGGCGCCTTCCGCGGGCGAGCGGCGCCGTGAAGTTCCGTGTGAGGCAGAAGCACAGGTCGGGCCGAGACGTTCCCGCCGCCGTCAGCGATCGTCGCCCGGGTGCAGTGGCCGGTCGGGTCGTGCCGGCTGGCTGCGCTGGACATTCTCAAAGTACCACTGGTATTGCTACGGTTTCCGCCGTGCCATCCGGTCGCCCCGATCGGCGTGGCGCTACCCGGACGTCACGTGCAGGCCATTAGTTTTCTTTTGAGAATCACCTTCCAATCACCGGATCGCACCATGCCCATCAGCTTCCGGAGTCTCACCGCCGAGGAGTGTCAGGCACTCCTCCGTGCACATCGTGTTGGCCGACTGGCCTACGCGTACAAGCAGCGAGTGGATATCGAGCCACTGCACTTCGTCGCGGAGGGTGAGTGGCTCTATCTTCGCACGGGCCGAGGCACGAAGGTGGCGATGCTCGAGCACCAGCCGTGGGTTGCGCTGGAGATCGACGACGTGCGCGGCCTGTTCGAGTGGAAGAGCGTGGTCGTGCACGGAAGTGTGCAGATCCTCGACCCGGATGGTGGCCCGGAAGGCGCAAGTCGCTGGCAGCACGCGGTCGACGCCTTTCGACGCGTTGTTCCGGAGGCGTTCTCAGCCGCGGATCCGACGCCCACGCGCGATGTGATGCTGCGAGTGCACATGTCGCACGTAGAGGGGAGATCGGCATCGCCGAGTGTCACCGAAACCGGCGAATGAACGGCCTGTAGACGCGCGGACAGCCTCGCCGGGTGATCGCGCCGCGGGCGTGATTCACGTCAGCCATGATCAAATGGCGGGCTCTGGTGTAACTGAATTCGTCGTCGAGACGTAGGCAAATCGATGTCGCCGTGGGACAGGGCCGTTACCCCGCACAGGCCACACGAGGGTATTTTTCTGCAGATGAATGGTTCGCTGCTCACACGCCTATTGCGCCGGGATCTTTTCTGGTACTACCGGCTGCGACTGAGTCCGGATATCCCGCGCGTTTGGCGGGATTTCTGGATGCTGATGACGCATCTGGGTGGGGCGCGCGTCACGATTGCCGCCTGTTTGGTGGGGCTGTTGTTTGCGCGCAGCCGTTTTGCCGCAGCCCATACCGCCGTGGCGTTGCTGGTAGCGTTTCTGATCTCGCAGATCATCAAACGGAGCGTGAGCCGCGAGCGGCCCGCGGACACCGTCCGCGGCACGACGCTGGCCGAGCCCCCCGATCGCTTCAGCTTTCCGAGCGGCCACTCCGCCGCATCGATGGCGGTGGCTGCCATGTACGCACTGACGTTTCCTTCACTCGGTATCTGGTTGCTGCCGCTGGCGGTGCTCGTCGGGTACAGTCGTGTGGCGCTCGGCGTGCACTATCCGCTCGACGTGATCGCAGGACAGGCGATCGCCCTGCTCACCGCTGGGCTGCTCCGCCTCTGGTAGCCCATCGGCCATTGGAGGGAGTCACGCAATATGGAAGAAACGCCGGTGATGCCCGACAACGCCGCCTTGGCGGCGCGTGTGACCGGTGCGCTGTTCTTCCGGGCTTAGCGCTGCATGATCGGGTGAACGATGCGGGCGAGATCTGCGATGAGGGTACGTGCCTGCGCCTGGTTCTCGACGCCGCTGGTGAGGACGACGAGGACGTAGGGTGCTCCCCGGTCCGGGTAGACGAGCGCCGCATCGTGCTCGACTTTGGTAATGTCACCAGTCTTGTGCGCGATGCGTGTCCCGGTTGGCAGGCCCACCGGAATGGCTGAATTGTACGCCTGTGCAAAAAGCACGTCGCGCATCCAGGCGCACGAGGCGGGCGATGCGGCACGGTCAGTGCCAATGGCCACCAGCAGTGCCGCGAGATCGTTTGCGGTGGTGACGTTGTTGAGCCCCGCACGAAACGCGGGTCCGTCCTCCACGCCACGCAGAACGCGCATCCGCCGCGCGCCAAGCGCGCGCGCGACCTCGGTGACGGAGTCGGCCCGCACGAGCGTGAGCAGCGTATTCGTCGCGAGGTTGCTCGAGTGCGTGATCATGCGCGTGGCGAGCCAACGAATCGGGACGCGCTCTCCGATGCGCGCGTACACCGTGTTGTCGGAGTCGTCGTCGCGACTCAGCGAATAGGGCGAGCGATCGACGATCGATTCGAATCGATTCGTCAGCGGCATGACGTCATCAAGTCGCAGGGTCGCATGGTCGGCGCCCTGTGCGAGGGCAATCATGACCGGCACTTTCATGGTACTCGCAGCGTGGACCAGCGAATCGCCGAGGAGTTCGATTCTGGGACCCGCGCCGTCGAGGCGGTGGGCGACCAGCCGGACGGTGGCTCCGGCGGTGAGCGCGATCCTGGACTCGATGGCGGCCGTGGCATCCAATTCGCGTATGGATGGGTTCGCTGGCCGGAGTGGTGGTGCGCACGCGCCGAGGACGGTCAGTGCCGCAAGCATGGATGCGGCGGGAAGCAGGGATGCCATGATGCGAGGCTACGCCGTGGACGCGGCGCTGGCAACGTGGGCGGGCGTCTGGTGGTCGGATCTCTGTTGCGTCGGCCGCAATCACTTGGTCAGGAGGATGGCCATTGTGCTCCACCGATCGGTTTCGCACGCCTTGTGCGACTGCTAGACTCGACAGTTCGGCGGTACTCGCCATTCCTCGTTTCTCACTGCTACCCGTGATGCGCCTTCTTCTCACGATCGCGGTTCTGCTGCCGGCAGCCGGGTGCTCGTTTCGCAAAGGCCCCGCGCCGGCTACCGCACCGGCGCCATCGGCCGCCGTGACGGCGAGCAGCGTGTCCGAATCACAGCTCGCCGCGGTCGATACGACCGCGCGTGATTCCGCTGCACTGCCGGTCGTATCCGACTCGGACGTGGTGACGCGAGCGGCGGCGATTTTCGACGGAGTACCCGCCGTGGCTTCGAGCGGCGGTCCAATGGTCGCCGATGCACGAGCGACGTGGGACATCGATGTGCGAAGCTACGAAACACACCAGATGGTGGCGCAGTACGTGGGCATCTTCACCGGGCGCGCTCGGGAGTACATGGAACGGAGCATGAGCCGCGGCACGCGATACGACGCCATGTTGCGCCGCAAGTTTCGTGAGTCGGGACTGCCCGAGGACATGACATATCTCGCACTGATCGAGAGCAGTTACCTGTCGAACGCCTATTCGCGTGCGGCGGCGGTAGGCATGTGGCAATTCATGGCACCGACGGCGCGCGGCATCGGGATGCGGGTCGACTGGTGGGTGGACGAACGTCGCGACCCGATGCGTGCGACCGATGGAGCAATCGACTTTCTGACGGACCTACACGACGCCTACGGCAGCTGGTATCTGGCGGCGGCGGCGTACAACGGTGGGCCTGGGCGAGTCTCGCGGGGCCTGAAACGGTTCTCGGACGCGATGGACGGGTCGGAAGGCGAGGATCGTTTCTTTGCGCTCGCGGAACAGCGGTACCTGCCCAGCGAAACGAAGGCCTATGTGCCGAAGCTGATCGCGGCCGCAATGGTGGCCAAGGAGCCAGCCCGCTATGGCCTGCGGGTGGACACGCTGCCAGCGTTCGCGTACGACTCGGTCACGGTCGTCGGCGGGACGCCGCTGGTGGCGGTGTCGAAGGCGTCCGGGACGACGATCGATGAGATCCGCGACCTGAACCCGCATTTTCTTCGCGGCGCTACGCCGCCTGACGAGGATTCCGAAGTCCGGATCCCGGTCGGCCGTGGGCCGACCTTCGCCGCCGCGTTCGCCGCGTTGCCGGATTCGGAGCGCATTGGCTGGCGCGTGGAGCGCATTGGCACGCTGAGGAGTGCCCAGTCGATTGCGGACGAGGCAGGGATCCCGATGCGATCGCTCCGGTGGGTGAACCCGAAACTTTCGTATGACCGGCGTGGTCGGGTTCGCGCGGGAACGCTGCTGCGAATTCCGACCGCGCTGACCGTCGCCGGCGCGCGAGATGTCCCGGACCCCTCTATCGTGCGCTCCAGCAGCTATGGGAGCTCCCTGGCGTCGAAGCGGGTACGCGTGCGGTCTGGCGAATCGCTCGCGAGTGTAGCGCGCCGGAGTGGAGTTTCGGTGGCGCAGCTGCGGGCGATCAACGGCATCAGGGGCAACCGGGTGCGCGCCGGTCAGGTGCTGGTGGTGCGTCGTCCCTCGCGGAGCGCCGTGGCGTCAGCGCGTCGTGCGTCGGCGGCTCGGTCGCGCGCTTCCGCCGCAGGGTCGGGGAAGCGTTGCGTCAGCCGCGTCGTCAGGGTCAAGGGGAAGCGACGCACGGTGACGAGCTGTTCGACGGCATCATCGACCGCTGCTTCTGGGAAGTCTGGACGGTCTGGAAAGCCTGCCGCGCGAGCGTCATCTCGTCGTGCGGCACCTGCCAAGAAGAAGCTCGCGACACGACAGCGGTAGTCGGCGCGATTGCACGGTTCCGCTGCCGCGCGCACTTGGCGCGCGACACGGTGTTGTGTGGTTCGCATGATCGCGCAGCAAAAAAACGGGCGCGTCCTGCGAAGGACGCGCCCGTTTCATTTTGCGATCGTGTACACAGACAGCCTCTCTCCAGAAACCGGCAGCCTTCCGGCCGCCCTTCAATCAATCTGAGCGAGACATGACTGCGGCGCGCACGCGGGCTGACCCGTTATAGCCGCGCATGACCTTTCGATCGTAGCCATTTGACGGATCGAGACCGAGCGACAGTTCATTCTGCACGGCCTGAGCGCCGCGGTTGTAGGTCAGCAGCGCCAGCTTGACGTTGCCGTGCTGCTCATCGATCAGATCACGCAGATATCGGAGCCCGATACGAAGGTTCGTTTCGCGCGAGTACAGTTTTTCCTTGGTGATCTTGGGATCATAATAGCGTGCGGTCGGAAGCATGACCTGAGTGAGGCCGGCCGCGCCGACGCCACTGGTAGCCCGCTCCTTGAACTGACTCTCGACGTTCACCAATCGGAAGGCGAGCTCCGGATCGATGCCCGCTTCCAGCGCGGCGTCATGAATGGCGCGGGCCAGTTCAGTGTCGACCATCCAGCGCTTGGACATTGTGTAGATCTTGTTCCAGCGCTGGAGACGTTGGGCTGCGCGCCGAGCGGTGTCCGCAGCCATGAGCCGATCGGCAACGGTCGCGACGCGGAGAGCACTGCGGGTCGTGTTTGGGGCGCGGGTGCCTTCCGCCCGCGCGTCGAGGACCACCGGGCTTCGACCAAGCGCCAGAGCCGCAACGACGGCGCCAGCCGCAATGATCCAGCGGCGGAACTGACGGCGGAGCCGCTCGGCATCACCGCGGTGTACGTACGTGCCTCGTAGGTCGTGCATTCGTGCTACCCTCGCGTCAGGGGCGCGCCACATCGGACATCTGAAGCCAGGCTTCGAGAGACGCCGACGCGTCAGCGCCAGTGGCGCGAAACACTCCGCCGGAGTTCTGGCGAAACGCATCGCAGATCATGGGAAGCAACGACGAGCCTTACGACTCGTTCTCGCCTCCCGACGGCGAACGGCGCCAGGAACCAGAGCGCCCTCCGTCCTTCGACTCCACCCGGATGTCGCCCAGGGTCATCTCCCGGTCGACCGCCTTGGCCATGTCGTACACCGTCAACAGCGCGACCGACACGGCGCAGATCGCTTCCATCTCAACTCCCGTCGGTCCGACCGTCCGAACTTGTGCGGACGCACGAACTCCCGGAAGACTTTCGTCCATCTCAAGAGCAATATCCACACCACGAAGAGCCAACGGATGGCAGAGGGGAATCAGGTCCGAGGTCTTCTTCGCAGCCTGAATACCGGCAATTCTTGCCACAGTCAGCACATCCCCCTTGGGCAGGGCCTGCCGGAGGATGAGGTGGAAGGTAGCCAATGCCATCGTGATAGAGCCAGTCGCGATGGCGACCCGAAGGGTGTCGGGCTTGACGGAAACATCAACCATCCTTGCAGTCCCGTCGGAATCTATATGGCTGAGTTCGCTTAGATTCATCCGTTTATCCCCAATGCGCGCAGTTCTCGGATGAGCTCGGCGGTGATGAGTGCCGGGTTCACGTTGTGACCCGTCCGCTCCCTGGCGGCATCGACAGCGTCCTGGGCCCGTGTCAGGGCAGGCGCCGCGCCGCTGTCTGACTCGACCGCAGGCCTGAGCCGGTCGTACAGGATCCCCTCGAGCGCATCGAGCGCGTCCGCGAAGGCGCCCCGAGCGCCAGCGGGCTTCTCGGACAGCACCGCGACGAAGCGATCGGAGGCGTCGCCTCGAAGGGCCTTCAGCCACTGTGCGGCGTGCCCGGCGGCCACGTCGTGAACGGTTCCGCTGAGCAGGGTGCCGGGGGCGCCGGATGCTCGGTCGAGGACGACGTCGTCGACTGAGCCCAGCTTGGTGCGGACATCGGCCTGAGCGGCCCAGCCGCGCAGCTCGCTTGGCGTGAGCGGCGCTACTCGCACGGAGACGACGCGCGACCGAATGGTCGGGAGCAGTGCGCCGGGCTCGCTCGTCGTCAGAATCAGCGTCGTGTCGGGGAGTGGCTCTTCGAGGAGCTTGAGCAGGGCATTGGCCGCCTGGTCGCTGCCTTCCTGGGCAATCATGCGATCTGCATCGCCGAGGATCATGATCTTGCGTTTTGCCATGGCCGGGGAGCTGGCCGCAGCCCGTACGAGACTCCGAATCATCTCGACGAAGAGGCCTTCGCTCCCGCTGCTCGGTCCCCACAGGCCGCCGGCCACGGCGCGATCCCGCATTGCGCCCCGCATGAAGGCCAGGGCCTCCTCAGGCGACGAATCGGAGATGTCGGCTCGCGGGACCGGGAAAAACCAGTAAACATCCGGATGCGTCAGCTCGACCGCGTACCGGCAACCCTGACACACGCCACAGGGTGTGGGGGCACCCGCGCACACCAGCGATTGTGCGAGCCACAGGGCGAGCCGCTGCTTGCCGACGCCCTTTCGGCCGTGCAGCAGCAGCGAGCCTGGCAATGAGCCGCGGGCAATCGCGCTGCCGAACCGCGTTCGGAGCGCGTCGTGACCGACCAGCGGAGAGAGAGGCATCGGGCAAAGGTGTATGGTCGGATTGACAGGCGACAGGGTGGCGTGTCGCAATTGAGTTCGTGCGACGATATTCCATTGACCTTCCACGGGAGTCGCACCCATGACGGGCACAATTGCACTGCTGCTGACGCTGGTGGCGGGCTTGTTCGTGGGCGTCACGGATCTCCGCTCGCCCGAGGTGCAGGGTTCGGTTGCCGTGCTGTTTGCCGCGGCGTTTTTTCTTGCGGCCTGGCATCCCGATGGCGCGTGGCGGCGTGGCCTGATGCTTGGGCTGTCGGTGCCGCTCGCGCATCTGGTGGCGAGTGTCACTGGTCGGATTCTTCCGTACACGGTGGAGAATCCAGCGTCGACACTGTTGGCGATCATTCCCGCCATGCTCGGTACCATGGCCGGCATGGCGGTCAGCCGACTCCGACAGGCAAGCGCGTCGGACGAGGAGTACAAGCCTCCGCGCTGAGCGGGCGCCGTCGCCCTACACGCCGGCGGCGTGTGTCGTGCTATCCCGGAAGCAGGCGGGAGTACGCGTCCAGCACTGCGTCGCGCGCGGCGTCCGCCGTCGCGCCGACGGCAGACAGATGGCCCATCTTGCGGCCGGGTTTCGCCAGTTTCTTGCCATACAGGTGCAATCGAACGCCGGACACTTCGAGCGCGCGCTCCCAGGCTGGCGCCTGGCCATCAACCGGCCACAGATCGCCAAGCAGATTGATGATCGCGCCAGGCGACAGCACCGTGGTACTGCCCAGCGGCAATCCGCAGACGGCGCGGACCTGTTGTTCGAACTGGCTGGTGGGGCAGGAGCGTTCGGTGGCGTGAAAGGTGTTGTGTGGTCGTGGCGCAAGCTCATTCACCATCAACGTGTCGTCGGTGGTGACGAACATCTCGACCGCCAGCAGGCCCACGATGTCGAGTGTGCTGGCGATCGAGGTTGCAAGCGCGATCGCGGCGGCGGCGGTGTCGTCGCTCACCGGTGCGGGGGTCATGGCCCACGTCAGCACACCATTGTCGTGATGATTCCACGACACCGGGAACGTGCACACCTCACCAGCGCTGCTGCGTGCGACCATCACTGACAGTTCACCGGCGAGCTCGATCCACTGCTCGACCACGACAGTTGCCGTGCGAGTCAATGCGCCAGCGGCATCGAGATCATGCGGTGATCGAATCCGCGCCTGCCCTCTGCCATCGTAGCCGCCGCTGGTCGTCTTGGCGATGCTTCGACCGAGCGCCTGGAAGGCGTGCGTGACATCGCGCGGCGTCTGGGCGATGCGAAAGGGTGCCACCGGAAACCCGTTGTCCTGCAGCCACTCCTTCTGCCGACCGCGATCCTGAATGATGTGAATCGGTGCGGCGCCCGGGTGCACGGGCGCGTGAATCGATGCGGCCGCAATGCTCTCAGTGGACACCTGTTCGATGTCGAGCGTGATGACATCACAGCGCTGCGCGAATGCGACGGCGGCGCCAACATCGTCAAAGGGTGCCGTCACGACATGCGATGCAATGGCGCGGGCGGGGCAGTCGGGATCGGGATCGAGGACATGGACGTCGTATCCCATCGCGCGAGCTGCGAGCGCCGACATTCGTGCCAACTGTCCTCCACCAAGAAATCCGATCGTGCTGCCGGGGAGGATCGTCGTCATGCGGTGGGGCGTGGGTCTGGGTGGTCCAGCACATCCTGTGTGCGAGCGGCGCGCCAGGCGGTGAGTCTGGCATGCAATTGCGGATCGGTGGTGGCCAGGATCTGCATCGCGAGCAGCGCGGCATTCGCGGCGCCAGGCTGGCCGATTGCCACGGTCGCCACCGGGATACCCTTTGGCATCTGGACGATGGAGAGCAACGCATCGATGCCGGCCAGCGCGGTGGCGGCCACCGGGACACCGATGATCGGCACGAGTGTTTTGGCCGCGAGCATGCCGGGCAGATGCGCGGCGCCGCCGGCGGCGGCGATGATCACACGGAGCCCACGTGCGCTAGCCTGTTCGGCGTAGGCGAACATCTGGTCCGGCGTACGGTGCGCCGAAACCACGCGCACCTCATGCGGCACACCGAACTCTTCGAGCAGCGCGACGGCGGGGGCGATCACCGGGTAGTCGCTGGCGCTGCCCATCACGACGCCGATGAGTGGGCTGGGGATATCGGGAGTAGTTGTCACGTGGCAAATATGGCAGAGGCTCGTCGCGTCGGCGCACCGGGAGGTGTGGTGGCAACGAAACGGCTGGCACGCCCGCCCTGCCGTTGGTAAGTTATTTCTAATATACTATTCCGGATTCGGAGTTTGCTCAGGTGGAAACGTTCTTGAGTGTGCTGACAGGGATCGGCGTGGCGTCGGCGTGCGGCTTCCGCGTGTTCCTGCCGCTGCTGGTACTGGGGTTTGCGGGGCGATTTGGAGTACTTCCGCTAAGTGGGAGCTTCGCGATACTGGCGTCACTGCCGGCGCTGATCGCGCTCGGGACGGCGGCGGTGCTCGAAATCGGGGCGTACTACGTGCCCGTGCTCGACAATGCGCTCGACCTGGCGGCCGCACCGGCGGCGGTGATTGCGGGCGTGCTGGCGAGCGCGGCGGCGATCACTGATCTGCCACCGGTGCTGGCGTGGGGCATTGCGCTGATCGGGGGCGGTGGCGCGGCCGGCCTGTTGCACGGCGCAACGTCGTTACTCAGGCTGAAGAGCACGGCACTGACGGGTGGCGTGGCGAATCCGGTCGTGTCGACGGGGGAGTTTTTCGCTGCCCTGATCACGTCCTTGCTGGCGTTGCTGGTGCCTGTGCTGAGTGCCGTACTGATTCTGCTGGTGATCGTCTGGATGATCCGTCAACGTATTCAACAACCAAGGAAGGCCGTGACATGATTCGAGTTTTCGTTCGTGCTGGCGTGTTCGCTGCGATCGCCGCCAGGTCGCTCGCTGCGCAGGCGGCCCCACCGGCGCCTGCGCCCAAGCCGCCGTACGAATTCGTCGCCGACTTTTCGCTCGCCTCGAGTCAGGGCAATCAGGAGGTGACGACGGTGTCGCTGGGCCAGCGGTACAGCTACGTCTTCCCGAACTTCAAGTTCTCGCAGACGGCATCAGCACTGCGCGGGACGGCCAATGGCGTGCGGAACGCCGAACTGTATCAGGCCGGCGTGCGCGGTGACTACACGGTGGCCAAGCGACTGACGGCCTATTTGAGCGCGGACGGACTGCGAAACACCCCGGCAGGCCTGAACCGCCAGTTCCAGGAGGGTTTCGGTCTCGGCTATCAGTTCCTCGATACCGACATCGACAAACTGCAGCTTTCGCTCGGTCTGGGCGCATTGCAGCGATCCTTCGTGGGCGCTGCCGGCCAGCAGAATGATTTCGTCGGCAACGCGTCAGGCATGTACCGGCACCTGTTCTCGAAGGTCTCGTACTTCGAGCAGACGGCGGGGCTGACGCCGAACTTCTCGACGTCCGACGCCTGGTTGTTCACAGCCAAGTCGGCGGTGGTCGCGCCACTCTCGTCGAGGATCGGCATCAAGGTGGCGTACCTGATCAACTACAACAATGCGCCGCCGCTCAATCCAGGCACGGTCGCGAACCTGACCGACCGCTTCAAGAAATTTGATGGTCTGCTGACGACCGGCGTACAGTTCACGTATTGAGCGAGTGACGCGACGAGACCGCGGGCCGCCTGCATTGTGCAGACGGCCCGCGGTTGTTCGTCGACACCAGTGGCGGTCAGGACGCCATTGACGGCCGTCCGCCGGCGGGGCGTCCCGGGACTACTCGCGTGGTGTTGGCGACCAAAGCGGTGTGAACGAATCTGCGGTTGCGTGGTACAGTCGAATCGCACCAGGCGCGCGCCACTTCGCGAGCTGAATGATCTGACCGGTGTGCATGCTGACATGTTCGACGACGTGATAGATCGCATCGAAGACCGTCGTCGTCGCGCCCTGAATGACGCGCGGTTCATTGAGTTGCGCGGGGACCAGCGCCGCGAGCACACCATCGATCTCGAGCAGCGTTGCAGTCAGCAGCGCCAGCAACGCATCCCGGGTCTGCCCTCCAGCGGCAGCGAACTCGCCATCGCGATCGCGGGCGCCGGGCCGAGCGCCGACGCCGCCGATCAACCACTGCCGCGCGTTGCCTTCGATGTGCAGGATCAGATTCCCTATGCTGTTCGATCCTGCAGCTGGGCGCCACCAGAGATCGTCGTCGCTGAGCGGTGCACAGGCGAGTCGTATCCGAGGCAGGTACTGATCGAGCAGGTAATCGCGAGAGACATCAAGGAAACGGTCTGGCATGGTCACACCTCAGTCGGCGTTCATGAGTGCAACCGCCTCGCGCCGGCGGTCTTCGTCAAAGGCGTTCTCGCTGCGTGAAATGACGAGGGTGGCGACACCATTGCCGATCAGGTTTGTGATCGCGCGCGCCTCCGACATGAACCGATCGACGCCGAGCAGCAAGGCGATGCTTTCCACCGGGATGGTCTTCATTGCGCCCAGGGTGCTGGCGAGCACGATGAATCCTGAACCGGTGACACCGGCGGCGCCCTTCGACGTGACCATCAGCACCAGCAGGATACTGAGTTGCTGCGCGATCGACAGTTCGATCCGGTTCACCTGTGCCAGGAAGATCGTGGCCATTGACAGGTAGATTGACGTGCCGTCGAGGTTGAACGAATACCCGGCCGGAATCACCAGCCCGACGACGGTCTTGCTGCAGCCATACCGTTCCATCTTGACCAGCATTCTGGGCAGCGCGGCTTCACTTGAACTGGTACCAAGGACCAGCAATATCTCGTCCTTGATGTAGCGGAGAAATTCCAGCAGCCGGAACCCGTACATGCGACAGATGATGCCGAGTACGACGAAGATGAAGATCGCCATCGTGGCGTAGACGTCGAGCATGAGGCGGCCGAGCGGCAGCAACGTTCGCAGGCCGAACGACCCGACGGTGAACGCCATCGCACCAAACGCACCAATTGGTGCGACCTTCATGACCAGCGCGACAATCCGGAAGAAGACATGCGACGTGCGATCGAGGACGTCGAGCAGTGGCTTGGCGGTGCCGCCGAGTGACGTGAGTGCCACGCCGAAGAGGACTGCGAAGAACACGATCTGCAGGATCTCGCCCTTGGCGAAGGCATCGACAACGCTGGACGGTACGATGTGCGTGATGAAGTCGACGAACTGCATGCTGTCGCCGGCCTTGGTGTACTGGGAAATGTCGCCCTTGGACAGCGTCGAAGCGTCGATCCCGTCGCCGGGCCGGGTCAGGTTCACGATCACGAGGCCGATGGCGAGCGCGAAGGTGCTGACGATTTCGAAGTAGAGAAATGCCTTGCCCCCGACCTTCCCGACCTTCTTCAGGTCGACCATGTTGGCGATGCCGAGCACGATGGTCAGGAAGATGATCGGACCGATCACCATCTTGACTAGCTTGACGAAGGTGTCGCCGAGCGGTCGCATTGCCTTGCCGAGGTCCGGTGCGATGGCGCCGAGGAGGATGCCGAGCGCGATGGCGGTCAGCACCTGCACGGTCAGATTCGAGGCAAAGCGCTTCATGCGGGACCGACTTGGGGGATGGACGATGACGATGGCAAATGCCACCCGCGCGAATATAAGGCTGCATCGTGATCGATGATCTGCCGAGGCTTCTGGGCGTGGTGATCGCCGCGGTGCTAGGCGGCGCTGCGAACTCGGTGGCCGGTGGCGGCATGCTGCTGGTCTTTCCCGCATTGATCGGGCTCGGCGTGCCGCCGGTCGCAGCCAATGCGACATCGACGGTGGCGCTCTGGCCCGGCGGATTGAGTTCGATGCTCGGCTATCGTGATGCGCTGCGCGGGACACGCGCATGGGTGCGTGCGCTGGTGGTCCCGAGCCTCCTCGGTGGTGCGATCGGTGCCTGGCTGCTGACACGCAGCACTGATGCGCAATTCAAGGCGTTGGTGCCCTGGCTGGTGCTGGCGGCGACGGTGCTGTTCCTGTCGCAGAAACGGCTGGGGGCATGGCTGCGCCACCGGATCGGGATGGCCACGCAGCATCCATCGGCGGACGATCTGCCGCCGCTGCCGGGTGCGTGGGCGATGGTGATGCAGTTTGCGATCGCGGTCTATGGCGGCTATTTCGGTGCCGGCGCCGGCATCGTGATGCTGGCCGCCTTTGGGCTGCTCGGGTTGACCAACGTGCACCAGATGAACGGGTTGAAGAATTTTCTGGCACTGCTGTTCAACTTCGTCGCCATCGCAACGTTCGCGATGTCTGGTCTGGTGCACTGGTCGGTGGCCGCGCTGATGGCCGTCGGGTCGGCGGCGGGTGGACACTACGCCGCGCGATATGCGCAGCGCACCAATCAGGATGTCGTGCGACGGCTGATCGGTGTGATCGGGATCGGGAGCGCGGTGTGGCTCTTCATTACCCGGCAGTCATGATGTGACGCCGCAGGCGCGCAACGCTCAGAAGCTCGACTGCGGCAGTTTGCCGGTCTGCGCGAAGGTCATCACACCAGCCCAGAACGAACCATCGGGTCGAATGTGCCCGTCCTCGTGCTTGTAGCCATGAACCCGCACGAACGCCTTGGGTTCATTGGCGGCGTTGTACACGCGCCGCGGCATCGCCAGCGGGAAGAGCTGGTCTTCGTCGCTATGCACGAGCAGCACGGGAACCTTGACGGCACCGATGTTCTCGACGGTGTTCCAGAGGTCGGGCAGGACTGGTGCCGCCCAGGCGGGGATCGTTCCGAATGCGACCGCGGCCTCGCGTGCGGAGGAGTACGACGCGACGAGTGCGAGGCCCTGTGGTTCCGGCACCAATGACGGGAACTCGCTGACGAGGAATCCGG
Organism: Gemmatimonadales bacterium; assembly: GCA_038215035.1. Taxonomy (GTDB): domain Bacteria; phylum Gemmatimonadota; class Gemmatimonadetes; order Gemmatimonadales; family Gemmatimonadaceae; genus JACMLX01. Next base: position 11,982 of record JBBQRH010000032.1, on the reverse strand, counting down.
AGCCGAGTGAGTACGCAAGCGCGATGCGACGCTGGGCATACGGGAACTGGATCGCAGCGTCGCGCCAGGCCTGCCGCACGTCCTCGGCAATCACCGTCGCCTTCCGCTCACCACCGCTGTTTCCGAAGCCGGAATAGTCGAAGACGTAACTCGAGATGCCTGCCTTGTAGAGCAGCGCCTGTACGTCGGCCCAATAGGAGACCGATTCGGCCGATCCGTGGAAGATCACCACCAGCGGCGCGCGGTCGCTGATCTTCGTGACCACCCCGTCGAGATGATACGAGCCACGCGGAATCACGACACGGGAGAACGGCACACCGAATGTCGCCGGTGTCTCCGGCCCGACGGGTCGCGAAATCAACCCGTTACGCTCGACCATACTGTACGCCGTCTGCCTCGCCGCGATCGGCAGGATCACCAGCAGCAGCAGTGGAATGATGACCCATCGCCAGCGCACGTCGCCATTCATTGGCTGTTACCTGCCCCACGAGACGCCGGCGCAGGGGCGCAGACGACCGCCACCGGAACCAGGGCCTTGAAGACAAGCGAGCTCAGCAGAAAAACGGTCATCGAGCGAGGTTGACGTAGCGGTCGTGTCGGGTCACGGTGTGATTGACGAAAAAAGAATCTGTGGCGAAGTCGAGTGTGAAAACAACTGCTCGCGACGTGTATACGCACGCCGCACGGCTCATTCGTCGATTGCGAGCAGTGCAAAGGTGGCCAGCCAGTGTTCTCCCGCGTAGTCACCCGCTACCCGATGAAGGCTCGCGTCGAGATGAGCTGCAAAAGCGTCCAGCGTGCGCCGCAACCTCGGGTCATCCACGCCCATGGTGCTGGCGAGCTGGCGCCAGCACCACGCCCGGCTGAGGTTCAGGCCGTCGAGATGCGCGATCTTGCCGTCAGCGCGATCGCTCACGACGGCCGGCACGAACAGTGTGTGTGGCACTCCGTCGTCGAGCTGTGGCAGGAATTGTTTGAGCCATGCGCCGAAGATCGCCGGTGGCAAGACGCGGCGCATGCACTCGGCCTCGATCAGCGTCGGTGAGAGGAACTCGTCTGCGCCTGGCTCCCACGCCTGGCAGTCGGCGTCGGCCCCATACCATCGCGTGGCAGCGTCGCGCAGGGCCGCGGCCAGTGCCTGGTGATCGATGCGTTCCGCATAGGTCAGGCTGAGTGAGACGGCGAAGGCCGTGTTGAAGTGCGTACCAACCCGGATCGGGTAGGTGCATTTCGGCAGGAATGCCAACCAGCGCGCCGTGATCGCGTCGGCGAGCGGGGTGAAGGTGGCAGACCAGCGGCGTCCGTCCGGCGACTGGTGCTGCGCGAGTTCGTCGGCCAGCATGTGCACCCACGCCCAGCCGTACGGACGCTCGAACGTGGTGTGCTGTGCTTGCGCGAGGTAGGCGACTTCGGCGGCGACGCGATCCGGTGTGATGTGGGCATCGAACAGCGCCCGAATCGCGGCGGCCTCCGGGAGATCGTTCGCCCGGCGCAACACGCGCGCCAGAAGCCAGTAGCCATGGACACACGAATGCCAGTCGAAGCTGCCGTAGAAGATCGGATGGAGTTCACGCGGGCTTTTCAGATCCGCTGGGCCGGTGAGCACGTGCTCCAGCTTGTTCGGATACTCACGCGTGACGTGCGAGAGCGCGAGCGTTGCGAACTTCGTTGCGAGGGACGACGTGAGCGTTGGCAGCATCGTGCGTCAGCGAGGGAATGCGAGAAGGTAGATGAGCAGCGTATTCACGACCAGCAACAACAGCGCCGTCGGGATCTGTGCCCGGATCACGGCGTAGCGATCAGGCAGTTCGAGGAGTGCCACGGGCACGAGATTGAAGTTCGCTGCCATCGGTGTCATGAGTGTTCCGCAGAAGCCGGACAACATGCCGATCGCGGCAATGATCGTCGGATTGCCGTGCAAGCCGGTCACGAGCAGCGGCAGGCCGATACCAAGCATCATGACGGGAAAGGCTGCGAAGGCGTTGCCCATCAGCATGGTGAGGAGCGCCATGCCGAGGGTGTACGCGGCGACGGAGAGGAAGGGTGCGCCGCTTGGGATCCAGCTGGCGGCGAGTGCTGAAACCACACGGCCAACGCCGGCCGCCGCGAAGACCGCTCCCAGCGCGGCCAGCAGCTGCGGCAGCATGGCCGCCCAGCCGACCGAATCCATCAGGCGTCGTGCCTCCGTCAGCGGTGCCCGGAGAGGCGGTCGCAGCATCAGCATACCGATGGACAGCGAGATGAGTGTGGCCATGCCAAGCGACACGAGCGTGACCTGCTTTGCCTCAACCAGCGGGGCTCCACTGATCGTGATCCGCCCGATGGTGGCGTTGGCGAGCAGAGTGAAGAAGGGTACGGCGAGTGCCGGCAGAAAAAGGCGATTGCCCCACCGCGTGGCACTGGCGACACGTTCGGCGAGGGAGGTGCTCTCGGTGCCGCTGCTGCGAATGCCACGGATCGTCGCAACGGCGACCATCGCGATGATGAGCAAGCCACTCGCCAGATCGGAGAGCCAGGTGCCGACCAGAAAGGAGATGGCCCAGAGCCCCCAGAACGCGGCGTTCCAGATCCGGTTTGGATTCGTCGTGTCGCGAAGGTTGATCACCGCAACGGCACCGGTGAGAAGGCCCATCAGGCGATAGAGGAATTCGAGGGAGATCACCGTGCGCCCTTGCGCAGCTGGCGGTCCAGAATGAGCAGGCGTGCACCGTGAATGACAAACGCCGCGATAGCCGTTGGAATAGCCCAGACCGCGAGTTCCGTTGGCAGCACACGAACACCGGCTTGCTCCATCACGCCTTTGATGAGCAGGATGGATCCGATCGCAATGAAGATGTCTTCGCCGAAGAAGACACCGATGTTGTCGACCGCAGCGGCATGCGCCCGAATCCGATACCTCGTGGCATCATCCAGACCGGGGAGATCGCGCTCGGCCGCACCTTCTGCCATTGGTGCGATCAGCGGACGGACCATCTGCGGATGGCCACCGAGCGAAACCAGGCCGAGCGCGGCGGTGGCCTGTCGCAGCGCCAGATACGCCAGCAGCACACGCCCGGTCGTCGCACTCTTCATCTGCATCACGACGTCGCGCGCTCGTTCCTTCAGACCGGCGCGCTCGAGCAACCCGATCACCGGCAACACCAGCCAGACGATGGCGACGTAGCGGCTTTCGGTGAATGCGTGACCCAGCGTTCCGATGGTCTTCACAAGTCCGAGCCCGCCGGCCAGTCCGGTGACGACACCGGCGCAGGTGACGACCAGCAGTGGATTGAGCCGGAAGGCAAAGCCGAGGACGACGATGAGCAGACCGCTCAGAACGAGCATGGAGTCGTGGTCAGGAGTGAACGGTGTCGCCGGGAGCCAGCACGGAAATCCCAGCCGACCGCAGCGCGGCCCCGATGCGTTGTGCGAACTGCGGCGCGCCAGTGGCGTCACCGTGAATGCAGATGGATTCGGCGACGATGCGAATCTCGGCGCCGTCGATCGACGTCACCGTTCCGTGCCGGACCATCTGCACCACGCGTTCCGCGGCGCGATCGGCATCGGTGATCAACGCATCGGGCATCGATCGCGGCACCAGTGTGCCATCGGTGCGATAGTTCCGATCGGCAAACACCTCGCTGACGGTGCGCAGTCCGTGCGCTGCGCCGGCGTCGATCAGGGCGCTGCCGGAGAGTCCGAACAGCAGCAGTCTGGCATCCACGCCGACAACGGCCCGTGCAATGGCATCAGCCAGATCGCGTCGCTGCGCTGCCATGTTGTAGAGTGCCCCATGTGGCTTGACGTGCCGCAATGCTGCGCCGTCGCTGCGCGCGGTGGCCTGCAGGGCGCCGATCTGGTAGACGACCATGTCATGCACGTCCTGCGGCGACGCGGCGAGCTCGCGACGTCCGAAGCCGACGAGATCGGGGAGGCCTGGATGGGCGCCAATCGAAACCCCGTGCGTCAACGCCAGTTCGACCGTTGATCGCATGACACTCGGATCGCCGGCGTGAAATCCGCAGGCGATGCTGGCGGAGGTGATGTGGGGCAGCACGGCGGCGTCGTTGCCGATGGTCCAGGCGCCGTAGCTCTCGCCCATGTCGCAATTCAGGTCAACGCGCACCATCGGCTCCCGCTGCAAATCGGAGGGACAGTGCGCGCTCCGCGCGCTGCAGGTCGGCTTCGCGTGCGCAGTAGGCCGCGTGTGCGTCAACCAACGATGTCGGCGCAAATCGGAGCGAGTCACCAGGCCGGAGTTGGGCCAGCAGCGGGAGATCGACGGCGATGACGTCGCCCAGACGCGGATACCCGCCGGTGGTCTGGCGATCGGCCATCAGTACGATCGGCGCTCCACCGGGTGGCAGCTGGATGGTGCCTGCGGTGACGCCGGATGAGGTCATTTCGCGCGAGGTGACAAGTGACAGCGTCTGCCCAGTGAGGCGGAACCCCATGCGGTCGGAGTCCGGGGCGATCCGAAAGGTGTCACCGAGCAGCACGTCCCGCGCTGCGTCGGTGAGCAGCGGGTACTCCGGTCCCGCGATGAAACGCAGCGTTGGTGTGGTCATATACGGCGGCAGCAGCGCCGGACTGGCGCCCCAGTCAGCGACGGTCCGTCGGTGCGCGTCGAGGTACGCACGCATGCGATCGGAGCGCGGCGTGCCGAGGCCGAGCGGGATCACATCCCCTCGTCGAAGTGCGCGGCCGTGAAAGCCGCCGAACGCGGCGCGCAACGATGTGCCACGCGCGTCGAGGATCACGGGCACATCGATGCCGCCGGCAATCGCAATCGTCGTGCGGCATCCCGTATGGAGGACGAGCAGTTCACCGGGCTGCGCCGCGAAGGGATGCCAGGCCGGAATCGGGGTTCCGTCGAGCGAGGCCGTGAGGTCGCGACCAGTGAGTGCGACCAGCGCCGATCGGCCGAATTGCAGTGCGACGCCGCCGAGCGCGCACTCGAGTGCGGCGGCGCTGTGGTGGTTGCCGACCAGCAGATTGGCGATCCGATGCGCGGTCGTGTCCATCGCACCACCGACCGGGACGCCGATGTGCTGCCACATCGGTCGTCCCAGATCCTGCACGGTCGTCTGAATGCCAGCCTGACGGACGGTAATGCTCACGTCGATTCCTCGTACACCGCCCAGTCCTCTGGCGCGATCGCGACGAAATGCACCACGTCACCCGGTGCGAGCAGTGCCGGCGGCGTGCGCCACGCCGAGAACAATGCGCGCGGTGTGCGACCGATCAATTGCCAGCCGCCCGGGGAGCTGCACGGGTAGACGCCAGTGCTGCTGCCGCCGATGCCGACACTGCCGGCCGGGACATTCGTTCGCGGCGCGGCGCGGCGCGGTGTGTGGAGCGCGGGCGCGAGGCCCTCGAGGTACGGAAAGCCCGGCAGAAACCCGATCATCGCGACGGTATACACACCGGCGGTATGTGCAGTGACGATGGCGTCGGGTGTGGTACGGTGTGTGTTGGCCACCACATCGAGATCGGGGCCGAACTCGCCACCGTAGCAGACGGGAATGGTGATTGGCGCGCGCGCGGGCGTGGCGCTGATCGTCAGCGAGGCGAGCACCGATTCGATGTAGCGCTCCAGCTGATGGTATGAGATCCGTGCCGGCTCGTAGTGCAGCGTCAGCGCGCGAATCGCGGGGACGCGGCCCGTGATGCCCGGTGTCGCATCGGCCAGCAGGCGCGCATCGAGCGACTGAACGAGGCCCCGGATCGACGCGGTGTCGACGGCGGCAAGATCAATCGTGAGCGCGCGCTCACCGAGGGGGACGAGGGAATGTGGCCACACACCGGGACAGTATGCCGCCGTGCGGCGGGGGCGCGCCATTGTTGCAGGGTGCGCGGGCGCGCCCACCGCGTCAGCGGACCCGAACCCCGGACGGGCAGAGGGAGGCCACACGCCCCTCGAGGCCTGTGTGCCGCGTGGGGTGGCGATTTTCGGCGCAGAAGGTGCTCCGGGGAGCCGGGTACCCACGTTGCCGACCGGCGCCGACTACAGTCTCGTCCTTGCGAGTCGCTCAGGTCCCCGGCTTCTTTGCTCGAGCCGTGCCGGGGTAGCCGACGCGGTCGATCGTGCAGAACTCACTTCCCGCCACCGCCCGGAGTAGCCGGCATGGCCGTATTGGCAGAGACTTTCCCCGTCGAACCGACGGGGCTTCGCGTCGTGTCACCCCCAGTGGCGCGTCGGAATCCCATCCGGTCACGCACCGACTGGGAGCGAATGCGAGCCGAGTGCATCGCGGACCCGGGGCGCTTTCATGGGGAGATCGCCAAGCGCGAACTCCACTGGTTTCATCCGACGATCGGCGCCGATGGTGTCTGGATCACGTGGGATGATTCGGCGCAACGCTGGACGGGGTGGGACGCTGCGACCGGCGCCGTCGTGGTGCCGGAACTGCCAGGCGAGTACACGCCGTGGAGCCGCGCCTTCAACGGGGACGACGCACCCTTCTGGCGCTGGTTCGAGGGGGCGCTGACGAATGCCGGCTTCAATGAAGTCGACCGGCACGTCCTGGCCGGCCACGGCGCCGAAGCAGCGCTGATCTTCGAAGGGGATCGCTGGGACATGTCGGTGGACGACGGGCGCGGTGGCCCGGTCGAGTGCTACCCGGTCTCACGGCGGACGCTGCTGCTGGAATCAGCCAAGTGCTCCATCGCACTGCAGGCGCTGGGACTGCGGCGCGGTGATCGGATCGCGCTCAACATGCCGAACATTCCCGCGCAGCTGTTCTGGACCGAAGGCGCGAAGCGGATCGGTGTCGTCTACACGCCGGTGTTCGGCGGATTCAGCGACAAGACGCTGAGCGACCGGATCCACGATGCGGGCGCGCGCGTGGTCGTCACCTGCGACGGCGGGTACCGTAACGCCCAGATCGTGCCGTTCAAGACGGCCTACACGGATCCTGCGCTCGATGACTATGTGCCGCTGACGTCCGCGCGCATCGTCGTTGCCGAGACGCTGGAGGGGTTGCAGCTGTCACCGGCGCGGATGGCGACGTTGCTGGGGGCGATCGACGAGACGTTGTCGGGGGAGATCACCGTGCAGCGCAGTGACGTGATGCGTGGTGTGGGACGCGCGCTGCAGGCGCTCTCCGACGCACACGAACTCTCGGCCAGTGAGGCCAGCAGGGTGCGCACGGCCATCGCGGCGGCACTGGTGTCGACCCCGCCACGCGTGGACGCGGTGGTGGTGGTCCGACACAGCGGTATCGAGGACATCGTCTGGCGCGACGAACGTGACCGGTGGAGTCACGAATTGACGGACGCGGCGGTCGAGACGATCCTGGCTGCGGCACGGGCAGCGGGCATCGCGGTGGCATCCGAAGCGGAGCTGCTTGCGCTCCCCGACGCCGAATTCGTGCGCGCCATCTGGGCCGCCAGCGCACCGGCACCGCTCGATGCGGAGTTCCCGCTGTTCTTCATCTACACGTCAGGCTCCACCGGCAAGCCGAAGGGCGTGGTGCACGTGCACGGCGGGTACACGTCAGGCATTGCGTACTCGATGCGGGTGGCGTTTGACGCGCAGGCCGGTGACGTGATGTACGTCGTGGCTGATCCGGGCTGGATCACGGGACAGAGCTACATGATCTCGGCCGCGCTGACGACGCGTGTCACGAGCGTGTTCACCGAAGGGGCGCCGGTCTTTCCGCATGCTGGACGCTTCGCGTCGATCATCGAACGGCACAAGGTCAGCATCTTCAAGGCGGGCGTGACCTTTCTGAAGGGCATCATGCAGGATGCACAGAACGCAGAAGACGTGCGGCGCTACGATCTTTCCACGCTGCGCGTGTGCACGTTCTGCGCGGAGCCGACCTCGCCAACCGTCCAGCAGTTCGGGATGGACCTGCTGGCACCGTGGTACATCAATTCGTACTGGGCGACCGAACATGGTGGCATTGCGTGGACACACTTCTACGGTAACGGCGACTACCCGCTGCGCGCCGACGCACACACCTATCCGCTGCCGTGGGTCATGGGCGATGTGTGGGCGGAATCGGCGGCGGAGGACGTGAATCCGGAGGCTCCGCTGGCGCTGTTCCGGCGCGCTGGTGAGTCGGGTGCGCCGTTCCGCCGCGCGACGCTGGATGAGAAGGGCGAGATCGTGATCTCGGCGCCGTATCCGTACCTCGCGCGCACGGTCTGGGGCGACAGTGAACATTTCCGCGTCGAGGGCGCGCGCGTCGCCCCCGAGTGGAAGGGCGACATCGGGCGCTGGACGGAGACGTACTGGTCGCGATGGAAGGGCGTGTGGGCATACACACAAGGCGACTTCGCAGTGCGATACGCCGACGGGTCGTTCTCGCTGCACGGTCGCAGCGACGACGTCATCAATGTGTCGGGCCACCGCATGGGCACCGAGGAAATCGAAGGCGCGATTCTCCGTCATCGTCAGCTCGATCCCGAGTCACCGGTGGGCAACGTGATCGTGGTCGGAGCACCACATCGCGAGAAGGGCCTGACGCCACTGGCGTTCGTGAAGCCGAGCGCGGGTCGGACGCTGACGCAGGACGACAAGCGACGCCTGACGGAGCTGGTGCGATTCGAGAAGGGCGCCGTCGCCGTGCCGAGCGACTTCATCGAGGTGACGCAGTTCCCGGAGACGCGCAGCGGCAAGTATGTGCGCCGGATGGTGCGTGCGCTGGTGGAAGGCACGGAACTCGGTGACATGAGCACACTCCGGAATCCGGAGTCGATCGCCGAGCTGGCGACGGCCATTGCAGAATGGCAGCGCAAGCAGAAGCTCTCGGAGGACCAGGAGCTGTTCGAGCGGTATCGCTACTTCCGTGTGCAGTACAACACGCTGGCCGCCGGCGCAAAGGTCGCGACCGTCTACGTGACCAATCCGCCGGTGAACGCACTGAACGAGCGCGCGCTGGACGAATTGAACATCGTGGTCGATCATCTTGCCCGCCGCGACGATGTGAAGGCGGTGGTGTTCACCGGTGATGGGACTTCATCGTTCGTGGCCGGTGCCGACATCCGCCAGTTCCTCGACGAGATTCACACCCTCGAGCAGGCGCGCGTGCTGCCGAACAATGCGCAGTTGGCGTTCCGGCAGATCGAGCGAATGGGCAAGCCATGTATTGCCGCGATCCAGGGTGTGGCGCTGGGAGGCGGGATGGAGTTCGCGCTGGCGTGCCACTACCGGATCGCTGAACCGTTCTCGCAGTTCGGGCAACCCGAGATCCGGCTGCGTCTGCTGCCAGGCTACGGCGGCACGCAGCGGCTGCCGCGATTGCTCTCCGATCGCCGCGGCGCTGACGGGCTTCGCGACGCGCTCGAACTGCTGTTGAGCGGGCGGAACGTCGATGGTACGCAGGCCCGGGAGATTGGGCTGGTGGACGAGCTGACGGGTGCGGCGGACGATGTGCTGTCGTGTGCGCACGCCCGCGTTCGCGAGTGGTATCGCACCGGCGATGTGAGCGTGCTGGGGAAGGCGCACCATGGACGGCTGGCCGAGACGCTGACATGGAACACTGCCGGCCAGCTGGACCTGGCGGCGGTGCTGACGGATGCATACCTGCAGCAGATCCTCGCACAGTTGCAGTGGGCCGGACGAGCGAAGGCGGGCGAGCGCGTGCTCGATGCCGTGCGGGCCGGCTGGACATTCGGTGTACCGGCGGGGCTGCTGCGCGAAGCGGAGTTGTTTGCGGAAGGGGTCGTCGACCCTGACGGCGGCAAGGCCGGCATCCGACAGTTCCTCGACAAGCAGAGCGCGCCGCTGCCAATCAAGCGCGATGGCGTTCGACTGGTTGCCGAGCAGCAGGAGTTCGTGAACGCGCAGATGCTGCACGGTGAGTTGCTGCCGGTGGGCGCACCATTCTATCCTGGCGTGACGCAGATTCCATCGTGGCAGTTTGCGTTCGGTGTGCCGAAGGATCAGGCCACTGGTGCACCATGCTTCGGCCAGCCGAAGGTGGCCGAGCGGGAACTGATCGTACCAGTGACGCTGCCCGGTGCCATGGAAGCACTGGTGTACGTGCTTGCCTCCGAAGTCAACTTCAACGACATCTGGGCGATCACCGGTATTCCCGTGTCGAGCTTCGACAACCACGATCTGGACGTGCAGGTTACCGGATCGGGTGGGCTGGGACTGGTGGCGGCGCTCGGCGCCGATGCGAAGGCGGAGGGGCGGCTCAAGGTGGGTGACCTGGTGGCGATCTACAGTGGGAAGAGCAACCTGCTCTCGCCGCTGGCGGCGCGCGATCCGATGTACGCCGACTTCTCGATTCAGGGTTACGAGACCGACTTCGGCAGTCACTCGCAATTCATCGTTACTCAGGCGCCGCAGTTGCACACTGTGCCGGGCGATCTGACGCTCGAACAGGCGGGTTCGTACATCCTGAATCTCGGGACGATCGTACGCGCGCTGTTCACGACGCTGAAGATCGAAGCGGGCAAGACGATGTTCGTCGAAGGGTCGGCGACGGGCACCGGGCTCGAGGCACTGAAGACAGCGCTCAAGACCGGCGTCCAGGTGACGGGGCTGGTGTCGAGTCCGGAACGTGCGGCGGCGGTGCGTGCGCTTGGTGCAACGGCCACACTCGATCGACGGGACCCTCGGTTTGCCGAGCTGTTCACCGTCGTGCCCGAGGATGAGGCGGGAACGCGCGCGTGGCTGGCGGCGGGCGAAGTGCTGTGTGCAGAATATCGTGCGCAGAACGGCGGGCGACTGGCGGACTACGTCGTCTCGCATGCCGGCGAGACGGCGTTCCCCAGATCGTTCCAGCTGCTGGAGCAGGGAGGCGAGCTGACCTTCTATGGCGCGTCGAGCGGGTATCACTTCACCTTCGTGGGCAAGTCGGGGTCGGCAGACCCCGAGTCGATGCTGCGCCGAGCCGCGATGCGCGCCGGCGAGGCGGTGCTGGTGTTCTACGGTCCGCGTACGACGGACCTGGTCGACACCGTTGGACTCGAGATGATCGAGGCGGTACGTGCGATGCGCGGTCGCTGTGTGGTGGCTGCCACGACCGATGGCCAGCGCGAGTTTCTCCAGTCGCTCGGCTTCGAGGATGCCATTGCCGGTGTGGTGTCGCTGGAGGAGATCGGGCGGCGTTCGTCGGAGTTCGACTGGCCGCGCACCATGCCGCGACTACCCGATGCCAGAACGGCGACGGAAACCTTCCGGCAGGCCGTGCGAGATTTCCAGGACCATACGCTCAAGCCATTCGGCGCTGCCGTCGGCAAGTTGCTGCGGTCGCCCGACAATCCGCGTGGTGCGCCTGACCTGATCATGGAGCGGGCCGGTCACGATGCGCTTGGCGTGTCGACATCGCTGGTCAAGCCGTTCACCGGACGGGTGGTCTATTGCGAGGAAATGGCGGGGCGTCGGTATGCCTTCTACGCACCGCAGGTCTGGACCCGCCAGCGAAAGATCCTGATGCCGACGGCCTCCATTCTCGGAACGCACCTCACCAACGCGTTCGAAGTGACGCGCATGAACGACATGATTGCAGCGGGGTTGCTGGAGATCACGCCACCGACGGTGGTACCGTGGCAGGACCTGCCAAGCGCGCACCAGGCGATGTGGGAGAACAAACACGCCGGCGCCAACTATCTGGTGAACCACGCCTTGCCGGCGCTCGGGCTGCGCAGCAAGGATGCGTTGCTCGAAGCGTGGGCCGCCACGGAGCATGGAGCATGAGCACACCGTCCGAAGGAACGTTGACACCGCCAGCGATTGGAGAGGGCATGGACGTGACGGCACGCGAAGGACGGCTGTTCGGCAAGGTGGCGCTCGTCACCGGCGCCGCCGGAAATCTTGGCGGCCACATCGTGCGCCACTATCTGCGGGAAGGCGCAACCGTGGTGCTCACGGGTCGCGAACGTGGACGCGTGGAAGCCGCTCGACTGGAAGCGATTCAGGCGACGGGCGTCGCGGATGATCGGGCCACGGTCGTCACGCTCGACGGTGCCGATCCCGCGTCGGTCCGCGCGGCATTTGCGGATGCGATGGCCGCGCATGGGCGGATCGATGTGGTGGTCAAC